>NZ_JBFUPT010000039.1:0-24238 GCF_041360715.1 Caballeronia sp. RCC_10
GGCTACCAAGCGCCGCTGCCCTTCGAAACATTAACCGTTGCTCAAGTCAGAGTGTCCACGGTTCGTGGGTAAGATCACTTGCTGCCTGTCGCTGGCGACCAGCCGAACGCGACCCATTGTCGACCATGAGTTGAGCGAATTCGGGCGCCTGTTGTCGAAGCGTCAACGGCAGTTCGAACCGTCAGTCAACGCGGATGATCGCCGGCTCCATGGTGGCGGTCGGCATCATCTGGCGCAAGCCGTCAGTCAACTACTCCGTCGCCTCATGAAGCCCTTCTGGCGGCATCGCGGGCAGACATTCGCAGATAAGGCCGAGTCGATTGCGTTACCGTGACTGCCGAAAGCAACGTGCACGCGTATCGGCAATCACGTTCTCGCTCCCCGCTGGTCTTCAGGCACAAGCCCTGGCGCGCGACGCCTACGCCGAAATCAGCCGACCTGAACTCCGCCGAGAATCTCGTCTGAACCGACCTCCAGAGGAGCGAAATTCGTCGAACGCACATAATCCGGTCGCGGCTGCTCGACTTCTTCAGGCTTGTTTTTCACCCCGTTGTAGACGACATAGACCTGCCATCGATCGTCACCGGACAGGTTGTGACCTGAAGAATGAACGATGTTGGCGTCGAAGAACACGACGGTTCCCGTGCGGCCGACGATAGGCACGGCCTTGCGATGGCTGGACAAAATCTCGAGCATGGTCGGCTTAGGCACCACGTAGAAGCGGTAACCGGTTGCCTCGTCGAACACCGGATCGAGCGAGCCCAGCTTGTGGCTTCCCGGAATGAAGTAGAGACATCCGCCCATTTCGGTCGGCTCGTCGAGCATGACCAACGCGGTTGTCATCTGCGGCTCTTTCACGCCGTCGATATGCCAGGTGCCGAAGTCTTGATGCCATTGCCAGACAGAACCGTCGATTGCCGTCTTCAAGTTGCACTTTGTGTGATAGACGTAAAGTTGGGTATCGTCGATCAGTTGTTGTGCAGGCTCGAGCAATCGGGGAGAGCGCACTGCGGAGTGGAAAACCGCCGATGCCGTCGGACTCTCGGTCTCGTGAACTTTGTAGATCGTCTTTGCGATGCCGCCGTTTTTTTCACGGACAAGATGGTCGGTGTCGATCTTCTGGATGCGGCGCAGCTCGCTCTTCATATGTCGGACCTCTTCTTCCGTGAAAAGCTCCGGCAGAACAACGAACCCATCGCGCTCGTACGCTTCCAGCTGTGACGCGGTAAGTTTCATGAGGGTCTCCTGACATGTTGGCCTGATGTCAGAATCCTAAGACCGGGCGCATCCGATGTAAAAGATATAATAAGTTGCGTATCGATACCTAAAAGGTACCCGATGGAGCTCCGTCATCTTCGCTACTTCGTAACGGTGGCACGCACACTCAACTTCACCAAGGCGGCAAATGAGCTGCACATGGCGCAGCCGCCGTTGAGCCGGCAGATACGGGAACTGGAAGAGGAAGTGGGCGTCTCGCTTCTTGAGCGCCGGGGCAAACGAGTCTTTCTTTCAGCGGCGGGGCAAGTTTTCGAAGAACGGGCAAAGCGCATTCTGGCGGAAACGAACGCCGCGATCGTGGATTCGCAACGCGCGGCGAGAGGGGAAATCGGCCGGGTGGCGGTCGGGTTCTTCGAGCACATTGCGTACACACTGCTGCCCCCGCTCTTGCGTGAATTCCAGCAGCGTTACCCTGCGGTGACAGTCGAACTTCGATGGTTTTCCTCTGCGGAACAGATCAATGCCCTGAACCGAGGCGACGTCGATCTGGCCTTCGTCCGCTCTGTGCCGACGGATACTCAACTGAACAGCGTCTTGTTGCTTCAGGAGCCGTTTTACGTTGCCATCGCAAAGGACAACCCTCTCGCAGCCAAACGGCATATTTCCATCAAAGACTGTACGCAGTTGCGCGTCATCAATTACCGGAAAGACGTCGCGCCTGACTATCACGCCACCATCAACCAGTTGTGTGCACTCGCCGGATTTTCTCCGTCCACGAGCTTCGAAATGGGGCAGATCTACGCTTCCCTTGGCCTCGTCAGCGCCGGGTTTGGTGTGACGCTCGTACCGGCGTCAGTTCAACGAACGCACATGGACAACGTCGTCTATCGTCCCCTGCGCGAACAGCACGCCAAAAGCGAGCTTTACCTTGCATGGAAGGAGCCCAATCCGCCCGCTGCGCTAGGCGCTTTCGTTAAACTCGCCTGCGAGATCGCCGCGCACGCAACGCGAAAAGCGAAGGGCGAGTAAGTACTCACCAAGCAGCTTGTAAAGGCTGGCGTCGGTTACTCAATGCTTACATCGATCGCTATCTTCTACGAAGCAGCGAAAGGCAAATTAGTAGCATAGCTAATCAATCGACCGTCAATACGCACGACGGTCGCCAAAAGAACGCTGCGGTCGGCCGCTTATCCCGCTTCGTCACCGTGTGGAACGGACGCTGCGAGAAAAGCGAGGACTGTCTTATGGAGCGCATTCGCTCCGTCTACCTTGCCTTACAGCGGTATCGGCAATGGATCGGCCCACTACTGCAGCCGAGCGTCCGCAACGCAGCGGACAAGAGACGACATGCCTATGCGCCACCTCTGCGGCAAAGCGCGTGGCAGCCAGTCTCCTCATGGTTTTCCCAGCATGGAGCGGGGTCGCGGGCGCGTATAATTTCTCGTATCAGGCAGGCAGGGGCAGCGACCGCCGACCGCTCCCTCATTCTGGATTGTGCCTAGTCAAATATTAGTAACAGCGACGGAATAGCTTATGCCCATCAAGGCAATCGAACCCCAGCGACTTTACCGGAAGATCAGCGATCAGTTGCGCGCGCTCATCATGAGCGGGGAATTCCCGGTTGGGACTCGGCTGCCGACGGAACGTGACCTGGCAGTTCAACTGGGCGTCAGTCGGCCTTCGTTGCGAGAAGCCTTGATTGCGCTCGAAGTGGAAGGTCTGATTGAGGTACGCGTCAGTTCCGGCATCTACGTGCGTGCAACGCGCCAACAGCGCAACAACGATGTGCTGGACCTGTCGAGCGAAGAAGGCCCTCTGGAACTCATCCGGGCCCGCAAGCTCGTCGAGGGTGAAGTCGCAGCGACTGCGGCGAAAACAGGGCGGGCAGCCCAATTCAAGGCCATCGAAGAAGCGATCGACGCGATGGAAACCCAGATCGCGGCGGGCATCGATCCCCTCGAGGCTGACCGGTTGTTTCACGTATCACTCGCCGAAGCAACGGGCAACAGCGTGCTGGTCGGACTGGTCACACGTCTGTTCGATGCCCGCATGGGGCCGCTCTTCGACTTGTTGAACAGTCATTTCGATACGACTGCGGTATGGGCCCAGGCAGTGGCAGAGCACAGGGCGATCCTGGCCGCGCTCCGCGCGAAGAACGCGACTGCTGCTCGTGCGGCCATGCACAAGCATATGGATTCGTCGTTCAAGCGGCTCACGTCCAGCTTGACGCAGGACGCCGCCCCGGATGACGTAACGGCGCCCGCTCGCGCCACTCGTCGCCCTTCTAAACGGCCTGCCTAGACGCACGAAGCGGTCTTGCGGCCTTCGGTAAACGCGTCGCGCGCCGTCGAGGCGAATACCTCGACAGCGCTTGGTGGCATAACCGTGGATCTCGCCGGGCCACGAATTCGCAGTGGCGTTTGCCGTTTCTTTCCTTAGCGTCGTTCCGTAGCCGTGTACCGCCTCAAAGCGTCCCGGGAAAGACTTCCCATCCTATCTAGCAGCTTGCTTGCAAGAGATTGAAAGTGCGCCGTTAGATAGCTTCAAGGCCTTTGTGCGCCGGCAACTCCGACGTACACCGCATAGATCGAACTGGTCGCTGCGATGAACAGCCGATTGCGCTTCGGTCCACCAAACGTCACGTTCGCGACAACTTCTGGAATCTTGATCTTGCCGAGCAGCTTGCCTGCCGGGGAATAGCAATGCACGCCGTCGCCAGCCGACGTCCAGACGTTGCCCTGCACATCAAGGCGAAACCCATCAGCGAGTCCCGGATCGATTTCCGCGAATACTCGCCCATTAGCCAGCGTCACGCCATCCACGACGTCGAATACGCGGATGTGATGCGGGCCGTTTTCCGTGTGCGTAGCGCCTGTATCGGCAATGTAGAGCTGGCTTTCATCCGGAGAGAAAGCGAGCCCGTTGGGCTTCAAGAAATCGTCCGCGACGACAGACAACTCGCGGCTACGCGCGTCCCATCTGTAGACATAGCAGGCGCCTATCTCACTTTGCGCCTTATAACCTTCGTAGTCGCTATGAATGCCGTAGGTCGGATCGGTGAACCAGATGCTGTCGTCGGATGCGACCACGACATCGTTAGGCGAATTGAGCCGCTTGCCCTGATACTGGTCGGCAATCACCTCGATCGTGCCGTCCGGCTGGGTACGCGTGACGCGCCGCCCGCCCTGCTCGCACGACACGAGCCGCCCTTGCCGGTCGCGCGTGTTGCCGTTGCTGTAATTCGAAAACTGGCGAAACACCGACACACCCAGGTCCGGAACCCAGCGCATCATCCGGTTATTAGGGATGTCGCTCCACACGAGAAAGTCGCCGTCCGTGAAATACACCGGTCCCTCGGCCCAGCGGCAGCCGCCATAGAGTTTCTCGACCCATGCGTTGGGAAGAATGAGTTCCCGGAATGCCGGGTCGATAATCTCGTAACCGCACCCTTCTGCTGACATTCGCGCTCCTTTTCAGTTCTTTGGTTTACTTGCGAAGATGATGATGCCGATGATGAGTACACCGGTAATGACAAGTCGAAGCCCCGCGCCGACGCCTAGCGCGTTGAGCATGGCCACCATCAGGAACAGGAACAGCGCGGCACCCCAAATCCCCGGGACACTGGCACGGCCCCCCGCGACGGCGGTGCCGCCTATGACCGTCACCGCAATCGACGACAGCATGTAGTCGTCGCCCATGTCGAGTGTCGCGCCGCCCGAGAAGGCAGCGAGCAGATATCCGGTAAGGGCCGCCAGCACGGCGCAGACAGCGTAGGTGAAGTAGCGCGTGCGCTCGACCCTGACGCCGGCCAGGCGCGCGGCGCCCGCGTTCTGGCCAATGGCTGACAGCGAGCGGCCATACACGGTGCGAGTCGTCACGTAGCCGAGCGCAACAGCCAGCGCAACGACCCCGATAGCCGTGTAGGGCACGCCCATCACGCGGCCGTTCGCGAAAGCGACGAGCGTGGACGGCGGTGCCGCGCGTGCGCCCTCGTTGTAGCTGATCGCCATGGACTGAATCAGAAAGCTCGACGACATGGTCGCGATGATCGGCGGAATCCGCAGCAAGCGTATCAGGCCGTAATTGAAAGTCCCGACCACGATACCGACAGCGACGGCGGCGAGCGCGCCGGCCACGATCATTTGGCTTTCCCCGCCCATCAACTGCATCGAGACAACGCCCGCAAGGGTAATCGTCGAAGGCACGGACAGGTCGATGTTGCCCGGGCCCGAAGTGATGACGAGCATCTGCCCCAGGCCGACCAGAACCAGGAACACCGAGAACGCCAATGCCGCAGCGACGATGCCGCCGGCGCCCTGCCCCCGGACGCCGCCGATGGTAATCAGCCACACCATCAAGGCGCCGGCATACGACCACAGCCAGGGTTTGCTCAGGGTCGTCCGAACCGCCAAGAACGGACTCATGCTCGCGTCCGTCCGATCACTGCCCGCAGGGACAACACTATGATGAGAATCACGCCTTGCGCTCCGATTTGCCATGTTGGTGAGATTTCCAGAAATGAAAGCAGCGATGCTGCAAGCGTTAGCGTCAGTGCTCCGATGACCGCGCCACACGGAGAGATTCTTCCGCCGACGAATTCACCGCCGCCGAGAATGACCGCTGCGATAGAAATCATCGTGTAACGCAATGCGATGTTTGCATCCGCCGAGGTCGTGAAGCCAACCAGCGTCAGTCCCGACAGCACGCCGAAAATGCCCGCTAGTGCGTACATCAGGCCACGCGCCCACAGCAGCGACCAGCCGGCGCGAGCCAGCGCGCGACCATTACCGCCGGCGCCGCGCAAGAGCGTGCCCCACGCTGAGCGCATGAGGAAAAAGTGCGTCGCCACAGCAATGACCACGGCAGCCACTAAAGGAAACGGGATCACCGGCGTATGCCACTGAACCAGCTGCTGCAGCCACTCGGGCGTGCTGCCGCCAGGAGTCGGCATCAGCAGGAGCGCTAGTCCGAGCCAGACAAACGACATCCCGAGCGTCACGACGATAGAGGGCAGGTTGCGCCACTCGATCAGCATCCCGATTGCGCAATACACCAGCACACACCCCACGAGCACAGCAATGCCCAAGACAGTGCTCTGTTGCAGGACCGAGGCGCCGACGCACGCTACGAAGCTGACGAAGCTTCCGATAGAAAGATCGAGGTCATTCACGGTGATGACGCACATCTGGGCCATCGTCGCGAGCACGATTGGAACGGCCAGGCTAATCAGCGTGTTGATGCCGAAATAGCTGAAGGTCTGCGGTTGCAGATAGAACATCGGCAACACCACGATCAGCAGCGAGAGCACCGGCAATGCTGCGCGCAGCCGCGCGGGCTGGAGCAATGCGTTCACAGCGCCACCTCCTCGAATGAAGCCTTGATCACCTTGTCCTCCGAAAACTCGTCAGCAGAAAAACAGCCTGTCACCTGCCCGCTGCGAAATACATAGACGCGATCGCAATAGACCAGTTCGTCGAGCTCAGTCGAGTACCAGAGAAAAGTCCGCCCTTGCTCCGCTTCGCTTTGGATCAACCGATAGACCTCGAGTTTGGTGCCGATATCGACGCCCCGCAGCGGATCATCCATTAGCACGATATCGGCGTCGGCTGCGAGGGCCCGTGCGAATAGAACCTTCTGCTGGTTGCCCCCGGATAGCGACAATATCGGTTGATTCATGTCCAGGGTCTTGATGCGCACACGGTCCCGCCACGCTTGTCCGAGCGCAGCTTCCGACTCGAGCGAAATGAACCCTGCGCGCGACAGCCGCGCGGTTGCGCTAATCGACAGATTGGCGCCGATCGACCAGGACGGGAAAACACCGTCTCTAGCGCGATCTCCCGCGACGAAAGCAACCGTGCCGTTTGCGATCGACGATCCTCGCCGGGCTTGCTCGAACACCTCGAGCAGCACTTCCGTCTGACCATGACCAGCAAGTCCTGCAAGGCCGATGATTTCGCCCTTGCGTGCGGTAACGCGTTCCCCTTTGACTGCAAGATCCACGCGTAGCTCGCCTGTGTTGCTCATGCGTGCGGGAGCGCTACCGTGAGTCTCGGTAGCCACGTTGCCCATCGCGGCGACCAGTTCGTTCTTGGTCGCCCCTCGATTGAACGTCGCGACGACACGTCCGTCGCGCATCACGACGCTGCGATCAGCGGCGCGCACGATTTCACCCAGCATGTGCGAAATCAGAATGACTGCCTGCTGCCGCGCAGTTGCGGTCTGCACGTAGTTCAGTAACTGGTCAGCCGTTGTCGAGTCGAGGCTCGAGGTCGGTTCGTCGAGCAGCACGAGCTTGACCGGTACGTCTACTTCCGTGAACGCCCGCGCGATTTCGACCATCTGAAGCTGCGTGAGCGTCAGGTCGCTCGTCACCGCGTCCGATCGAATGCCATGGTCCGGAAAAATCTCGTCGAGCTTTTCCGTGATGAGACGCGCGGCGCGCCTGCGCCAGCCCCACCCCGACAGCCCATGGTGCAGTACGCGCACGTTCTCGGCTACGGTCAGGTTGGGACACAGCGACAGCTCCTGAAATACACAACGAATTCCCGACAAATGAGCATCATTGACAGAATGCGCAGCGACCTTCCGGTCGCCGATTCGCATCTCTCCGCTGTCGATCGCGAGCGTGCCCGCAAGAATGTTCATCAGCGTGGATTTGCCGGCGCCGTTGTGCCCGAGCAGCCCGACGCATTCGCCGCTCTCGACGGCGAAATTCAGACCATCGAGCACATGGTTGCTGCCGAAGTGCTTATGAATGTCGGTGAGTGAAACGATCGTGCTGGACATGCTTATCTCTCGAATCGTCGAAGAATGCGCGCGGGGAATTCACCCCGCGCGCCGTGAGGAGGCCGGCGACCTCTTCACTCAATGCTTCGGCATGCTGTCGACCAGCTTCACCACATCGTCCTGTGTGTACTCGACGTTCGTTACGCCGCCCGGCTGGGTTTTCTTGAGCATGTCATCGAGGTTGCTCTGCTCGACCATGACCAGGGGCACGATGACGTCGTGCGGCATCTTCTTTCCAGCAAGCACTTGCTGCGCAACCCAGAATGCGAAGGTCGAGATGCCCGGCGCGATGGAAACGGACATCGTCTGATACCCTTCTTTCGATTGCTGCTTCCACCAGTCGAGCTCCTCATAGCGATTGCCCATGATGATGACCGGCACCGGTCGGCCGGCTGCCTTGAACGCCTGCGCTGCACCGTAACCGTCGCCCCCCTGAGTGACGATGGCATCGATCTTGGGAAGCGTCGGCAGAATACCCGTCACCTCTTTTTGCGCCACGGTCTGAGTCCAGTTGCCATAGACCGTACCAACCGTCTTGAACCCGTTATGTTTCTGCAGCCCGCTCGCGATGCCCCCGTGGATCTGTTCGTCGATCGACGAACCGGCGATGCCTCGAATCTCGAGCAGATTCCCGGACTTGACCCTCTCGCTGAGGTAGTCCAGCTGCATCTCGCCCATCTTCTTGTAGTCGACGACCACCCGGTATGCGCATGGTTCGGTCACGATTCCATCGAAGGACACGACTACGATGCCCGCGTTGCATGCCTGTTTGATGACGCCGTTGAGCGCAGTCGGCGACGCAGCGTCGATAGCGATGGCTTTGTATCCCTGCAGGATCAGGTTCTGGACCTGCTGCGCCTGTTCGGTAATCTGGTTCCCTGAAGTTGTGAAAGCAGATGCGCCTGCAATGATCCCCGCCTTGGTCGCCGCCGTGGAAGCGTTGTTCCAGCTCTTGAGCATCGCTTGACGCCACGAATTGCCAGCGTAGTTGTTCGACAACGCGATCTTGGCTTGCGACGTATTGCCCGTAGCGACTTGCGCATGGACGGTCGACGTCGCGGCGCCCAGTGCAAGCGCGGCGACAACCCGCGCGACACGCTTGAATTTATCGTTATGCATCCGATTCCTCTTGATTGAATGATGTTGCGTAGTTAGCTGCCCTTCCCGGCGCGGCTATGCTGCGGCTGCCATTTATCTTCCTTCCACGACCACGTACGAAGGACGTCCGTTGCGCACCCAATCGACCAGATTCTGTGCCGCCTTGCGCCGCAATTCGGCGCCGGCAACAACTGAATAGAACGCCGCATGCGGCGAGATCAGCACACGGGGATGCTGCACGACGCGTGAGTGTGTTTCTGGCGGCTCGACGGGGAGAACGTCCAGTGCTGCGCCGTCGAGCTTTCCGCTGTTGAGCGCCGTCAGCACGTCGTCGATGTTCACGACTCCACCGCGTGAGGTGTTGACGAGATAGCTCCCAGGCTTCATCAAGTCCAGCAGCGCGGCATTCACCAAGCCTGTCGTGTCTCGAGTGAGCGGCACGTGCAAAGACACGGCGTCGGCCCGTTCAAAGAGCGTCCGCAGGTCCACGCGTTCTACATACGGGGGGAAATCGCCGTCGATCAGATGGGGGTCGAAGGCCACGACATGAGCGAAACTGTCACGGGCAATGTGTGCCATCCGCTTGCCGATACGACCAAGTCCGACGATGCCGAGCGTCATGTCCGAGGCCCGCTTCAGTCGCCCGGAACTAGCGTAGTGCCAGTTCCCCGCCTTGACATCACGGTCGTAAAGGACCACGTGACGCACCAGTGCCAATGTCATCGCGAACGCATGGGTTGCAACTTCGCCCACGCCGTAGTCCGGGGAATTTGCTACCCATACGCCGTGTCGGCCGGCATCGACGGTGTTCACCGTATCGAAGCCTGCGCCAAACCTGCTAACGATCCGGACCTCCGGCCTTGCAGCGAAAACCCGCTCGTTGATTGGCGCGTATTGAACGAGAAGGCCTTGGCAGCCTTCGGCCGCAGCAATGACATCTTCCTCAGTACGGCATTGGGCGACGACCACCTCGATTCCCGCTTTCTCAAAGAGTGACTTCTCGATTTCCAAGTCCGGGAAGTCGTAGTCGGTAATTAACACTCGCATTTTTTCTTTTCGGTCTATGGACGAGGGAGCAGTGTAGGGATCGGTCGCCGATTGGCAAATTGGTAAAACCACTTAGCCAATTCTGCCACATGACGGTTTCTTTGCCGACCTCTCCAACGCTCCCTGATCAACCGCCCGGGATTACTTGCGCTGATCGACCGGTTCGCGCGACGCCTCGTCGAGATCGGTTTGCGTGCGGACAATCGCATCGCGCAGATGCCATCGAAAGAGAGAGTCGCGGAGAGGGTCGATCCAACGCCGGTCTATCTGCCAACGGAAAATGATGCTTCGCTAAGGGCGGTGTGCGATTTTTCGGAGGGAGCTTCGTGCAGGAACTCCGGAGTACGGCCAACGTGGCGCGCCTGGGACTCGCGTAGCGTGCAGTGGTCAGGGCTTCCCGCTGATGCTGCCGCTGGATTCGCGTTTGCATCGCGCCGATGCGGTCGGCGACGTGTTACGCGCATGCGTCCCACGCCACTATGTGAATGAAGCCCACGCGCCGGGCGCCCCGCCGCGCAAAGCGGGTTTCTTGATGCACGTTAATGCACAGGCGCTAACCGGCACGGAGCTCAGGCGCCTAAGCGCACGTTTTAGTTAGGAATATGAATATCGTCCGTTCGCTACGAAATCCGGATCGCTCGTGAGCGCACATACAGCCGGCCCGAGACTGATTGAGGAATTGGCTCAATGCAATGCCACCCCGTCTGACGCGTAATAAAATTCGAACAACTAACGATTCATTGCCCGCGCGAGGCACGAATGATTTCTCCGCACCCCTCAGCCGACGAACGGCAGCTTGCGCTCACGAGCCTCCGTCAGCATCGATACGGTGATCTTCCGCACCTCTAGCTTGCTCTGCGTGATGTGCGCGCGTAACAGCATGGCCGCCTCGCCGCACTTGCCGCGATCAATGAAGCGCAGCATCTTCGCATGCTCGTCATAAGTGGCGCTGGTGCGATGCGGCTTCAGAAAATCCAGCCGCCGCACGATGCGAATGCGCTCCGTCACTTCGTTATGCACGCGCAGCACTTCCCCGTTGCCACTCGCGCGCACGAGTCCGCGATGAAAGTTCTCGTCCATGCCGAACAGGGCGACAGGATCGCTTTCGCGCGCTTCGACCGGCACACACCAGATGGACTTCAGCGCTTCGATTTCCGCATGCGGCGGCACGGCGGCGGCGAGCTTTTCGATCGATGCGGTCTCCAGCACTATCCGCAAATCGTAAAGCTGATCGAGCTGCGCGAAGTTGATCTCCGAGACTTTCCAGCCGCGCCTGAAGCCGACTTCGAGATAGCCTTCGCGCAACAGCCGAAATAGCGCATCGCGCATCGGCGTACGCGACACGCCGTAATATTGCGCGATGTCGGTCTCCGAAAAACGATCGCCCGGAAACAGGCGAAAGCTGAAGATGTCCTGCTTCAACTGCTGGTAGACCTGTTCGGCAAGCGGATTGGCGCTCTGAATGGCGCGCACGGCACTGGTGTCCGTGAGTTTGGGCGAGTTGATTCGGTGTCTCCGG
Organism: Caballeronia sp. RCC_10; assembly: GCF_041360715.1. NCBI lineage: Bacteria > Pseudomonadati > Pseudomonadota > Betaproteobacteria > Burkholderiales > Burkholderiaceae > Caballeronia > Caballeronia sp. RCC_10. The sequence continues at coordinate 11,669 of NZ_JBFUPT010000039.1, forward strand.
CAATGCCTCTTTCAGGGCTTCTCGATAAGGCTCACATGCGCCGCAACGACGATCCATCCCGCAAACGCGTTCGATGCATCGCCCACGCGCGCCCATGTCTGCATCTGGCGTCCAAGCAAGGGCGTGGCGTCGCTCGTGAATTCAGTGCTGACGGTGGCATAGTCCGCGCCGAACGTGGTCACCACCGTGCGATGCAAACGGCGCGAACGCGGCACCGGCGCGCACGTTTCGCGCCAGCGGCGAATTGCATCGCCGCCATGCTGGACTTCGGCAATGCCGTATCGTACCGTTTCCGGCGCGTGCCAGAACAGCGCGTTCATGGTTTCGACGTCGTTTTCGACGAGCGCCTTTTCATATGCGACGAACGCGCGCTCGACTTCGGCCACGGTTTCTGAATGATTCAATTCCATCAGTTCTCCGATAGATCATCGAGCGTTGCCGTCCATCCGACAATGCCGCCTTGCGAGCGCATCATCTCGATGGTCGCAGCCTTGAAGGCTGGAATGTAGCTCGCGGTCGCGTCTTCGATCAGCACGCATTCGTAGCCGCGATCGTTCGCTTCGCGCATGCTCGTCTGCACGCACACCTCGGTCGTGACGCCCGCGAACACGAGATGCGTGATGCCGCGTTGCGCCAGTTCCTCGCCGAGACGCGTCGCGTAGAACGCGCCTTTGCCCGGCTTGTCGATGAGAATCTCGCCCGCAACGGGCGCGACCGCATCGACGATGGCATTGCCCGGTTCGCCGCGCACGAGAATCCGGCCCATCGGTCCCATATCGCCAATCCGCGCCTGCGGTGCGCCGCGTAGCCGCTTCGCATCCGGACAATCCGATAGATCTGGCGCATGCGACTCGCGCGTATGCACGACGAGCCAGCCGCGATCGCGCGCATGTTCGAGCAGCCGCGCGACGGCCGGCACGATCGAAGCAAGCAGCGATACATCGTTGCCGAGGGCTTCGCCGAAGCCGCCCGGCTCGATGAAGTCGCGCTGCATGTCGATGACGATCAGCGCCGTATGCGATGCATCGAACGAGAATGGAGACGGTCGGGCGCGCGTTAGCACAGGCATCGAGTCAGCCCTCGTAGCGGCGTTCAGGCTTCGAATATCCGCATGACGTCCCGTCTTTTACGGCCACTTCGTCTTCCCATGGCAGACGATATTCGCCACGCACCATGTCCTGCATGAACGTGTACGGACAGTCCTGCGCGCCGCCCTTCACGGCCACATAGCCTCGATGCCCGAACTGATAGATGTTGTTCTCCACGCCCCAGTGAACGCGCGCTTCGCGCACGAGGTCGGGGCGCATCTCGCACGTGATGATTTCATCGGGACGATGACTGCCTTCGACCATCACGGTACCGTCGAAATCGCAGAACATGCCTTCGCCCATTGAGTCGAACGTGCCGTCGCTGCCGCACAGACACACGCTCGCGGTCTGCGCCAGGTTCTGGAATGCGTTCGACTGATTGGTAATCTTCCATGCGTGACGGATGGGCGCGGTATAGCCTGCCGTGCGCAGAATGATTTCCGCGCCCTTGTAAGCGGCCTCGCGCGCCATCTCGGGAAACATGCCGTCATGGCAGATGATCAGCGACAACCTGGCGCCCTTCGGCCCAATGCAGACCGGCACGCCCACGTTACCCGGCTCCCACGGCTCCACCGGAACCCACGGATGCAGCTTGCGATAGTAAAGCTGAATCTCGCCGCCATCGTCGATGACAATGCCGCTGTTATAAGGGTTGCCGCCCGGATTGCGCTCCATGATCGAGAAGCATCCCCAGATCCGATGCTCGATGCACGCGGCCTTCAGCGCCGCGATCTCGGGACCGTCGAGCGAACACATGATGGCATCGTCCGTGGACATCGACAGGCCGTGCAGCATGTATTCCGGGAACACGACGAGATCCATCGCCGGATTATTGCGCCGCGCTTTTCCGACCAGTTCGACGATGCGCCGCGTCTGTGCGGCCAGTTGCTCCGGTGTCGCGACATCGGGATTCTGCAACTGCACGAGACCGACGACGATGCCTTGCGGCGACTTGTTCAATCCACCCAGACCGCTCGAACTCATTCTTCCTTGCTCCTTATGCGTGGACGGTGACGGGTTCGGCCGCATCGCGCGTGGCGCTTTCGACGTGGCCCGCCATGTGTCTTCCCAACGCGACGCGATCCGCGCCGCTTGCAGCCGTTTCGTGCACCAGTCGCCCTTCCGCGATTACGGCGATACGGTCGGCCAGTTCCAGCAGTTCATCGAGGTCTTCGCTGACGAGCAGCACCGCAGCGCCGGCATCGCGTGCGGCGAGAATGCGCGCATGAATGTCCGCGACCGATGCGAAGTCCAGTCCGAACACCGGATTCGCGACGATCAGCACATCGACCGCTTGCCCAAGCTCGCGAGCGAGCACGGCGCGCTGCACATTGCCGCCGGACAGCGTACCGATGGCGCGCGCGGGCACCGGCGGTCTCACATTGAATTCGGCGATTCGACGTTCGGCGCGTTCGCGCATCGCGCGGCGATCGAGACGCCAGCCGTGGCGCTTCATCGGTGCGCGGTCGAAGTCGCGTAGAGCAAGGTTCTCCGCAATGCTCATATTGGCGACGCAAGCATTGCGCAGCGGTTCTTCGGGCAACGCAAACACGCGCAGCCGAGTCATCTCTTCACGGGTCGCGCGATACGGCTCTCCGAGCATGCGCATCTCGCCGCTCTGCACGCGGCGCTGGCCGACGAGTGCTTCGATCAGTTCCTTCTGCCCATTACCCGATACGCCTGCGATGCCGAGTATCTCGCCCGACCTCACGCTCAGCGATACGTCGCGCACCGCCATATGTCCGCGATCGTCGATGACGTTGAGCTTCGAAAGCGCCAGGCGTACTGGCGAATCCGCCTTGAGCGGCCTACGTTCAGACGGCGTCCGGGCGAGTTCGGGATCGTCCACCTTCGCGGTTTCACCGCTCATCATCCACGCGGCCAGCTCGTCGCGGCTCGTGTCCGCCACCGCGCTGGTACCGACGAGTTGGCCCTTGCGCAACACCGTGACATCGTCCGCGTACGCCATCACTTCGCGGAACTTGTGCGTGATCATCAGCACCGTCAGTTCGCCGCGCGTGGCGAGATCGCGCATCAGGCCGAGCACTTCGTCGGCTTCCTGCGGCGTGAGAACGGACGTGGGTTCGTCGAGAATGAGAAAACGCTGCTGCAAATAAAGCTGTTTCAGGATTTCGAGTTTCTGCTTTTCTCCCGCGGCAAGGCTTGCGACGGGCGCATCGAGCGGCAGGCGAAACGGCATCGAGTGCATGAACGCATCGAGCGCGCCGCGCTCCTTCGCCCAGTTGATCTTCCACGGCAACCGTCCGCGCGCGAGCAGCAGGTTCTCCTCGACCGACAAGCCCGCTGCCAGCGTGAAGTGCTGATACACCATGCCGATGCCGAGCGCCTGCGCATCGCGCGGCGACGCGATACGCACTTGCCGCGCATCCGCGATGATCTCGCCTTCGTCGAGCACGCCATAGCCTACGAGCCCTTTCACGAGCGTGCTCTTGCCCGCGCCGTTCTCGCCGAGCAGCGCGTGCACGGTGCCGGCTCGCACCTTGAGCGTCACGTCGTCGAGCGCGGTGAACGCGCCGAAACGCTTCGTCGCACCGAGCACTTCCACGCCCATCGCCTTGGTCGGAGCGTTCATGGTCAGCGTCCCAGCGCAGCGAGCAGCGCCTTAGAATCCGATACCGTGCCGAATACGCCGCCCTGCATCAACACCATGTTGAGCGCTGCGTCGTGATTGCCGTGATCGGTCGCGCCGCAGCAGTCCGCGAGAATCGTGCATTCGAAGCCGCGGTCGTTTGCTTCGCGCATCGTCGTGTGAACGCAGACATCGGTGGTGATGCCAGTCAGCACCAGATTGACGATGCCGCGCGTACGCAAGACCATCTCCAGGTCGGTCGCACAGAACGAACCTTTCCCCGGCTTATCGATGACGATCTCGCCTTCAACCGGCTTCAACTCGTCGATGATTTCCCAGCCGGGTTCGCCACGCACCAGAATCTTTCCGCACGGACCGTCGTCGCCGATACCGACGCCATTCGTTCCCGCGCGCCGGCTTCTCCATCGCTTGTTGGCGGGCAGGTCCGACAGATCCGGCCGATGCCCCTCGCGCGTATGAATGATCGTGAAGCCCTGCTCGCGCATAAGCGTGAGCACATTGCGGATCGGCTGGATGGGCGCGCGCGTCATCGACAGGTCGTAGCCCATCTTGTCGACGTAACCGCCAATACCGCAAAAATCCGTCTGCATGTCGATGATGACGAGCGCGGTATTGTCCGGCCGCAGATTGCCGTCGTAAGGCCACGGATAGGGACGTGCTTCGATGAAGCGGGTCATGTGTTGGGCTCCGTGATTCATGCTTCAACGTGTGAGACTGAGTTCGCCCGGCGCACCGGCCAGCGTGCGGTCGGGGCGGCAATTGACGATCATGATGACGAGCGTCAGCACGTAAGGCGCGGCGTTGAAGAGGTAGTAACCGCTCGTCACGCCGATGGCCTGCAACGCCGGGCCGAGCGCGCCCGCCGCGCCGAAGATCAGCGCGGCCCAGAGGCATCGCACAGGCTGCCAACGCGCGAAGATGACGAGCGCGACGGCCATCAGGCCTTGGCCGCTCGACAAGCCTTCGTTCCAGCTCCCCGGATAAACCAGCGACAAATACGCACCGCCCACGCCCGCGAAGAAACCGCCGACCGTCGTCGCTAGAATGCGCACCCGCGTGATCGGATATCCCATTGCGCGAGCGTTTTCCGCGTTCTCGCCGACGAGCCGCAACGCCATGCCCCAGCGCGTATGACGCAAGCCCCATTGCAACGCGAACGCCAGCGCCACGCCGATGATGAACAGCGGATTGACGTGCAACGCGTTGTGCAATTGCGGCGACGACGCCCACGCGCCGAGATCGATCGACGGCAGCATCGGCGCTTGCGGCTCGATGAACGGCTTGCCGAGATAAAACGCGAGGCCGGTCCCGACCAGCATCAACGCGATGCCGAACGCAATGTCCGACACGCGCGGCAACGAGCAGACGAGACCGTGCAGACAGCCGAGTAGCAGTCCGGCGCTACCGGCCGCGAGCACGCCGAGCCACGGCGAGCCTGAGAGATACGCGCCGGCGTAACCGGTCATCGCACCTGAAACCAGGATGCCCTCGAGGCCGAGATTGACGCGCCCGCCCTTCTCCGTCAGACATTCGCCGATGCTCACGAACAAGTAAGGCGTGCTCACGCGAATGGCGCCCGCGAACAGCGACAGCAACAACACGGCGATGGGTGAATGTGCATCAGACATGCGTACCCTCCAGTCGAACCGATGCACGCGCGACCGACATCGCCTGCAATCTGATGCGCCATGCGGCGAGGCGGCCACCCATCGCTTCCCACGCGAGCAGGTGGGCGAACAGCAAGCCTTGCAGGACGAGCGTGGTCGCATCGGGCAACCCCAGGCGGCGCTGCAGCAGCGAACCGCTCGCTTCGATGCCGCCGACGAGCACGGCGCAGAAGATGATCGCGAGCGGGTTCTGACGCGCCGCGAACGCGACGAGAATGCCCGCATACCCATAACCTGCCAGCAGCGACGCGTTCGCACTTCCCTGCACCGCCGTGACTTCGAACATGCCCGCGAGACCCGCTGCCGCGCCGCCCATTGCGCAAGCTGCGATGGCGAGCCTGTTCACCGGCAGGCCGACGAGCTTCGCCGCGTGATTGTTGCCGCCTGCAATGCGCATCGCGAAGCCTTTGGTGCTGTGACGCACGAACACCCATGCCGCGACGCATGCGAGCGCGCCCCAGAACAGGCCCCAGTGCACATCGAGACCCGGCAATGAGCCGATGGCGAACGCATCGGGAACGGGCGGCGTCGAAGGCTTGTTGAGGCTCGCGGGATCGCGCAACGGGCCTTCGACGAGATGCTTGAACAACGCAATCGCGATATAGGACATCAACAGACTGCTGATGGTCTCGTTCACGCCGCGCAGTTGCCGCATTGCGCCGACCGCGCCGATCCACACGCTGCCCGCGATCATGCCCGCGAGCGCGATCAACGGTGCACCGACGAACCACGGCATCGCGGCGGGCACGAGCGTCGCGACGACCGCTGAAGCGAGTCCGCCCAACGCAAGCGCCCCCTCGCCACCAATCACGATAAGCCCGACCTGCGCAGGCAACGCGACGCACAACGCGGTGAGCATCAACGGCGCAGCACGCAGCAATGTGCTTTGCCACGCGAACGACGAGCCGAATGCGCCTTGCGCGATCAGCACGAGCGCATCATCGGCAGGTTGGCCTTGCACGAGCAGGAACAGCGAAAACATCACCAGTGTGCCGATGAGCGCGCACAACGTCGGCAACGCAGGCAACGCGCCCAGCGCCACACGCGGTAACAGAGGATAGGAACGCATACCGGCTCCGCAAACGAAAGAATCAGATCTGCCCGACGACACCAGCGACGAGATAGTTCATGCTTTCCAGCTTGATGTCGGTCTGCGCGTAAGCCGTGCCCGATGCAATGGCGCTGTCGCCTTTGTTGTCCTTCATCGGGCCTTTAAAGATCACGTAATCGCCCGCGACCATCTTCGATTTGATGGCGTCGGCTTTGCCCTTTGCATCGGTGGTGACCTTCGCGCCGTACGGCGACATTTTCACGAAGCCTTCCTTCAGGCCGCCGCGCAGGATATTCGGCTGCGGCTTGCCGGCTTGCGCATCGGTGACGAGTGCCTTGTACGGCGTCGCCCAGTCCCACTCCGCGCCCGTGAGATAACCCTTCGGCGCGAGCGCAGCCTGACTCGCGTGATAGCCGCAACTCATCGCGCCGCGCTTCTCCGCCGTTTCGATGACGACCTTCGGGCCATCGACGTGACAGGTCAGCACATCGCATCCCTGATCGACGAGACTGTTGGCCGCTTCGGCTTCCTTGACCGGCATCGACCAGTCGCCGGTGAAAATGACGTGCGTGGTGATCGATGGATCCACCGACTGCGCGCCGAGCGTGAACGCGTTGATATTGCGCAGCACTTGCGGAATCGGCTTTGCGGCGACGAAGCCGAGCTTCTTGCTCTTGCTCGCGTGGCCCGCGACGACGCCGTTGAGGTACTGACATTCGTCGATATAGCCGAAGTAACTCCCGATGTTCGGCGGATTGCCCTGCTTCCACAAGCCGCCGCAATGCGCGAAGCGGACCTTCGGATACTTCGCGGCCATCTTGAGCACGTGCGGGTCGAAGTAGCCGAACGACGTCGCGAAGATGAGCGTCGCGCCGTCCTGCTCGATCATCGCTTCCATCGTCTTTTGCACGGCGACGGTTTCGGGCACGTTCTCTTCCTCGACCACTTTCACGCCCGGCATCTTCTTAATGATCGCAGTCGCCTGCGCCTGCGCCTGGTTATAGCCGTAATCGCCTTTCGCGCCCACGTAGATCACGCCGACGGTGAGATTGCTTGCGCCGAAGGCGAGATCGAACGGCAACGCGCTGCCGAGGGCGAGCGCGCCCGCGCCTTTGATGAAGTGGCGGCGATTGGTCATGATATGGCTTCCTGTGTGGGTTGATCGTTGGATGAGGAGACAAGCCTGTGCCGATACGCACGCCAGCCGCCGAATGAAGTGATATCGAGCGCGCCGCTCCCAGGCGCGACGGCGGCCGGTTCGCAGATGAAGCCCTTGACGACGCGGCCATCGGCGGTCGTGACGGTGCCGATGCCGAGCGGCGCCGGGATTGCTGCGACGAATGCGCCGAAGGTGCGCACGGGCATGTCCCACAGTTCGATGGCGATCGAGCGTCCTTCTGCCTGACTGCGCACGAGCCCCGGCTTGGGCGGCTGGGTATCGGCGAGTGCGTAGAGCGCATAGTGCGGCGACGTGACGGTCTCTTCGACGAACCGCGCGCCCGCCTGCTTCATCTGCCATTCGAGCGGCATGCCGCGAAGATGTGCGCCGACGACGGCGAGCGTGACGCTCGGTTCCTGAAGCGGCAGCGGCTCGATGCTGACATCCGCAAGCGCCTGGATCTGCGCGCCGAGCACGGCAAGCCGCCAGTCCGCGCCCGCTGGACCTATCAACGTGATGCCCGCAGGCAAGCCGTCGGCGCGTGGCAGACACGGCACGGCGAGCGCGCAGAGATCGAGCAGATTGACGAAGTTCGTGTAGATGCCAAGCCGGCTGTTCACTTCGACCGGGTTCGCCTGCACTTCTGCGATGGTCGGATGCGTCGGCGTGGTCGGAACGATCAGGATATCGAAGCGTTCGAACAGGGCATCCGCTTCGCGCTTCAGCAGCGTAAGTTCGTACTGGCCGTTGAAGGCGTCGGCGGCGGATACCCCATCGGCCTTACTTATGACCTTGGCTACGGTCGGATCGATGTCTGCGCGATTCGTCACGAAGAACTCGCCCAGCGCGGCGCGCCTTTCCGCGACCCACGGGCCGTCGTAAAGCAGCGCGGCGGTGCGCTGCATTGGCGCGAAAGGGAACGTTGCAGGTTCGACCTTCAGATGATCGAGCGTCGCGGCGAAGGCATCGGCGGCTTGCGTGTCGCCGAAGAATTCGAGCGTGTCGGGGATCGCGACGCGCGGTGCACCGCGCAACAGTCCGAGCGATGCGACGCGGCGCGAAAATCCGTCGCGTGCATCGAATGCGGCCATCTGTTGCAGCACGAGCCATGCATCGGCGACGTCGTGCGCGAAGATCGACAGCGTATCCAGGCTTCTGCACGCGGGCACGACGCCGCGCTTGCTGACGAGGCCCAACGTCGGCTTCAGTCCGACAATGCCGTTGAAGCCCGCAGGCACGCGGCCCGAGCCGGCGGTATCGGTGCCAAGCGAGAAGGCGACGATGCCTTGCGCCACGGTCACCGCCGAACCTGAACTGGATCCGCCCGATACATACTCTTGATGATTCACCTGCCGCACCGCACCGAACGGCGAACGCGTGCCGACGAGCCCGGTCGCGAACTGATCGAGGTTGGTCTTGCCGATCAGGATCGCGCCTGCATCGATCAGACGCTGCACGGCGAATGCGGTCTCGTTCGGCGTATAGGCGAACGCGGGACATGCGGCGGACGTCGGCAAACCCGCGATATCGATGTTGTCCTTCACCGCAAACGGCACGCCGAACAACGGCTTGCGCTCGAAGATCGCAGCGCCCTGTTCGACGAGTTCGCGTGCGAGTTCGCTCGCTGTGGCTTGAAGATCGGATGCCGGAACGACGAGTGTCCACGCTTCAGGCCGCTTGCTCGCTTCGATACGTGCGAGCGTCATGGTGATGACTTGCAGCGGATCGGTATCGCCGCGTGCGTAAGCATCGACGAGTGAGCGAACGGTGAAAGGCAGGTCGGCTGCGGTTGCTTTCATGAGTTCAAACTTGAATACAAGTCGAAATTCACATCGCACTCTTCATGCCAGCGCTTACTTTCTCATGCAAAACAATAGCTTGGCGGTGTGTCGCTGCCTTGAGGAAAATTGGCGTACGCCATTCGAGGTCACGACTCACTCGCGCGTGGTGCGCACGATCCCGTTTGCGGTGCAAGCCGATAACGAAGCCTGCCAGTAACATGCCCTCTCTTGCCGTCCAACGCCAAGGGAGTGACGATGGCCGAACAACCGACAGTCGCGATCGTGGGACAGGGAGCAATCGGCACGACCATCGCCGCGGCACATCACGAGGTTGACCGCACGCCGGCAAGCTTTTGGCCGCATCGTGCGTGAGTCCGTGGAACTGCGCATCGATGGCGGCAACATCTAGATTCCTGAACCGGTGCAGATTGATCCGGGTGCCATCGAGAATACGTTCGGCCTGGTCTTCGCCGCTGTCAAATCCACGCAGACGAAGCGGCCGCGCCATGGGTGTCCGCCCTGTGCAGCGCGGAGACAGTCGCCTGAATACTTGAGAACGGCGTCGAGCAGAAGCGCACCGGCTGCGGTCAACGCATTGGCCTTATGGCGTTAGTGCGCCGTCGTGATGAAGACTTTCCCTTTTTGGATCAGTGTGTTCGCGGGAGGCGTGCGAATGTTTCTCGCCGATTGCGCCCCTAGATCTTTGCACTGCCGCCGGGTGCAGCTATCTCTTCGCCTGCGAATGTCCCCGAACGGCCGAATCTTTGGCAGTGTACCGGCAGGCGTTTCCCCCTTCCAGTGAGCAAAACTCGATGCGCGCCGGCGCACATAAGGGGCTTGAACAGGGCCGACGCACCGCCTACAGTTAGCTTCGGACTTCTAGCGGAATCAAGCACCCCTTTAATTTAGGTATATCAAACGAAGGATGCGATATGGAGAGCGCGCCAGCGTCCGAATTCAGTCACGCCACGTCTCCCGACAGGCTGCTGCAGATAGGCATGGGCTTCTGGGCATCGAAGACACTCCTGTCCGCGGTTGAGCTCGGTGTTTTTACAGAACTTGCGAACCGTCCCCGCGAAGCGTCGGAGCTTGCGAGTGCACTCGGCCTGCATCCACGTTCGGCGCACGACTTCCTGGATGCTCTAGTCGCGCTTCATTTGCTGGACCGTGAAGGATCCGTGTATCACAACACGCCTGAGACCGACCTCTTTCTCGATAAGGGCAAGCCCAGCTATATCGGCGGCCTGCTGGAGATGGCGAATGCACGGCTTTATCCGTTCTGGGGCTCGCTGACCGAAGCACTCGTCACCGGACTTCCGCAAAACGAGGCAAAGCGCGGTGGCAATCCGTTTGACGCGATTTACCGCGATGAAGCGTCGTTGCGCGGCTTCCTCCAGGCAATGACCGGCGTCAGCCTGGGCGCGGCGCGCGCGATCGCACAACAGTTCCCGTGGGCTGAATACAGCACGTTTATCGACATCGGCGCAGCGCAAGGCGCCCTGCCAGTGCAGGTTGCCCTCGCGCATGAGCATCTGACAGGTGGCGGTTTCGACTTGCCGGCCGTCGAGCCAGTCTTCAACGGGTATGTCGCCGAACACGGCCTGACAGAGCGGCTGCGCTTCTATCCGGGCGACTTCTTCAAGGACGAATGCCCGTCGGCCGATGTGCTGGTCATGGGCCACATCCTGCATGACTGGGGGTTGCCGCAGAAGCTTGAACTGCTTAGCAAGTGCTACGCCGCCTTGCCGACGGGCGGGGCGCTCATCGTGTACGACGCGGTAATCGACGACGAACGTCGCAAGAACGTTTTCGGCTTGTTGATGAGTTTGAACATGCTCATTGAGACACCGGGCGGGTTCGACTACACGGGTGCACAGTGTCGGCAATGGATGGAGGAAACTGGTTTTAAAGCAGTGCGCATTGAGGCACTGGTCGGACCGGATTCAATGGTCATTGGTTTCAAGTGACCGGCACCTGATCGTTGCGCTTTACCCTCGACGCGACGCAAGCGCGCGAGCGACGATGGTGAGAGAGTTTCGATTCAGACCTGTCAGTCTCGATGGTTGCGCGCCAGCACGGCGTCCATCCGAACCAGCCGATTCGATTGAACACAACCCGCCAACCGTGTCCTCTCCCCTTGCCTGAATCGGCGACCCGACCGGCACGGGGTGAAGTCACGGGCGAATGCCGGCTTTCGTCTTCACCAGCGCGTCCCATGGAGTCGGGTCCGGAAATATCTCTCGCAGGAAGCCCACGAACGCCTTGACAGCCGGATTGCTCCGTCGACTCTCCGGCCATAACGCATGCAAGTGGAATCGATCATGCGCAAACTGGGAAAGCACCGGCATCAATTCCCCTCGCGCAACATATGGCGCGGCAATATAGGTTGCGGAGATGCCAATGCCCGCGCCTGCGACAAGCGCTGCAGCAATCGCATCGCTCGCATCGATGATGAGGCCCGAGGGCGGCGTGAACTCCAGCACCCTGTCACCCATGTCGAACGGCCACGCAGCCTCCTGTCCCGATGACTGATACCTGAAGTTGATGCAGTCGTGCTCCGCGAGATCGTTCGGATGTGTTGGCAAGCCGCGCTCCTGAATATAGGCGGGCGAGGCAAACGCGCATATGCGGTGCGGCGCAAGCCGGCGCACGATCAGGCGTGCGTCTCCAGGGTCGCCCACTCGAATAGCGACATCCACGCCTTCGTCGATCAGGTCGACGTAGCGGTCGTTCAGCCGAAGGTCGACGCTCACCTTCGGATAGCGCCTTCGAAAGCTCGGCATGGCGGCGGCCAGTATATGCACGCCCACCGGCAACGGCGCTGCGACCTTGATGATGCCCGCAGGCTCTGCGCGCGCCGCTGCCACGCCCTGCTCGATGCCTTCCGCCTCGCGAAGCAGACGCTGGGTGCGTTCCAGGAGGTCGCGTCCCTCGGGTGTAAGCCTTAGTGAGCGTGTGGTTCGACTAAAGAGTCGAAGACCGAAATGCTGTTCCAAACGCTGCACGCTCTTGCTAACCGCAGACGGCGAGACCCCAAGCGCCCTGGCGGCGGCCGTATAGCTCCCAAGCGACGCAGCGCGGGCGAACGCAATCAAGCCTGTCAGTCTTTCTATCGCTATTTGTTCCATCATGGCACGGCGGTTTCAAGGTTGAAGCGCAACAGCGAATTTAATGTTTAGAGCCATGAGGTTGAGCTGCGGAAGCGAGTGTGGC
>NZ_JBFUPT010000040.1:0-21999 GCF_041360715.1 Caballeronia sp. RCC_10
CTGCTGATACTGAGTTCTTTCGTGCATCGCAACACCTTATACGAAACGGGTGTTGCACTTCAGATTTGAGGCTGCCGATCGAATGCCGGCGATCTAGAGAACGGTTTCCCTGGTCGGTGCTTAAAGGGCCACTGCACTCTTTGCAGTTCACAAATAAATCGGCGTATTTACCGCGCTCAAGTTGCGCCTAAATCTTCCTAGCCGGCGCGCCTGCGAAAGCATCAGTCGGGTCTCGACTTCGACGCTCGTCGGTTCTTCAAAACGATCTGTGGCTTGAAACGGCGACGGCCGTTTAGAGGTTTTAAGGCGTGCGCGCCACAACAATCATGGACGCTAGTGTGCTCTCACAATGAGAAACCGCCTCGTGCAGATCGTAAGCCCTGTGCGCCGGTAGCGGATGTCCGTATTTAAATCTCCTGTCGGTGGCCGCGGTCTTCGCTGTTACACGCGCGCATTCCCATGAGCGTGTTCGCGTCTCTTCCACCGGACATACCGATCGTGATCAGCGTATTGCCCATATATCGCCATTTTCAGGCTGCGTAGTACCTGCGACAGCGTCGCGCATCAAGAGCGAGCCGCTTCGGCGCGAAGAAGCGCGCACATCGTAACTCCCCCGCCAACTCTCGCCAAACGGGAGCACCGATCCGACGACGGTCTCCGATGACGCTTAAGTTCGTCCAACTTTTGTCGTAATCCAAATATCAATTTATTTAAACACCCATGAAAAAATTTCGCATCTCCACTCGCCTTTCTATTGGTTTTGTCAGCTTGCTTGTGCTGTTGATCACTATTGCCGGGCTCGCTTTTTACGGTATGTCCTCGATCTACCGGAACCTCAACGACATATCGAGCGTTAATAACACCCAAACCAAGCTAGCCAACGAGATGAAATCGTCAGTGCAGGATCGGGCAATTGCGATTCGCAATCTTGCGCTTTTGACCGATTTCGCTGCAATGTCAAAGGAGGCAGAACGCATTAAACGACAAGAGGCCATATATGCCCGTGCATACCAGGCTCTCGGAAAGACGTTCGCCTCTAACCCTCGCACAACTGCGCGAGAGACGGCGCTGTTTGCGGCAATCAAGGAAGATGAAGCCGCAGCACTCCCGCTGCTAGCCAAGGCCAGTGCCCTCGGTCTGGCGAACGATGCAGATGCCGCGACCAAAGTCCTTCTGCAAGAGGCGAGACCGAAACAGTCCGTATGGCTCAGCCACCTGGCAGAACTTGCTTCTTTCGAAGAAGAACTTAACGAGCAGGCTGCTAACGAAGCCGCCGCGTCGTATAAATCGATCCGCATTGCGATGTGTTCAATCGTCGCCCTTGCTTTGTTGACCGGTTTGGTGGCAGCGATCGTCATCACCCGCAGCATTGTGAAGCAATTGGGCGGGGAACCGGCCGAAGCGCAAGAAATGGCGCGTCAAATCGCCGAAGGCAACTTGACGATGAAGATGGATCTTACGGGACGCGATGCCAGCAGTCTTATGGCATCCCTCGAGGCCATGCGCAGGCAACTTAGCATCGTTGTCGCCGGCATCAAGACTTCCGCCGAATCGATTTCGGTAGCCGCCGGCGAAATCGCACAGGGCAACGTCGACCTGTCGCAACGAACCGAAGAGCAGGCCGCGTCACTGGAAGAAACCGCGTCGAGTATGGAGGAACTTACCTCTACCGTACGGCTGAACACCGAGAACGCTCTTCAGGCGAGCTCTCTTGCGACGTCAGCCTCCGGTACTGCGGCCGAAGGCGGCGAAGTCGTCCAGCGCGTCGTCTCGACAATGCGTGATATCGCGGACAGCTCAACGAAGGTGGCGGAAATCATCTCGGTGATCGAAGGGATCGCGTTTCAAACGAACATTCTTGCGTTGAATGCAGCCGTGGAAGCCGCCCGAGCCGGCGAGCAAGGGCGCGGGTTCGCGGTCGTCGCAGGAGAAGTGCGCACGCTCGCACAGCGCAGCGCGACTGCTGCAAAGGAGATCAAAGACCTGATCAGCAGCTCGGTGGAACATGTGAACACGGGGTCGTCGCTTGTGCACGACGCAGGCAGCACGATGGATGAGTTGGTGCGCTCGGTCAAACGCGTGACCGACATCATGGGCGACATCGCCTCGGCATCCAATGAGCAAAGCACCGGTATCGAACAGGTCAACGTCGCCGTCAGCCAGATGGACGAAGTCACTCAGCAGAATGCCGCTCTTGTCGAGCAAGCAAGCGCCGCGGCACAAGCTATGGCGGAGCAGGCGAACAGCCTTCGCCAGGCGGTCTCCGTCTTCAAGGTGAGCGCGCTTTGATTCCGCAGTGAGACAGTGTGCGCTGACTATGAACCAGCGCTGGTCTTGCGATGGCCCCGATTTCTTGGCTGCCGGTGGCAGCCAAGGTTCGAGCACGGTTCCGCAGCCCACTGGCCGCATCGTGCGGCGCGAACGCCACACCCGACTCAGCTAACTGACACTTCGACCCATCTCGATCGTTCAACGGATCGCGGCGTCAACGGCACGTTTCGGAGTGCCTCAGCTGTTCGCCTGCAACTCGAACAACGCAGCGCAGAAGGAGATCGACGCGTTGTGTTGCCTCGGCGCACCGCCAACCGGCTGATCCAGCCGATGACGAACCGTCTGATTGCCAGAGCGGTCCGCTACTCGATACGCAAGGTCGACCTTAGTACACCTTGAGATGCTGCCGTAACCACACACGGCCTCACGCACTTTATTCTAGCTGGTCGGCAATCGCGAGCGGCACATCTCCGAGCTTAGCCAACCTTGGGATTCACGACCGACACCTTCGGGCCGTTGCTGTCCCAGTCAGCGAAATACCAGTTCTTCTTCCACACCGGGTTCGTGCTGGTGATCGCGCCCGTAACGACGCAGCCATTCAACCGAAGACCCTGGACGTCGAACGAATCGGTCGTGCAGCGGTCGGTATGGTTCGTGATCTGGATGTCGACGTTCTTGGCGACGGGTCCGGGCAAGAAGCCGAGGTACACCAGGATGCCGCCGCCCGCGCAACCCTGAGTCGTCGGGCTGATGATCTTGATGGCCTGAAGCACGGCGTTGTTGTCGTTCGGCTCGATGTCGAGGCCACATGCCGGCGCAGTGCCCGCAATGTTTTCCCAGAGCGGATTGGTGAACGTGATCCCGTTGCCGGACGTGATCGTCGCGCCTTGACGGCGGCAGCCGTTCGCGTGGTGGCCGCTGATCGACACGTTCGAACTGGTCTTGTTCGAGCCGCTCTGGCTATTGCCGATGTAGATGCCGTCGCCCCAGCAGTTGATCGTCGTCGGGTTCGTGATCGTGACGCCGGTGGAGCCGTTGATCGAGATGCCCATGCCCCACTCGCCCGAACCGGCGGAGTTCAGTTCCTTGCTGCCGTCGAGGTACGGTGCTTCGATGTTCACGTTGCTCACGTCCCACACGCGCATCATCTGATAGGAGCCGGTGTTGTGCGAGAGCATCTTGATCGACGCGCCCGGCGCGAAGCGGATATGCGTGTTCGAGCGCAGCGTGAGACCGGTCGTGTCGATGCGGCTCTTGCCGGTGATGAGAAGAATCTGGCCGACCGAGCCGTCGATGGCAGCCTGAAGCGCCGCGCGATCGTTGGACGTGCCATCCCCCTTCACGCCGAATGACTTGTCTTGCAGCACGCCGTTCGTGCTGGTGTTGCTGGTGCCTTGCGAGCCGGTGCTCGCCGCGGTACGCGGGTCTGCGGCGCCCAGGTTCATCCACGGCGAGGTGCCGCTCTTGTACCAGTTGCCCGCTGTGTTCTTGGCGTGAATCACGCCGTTCAAGTAGAGGATCGTGGTGTACGCGGCGGGGGAACCGGTCGCCACCGATGCGCCGTTGCGCGTCGCACGGCCGCCCACGAGCGTCCACACGGCGCCTGAACTATCAGTGATGGATGCTGCCGGCGGAATCACCGTCCCGCTCGATGAGGCGGCCTTTGCTACCGCCGAAGGATCTGCGGCATCGGTACCGACAGCGTCACCGCCGCCGCCACAGGCAGCCAATGTGGCACTTCCTGCACCAGCCATCATGAAGGTCAGGAACTTTCTACGTGAAAAGGGAGCGTCGGTCTTGCTGGTGAGGCTCGAAAAGGAAGTTTCGTCCTGCGTTTGGGGAAAGCGGTTCAACGACACGGCAATTTTTTACGTTTGGTGAAGGAGGCCGAAGTATATGGGCCAAAAAGCGACCGAAAACGTATCTGAAAGTAACAATCGGAAGAAAGCAAAGCTTGGATATGCTCATACCGTAAGGAGGAAAAAACGCCCGCAATCGTTTGCGTATTGAGAAAAGAACGGACGCGTTATTTCGGATGAATGGCGTCTAATCGATAATTTTCTTCCCAAGTAGAGCTATGTAAATCCTTAATTCCGTAAAAATTACTCGCTGAAAACGTGATTTGCTGGCCATCTGGGTGCAAATTCAGACCGTTGCGGCTGGTTCGAAGATGTGAACAATTTCGCGCATCACCTTCACTACCAGGCATCTTTACCTCTTGCAAAGCGCGGTCGGAAAATATTGCCACAACGTGGCGGACCGCGCACTTTGCCTCGGCGCTTCAGACGAAGTGACAGCGGTCCGCGAGCTAGCTGAGTGGATCCCCGGTGGTGCTGAACGACGTGGACGTCGGCCTCGACCTCAGCGTTGGGGATGTACCGGCATCGGGTCGCTGTTCCTGCCGGAGCGCGTGTCTTGTTTAGGCGGCGTTCGCCGGGTGCGAAGGCGCAGGCGAGCGAGAGCACTCCGCCGGTGCTTTTGCCGCAACGCTGGGAACGGAAGATCGATTTGTTGGCGGGCTGGCTGGAATCGTTTGGGCCATCCAGCGGTTCTGAGGAGAAGGCGCTGCTCGAAGCGCGACGCTGATAAAAATCGGAGTCGGGAAACCCCTCGTTGACGCGCGTCGAAGCCAGAACTCAATATTGAAGCGCTTCAACTATGCGCGGACAGCGGCGACCTCTGTCACCAGCAGGTCGGATAGCGCAACATGCGCGCGTCCAAGTGCCACTGCCATGCCTGAAAATTGAAGCGCTTCAAATTCGCCCTACTGCGAATCAAATACTTACAATGGAGACAACGCATGTCCTCGACCTTTCCACGCACCGCCCTTCGCGGCTTACTCGGCGCCTGCCTTGCCTCGCTGAGCGTCGGTGCCGCACATGCGGCTGATCTGAAAATTGGCGCGCTTTTCCCGTTTAGCGGCGGTCTCGCGTTGCTCGGCGAGGAAAGCTATCGCGGCGTGCAGCTTGCCGTCGACGAACGCAATGCCGCAGGCGGCGTGAACGGCGACAAGGTCGTGCTGGTGAAGGCCGATGCCGTCGACGCCAACCAGGCCGTCGGCGAAGCGCGCCGCCTGACCTCGGTCGAGAACGTAACCGCCGTGTTCGGCAGCTACTCGTCGGCGGTGTCGTCGGCCGCGACGCAGGTGACCGAACTCGCCGGCGTGCCTTTCTTCGAACTCGGGGCGACCGCCGACACCATCACGAGCCGCGGCTTCAAGTATCTCTATCGCAGCAACTCGACCACCAAGACCTTCGCGGACAGCACGCTCGAAGCGCTCACCAAGGTCGTCGCCCCGCAACTGAAACTGGACCCGAAGTCGCTTAAGATCGCGATCATCGCCGAAGACGGCCCGTACGGGACGCTCGTCAGCGGCTTTCAGAAGGAAGGTGCGAAGAAGCTCGGCCTGAACGTCGTGCAGGTGCTGCCCTATTCCGCCAAAAGCGTGGACTTGTCCTCGCTGATCCTGCGGCTCAAGGGCGCGGACGTCGACGTTGTCCTGCAAACGGCCTATCAGAACGATGCCATCCTGTTCTTCCGTCAGGCCGCGCAGGCAGGCTTCAAGCCGAAGGCCGTCATCGGCGCGGGCGGCGGCTATTCGCTCTCCGATACGGCCAAGGCCGTCGGTGCGCCGATGAACGGCGTGTACGACATCGACTTCCCGCAAGTCGCCATGAAAGAGAAAGGCGCACCCGGCCTCGACACGTTCACCACCGAATATCAGAAGCACTTCGGCATGGCGCCGCGCTCGGGTCACAGCCTCGTGAACTACGTCGGCGCGAAGGCGTTCCTCGACGTGCTCGCCAACGCGAAGTCCACCGACAAGGACAAGATTCGCGCAGCCGTCCTCGCCTACAAGAAAGCGACCGGCACGACCGCGGCCGGCTGGGGCTTCCAGTTCGCGGACAACGGGCAGAACCAGCTCGCGACCACCAACGTCATGCAGTGGCAAGGCGGCAAGCTCGTGACCGTGTATCCGGAATCGGTTGCTATCGCCAAGCCGGTTGCCGCGCAGTAATTCCGCCGCGATCAAGCCTCATTCCCCTTTCACTCGAACCGCGTGGCGCCGATGCGCCGCGCGGCGTCCGGGAAACGAGCATGTCTATTCTTCTGCAACTTCTCGTCAACGGCCTTTTGCTCGGCGGCGCGTACGCGATCATCAGCATCGGCCTCACGCTGATCTTCGGCGTCGTGCGCGTGGTCAACTTCGCGCACGGCGAACTGCTGATGGTCGGCATGTACGCCGTCTGGCTGCTCGCCGCGAAGCTCGGCTGGCATCCGTATGTATCGGCGGTGCCGGTTGCCGTGCTGTTGTTCGCGCTGGGCGTGCTCATCCAGCGTTTCATCATCCAGCCGCTGCTCTCCGCCGATGCCCACATCCAGATTTTCGCGACCGTCGGCGTATCGACCGCGCTCGTCAATCTCGCACTGATGGTCTTCGGCGCGGACGTGCATCCAGTCGAGGTCACGTTCGGCACCGAGCATTTGCAATTCGGCGACATCAACATCGTGAGCGGGCAACTGTTCACGTTCGCCGCCGCGCTTGCTGTCGCGGGCGGGCTGCATCTGTTCCTGCAGCGCACCTACACGGGACGCGCGTTTCGCGCGGTGGCGCAGCATCGCTACGCGGCCACGCTGATGGGCGTGAACGTAAAAACCACCTACGTGCTTGCGTTCGGCATCGGCGCGGCGCTGGTCGGACTCGCGTCGGGCCTCCTGGTCGCGCAGTATCCGGTGTTCCCGACCGTCGGCCAGTACTTCGTGCTCACCGCGTTCGTCATCGTCGTGCTGGGCGGTCTCGGCAGCCTGCCGGGCGCGCTCGTCGGGTCGATCGTGATCGGGCTCATCGACAGTCTCGCGGGCTACTACATCTCGCCCGACATGAAGGAAGTCGTCTATTTCGCGATCTTCCTCGTGATTCTCGTGGTGCGCCCGACCGGCCTCTTCGGTCTCGGACGCGGCTCCGAATAACGTTCAGCGAGGCAACCGATGTTTCCTAATCTCCTGCATCCGCGCGGCTACATGGGCGCGCTGGCGCTGCTCGCGCTGCTCGCGACGCCGTTCGCGCTGCAATCGCCGTTCGCGTTTCACCTGGCCGTGCTCGTGTGCATCTTCGGCGCGCTCGCGACAGCATGGAATATCGTCGGCGGATTCGCCGGCCAACTGTCGCTCGGGCACGCGGTGTTCTACGGCATCGGCTCGTACACGGCGACGCTCTTCGTGATCCACTTCGGCATCACGCCGTGGCTCGGCATGTTCGCGGGCGCGGTCATATCGGCGGCGGCGGCGGTCGTTATCGCGTATCCCACCTTGCGTTTGCGCGGGCCGTTCTTCGCGCTCGCCACCATCGCCTTCCTTGAAGTGTGCCGCCTGCTCACCGTCCACGAGGAAAGCTGGACGGGCGGCTCCGCGGGCCTGAACGTGCCGCTCAATATCGGCCTGCCGTGGATGGTCTTCCGCGAAAAGTGGGCGTATCTGCTGATCGCCTTCGGCTTCCTGCTGGTGACGTTGTGGGCTGCGTGGCTGATCCGGCGCTCGCGCTTCGGCTTCTATCTGATCGCGGTGCGCGAGCGTGAAGATGCGGCGCGCGCCGTCGGTGTGAACGCGGTGAAGGTGAAGATCGGCGCGGCGGTGATCTCGGCCGTGCTGACGAGCCTCATCGGCTCCTTCCACGCGATGTATCTCACCTTCATCGATCCGTCCGCCGCGTTCTCGCTCGAACTGTCGGTGCAAATCGCGATGTTCGCGCTGATCGGCGGGCTGGGCAGCGTCGCCGGGCCGCTCGCGGGCACCGTGCTCGTGCTGCCGATCGCCGAGCTTGCACGCGGATGGCTCAGCTCGTTCGGCAGCGGCACGCACGGCTTCGTCTACGGCGTCGTGCTGGTGCTCGTCGTGCTGTTCATCCCGCGCGGCCTCGTCGGGCACCTGGGCGGCTACGTGCTGCGTTTCATCGACCGCCTGCCCGGTGCGCGCACGCCGCCGGCGCAACCGGCGAAGTCGATCGCACCTGCCGATGCCCTGCCGCGCGGCACGCCGCTGCTCGTCGCGGAGCATCTGAAGAAGCGCTTCGGCGGTCTCGTCGCCACCGACGACGTGTCCCTCACGCTGCATGCCGGCGAGATTCTCGGCGTGATCGGCCCGAACGGCGCGGGCAAGACGACGGTCTTCAACCAGCTTTCGGGCTTCATCCGGCCCAACGAAGGCATCGTCAAGATTCGCCTCGCCGATGGCCGCTGGACCGAACCGCGCACGCCCGATGCGTTCGCGAAGGATGGCGTCGGCCGCACGTTCCAGATCGCGCAGCCGTTCGCAGGCCTCTCCGTGCTGGAGAACATCATGCTCGGCGCGTTCATGCATACACGGGTGCGCCTCGAAGCCGAATCGATCGCTCGCGAAGTCGCGGAAATCACCGACCTCACCTCGTTGCTCGATACCGAAGCGCGCAGTCTGACCGTCGGCGGCATGAAGCGTCTCGAAGTGGCCCGCGCGCTCGCGACGCGTCCACGCGCCCTTCTGCTCGACGAAGTGATGGCCGGCCTCAATCCCGCCGACATCGCGCGCGCGATCGAGATGGTGCGGCGCATCCGCGACTCGGGCGTCGCCGTGCTGATGATCGAGCACATGATGCAGGCGACGATGGCTCTCTCCGACCGCATCATCGTCATCAATGCCGGGCGCATGCTGAAGGAAGGCAAGCCGTCCGATGTCGTCAACGATCCTCAGGTGATCCAGGCTTATCTCGGCAAGGGGTATCTCGATGCTCAAGCTGCATAACGTATCGGCCGGCTACGGCAAGAGCGAAGTTCTGCGCGGCGTCTCGCTCGACGTGCAGGAAGGCGAGATCGTCACGCTCGTCGGCGCGAACGGCGCGGGCAAGACCACGACGCTCAAGACGCTGTGCGGCATCGTCGCTGCGCGCGGCGGGAGCATCACGTTCGAGGGGAAGGAGCTCGTCGGCAAGACGGCGCACGAGATCGTCGCGATGGGCGTCACGATGGTTCCCGAAGGCCGTCAGCTTTTCCCTTTCCTGAGCGTCGAAGAGAATCTGCTGATGGGCGCGTTCCGTCACGCCGCACGCGGCGCACGGCGCGAACGCATGGACGAAGTGCTCGAACTCTTTCCGCGCGTGCGCGAGCGGCTGACGCAGCTCGCCGGTTCGCTGTCGGGCGGCGAGCAGCAGATGGTCGCCATCGCGCGCGGCATGATGTCCGCGCCGAGACTGCTCATCTTCGACGAGCCGTCGCTCGGTCTTTCGCCCTTGCTCGTCGAACAGATGTTCGAGGTGGTCGGCACGGTCGCGGCCCGAGGCGTGACGGTGCTGCTCGTCGAACAGAACGTGTTTCACACGCTGAAGCTCGCGAACCGCGGCTACGTGCTGGAAAACGGCGCCATCGCGCTGACCGGAACCGGCGCAGAATTGCTCGACAGTCCCCACGTGCGGCGCGCCTATCTCGGTCATTGATCGAATGGCCGACGCATCGCATCCTGAACTCACGGAGAACCACTCATGCAGACCGAAGTGAAGCCCGCAGTCAAACCCGATGAACAGGTCATCGCCTATCAATTGCCGCAAGCGCCGTACATGTCGAAGGATCTCGTGCACGGCGGCGTGATGACCGACTGGCTCGAAGACGACAACCTGTGGGTGCCCGCGACCGAAACCGTGTCGTTCAAGCCGCTCATTCTCAGCGCGAGCCAGGGCTATTACGTGAACCTGCTGCGCGTGCGCCGCAGCGGCGTGATCTCGCGGCATCGTCATAGCGGAGCGGTTCATGCGATGGTGCTGAAGGGCCGCTGGTACTACCTCGAACACGACTGGGTCGCGGAACAAGGCGGCTACGCGTTCGAGCCCGCCGGCGAAACGCACACGCTTTTCGTGCCTGAAGACGTGCCCGAGATGATCACGTGGTTCCACGTGACGGGCGGCTACACGTATGTGGATCCGCAAGGCGTCGCGCAGGGCTATGAGGACGTCTTCACGAAAATCGAAGCGGCCCGCAAACACTATGCGTCGATCGGTCTGCCGGCCGATTACATCGAATCGATCATCCGTTGAACGCCATGACATCCACTCTTCCTGCATCGATGCAATACATCGATCACGGCGCGGGCGGCGCTCCCGATTGCATGCGGCTCGCGCAAGGACCGCTGCCCTCGCCCGGCGCCGACGACGTGCTGATCGAAGTCGCCTACGCGGGCGTCAACCGCCCGGACGTGCTGCAACGTTCCGGTTCGTATCCGCCGCCGCCGGGCGCGTCGCCGCATCTGGGGCTCGAAGTGTCGGGCCGCGTCGTCGCGACGGGCGCGCGGGTGACGCAGTGGGGCGTGGGCGATGAAGTTTGCGCGCTGGTTCCGGGCGGCGGCTACGCGCAATACTGCATCACCGATGCGTCGCATTGCCTGCCGGTGCCGAAAGGTTTCACGCTGTTGCAGGCCGCCGCCTTGCCCGAGACCTACTTGACCGTATGGACGAACGTGTTCGAGCGCGGCCGGCTGCAAGCGGGCGAGACCTTCCTCGTGCATGGCGGATCGAGCGGCATCGGGCTGACCGCGATTCAGCTCGCGCACGCGTTCGGCGCGCGCGTGTTCACGACCGTCGGCAATGCGGAGAAGGCAGCGGCGTGCCGTGACGCGGGCGCGGATCACGTCATCAACTATCGCGACGAGGATTTCGTCGAGGCCGTCGCGAACCTCACCGATGGCCGGGGCGTCGACATCATCCTCGACATGGTCGGCGGCGACTATATCCCGCGCAACATCCGCGCGCTCGCGCTCGAAGGCCGGCTTGTGCAGATCGCGTTTCTGGAAGGCAGCCGCATCGAACTGGACGCCATGCCGATCATGCTGCGCCGTCTCACGTTCACCGGATCGACCTTGCGTGCGCGCAGCGTCGAGCAGAAGGCGGCCATCGCCCAGGCGCTGCACGCGCAGGTGTGGCCGCTCCTCGAAGCGGGCCGCGCCCTTCCGGTGATTCATCGCGTGCTGCCTTTCACCGACGTGCAGGGTGCGCACGAACTGATGGAATCGAGCCGGCACATCGGCAAAATCATGCTGAAAGTGGGAGACCGATAACGTGCGGCACGACAAGCGTGTGGTTCTGGTAACGGGCGGCAGCGGCGGCATTGGCGAGGCGCTCGTCGAGCGTTATGCGCGCGACGGCGCCGCAGTCGGCATCGTCGACGTCAACGAAGAAACGGGGGCGGCGCTGGCACGGCGCCTCGCCGATGCGGGCCTGCGCGTGCATTTCGCGCGCGCCGACGTCGGCGACTTCACCGAGTGCGAGGCCGCGTGCCGTTCGATCGAAGCGGCGCTCGGACCGATCGATACGCTCGTCAACAACGCGGGCATCTCGCCGAAACACGCGGGCAAGCCGATGCCGGTCTGGCAGATGACGCCCGAAGAATGGCGCCGCGTCATGGACGTCAACGTGAACAGCGTCTTCAACTTCTGCCGCATTCTTGCGCCGGGCATGGTCGAGCGGCGCTTTGGCCGCATCGTGTCGATGTCGTCGGTGGCGGGCAAGGCCTATCTCGACATCGTCGCCGCGCACTACAGCACGACGAAGGCCGCGCTGATCGGCATGACGCGGCATCTCGCGGGCGAACTCGGCCCGCATGGCATCACGGTGAACGCGATCGCGCCGGGGCGCATCGACACGCCGCTCGTGCGCGGCGTCGCGCGCGAGGCCAATGAGAAAGTGGCGCGCGAAACGCCGTTGCGACGTTTGGGCGCGCCGGACGAGGTCGCATCGACGTGCCTCTTCCTCACGTCCGATGACGCGGCGTTCGTCACGGGCCAGGTGATCGACGTGGCCGGCGGATGGCTGATGACATGACGACGCACGCGCCATTGCGAACCATCGGCTTTCCCGGGCGATACACGCAAGGACCTGGCGCATTGGCATCTCTCGGACCGACGCTCGCGGACCTCGGCGCGCGCCGCGCATTCGTGCTCGTCGATGGGGCGGTGGCCGTTCGCGTGTCGGCGGACGTCGTGCAATCGCTCGAAGCCGCGGGCGTTGCGCCGCATCTGGCCGCGTTTCCGGGCGAATGCACGGCGGCCGTCATCGCGAAGCTGTCCGGCGATGCGCGCGAGCGGCATGCCGATGGGGTCGTGGCGATCGGCGGCGGCAAGACCATCGACACGGCGAAGGGCGTTGCGCGGGCGCTGGACGCGCCGATCGTCATCGCGCCATCGGCCGCTTCGAGCGATGCGCCGACGAGCCGGCTCATCATCCTGTATGACGAAGCGCATCGCGTCGCGGGCATCGAGATGTTGCCGCGCAATCCGGATGCGGTGATCGTCGATACGGCGTTGATCGCCGCCGCGCCCGCGCGCCTGTTCGCGGCCGGCATCGGCGATGCGTTGAGCAAGAAGTTCGAAGCGGCGCAGTGTCAGCGTGCTGCCGGCCTGAATTCATACGGCACGCCGCCGCTGCCGGGCGCGCTGCTGCTCACCCGTGCGACGCTCGCGATCCTGCTCGAAGACGGCGCGCGCGCCTATGCGGATGTCGGGCGAGGCGAACTCACCGATGCCGTCGAACGCGTGGTCGAAGCGACCGTGCTGTTGAGCGGCGTCGGCTTCGAGAGCGGCGGCTTGTCGCTCGCGCACGCGCTGATCCGCGGTCTCACGGCGATCCCCGCGATGGCCTCCATGATGCACGGCGAACTGGTCGCCTTCGGCACGCTTGTACAATTGTTCGTCGAAGATTCATCGCCCGAAGAGATCGAACCGTTGGCCACGCTCATGACCGCAGTCGGATTGCCGCTCACGCTCACGCAACTGGGGCAGCATGCCCCGCTCACCCCGGCGCAACAAGCGCTCATCGCCGAGGCCACGCTCGCCACGCGCTATAGCCGGCACATGACGCCGCCGTTGACGGCGCAGCGGCTGATCGACGGCATCGCTCGCGCCGATGCCTACGGACGCACACGCAGCGCGTCATGAAGCCGACCCGCGCCACGCTCGCCGATGTTGCGCGGCTCGCCGGCGTCTCGCTCGGCAGCGCGTCGCGCGCCTTGTCCGTGCCGGACCAGGTCAAGCCGCAGACGCTCTCGAGCGTGCAACGCGCGGTCGAACAGCTCGGCTACGTGCGAAACGGCGCGGCGCAGGCGCTGGCGTCGCGCAAGACGCGCACCGTCGCGGCCATCTATCCGACGCTCAACAATCCCATCTACGCCGATTCCATCCAGTCCTTGCAGCAGACGTTGTGGGGCTACGGGTATCAGTTGCTCATCGCGAGTCACGAATATAGGCCGGCGCGCGAACTGGAAGTGCTGCGCGCGATCCTCGAACGCGGCGTCGATGGCCTCGTGCTCGTCGGCACCGATCATCCGCCCGAAGTCATCGAGCTGACGCGCCAATACGACTTGCCCTATGTGCTGACGTGGTCGGTCGACGAAACGCAGTATCCGCATTGTGTCGGCTTCTCGAACTTCGAGGCCGCTTATCGCCTGGCGCGGCGCATCGTCGAATTCGGGCATCGGCGCGTGGCCATGTGCGGCGGCTCGACAGCGGGCAACGAGCGAGTGCGCGCACGGCAGGCCGGCACGCGCGCCGCGCTGAGAGAAGCCGGCCTCGACCTGAGACCCGACTGGATCGTCGAAGCGCCGTTCACGTTCGAAGGCGGTCGGCAGGCGCTGCGCGAATTGTGGGACAGCGAAGAGCGTCCGAGCGTCGTGATTTGCGGCACGGACCTGCAGGCCATCGGTCTGCTCGACGAATGCCGGGCGAAGAACATTCGCGTGCCCGAGGACCTCTCGGTGACGGGCTTCGACGATATCGAGCAGGCCCGGCTCACGCAGCCGCCCCTTACGACGGTGCGCGTGCCGTCGCTCGAAATCGGCGCCCGTGCGGCGCGGCATCTGATGGCGCTGATCGACGGCAGAAACGGTGAGGATGAGATCGTGCTGGACGCGCCGGTTGTCGAACGGGACACGCTTTCGAGGCCGCTGGGCCGGCAAGCCGGAAGCTGACCGGCGCATTGCCCTGGAGCGCGCGCGTCGTCACGTCGTCGCATCCTCGGCGCGGCGATGCACGGTCGACGGGCCAGGGATCGGTTCGATGCGCCCGGGCACGAAACGGATCGGAAAAAGTCCCGATGAGCGTGCCGTCCAGGTCCCACAGAATTGCCTTGATCGAAGCCTGATTATTCTTAGTTGTGCATGCGCTGCGAACGCGTGTGCATGGAGCGCGTCGAGATGGTGGTGGAACTGCTATGCCTGCACGGAAAGCCCCTCGGTGGGCCGGACGTCTCTTGATGAAGAGCAACGGTCATTTCGATCCGCTGGACGGTGGTTTCGACGCCGAAACACGGATCCTGATCGAAAGGCCGGGCCCGATGACGCCGCAACCAGCACGCGTATGAGTTCCGGGTTCATTCCGCGGCATTGGCGTCCGACCGGAGATGCTTGCATGGAGTGCATTCGGTCCGTGCAGCTTCGTTTATTCAAGGTATGCGCAATGAATAGAGTCGCGCTGCAGGCATGTGTCCGCAGCACGACTCATCTCACGATTACGCGAGAAACGCCAACCCGATGCGTGCGCCGCCGGTCGGATCAGCAGAAACCGCCGTGATCGGCGTCGACTTCAATCAAGCAACCGCGTAACGTTCGAGCCAATGCGCGTAAGGCGCCGGCAGCGTCCACGACGGTCGTTCGATACCCAGTTTCTTCGCCGCATGGTACGGCCAGTGCGGATCAGCCAGATGCGCGCGCCCGACCATCACCAGGTCCAACTGACCGTTCTTGACGGAGCGGTCGGCCAGTTCCGGCGTATCGATGCCCCACGCCGAAGAGACGGCAATGCCAGCCTCGCGGCGCACACGCTCCGCGATCGGCGCAAGAAACGCCGGCGCCCACGGGATGGCCGCCTTCGGCGTGGAAAAGCCCACGCTGACACTGAGCATATCCAGCCCTTCGCGCTTGAAGTTCTTCGCCAGTTCTATCGACTCAGCGAGGGTTTCCTCGTCGCGTCCGTCGTACTCGATCACGCCGAATCGCGCCGTCAACGGGAGATGCTCGGGCCATACCTTGCGTACGGCGGCCAGCGTTTCCAGCAGGAAGCGGCTGCGGTTCTCGAGGCTGCCGCCGTATGCGTCGTCGCGTTGATTGGAATGCGTGGAAAAGAAGCTCTGGCCGAGATAGCCGTGCGCGAAGTGCAACTCGAGCCATTCGAAGCCGGCCTCGAGCGCGCGCCTGGCCGCCGCGACGAAGTCTTCGCGAACGCGTGCGATGTCGTCGAGCGTCATCGCCTTGGGCACTTTCGACAGGCCACCGCCGAAGGCGATCGCCGATGGGGCGAGGGTCGCCCAGCCCCGGGGATCGCTGTCGGCGATGTGGTCGTCACCTTCCCACGGTCGGTTTGCGCTGGCTTTGCGGCCCGCGTGACCGATCTGAATGCCCGGCACGGCGCCCGCTGCCTTGATCGATGCGACCACGGGCGCAAATGCCTGCGCCTGCTCGTCGGTCCAGATACCCGCACAGCCCGGTGTAATCCGGCCCTCGGGCGACACAGCCGTTGCCTCGACGATCACCAGCCCCGCGCCCCCGCGCGCCAGACCGGCCAGGTGCACGCGGTGCCAGTCGTTGATCAGACCGTCTTCGGCGGTGTACTGGCACATCGGCGGAATGGCGATGCGGTTGCGTAGGGAAACGTCCTTGAGCTTGTAGGGCTGAAATAATGCGGACATCAGGCTAAACTCCTCTGGATAAGGCTTGTACGTTAGTTCGATGAATATCGAACTATTGAGTATGGCAGAAACCTCTACCCTTTGCACAATGCGCACTTATTCCCATCCTGGCGCCGAGGACTTCACGCTTGCGCGGCTCTTCCACGCGCTGAGCGACCCGGTGCGCCTTGAGATCGTCCGCCGACTTGCAACGGTCGACGAAGCCACCTGCGGCGACCTCGACGGTGGACGCCCCAAGTCGAGCGTCTCCCATCATTTCCGGATCCTGCGCGAAGCTGGTCTGGTGCGCACGCGCGTTGCCGGCACCGTGCATCAGAATTCATTGCGGCGCGCCGAACTGGATGCCCGCTTTCCGGGCCTGATGGCGGCGGTCATTAGGCAGATTGCCGAAGAACCCGCGTTGAGTGAATCGGCGTGAAAGTCGGCTGAAGGCCGGTGGAAAGCTGGACGCCAGCGCGACGGTGCACACCCTGAAAGCCGTAGCGGCGAACCCTTTCCCGAGGCAGCGGTGTCAGCACCAGACGGCGCGTCATAGAGCGTCAGCCTGATCAATCTTCGCTGTACAGAATAAGGGGTGCTCGCTCCGGTATTCACGAGGTGGTGAGATCGAATCCTTCAGTTCCGGCGGCGCGAAGCTTACTGTCCTCCATACTGGACCGTCAGAACGTTCTTCACCGACGAGACGCCATCCACGGTTTTCGCGATAGCGGCGGCCTTGTCGATCTGGGTCTGATCGGCGGCGTGCCCGCTGAGCGTGATTACACCGCTTTTCGCGATCACGCTGATGCCGTTCGTCTGAACGCCGCCTTTCTGAAGCGCCTGGGACACTTTCCGGCTCAGCGCTCTATTGGCTGTACGAATCTGCTTCTTCGACATTCCCGCACTCGCCGTCGGCGCGCCTGAGGACGCGGCGGTCGTGCCGGCCTTTTGCGACCAAACGTTGACGGAAAATACGGTCGCCAGGGCGATCGCGGCAAGTCTGAGCACATTGATCGTCTTCATCGCTTAGCTCCAGGTTCGCTTGAATCTCATTGAGGGGCACGCTGAATTCTAGGCGGCCATGCGTGACTTCCAAGAGATACTTCAATCTTGAGGATAACCAAGCTCAATTCCGGCCCAATGCGTCGTTTCAGAATGTTCGTGCTACTTGTTGGTTCGCAGGGCGCGAACGCCGAGCGCAGAAGGCAAGCATCCTTCGTCGGCATGTCGGCATGTCGGCTTGGCGCGTTGATCGGTTATGTGAAGAGCCGCCCGGCAAGCGTTGGCAAGATCCGGGTACCTGCTGGTCCGAGGCGCGTGGGGTCGCGAAAAAGGAAGCTCGTGGTCTGGTCCTGTTTCATCCATGGGACCGCATTTAACTCATCCCTGCTCGGCAGGGCTTTCGGATCAAGCACAGGCTTTCGACGCGTAAGGGACGCTCGATCGTTCGGAAACCTGCCCTCTGCATGACCGGAGACGGCCGATTGCTGTCCGTGGCGGGCGACCGGCCGAACGCGACCGATCCCGGCCGTTCGGCTCATGGCCTTGTGAATGGCTGCAATCGGAAGTGAAACCGTCACCGAGTATGGAAAAAATTGATCGGCCCAGTGTGTATCGCATCAAGTTGCCCCAATGCGTTCGGTCCACGGCATCTAACAGCGGTTTGCCCCGTCGATAGTTGCTCTCATCTGTGAGCTTGATAAGAGGCCTGGGCCTGGCATGGAGGCCATGGTGACTCGTGTGATGCGCGCGAGCCTCCTTGAGCTTGAATGCCCCGCAGGAAGGATCAGGCAGATTCATGCTCGCGAATCACCGCTCGTTGGCTCGCCCGGCAATCACGGGCGTTGGGTCGCGCTGACCGCTGTCACGGTGGCGCGATCTGTGACGCTGCCCATGCAGTGGCCGTCGATCGAGCGGGCGTCGTGTGAGGGGGCGAACCGCGCGGTTAGCGTCGATAGAGTTGGCGTAAGGAACGCAAGCTATTGCTGTAGTTGCCATCTCAGAATCGGGTGCGTGGTGTTCGGCAATATCACCCAGGTCCCGCCAGCGCCGAAATCCCACGTCGGGCCGAAGCTGGCCGCTACGCTCATCTGCACGGTCGTGAGGCCATTGGCCGTGCTCACGGGTGTCCCCATTCCGACTCCGGACGCTTGTCCCGTTTTATCGCGGTCCCAGAAAACGTCGGCGGCGATCTTGCCGGCGTTATATTCTGCGATACCGCCCCTGTAGAACGGCAGCGGGAACGTATTGACAGGGCCGCTTGCGAACGACTGCTCGATCGTACCGCTGTTGGAGTCGACCAATCCGCCCTGACCACTAAAGGCCGATACCGATGCCGTCGAATAGGATCGACTGATCAACCCCGAGTTGCTGGCTGCCAGTCCGCCCGCCGACGAACGCGAACCGCCACCGGCGCTACCTGTCGCGAACGATTGCAAAATGGTCCCGCTGTTATTACCGACGAGGCCGCCGGAGCCGCCAGACCCTGAGACCGCGACATTGCTGCCCGCGCGATAGATCACGCCGGAATTCGTCCCTATCAATCCGGCCGAAGGTCCGCTTGCCACATCCATCACGATACCGTCAGCATAGACGTTCGACACGAGCCCGGACGACCGGGCAGCGAGCCCGCCTACCGGGACGAAGTACACGGTTATGCGCTCGTTGGCGAGCTTGAGATTGCGCACGACGCCCGTGTTGCCGATGGCCGAAAAAAGCCCCGCTCCAGACCCATCGGGGACGAAAGCCTGGGAGAAAATTCCCACATTAGCAATGGTGTGCCCGTGACCGTCTAGCTGCCCCGTGAGGCCATTCGCAGTGCCAGTGCCAATCGGCTGAAAGTCGTTTGCGGCGGGACTCGCATCGATGTCGCGGCCCAGCGCGTATGTGCCATCAAGCCGCTGCGAAATCTTGTTGAGGTCGGCCAATGTGTTGACAAGCACGTAGTCCGTAAACTGGCTTCGGATGCCACTATATGCCGGAGCGGCCCACGCGGGATTGCTCCTCGTGTATCCGGCTACAGATTGCCCGTTGCCGTCGTGATAGCTCGACACGAGGCCCAAGCTCTTCGACCAGTCGATCGTGCCGAGATTCGCGACGCCGCCTCCGTTGTTCTGCCCGCCCATGTCAGCGCGCAGAATCAGATTGGCCGTCCCGCTATTGGCGAGCGTCGCCATTGGACCGACCGTGACTGAACCCGCGGCGTTGAGCGTGAGCGATGCGTTGCCCGCCCAGCGCATCGTCTGCTCCATCACGATGTCGCCTCGGGAGGCGACGAGCGTTAACGACGTGCCCTGCTCCAACTGCCTAAGCAGCGCAGCCGTCGTCAACGGGCCGACGTTGAACACCGGCGCATTCAGATTCCAGTTCGCCGCGTGAACATCGGCATTGTCGAGATGCAGAGCCGCGCCCTTGGTGTCGACGGTTCCACCGCCAACCGGATTCGTTGCCTCGTGTTACGTCGCAGGCTGAACGAGACTCGGCATCGCGAGATATTCGAGGCGAGACGACGCTGTTTGTCGCGGGCTGATCGGGCAGAATGCGTGTCCGATCGAACGCGAGACGCAGCGAAGGTAAATTTGCGCGTCGTCGCGCATTTGATGGGCAGCACAACGAACGCGGCCCCGGTTGTCGAGACCGGGGCCGTGTCATTAGAAAGGGGCGTCGATGCGATGAGCAGGAGGCGGTTCGCGTGGCGGCACAGCCCACGGTTCATTGCAACGACGGATCTGTTCGCCATACGCAGCGCTGAACCACAGGAGCCAGTCACATAGGAGTTGCTGGATCTGCGCGGCGGCCTCGTCGCTCATTTCGGGCAATGGCGGCGGACGGGACATGATCTTTGGCGCCGCGCGCGACACCTTGGCGTGTTTGTGGCGCCGGGTCATCGGAACTCCTCAATGGCTTGTTGTAGCAGCTCGTCGGGTAGATGATTCAGACCCCGGGGCACGGCCAGCTGCATCGCGGTGCGCAGGATTCGCCCGGCGTGTCGCGGCAGACCACGTGAAGCCTGCCGTAGCAGCTCAAGCCCGGAGTCGGCCAGCAACGTATGCGTGCAGCCGGCGCTCTTTAGGGCGTGCGTGATCAACTGCGCGAAACGCTCGCGCTCGATGACGGGCTTCAATTGCACGCGCGCCTGGATACGTCCGTACAGCGCGGCATAGGGCGCACGTTCGAGCGTGGTGGCCAGATTTGGATGCGCGGCCAGCCACACGGTGAGAAGGTTGCGCGAATCGAAGGCGAAGTTCAGGAACGACGGGAAGTCGCGGAAGAACTCAATGGGCAGGTTCTGCGCCTCGTCGATGATCCATACCACCAGCAACTGCTTGCCCTCGACGAGCTCCGTGATGCGCTGCTTCAGCTCGCGCCACAGGTCGGCACGCCGGTAGCTGGGTTCCAATCCGAGCGCTCGTGCAAGCGATCGGTACAGGTCGATGCGGCCGAACTCCGTTTCGGCGAGGTAAATAACGAGATAGCGATGCGGATTGAGGCTACGAGCGAGATGGCGTAGTGCTGCGGTCTTGCCCACGCCCGGTTCGCCCGTCAGCAGGCCGATACCGGGACTGGTGAGCAGCCACTGGAAGCGCTCGGTGAGCTGGGCAAGCGCGCCATCGTCCCACAGGTCCGTCGAATCCTTGTCCAGCGGCGCGCAGCGCAGGCCGAAGTGTTGTCGGTACATGGTCAGCCCTCTGTGCGGTAATGACGCTGATGCACGAGCTCGAGCAGGTTCGGCCCTGATGCCGCGGCATGGGTGGCAGGCTGCGCCAGTGGGCGCTGCCGCCGGCGCGTGCAGTTGGCCACGGTATCCAGTTCCGTGGCGGCGCCCAGCGCCTTCCCGGCCTGGCTCTCGACGCGCAGAACGGTGCCGGCGTGCGGATCGACCACAACCACGACCGTCTGTCCGGCAAGCTCGTACGGGACCTCAAAGCGTTTGCCGTCGAACGACACGGTGCCATCACGACGCACATGGCGCGAGATGCGATGCAGGAACAGTTCATCCAGCCGCGCAGCCAGTGTGCCGAGCTGCCGGATGCGTGGCAGGTCCTGCTGGTAGCGTGAGAGTGGCGTGTGCTCGCCAAGTGCACCGTGTTTGCGGCGATGGTAGACCTGTTCGATCCACGCCCATAGCCGGGCGTTCAGGTCCGCCATGTCACGGATATGCGTCGCGTCGAGTTCGGCAAGGAACTGTTCGCGTAACGTGCGGTGCCAGCGCTCGAGCTTGCCCTTGCTGGTCGGCTGGTACGGCCGGCAATGCACGAGCCGGATTGACAGTTGCGCGCAGATGCCCTGCAGCGTTGAGGCACGATAGGCTGCGCCGTTGTCGACGACGAGCGTCTTCGGCACGCCGCGTCTGAGCAGCGCCTGCTTGAGCACGCCTTCAATGTCGAGCGCCGTCTCCGAGGTGCAGAACGCGCTATGGGCGATCAGCCGCGAGGCGTCGTCCATCAGCGACACGAGGTACGTCTTTGTACGCTTGCCGCCGAAGGACAGCGTCGGGCCGTGCAGCACATCGCCGTACCAGATCGAACCGGCATACTCGGCCTCGAAGCTGCGTTTCTCCTCAGGCACGACATCGGGACCGGCAATGCGTGAGATGCCGTGCGCCTTGAGCAGACGATGCACCGCGCAGCGCGAGAGCGTGTCGCGCGGAATCGCGCCGGCGGCCTCCAGCAGCAGCCGGATCTGGCGGATCGAACGGCGCGGGTTCTCGCGTTTGGCCGCGAGCACGGCGCCCTGTATGACTTCAGGCAGCTTCGAGCGGCCCACATCAGTACGGGCGTGATCGGCGAGTCCCGTCAGACCATCACGTCGCCATGCGTAGTACCACTTGAGCAGCGTCTTCTCGCTGATATGACGCCGGCGCGAGCCGGGAATGGCGTATTCCTGCTGCGCGAGCTGTTGGACGATCTGCTGCAGCTCGCCGTGGCCCAGCCGTTCGCGGCTGACGAGCGGACCGAGCACCGACAGGCGAAACAGGGCCTTTGAAGCGCACCGGGAACCTCGGAGACCGTTTTGCTGGAGTTAAGCAGCCATCGGCACTCCAGCGAGTTGCTCATAGT
>NZ_JBFUPT010000041.1:0-21271 GCF_041360715.1 Caballeronia sp. RCC_10
TGACGTTCATGCACCCGCGCCCTGCCCGTTCACGCCTCATGCTGCAACGCTGCGTGAGCGTGAAACCCGAGAACAGACACGACATCTGTATTTAGCCCGAGGTGCGACATTTCTATCTGGCCATGACATGCGCTGTAGCGGCTATATCCTAATGTCGTGTTCTGGCTATTTACAGATGTCGGGTTTTAGCCGGTGGCAAGCTGGCGGCTGACCGTTCAGCGGGAGCGCCGCGATGTCACCGAACCCGACAGTGAGTCTGACCATGCGCGAATGGGATCGACTGAAGGTGATCGAAGCGGTCGTCGAGACGGGTTCGAAGCCCGAACGCTCTTACCCCTAGCGAACTGTCGATTCTGAATTCCAAAACCGATAATGAGGTAGCCAACGCTCTTGGTTCAAGCTAGCAAACCCCGGATCGCGCCGGGAAGACCTGCGGGCCTATCTTAGATCGCTGAGCGGAGAACATGGAGGTTGAGCAGCGATCAACTACTGGCGAGCGTGGCAAACGTCCACGGGCGATTTCTCAATCTGCCCGCGCGGCCGCGTCTCGCTTACGTTCACCCTCCATCGTTTCCATCGACAAGAGACTGTCGAGCCGCTAAGCCCGATACCCGATCAGAACGAGCCGATGTATCTGCTTTGGCTCAGCGCGAGCTTCGCTTGTAACTCTCACTTGCGCCCGACTCCTTCACGCAGGCGGGACGGCCTTCGGTCATTGCAGTAGTTCGCGCGCCCAGCCGAGCATCCCGTCGGCCACGCGGCCCGAATCGATGCTGTAGGTACCACCACGCAGGGCGGCTTTAATGGAAGCAACCTTATCGATATCGATATCGGTCGCGCTCGACGCGCGCAACGTGGAAGTCGACAAAAGCCTAACCGTCGAGCTGTCCGCGGCAATCGCGTCGGCATGCTGCGGAGTCATGGCGTAGCCCCTTTCGTTCGTTGCACGCTGGACATTGATTGGTCCCGGCATGGCGGTGTTGTTCTTTGACTGGATCTTCATGGTTTCGCTCCTCGCTTGCATGAGTCCCTTAACGGTGCGAGCGTTGAAATCTTTACCATGTGACGGGGCGTGCGGCACCCCGGCCACTACGGCAAGTGCGCGCAACCCTTAATCCGCGGGGCTCTCACGCATTTGCAACAATTGAAACAAAGTGTGAACGTCGAGTTACGTCGTCGCGTTGAAGATAGCGCCGAACACAGAAGTGCCACGATCTGTCGGGACGGAACTGATTGGAAGTGGAAGCACTTGGGCAAGCTTGTCGGCCAATGCCGCCTCCGAGAACGGCTTCACGATGTAGCCGTTAGCACCGGCGCGAATCGCTGCTAGTACGTTTTCGCGCTTCTTTTCAGCCGTGACCATAAGTACCGGGAGGTGCGCCAGATCCTCGGTTTTGCGAATTTCGTGCAGCAAGGAAAGCCCGTCCATATTGGGCATGTTCCAATCAGTGATCACCAGGTCGAAATGCTGCGCTTTGAGCTTATCGAGCGCAGCTACCCCATCCTCTGCTTCTTCGATGATCGGATAGCCGATCGCCCTGAGCATTTTCCGAATCAAACTGCGCATGGTGGCCATATCATCGACTACCAGCAAGCGCCTATCAGCATGAACCATCGGTGAAACCCTTCCCTTTTTCCTTGTGTTTGAATACCGCGAACCCGCAAGCCCTGCCGCACGCGATCACACCATGTGCAGCCAAGCGGAGTTATGGTGCGACGACCCAACGCAGTCACTGCTCGTCGTAACAACGCCTCTTAGCGATTGCACGATCGCGTCAAGCCGCTGTCCGGTGCAGCGGAAGACTTCGCGGCCGGTGATCGCTTGCTGTCGTTGCACGTCGTCATGCGGCTGGTGTTGAGGTGATTGACCAGACGTTGCTGCCAGGGTGCCGTGGAAGGCACCGACCGGCCAGCGCGTCGCACGGACGAGCGGTCCCTACTCTGTTCCCTGGGCGCCGTCCGATCGGAGGAACCCATCCAGCTCGACGCAAGCCTTGATGACCGACTCGATTGCCTGCTGTGAGATGCGGCTCTCTATGCCAGCCAGCCGACGCCGAAGCTCATGCAGTTGCTTGACCATGTCACCCACCTCGCAACGGACCAGGCGTTCGCCTTCAGCGTCATCGTTACCAGGCAGAGCTTCGGCAGTGGGCGCCCCCAGTGTAAGCGGCTGCTTTCTCGGCGGCATGACAAACACGCTCCAGGCTTAAAATGTCGACCAATCGCCGTCGGGTCCCGCATGAACGGGCTGCGAGGCTGCAATCGCTGGCTTTGCCGATCTCGTCATCGTCGGCGACTTCTTGGGGCTCGACGGGCGCGCAATCTGCGGCGTGTAGTTGTTCGTCGCTGCGACGGAAAGCGTTTGGGCAGTCCGGAACACGGCGACGGCTGCGGACAGTTGCTTCGCCTGGTCTTCCATCGAGCCGGCTGCGGCCGCCGCTTCCTCAACGAGCGCCGCGTTCTGCTGCGTCACCTCGTCCATCTGCGAAATGGCCTGGTTCACTTGCTCGATGCCGCGGCTCTGTTCATTCGAAGCGGAGGCAATCTCGCCCATGATGTCCGTGACACGCTGGATGGCTGTGCCGACGCGCTGCATGGTCTCCCCTGCCCGCGCGACGAGTTCTGTACCCGCTTGCACTCGGTCGCCGGAGGTTTCAATCAAGCCTTTGATCTCTTTTGCAGCGGCCGATGATCGCTGTGCAAGGCTGCGGACTTCACTGGCGACTACCGCGAAGCCACGGCCTTGCTCGCCCGCGCGCGCGGCTTCGACCGCCGCGTTGAGCGCCAAAATGTTCGTCTGGAAGGCGATGCCTTCGATCATGCCGATGATCTCGGCAATCTTCCCGGAGCTTTGCTCGATGCCAGCCATCGTCTCGACAACCTGTCCGACGATCGCGGCTCCTTCGTTGGCTACGGCATTCGCATTGTCGGCAAGACCACTTGCCTGCTTCGCGTTCTCAGAATTGTGCTTCACCGTCGACGTGAGCTCTTCCATGCTCGAAGCCGTTTCCTGAAGCGACGCAGCTTGCTGTTCGGTGCGAGACGACAGGTCGGTGTTGCCGGCCGCGATTTGCTTGCTCGCGCTTCCGATTGCTTCGCTACTGATGCGCACGGTGCCGACTGTGTCCGCCAGCTTGCTCTTCATCGTGGCAATGCCGGCGAGCAACTGCCCCATCTCGTCGTGCGTCTTGATCGCAACGTGGCGCGTCAGATCGCCCGATGAAATGTGTTCGAAGTGTGTGAGTGCTTCGGCCAGCGGCGTCATGATCGCGCGGCGGAGGAAGAACCAGCCAGAGACGGCGGCTGCAATGCCCAAAACAAGAGCGAGAATGCCCCACGTCCGCAGGGTCGCGACGCGGCTATCGTTCTCGGCGTCCTGACGGGCAGCGTCCGTCAATTGAAACTCCTTGAGCTTCTTGAAGGCGTCGCTCGCACGATTGTAGGCGGCCGGCAGGTCCTTCATCGCCAGACGGGCGATATCGGCCTGCTCCCGCTTCTCGATGGCCAAGCCGAATGCTTCGACCTGCTTGCGCATATCTGCGCGCGCAGCAACTACCTCCTTTGCGAGGACGTCTTCGTCGGGGCTGCGCGGGATGACGTCGTACTTCTTGTACCAGTCGTCGGAATCGGCAAGGAACTTGTCAGCGCGCGCGCGCAGTGTACTGGCGTCAGGCGAATCGGGAGCGAGCGCGTAGCGGTCCAGCGAAAGGCGTGCACGTCCAAGATAAACGTCAGAAAGGCCCAGCGCATTGACCGACGGCAAGGTGTTGAGGCTTACATCCTTCGCCGAGGCGTTTATCGCGTTCATTCCGAGCAGGCCCAAGCCTACGCACAGGCAGAGTAAAACGCCTAAGAACGTCATGGTGAGGGCAATGCGCGCCCGGATAGTTATAGTCATCATCGTTTTTTGCTCGGTACGAACGGAAGCGATGCCACACATCGCGCTGTCCCCTTCTCTTGTGGCGAAGGGGCAAGTGTTTATCGGCTGGAGTGGCGACATCTGAATACTTTCAACCGCGAAAACCGACGCAAGCTGATCGTAGCCCGACACGGAAAAAGTGTTCTGGCTGTAAGGAGGCAAATCGCCCGCATCAAGGCGCTCTTCTCGCCTCTGGAGTGACAGCGGCCGAGTCAGGGCAACTGATGGTCCATGATCTCGATGTCGCCAACGACCGACCGACTGTCTTTGTCGATAAGCACGGGCCTCGCATCGCGCGACGAAGTGCCCATTGACGCTTCGGCGGTCGACGTTCCACGCGACTACCACGACGCGCGCCGAAGCAACCAGTGGATGACGCAATGGCTGTTCATCGCAACCGCAGCAAAAAAACCGATGCAGACGGACACGATGTTGAAATTCGCGCGTGCTGCTCTTAGACGGACCGGCTTCGATGCGACCGACGAGAGCCCGCGCTTGCTCAGGAACACTTACAGTCGTCGGCGCATCGTCGCAGGCAAGACCAACGAGGAGATGAACGACCTCATGGGCTTGTCTAGCCATCGCACCGCTACCCGCCTGCGTCAAACTGTTGAGGGGGCGTGATATCCGACGCGCATGCCTAGCGGACCCTTGGAGCGGCACACGGCCAGCAAGGGACGTTCATGCCGTACGTCAGCGCGTCTTTCATGCGGCGGCTACAAAGGTTGGGACCGGACATTCGTTGGTGGGACGCCAAGCCGCCGGCTCACCCCTTCCCCGGCGCGGATACCTATTGCATCCGGCCAAACGCAATCCCACCGTCTAGCCCGCAATTGGCTAGCCGATTTCAGCGCAGCGGTGAAAAAGACCCAATGGGCGATACCAAAAATGATATCGATGCGAGGTTTTTTTATATTGGACGCATGCTAACGCTGCACGTAAGCTTGCTTCCAACCCACCTGAGGGCCAAAAATCAAAACGAACGAGACCGGAGCGGGAGACACGAATTGCATCAATCGGCGCAGGGTCAGCGGCGTCAAAAGGGCTATCCCAACAAACCCCGACCGGCGTGAAGTGCCGCCCAATATGTGAACAGTGACCGGGCGCAAGCCGACAGGGTCTTCCGGGCCGCGGCGAATGCGTCTTCTTGATGTCGCCCGGGTCTTCCCTGCACGATGAGTTTGCACCGAATACGGGTGCGCGCGAACTAGGGCTTGAGGAGGCCGGGTTCGCTTCATCATCGAGACCCCGGATAGACGGGCCCGACACCGGCAAGTCAGAATTAAAACCGCGGTGCTTCAACAATACGATCGCCTGGGCCGCGGCCAGAGCGGCACTCATTCAAACACCGAAGGAGACATACCGATGAAACGTCTGTTCTTGAAAACCCTGATTGCGGTCATGGCGTTGCCAATGATCGGTCTCGCCCATGCCGACAGCAAGGGGCTCGTTGCTGTGTCCATGCCGACCAAGTCGTCCGCGCGCTGGATTGCCGATGGCAATAACATGGTCAAGTACCTGCAGGCGAACGGTTACACCACCGATCTCCAGTATGGCGACGATGACATCCCCAATCAGCTCGCGCAAATCGAGAACATGGTCACCAAGAAGCCGAAAGTGCTGGTGATCGCTGCAATCGATGGGACCACGCTGACCGATGTGCTCAAAAAGGCGCACGATGCCGGCATCAAGGTCATTGCATACGATCGCCTGATCAAGGGCACCCCCGATGTCGACTACTACGCGACGTTCGATAACTACAAGGTCGGCGTGCTGCAGGCGCAGTCCATTGTTGACAAGCTAGGTCTGAAACAGGGTAAAGGCCCGTTCAACATCGAACTCTTCGGTGGTTCGCCCGACGACAACAACGCCTTCTTCTTCTATAACGGCGCGATGAGCGTGCTGGATCCGTACATCAAGAGCGGCAAGCTGGTGGTGCGCAGCAAGCAGTTTGGAATGAACAAGGTCGGTACGCTGCGCTGGGATGGCGCCGTCGCACAGGCCCGTATGGATAATCTGCTGTCGGCCTACTACGGCAATGCCAAGCTCGACGCCGTGCTGAGCCCGTATGACGGCTTGAGCATTGGCATTCTTTCGTCGGTAAAGGGTGTGGGTTATTGCACGGCTCAGCAGCCGTGCCCGATCGTCAGCGGGCAGGACGCCGAGATTCCTTCGGTCAAGTCCATTCTGCACAACGAGCAGTACTCGACCGTGTTCAAGGACACGCGCCAGCTCGCCAAGGTGACGGTTGCGATGATCGACGCAATGGCACAAGGCAAGCAGCCAGAAGTGAATGACACCAAAACCTACAACAACGGCGTGAAGGTGGTCCCGTCGTATCTGCTCAACCCGGTACTGGTGGATGGCTCCAACTGGAAGCCGATCCTGGTTGACAGCGGCTACTACACGGAAGCGCAGGTCAAGTAAGGCACATCGAGATCGAGTCTGTCGCCGGAGACGTCATGCGTGCTCCGGCGAGCGGACCCTGCACAACATCAAAAAATCAGGAGACGGCGTGGCGGACGAGATCATCCTGTCCATGCGAAGCATCACGAAGACGTTTCCGGGTGTCAAAGCACTCGATAACGTCAATCTGACGGTCAAGGCTGGAGAAATCCATGCGGTCGTCGGTGAGAATGGCGCAGGCAAGTCCACTCTCATGAAGGTGCTGAGCGGTGTGTATCCGCACGGGTCCTACGAAGGGGAAATCTACTTCGAAGGAATGGAGCAACGCTTCGCGGACATCCGCGAAAGCGAAGAGCGCGGCATCATCATCATTCATCAGGAATTGGCACTCGTGCCGATGCTCTCGATCACCGAGAACATTTTTCTTGGCAATGAACTGGCGCAACGCGGCGTAATCGACTGGCATGCGGCGCACAAGCGCACGCGAGAGTTGCTGCGGCGCGTCGGTCTGAATGAATCGCCCGATGCGACTGTCGGAAAGCTCGGCGTCGGCAAGCAGCAGCTGGTGGAAATTGCCAAGGCGCTATCAAAGCGCGTGAAGCTGCTGATCCTCGACGAACCCACTGCGAGTCTGAACGAGACCGATAGCGCCGCGCTGCTAAAACTGCTGCTGGAACTCCAGGCACAGGGTATTTCCTGCATCCTCATTTCGCACAAGCTCAACGAGATTACACAGGTTGCAGACCAGATTACCGTCATCCGCGACGGAAGCACGATCGAGACGCTGGATTGCGCCGCAAACGAGATCAGCGAGGATCGCATTATTCGCGGCATGGTCGGCCGTGACATGGCACACCGTTATCCGCAGCGCGAGCCGCAGATCGGCGACGTGATCTTCGAAGTACGCGACTGGCACGTGTTCCACGAACAGTATTCCGAGCGCGAGGTCATCAAGGGCATTGACCTCAACGTACGCAAGGGCGAAGTGGTCGGCATCGCGGGGCTCATGGGATCGGGTCGCACCGAACTTGCCATGAGTATCTTCGGGCGCTCATATGGCAGACGGATCAGCGGGCAGGTGCTGATCGACGGCCAGACAGTGGATGTATCGACCATAGGCAAGGCCATCAAGCATGGCATTGCCTATGTGACAGAGGATCGCAAGGGGTACGGCCTGATCCTCGAGCAGGAAATCCGCAAGAACGTGTCGCTCGCAAACCTCGCCGAAGTGTCCAGTCACGGTGTGATCGACGAACACGCCGAGGCAAGGGTTGCGCAGCGGTATCGTGAATCGTTGCGCATCCGCAGTTCCGGCATTCAGCAACCGGTGGTCAATCTTTCGGGCGGCAATCAGCAGAAGGTCGTGCTGAGCAAGTGGCTGTTTACGAAGCCGCGTCTCCTGATTCTCGATGAACCCACGCGAGGCATCGATGTCGGGGCCAAATACGAGATCTACACGATCATCGACGAGCTGGCGCGCAAAGGCGAAGGCATTCTGATGATTTCCTCCGAAATGCCGGAGCTGCTCGGCATGTGCGATCGCATCTATGTGATGAACGAGGGTCGGCTCGTGGTCGAGCTCGATCGAAACGAAGCGAGCCAGGAGCGCATCATGCGCGCAATCGTGAACGCCGGTCATGCGTGATCTATCTACATCGAATCAAGGCCATTTCATGAAACTCGGCTTTCTCAAGAACAATCTGCGCGACTACGGCCTGCTGCTGTCTCTGGTCGTCATCATGGGGTTCTTCCAGTACCAGACTGACGGCGTGCTGATGCAGCCGTTGAACATCACCAATCTGGTTTTGCAGAACAGCTACATCGTCGTGATGGCGCTGGGCATGCTGCTCGTGATCGTGGCCGGCTATATCGATCTGTCTGTCGGATCGGTCAGCGGCTTTATCGGCGGGCTGGCT
Organism: Caballeronia sp. RCC_10; assembly: GCF_041360715.1. NCBI lineage: Bacteria > Pseudomonadati > Pseudomonadota > Betaproteobacteria > Burkholderiales > Burkholderiaceae > Caballeronia > Caballeronia sp. RCC_10. Next base: position 8,242 of record NZ_JBFUPT010000041.1, read on the forward strand.
GCGGTTCTGATCGTGCAGTACTCATGGCCCGTGGTACCGACGATCATCGCGACGCTTCTGGTGGGGGCGTTGATTGGTGCTGCGCAAGGCTGGTTCGTTGCTTACGCGCGCATTCCGTCGTTTATCGTGACGCTGGCAGGGATGCTGATTTTCAAGGGGCTCGCATTGGCGTTGTTGCAAGGCCAATCGGTCGGGCCATTCCCACTGTCATTTCAGCGCATCAGTACTGGCTTTCTGCCCGATCCGTTCGGCGGCACGGACTTCCGGGTGCTGTCCCTGATCGTGGGCATCATCCTGGCGCTGGGGCTGGTCGCGGCGGAGGTGCGCAAACGCCGCAAGGCACAGGCACATGACATGGACGTCGAACCGGTCGCGTTCTTCGCCATGAAAAACGTGTTGTTCGCGGGGGCCGTCACGTACTTGTGCTGGCTACTCTCCACGTACAAGGGCTTGCCCGACGTGTTGATCCTGATGGCCGTACTGATCCTGATTTACCAGTTCGTGACCAATCGCACGACGATCGGCCGCCGAATCTATGCGCTGGGCGGCAACGAGAAGGCGACGCGTCTGTCGGGCGTGAATACCGCGCGGCTGTCTTTCCTGACCTTCGTGAACATGGGGGTATTGGCGGCGGTGGCAGGCCTGATTTTCGCGGCACGCTTGAACACGGCAACGCCGAAGGCTGGCCTCGGCTTCGAGCTCGATGTGATCGCAGCTTGTTTCATCGGCGGAGCATCGGCCTCCGGGGGCGTGGGCAAGGTGGTGGGCGCGGTGATCGGCGCTTTCATCATGGGTGTGATGAACAACGGTATGTCGATCATGGGCATTGGCATCGATTACCAGCAAGTGATCAAGGGGATGGTCTTGTTGGCGGCGGTGTTTCTTGATGTCTACAACCGTAACCGCGCCTGACGGGGTACGACGACACGTCCTTTACCACTCCGGGCGTATCTGAACCTGCACGATCTTCGTGCCGCGAAGCGCCGGACGGCAGGTTCGTCAGTGCATGCTGCGCACGAGGAAGCGATCTCGCGGATCGCTTTCTCACCCACACGACTGCCCGGCAGCTTGCCGTCAATGAGTCCGCGGACGGCGCCGCACGCTGAGTAGCGGTCATGCCGCCCGCCTCCGCGTACAAGCGACGTGTGGACCGCTTAGCGGTCTATGCGCGTTTGTATATATACGAAGCCGCTGACTCATCGCCTACCAATGAATTTGTGTGGCGAGTGTCAGCGTCACGGTTCAACGTCAGTAACGCGACCTACTGCGCGACCTGCCACCTCAATATCGGATGCGTCGCATTCGGCAGCATGACCCATGTGCCACCCGCGTTGAAATCCCACGTGGGGCCGAAGCTCGCCGTCTTGCTCATCTGGACGGTCGTCAAGCCGTTGGCGGTCGGCACAGGCGTGCTCGAGCCGACGCCAGCGACGATCGAACACGCGCAAGATTTCCGCCGACGTGCAAGTTTCTCTAGCCTCGTGTGATTTTGCGCATCATAAATCGCTTGGCCGGCTGACTGCCGCTTTCACGCGTCGTTCCGAACGCCTCGTTTTGATTCCTGCCTGCAACGTTTTTCAACCTGGCCGCGCTGGCCAGGGAAAGCTTCCGAGTTCGGAAGAAGTGATCGATCAGACGGACAGCGCAAACGTTAAACATTTTGCGCATGGCATGGGAAAAGTTTACTCGGCCATAGAATCCGTCCGTTGAGGGTTTCATAAATGAATCAAACCCGACGATTTGCAATTTTATTCGTCCGCTCGTATGAACTTTGGCACGACTCTCGCTTATGTATGACCAAGCACACAACAAATAACCAGCACTGTCTGCAAGCGGACAGCGCCAGGGTGCGGGGGCCGGGTCGACACTTCAGCGCAATCGCGGATGAAGTGCGAGCCGGAGAAGCAAAAAGCAAAAACGCATAGACCAACGAGAGAGTATGTTGACCCTTCAGTCGGACCTTCACGGAAATCACCTATTAGGCGCGCTTCCTACGCATGAATGGCAGGCCATCGCGTGCGATCTGGAGCTTGTTCAATTACGAGCGGGACAGCTGCTTTGTGATTCCGGCAAGCGCATTCATCACGTCTACTTCCCCACTACGGCTGTCATCACCCTGCTCCACACCATGGAAGATGGTGGTTGCGTCGAGGTTGCCGCAGTAGGCCGCGAGGGAATGACGGGCGTACCGATACTGACGGGCGGCGATACGATGCCGACGCGCGTTCAGGTCCAGGGCGCGGGGTCCGCGTATCGCATGAGCGCAAGCGCCCTGCGCAATCACTTCAGCCGTTCGGACCTCCTGCGCCGCATCACGCTGCTGTATATGCAGGCGCTGTTGACGCAGATCGCCCAGACCGCTGCCTGCAATCGTCACCATACGCTCAGCAAGCAACTCTGCCGCTGGCTGCTGATCCAGTCTGACCGCACCGGGTCGAACGAAATGCGAGTGACGCAGCAAATCATCGCTGACATGCTGGGCGTGCGCCGTGAAGGCGTCACCGAGGCAGCCGGGAAGCTGCACGACGCGGGACTCATCCATAACAGCCGCGGCTGCATCAAGGTGCTCGACCGCGGCGCACTGGAGGCGAGCTCGTGCGAATGCTACGGCATCGTCAAGCGTGAATTCGACCGGATGCTGCCGCGAGCGCGTCAGGCCGAGGAGTACGCGTAACCGGGGCGACTGCCTGACGCCCAGTGGGGAATCGGCAGAAGCGATCCCCAGCGACTGGGCGTCATCTTCGAGAGAACGAGAAGCACGACTTGCGGGGCGCCGGCGACCGGATGCCCCCGCAACCACGCTGGCGAGCGTTCCGGCCAGAACTACGCGGCGTCGAGCCGGTGCAACCAGTTGCAACCGAGTACGCAAAACGCCATCAAGAGCGCGCCGTGTTTGTCGTTAACTGAGCCATTGCGGATCTTCCACGGCTCATACGGCTCACATGTTCTCTTCTATTCGCAGTCGCGTCCTTGCCGCTTCCGTCGCCATCGTCGTTGCCGGACTTGCGGTCAATACGGGCGTCAACTACGGCGTCGCTCATCGCTACAACAGTGAATCCATCGAAAACAGCCTCGCGGCGGTTCTTACCGGCCACGAGGCGGGTATCGAGGAATGGGTCACATCGAAAACTCAGATGATCGTCTCAGTGGAAGACGCCGCGCTGAGTGCTGACCCGGTGCCCTTTCTCAAACAGGTCGCGTCCGCAGGCGGTTTCACGAACGTTTATGTCGGCTACGCGGACAAAACGGCGAAGTTTTCTGATTCCAACGGCATTCCTCCCGACTACGACCCGACCGGACGGCCGTGGTACAAGCAGGCGGTCGAGGCCGGAAAGCCGGTGGTTACGCCGCCCTACGTCGACGTCACCACCGGCAAACTCGTGGTCGCCTTCGCTGCGCCGATCGTTCGCGACGGCGCAGTGAAGGGCGTCGTATCGGGCGACGTGGCGATGGACAGCGTCGTTGCGAACGTGAAATCGATCCACCCGACACCCGCCAGCTTCGGCATGCTCGTCGACCGCAGCGGCAATATCGTTGCCGCGTCCGATGCAAAGCTGACGCTCAAACCCGCGACGGACGTCGCCGCCGAACTGACGAAGGACGCCATCAACTCGGCTTCCGAGCAACAGCCGGCTGCCATCGAGGCCACCGTCGGCGGTGCGACGAAGCTGATACGTACTCGCGCAGTGCCGGGAACAGATTGGCTGACGCTCGTTGCGCTCGACAAGTCGGAAGCGACAGCGGGAATGCGATCGCTACTGGTTGCATCGATCGCCTCACTTGCGGTGCTGGCCGCAATCGCCGCCGCCGTTATTGGCGCCGTCACGGGCGTGGCCTTCCGAGGTCTTGCCAAGGTGCGCGACGCAATGGAGGGCATCGGCTCGGGCAGCGGAGACTTGACGCAGCGCCTGCCTGCGAATGGCAACGATGAGGTCGCGCAGATCGCCCGCTCGTTCAACGCGTTCGTCGGCAAGATCAACAGCGTGATGGTGCAGATCCGCGACACGAGTGAATCCGTGCGTCATGCCGCCAATGAGATCGCGTCCGGCAACCATGATCTGTCGCGTCGCACCGAATCCGCGGCAGCAAGCCTGGAGGAGACGGCTGCATCGATGGAAGAGATCACGTCCACGGTATCGCAATCGGCCAGCGCAGCCCGGCAGGCCGATCAGACCGCGACCACCGCAGCGAGCGCAGCATCGCGGGGCGGCTCGGTCGTTTCGGACGTCGTCTCGACGATGCAGCAGATCGAAGGCGCATCCGGGAAGATCAGCGACATCATTGGCGTTATCGAAGGGATCGCCTTCCAGACGAATATCCTTGCGCTGAACGCGGCTGTCGAAGCAGCACGCGCGGGCGAAGAAGGCCGCGGCTTCGCTGTCGTGGCAGGCGAAGTGCGAACGCTCGCTCAACGGAGCGCGCAGGCAGCGAAGGAGATCAAGGAACTGATCGATTCGAGCGTGACCAGCGTATCGACCGGTGCGTCACTGGTTTAGCAAGCAGGCGAGACGATGACCGAAATCGTCGGCCGTGTATCGAGCGTCACCACGATCATCAGCGAGATAACCAACGCGGCAGACGAACAGACGCGCGGGATCCAGGAGATCAACCGTGCGGTCGCGCAGCTCGATGAAATGGTGCAGCAGAACGCGGCGCTGGTCGAACAGTCGGCGGCCGCCGCTTCGGCGTTGCAAACGCAGGCTAACGAACTCGCGAGCGCCGTTGGTCAGTTTCGCGTAGCGTAAAGCGCGACCGAAGTACTGGTTTCAGTGTGCAATGTCGCGGCTCTACCCCGATAGCACGAGTGAAAGGGCCGGCCGCACGCGCCCGGCCCTTCGCCTCATTACTGGGACATCGCACCCGAAGCCGCGTGGTCCATGCCCGTCGAATCGTGCTTCTTCATCTTGCCGCTCTTCTTCATGGTGTCATGCGACATCGAGTCCTTGCTCATCGAGTCATGAGACATGGCGCCCTTGCTCATTGCGTCATGAGACATCGCATCGTTGGACATCGCGCCGCTCGCTTGCGCGAACGCAGCGGATGTCGCGAGCGTCATGGTGATTGCAAACAATGCTGTCATCAGTCGTTTCATGGCACATCTCCTTCTGGTTGAAAAGCAGGAACGCAGGAAAGCAGAAAACCGGTCCAGCAATCAAGAGCCGCCGAACCAGTTGTAACCTTGGTCGACCCAATACCCGCCCGGGTATGTGTTCGTGACGAATATCTCGACGATATGCTTCGGGTTCTTGTAGCCGAGCTTGGTCGGCATGCGCAGCTTCATCGGATAGCCGTATTTCGCGGGCAAGCGCTCGCCGTCGTACTCGAACGTGAGCAGCGTCTGCGGATGCAGAGCGGTCGGCATGTCGATACTCTCGTAGTAATCGTCGGCGCAGCGAAAGCCGACATACTTCGCTGTCGTATCCGCGCCTACACGGCGCAAAAACTCCACGAACGGCGTGCCGCCCCAACGCCCGATCGCGCTCCAGCCTTCGACGCAAATGTGCCGCGTGATCTGCTCGGCATGCGGCAGCGCGTAAAGCTGCGGCAGGGTCCATACGCGCTGTCCGGTCACGAGTCCGCTAACCTTCAGGCGGTAATCGCCGCCGTCGACGCGCGGCACTTCATCCACGCCGTAATACGCATTGAAAGGGAACGGGCGCGTGAGTTCTGCTTCGGTGTAAGTCGGCGCGAGGCGCGTCGGGTCGAACAGCAACGCCTGCGCACGATCGTTCAAGCGCGAGACCGCATTCAGAAGCGTGTTGACCGAGTCTCCATCGGTGATCGAGCAGCCCGTCAACAGCGAGAGTCCGCCCAGCGTCAGCAAGCGCTTGCCGAAAAGGCGCCTCGAAGGCATGTCGAGTTCGCGGCGCGCGTCTGCGAGTAGCGAAGCGCGATCAAGGTTCATGATCCGCGTTTCTTTGGCTTTCATTTCTCCTCCCCCTTCGATCCACCGTGCAGCATCGTAAGAAGCGAACGCGGCACCAGCGCGACCATTGCGATATGCACGACGACGAACGCCGCCATCACCGCCATCGCGAGAAAATGCACGACGCGCGCGCGGTCATAGCCGCCCATCAACTCGCGCAGCAACGGAAACTGCACTGATTTCCAGATGGCGAGTCCCGAAAGCACGAGCACGATCAGATCGGCCACGACGACGAGATACGCCAGCTTCTGCACCGCGTTGTACTGGCGCAGGTCAGCGTGAGACAGCTTTCCTTTGAACGCGGCGACGAGATCGCGCAGCACGGCGCGAGGCGAAAGCGGAAAAAACTTCGAGAAAAAGCGCCCGCTCACCACGTTCAACACGAGATAGACGATGCCGTTGAAGACGAGCAGCCACATCGCCGCAAAATGCCATTGCAGCGCGCCGCCGAGCCAGCCTCCGAGCGTGACCGACGTCGGAATGACGAAGCCCGGAAACACAGGCGAGGCATCATAGATGCGCCAGCCCGAGAACATCATGATCAGCGCGGCAAACGCGTTGATCCAGTGCGTGACGCGCAACCAGACCGGATGAATCGGCGATGCAGGTTGCGGCGCTTCGCCTGCGGGTGTGAGTGTCGTTGCCATGTCGTTCACCGTGTCGATGCGTCGGATACGAGTGAATTCGTCGACGACCATTGATTGGTTACAGCGGAGCGCACGACCACGAATAAATTAAATCGCGTGTAACCATTCTCAGCGCGCGAACGAAATAGAAAGCGACACGTAGGGGAGATGCGTCATGCGAATCCGCACGGCATTCGTTGCCGGGCATCACGGCTTCGGCTACTCTGGAACGATCGATCCAGAATGCGGCATGCCGGGACTGCGCCCGCGCGTGGCCGGCATTGATCGAGCGTCGCCGTCCGGCCGTCTCGCCAATACAGGAACCATCTTGCAAGAAGCGGAAAACCGCCTGAGGGCGCTCTTCGTCGCGGGACTCGACGGCGACCAGCATGCGTATCGCGGTTTTCTCGAGGCGCTCGCGCGACACCTGCGTGGCTATCTGCGCAGGCGCATTCCGCAGCATCGCGACGACGTCGAGGATCTCGTTCAGGAGATTCTGCTCGCCGTGCATAATGCGCGGCACACGTACCGCATGGACGAGCCGTTGACCGCGTGGCTTCACGCGATCGCCCGCTACAAACTGATGGACTTCTTTCGCTCGCGCGCACGCCGCGATTCACTGAACGATCCGCTCGACGATCATGCAGAGTTTCTCGCCGTCACCGACGACGAGCCCGCGCAAGCGCGGCATGACATCGGCAAACTCCTCGAAGACCTGCCCGACAAGCAGCGCCTGCCCATCATGCATATGAAACTGCAAGGCTTGTCGGTGACCGAAACCGCGCGCATCACCGGGCTATCTGAATCGGCGGTCAAAGTAGGCGTGCATCGCGGTCTCAAGGCGCTGGCCGCGCGTATCCGGGGGCTCAAATGAAAACCGACGACCTCATCGGTCTGCTCTCGAATCAGGTGACGCGCGTCGATCGCGGCGCCGTCGCGCGCCGTTTCATGAAGGCGCTGCTGCTCGGCGCGCTCGGCTCCGTCGTCCTGATGAGCATCGTGTTCGGCGTGCGGCCGGATCTCTCGATCGTCGCCCGTACGCCGGTCTTTTGGGCGAAACTCGCTTATCCGCTCGTGATTGCGATCGGCGCGTTGACCGTCGTTACGCGCCTTGGCCATCCGGGCGTGCGCGGCGGTCAGGCGTGGCTGCTTGTCGGCTTGCCGTTCGTTGCGGTATGGCTCGCCGGCGCGGTCGTTCTCGAACTTGCCGCGCCCGCCGAACGTCTGCCGACTCTGCTCGGGCATACATGGCGCACGTGTCCGTTCAATATCGTGCTGCTTTCGGCGCCGACCTTTCCCGCCGTCTTCTGGGCAATGAAAAGCCTCGCGCCGACGCAGCCGCGTCGCACGGGCGCCGTCGCGGGACTGCTTGCGAGCGCCATCGCGACAGTCGCGTATTGCCTGCACTGTCCGGAGATGAGCCCTGCGTTCTGGAGCGTGTGGTACGCCATCGGCATGATCCTGCCTGCGGGCATCGGCGCGTGGCTTGGTCCGAAGCTGCTGCGGTGGTGATCAACTCTTGCGGCGCGCGCGGGTCGCATGCGTCGCTTCCGGCGTGACGTCGAGCATCGCGAGCACGGGCCGCAACGCGCCTTCGAGCAACTCGCGTTTCGGGTTGACGCGTGCCAGCACGCGCAAGCCGATAAGTGATGCGAGCAGCGACTTGGCGATGTCGGCGGCGTCGATGTCGAGAGAAATGGCGCCGTCCTCCTGCCCCGCCGTCACGCAGCGCGCAAAGAAGCCTTCGATGTCTTTCAACATGCGATTCAGCGCGCGCTGAAACTGCTTGTCGTGCGGCGCAAGCTCCATCGCCGAGTTCACGATCAGACAGCCCTTGCGATGCGGGTCATTCACAGAGAGCCGAATGATCTCGTCGAAGAACATGACGATGGCATCGCGCGGCGCCGCCTGATGTTCCAGCCGCTGCACGCGCTCGCGAAAGCCGCGTTCGACATAACGCTCTAGCGCGCGCTCATAGAGCGCACGCTTGTCGCCGAACGCGTTGTAAAGGCTCGCCGACGTGAGGCCCATCGCGGCAGCGAGCTCGCGCACGGACGTCGCCTCGTAGCCGCGCGACCAGAACTGGACGGTGGCCGCCTCCAGCACGGCATCTTCGTCGAACTCACGCGGACGTGCCATGCGCCCTCCCCCTTTACGCAGACTTCGGATAGTTCGACGGGAACAGCGCGCGCTTCGTCTCGTCGTCGTTCACGGTCTTGAACGCATGCTTCTTGTTCACGGCGCGCGCACGTTCAACGGCAGGCCGCGCGTCGATTCCGGCAAACCAGCGCTGCAACTCCGGATACGATGCGAGCGGACTATCGCTGTTCTTGAACACGCGCGGTGCGCGATCGACCCAGCCCCACGCGGACATGTCCGCGATCGTAAAGCTGTCGCCGACGATGAACTCGCGGCCCTTCAGCCTGTCGTTGAGCACCTCGTAATGGCGCTCGGCCTCGCGCCGATAGCGGTTCACCGCGTAGTCGAGTCCTTCGGGGGCTGCGTACTGGAAGTGCACTGCCTGTCCGGAGAATGGCCCGAGACCGCTTGCGATGAACATCAGCCACGAGAGCAGTTGCGGGCGGTCTTCCGGCGCGCCGAGAAACTGGCCGGTCTTCTCCCCGAGATACAGCAGGATGGCGGTGGAATCGAACACGACCGCCGGTTGTCCGCCCGGCCCTTCCGTATCGACGATAGCCGGCACCTTGCCGTTCGGATTAATGGCGCGGAACGCGGGCGAATGCTGCTCACCCTTGCTGGTATCGACGGGCTTCAGATCGTAAGGCAGTCCCGATTCCTCGAGAAAGAGCGCGATCTTCGCGGGATTGGGCGTCGGGTGAAAGTAGAACTCGATCATGCGGGTCGTCTCCGTGTCGTGATTGCTGCCGGGTCATTTTAGATCGGTCGATCCAGAATGGGCAATGAGTGATGGCGGTACGTCCTTTGAGATGAACCGAGAGACAGCAACTGTCCGGGGTGAAAAAGTCTCGGGCTTCCGGCAACCGGATATGCGACTGATGCACTGTGCATCGCGGGGCTGGTTGCGCTTTGCCTCAGCGACTCGGGTCCGTTTGCAGTCGATGCAATTCCGAACTCTTTCTACAGGCGCAGTGTGTCGGCTTGCGCGCGCAGATAGGTGTCGCTGCAGCCGAACACCGCGCAACTGGAGGCCTTGATCAACGTCGATGTGACACCCGATCCGTTCTAATCGAACCGACCCGGCTCACTCCCGCGCCATCCCCACCGACGTCTCACCGCCATCGCGAGTGACGAGCCGCAATCCGCTCGCGATGCTCGCCGCCCCCGCGAATCCGGCGCCGAGTGACAGCGCCAGTCCCGGCCCGTGCTTGCCCGCAATTCCGAAGCACAACGCCACGAGCGCCGCGCCCAGCGCCTGACCAATCAGCCGCGCGGTCGCGACAACGCCGCTCGCGCCGCCGCTGCGTTCGCGTGGCGCGCTCGCCATGAAAGCCTTCAGGTTCGGGGATTGAAAGAAGCCGAAACCCGCTCCGCAAACCGCCATGCGAATGCAGATGTCGAGCGCATGCGGATCGGCTGGCAGCGCCGCGAGCGACACCATTCCCGCGCACAGAATCGCCAGCCCGATCCCCCCGAGCAGACCGGGCGGATAACGATCCGACAAGCGGCCGGCGATCGGCGCCATCAACGCGACGAGCACCGACCACGGCGTCATCAGAAAGCCCGTTTCAACCTGCGTCCGGCCGAGCACGCCCTCGAAATAAAACGGCAGCGATACGAACGCGAGACCTTGCGCGGCGAACGAGCAGACGGCGGTCATCGTCGATAGCGCGAACATGGGGCGTCGAAAGAGATCGACGGGCAGCATCGGCGCGGGATGTCCGCGCTCACGACGCAGCATCAATGCGCCCGCGACGAGCGCCACGCCGAGCGATGCCAGCACGATTCGCGACGGCGCGCGCTGCGCCGCTTCGCCCAACGCGAAGATCAGCGCCGCGAACGTGACGACGTTCAGCGCCGCGGCGATGCGGTCGAAGCCATGCGCGCTACGCTTCGTCTGCGGAAGCGCGGACCAGGCGATCGCGAGTGCCAGCACACCGACCGGCAGGTTCACGGCAAAGAGCCAGGGCCACGTGCCGAGCGACAGCACGATCGACGCGACTGTCGGCCCGACGGCGAACGCAATGCCGACGATCAGCGCGTTTAGTCCGACACCGCGTCCCAGCCGATGCAGCGGAAAGATCGCGCTGATGATCGCCGTGTTGACGCTCATGATCGCACTGGCGCCAAGCCCCTGAAGCAGGCGCGCGGCGACGAGCGTCGGCAGCGACCAGGAAAACGTGCATACCGCGGATGCGATCGTGAATACGATCAATCCACCGAGATAAACGCGCCGATGCCCGACGATTCCGCCCAGCGCGGCGAATGGCAGCAGCGTGGCGACCATGGCGAGCTGATACGCGTTGATGATCCAGACCGACGCGGCGGGCGTCGCGTGAAGATCGGCGGCGATGGCCGGCAACGCGGTATTGGCGATGGCGGTATCGAGCGTCGCCATCGCGACGGCGAGCAGAAGCGCGGCCATGCCGCGGCGCTCGAGCGAGGTCATGGGCGCGTCGGGGTCGCGGGGCGTCGGGGAAGCGGTATCGGCGGACACGTCGTGATTCCGTAAGTAAGCGGACAGAGAACAATCCGACACGATACGGGAACGCGACGCATCGCGCTCGTCGTGGTCGATGGGGCTTACGGGAAGCTATCGGCCGCGGTTATGTTGTTGCGAGGCGATCGAGTCAGATACGTATGGCGATTTGCATTCGAGCACGCGCCGGACTTCGCGGACGCACACTTCAACGCTGCGCGCATCTGTGAAGAACCCAGTAATGCGGAGGTGAGTTCGTGATCGCGCCCGGAATATGCTTTGCTGTATGCGACTGGAACAACGAAGAGGAGCTGAGAATGGCCGACCAACAAACCCAACGTAAAAGCTCAGACATCGGGCATCGACCGAGTGGTCAAGAAAGACAACGGCGACGCGGATTCCGAGGTGACGTGCGTCTGGGCGGCGTCGACTGAGTGCGAGTAACCATCGTGAACGGAACCCTGAAAACGCTGACGCGCCTCCTCCCTCTGGGATGCTTGCTCACGGGATGCGTCATCGGCCAGATGCCGCCGCCGGGAGCCGGAGTCCTTCCGCCGGGAAGGCATCTGACCGACGTCGAGTGCCGCGACCTGGCCGCACTGAAGACAAACACGAACCCCACGATGGCTCAACACCAGGTGGAATTGGGCGCCCTAAGAAAGGCAGGATACGACCCATCGCCCTTCTGGGACGATCCGTACTACCCGGACGATCTACAGTACGCACAGCGCCTCGTCGACTACTGGTTCCGGACGGAATGCCCGCCACCGCCACCGCCCCCTCAATGACGCAAACGCAGCGACGGACGCATTGCAACTGCCGGTCGCGATTAGCAAGGCCTGTGTCACGCCGGCCACGCCAGAAGGGTTCGCGTTCCTTCTACAAAACCGGTGCGATCGCAATTGGACATGGATAGCAGCGCCCGTTAGGGAGCGGACGTACATCAGCGCGCCAAGCCCTCTCGAAAGCTGGGTTGGCTTACGCCGTCAAGGATGCGGTCCACGGCCGTCAGCGCACCGATCTATGCACTACGTTACAGGCGGTCACCGCACGACGTTGCTTGGAGCCGTCCCTGCGTTTGAGCGGCACCACTACTCTCTGGACGTCCGTTCTACCGGCGGTCCCCAGTGAGTTGGCAAAGACGCGCTTAAATCCCCGGCTCGCTATCCCGAACTTGAATGTTCGATCATTGAGCTAGACGATGAGTGCCTGAACGAGGCACCGTCGTGCTCTAAGCCGCCCAAGTGCAACTTACTGAGACTCACTGAAACGCACTGAAACTCACTGCAACGGTGGCACGGTGCCAAGCTTCTCGGCGAGCATCCGTTCGTAGACACCGAAGTGAAGGTCCACTTCCTCTTGCGTGACCGCCTCTACGAAAATGTTGACCTGCTCCGGCAGGAGGCCCATCACGGTCGCGATCGCCGCTTGGAGCTGCGGCGCGCACACCCGGTCATCGGCCATTGTGGTGCCGATCGTGATGTCGTAAGCCTTCTCCTGCCGAAACACGATTTCGACGATGCGCGCCCGCGCGCTCATATTGTGATCGACCGCCAGACGCGTGACCTCGGCTACCCGGTGCATGATTTCGCCAGGGAAGCCCTTCGTTGAGCGCAATTTGATGCGATGCTTTCCGAGAGTGATCCAATCGGTATCGAATTCCACGACGTATCTCCTACGACCTAGCTGGCCGGACTGTATGGTCGAAAAATCGATTTTCAAGTGCAATTGAACCGTTGACTCATGCGAGATACACCCCTTGAAAATTCCAGAAAATTTTTTAGGCTCTTTTGAAAACGGAGTGGGTAACGGCCTTCAGCGGGCATGCGAGTTGAAGGCGGAGAAGTCCAGTTTGCCTGC
>NZ_JBFUPT010000042.1:0-21255 GCF_041360715.1 Caballeronia sp. RCC_10
CATTGCTGCCTCCAGGTCGTGACCAATATAGTAGCATTCCTAAGGGCCATTACACGCGCGAGTTACGCAGAGTTTCCCTAACTAACGGACTTCCAGGTGACGACTTTTTCAACAGGTTCAAGCGTCATCGGCCGCATGAATTTGAAGCGGTAATGGGGTATGCGTCGACTGCCGGTCTGTAATCAAGAAGCGGGTGATAGCGGACGCTGAGCGGGCGCGGGTTTTCATGCATGCCGCGCACGGTGAGACATGACCGTAAAAATGGCTCTCAGGAAGCCTGCGGACAAGCCGTAAAGCCGTTGACCTCTGCGCCGGGCGTCATGGGCGCCCAATGAAAGCTCGCGCGGTTGGTCGGCCACGAGCACAAAGGTCAGGGCGTAAGAACGTTGCCGAATCCGTTGGCCTCGACTTGCAGCAGCGCGTTGCGGACGTGATGGGGATAGCGTCAGCGGCCTATAAGGCTAGCAGTCAGTTTGCAGCCAGATAGGATCGAATTTGTGGGGAGCGCTTTGCCATGAAACGTAAGCACCAGCGCCAAGCTTATGCGCAGCGCCGTGTAACGGCGGCGGTTGAGCGCTTGTTTGTTGCTACAACACCTTCGGAAAAGACGCAGGCGGGGCGGTGGGCGCGGCTATGGGGCAGGGTGGCGGCTAAGCGTTATTGAGCTAGGCGGTGCTTTGTGCCGCTGCCCCTCGCGTCCGGCAATCCGCGGTTCGCGGCGTTGCTGAGTGACCAACGCTGACCGATCGGAGTGCAGGGTGACCAAAAGTTCCTCCATGCCCTTGGCATAGCATTTAAGCATGCGCTCGTTCGTCGTCTGCTCGAGTTAGGGAGACGTCCTCGCGCCACGGAGGCGCGGCGATACTCGGGCCCAGAATCGGCTTGCGGCCATGCGGCGAGTCGCCTATAACAGTTACGGGCCTCACCCAGCTTTGTCGCTGAACGAAGAACGGGAGCGAGACATGAACCTCGAGACCGTACGTGCTTTCATCATGACGCGTGGCGTCGATTTCGCGATCATGCTGGTTGGCGCCATCGCAGTATGGATCGTCGGCCGCTGGCTCATCAATCTCGTCATTCGCGCGTTGCGGAAACTTCTTGCACGCAACGGCCGAGTCGATCCCACACTCGCGCACTACCTCGGCTCGATCCTCGGCGTCATTCTCAATCTGCTGCTCGTTCTTGCGATCCTTCAGATCTTCGGGGTTCAGACCACCTCCTTCGCTGCACTGCTCGCTGGCCTGGGCCTCGCGATCGGCACCGCATGGGGAGGACTGTTGGCGCACTTTGCGGCGGGCGTGTTCATGCAGGTGCTACGGCCGTTCAAAGTGGGCGACTTCGTAACGGCCGGCGGCGTCACAGGCACCGTCACCGAACTCGGCCTGTTCGGCACGACGATCACCACGCCCGACAACGTCGCGGCGATTGTCGGCAACAACAAGATATTCTCCGACACAATCTGGAACTTCAGCTTGCTGCCGCATCGGCGAGTCGAGCTGACCGCAAAAGTCGCGAATGGCGTCGATGTACTCGATGCAATCGCGCGATTGAAAGCTGCGGTCGCGAGAATCCCAAACGTCACGGAATCGCCCGCGCCGGACGTCGAAGTGCTCTGCTTCACACCGGAAGGACCGCTACTCTGCGTGCGGCCGTACACCAACACAGAAAGCTACTGGCAGGTCTATTTCGACACCAATCGCGCGATCATAGCGACCTTCGAAGAAGCGGGATATCCTACGCCGGACACGCCCGTTGTACGGCGGGTGGCTCCAGACACGCACATCACGCAAATGCCGCCGGTACCGCTGCACGGCGATCGCGCCGCCTGAGAGTGCCTCACGCGCCGAGCTTCCGGCACTGCCGGAAAGCTCCAACCGGTCGGTTAAGCACTACCTGGCCGATACCGTGTTTCACAGCACTCCCGTGCCTGCGCCCCAAGCCGTTCCATTCCTGCGTATCTGGGCATTTCTCCGGTACCGGATCACGGTTTCGCCGCGATCCCTGCTGCGGCGAAACCTGGAGCGCCGGGCAATGATGCCCAGACACGATTTAGCGCTGCAACGCAGCCAGAAAACTCCCATGACCCCGGCGAGGCGGCGCCTGCTGGCCATCGGCCTGGTCGTTCTGTCGGCCGCCTCCGGCTGGCTGATGATGATCGTGGTCGAACCCGCTTTCCAGCGCACCATCGTGATGACCAGTGGCGCGGACAACGGCATTTATCGCGGCTTTGCGGATCGCTACGCGCCCATCTTAAAGCGTGCGGGCATCAAGCTGGACATACGCGGTTCTTCCGGCTCGGTGGAGAATTACGAGCGATTGACGGAGCCGAAGAGCGTCTACGATGTCGGTTTCATCCAGTCGGGCACCGTGAGTCCGAAAGACATCGACAAGCTGCAGACGATTGCCGCTGTGTCGTATGAACCCATCTGGGTGTTCTATCGTGGCGAGACTACGGTCGACCAGCTCTCGCAATTGCGCGGCAAAAGAATTTCGATGGGCGTGCCCGGCAGTGGCCTGCTCAACGTCGCGCAGTTGCTGCTCGGCTATAGCGGCGTCACGAGCCAGAATTCCACACTACTGCAAATGGATGCGCCCGCGGCTTATCAGCGGCTCGAAACCGGGCAAATCGACGCTGCTTTCTTCATTGGGCGGCCAGACGCCGAGATGCAGAAGACGCTGCTGAACAGCAGTCTCAAGTTGATGAGTTTCTCGCAGGCAAATGCGCTGGTTCAGAAAATCCCGTCGCTTTCAAAAATCGTCTTGCCGCGCGCATCAACGAGTGTCGCCGAAGACCTACCGCGCACCGACGTCACGCTGCTTGCGGCAACAGCGCTGCTCGTATCGAAAGACACAATGCATCCGGCGCTCATCTATTTGCTGCTCGACGCGGCGCGCATCGTCCACGGTCATGACGATTACTTCACGCCGCTTGGCACGTTTCCGAACACGAACACCGAAGAATTCCCGATCTCCGATGAGAGCGTTCGCTACTTCAAATCCGGCCAGCCGTTCCTGTACCGCAATCTGCCGTTCTGGCTCGCGAGTCTGATCGAACGACGGCTGTTGATCCTCGTGCCGTTCGCGGCGCTCCTCATCGGTCTGCTTCAGGCATTGCCGCGCATGCTCGAAGCCCGGGTCAGAAAACGGCTCGTGGTCTGGTATCGCGAGATCAAAGCACTAGAAGATGAAGTGTGGAACAGCACCGAGCCGACCCGCTCGCAGATTGCGCAATGGAGCGACGAGATCGAGAGCATCGACGCGAACGCGAGCCGGATACGGATTCCGTATCGGTATTTTCAGGACGTCTATGCTCTGAAACAGGCGATTGGGGTCGTGCGGGACCGGATAGCGCATGTGGCGCAGAGAGCGAAGGGTTAGAGGCACGTCGCCCACGCGATCTTCCACGCCATCGACATGACGCTGTTGAGCAGCGTCCCTTAGGAGCAGGCGGCAACTAGAAGGGACTGTTCCCAGCCCGCCACCTTCGATAATCCTGTGCCAATGGCGCGCGCTGACCTATCGTGATAGTGAGAGCCTGATAAAGACATGCGCGCAGACGCGTTTGAGGAGACCCGGGGGTAGACATGAAAGCGAAGGTCGCAGGTCTGGCCGCCTGCCTTATTGCATTGGCCAGCGCAACGGCGGCGAATGCCACATTCCGGTACGACGAACTCTGGGGCTATGTCGCGCCGTCGATGGCTCAGTCAGGAGTATCCACGTCGCATCCCAGGCGGTCTGTCTATGACGAAGTGCTGGTCGAGAAAGGGGTCGATCCGCCTTCCCAAAAGGGCAGCTGATTCTCGCGTGGATCGTGCGCATCAACAGCGATCCGGCGGTCGCCGGCAACGTCCAGCGCAAGAGTGATCTCATGCTGAACCCGGGCGCCCGCGCGGAGGCATTGGCCGACGGACTCGGACGCATGGCGCCCGCATTGCGTCTGCAGTACGTCGCGCTGATCGCCAAGGTGCTCGACACTCTCGTTCCTCCCGACTAGCCTAAACGAGATGGACGCGGTGATTGATCGAGTCTCGCTAGACGCGATGTCCGACGCGGATATCGACGGATACTTCCGCATGCTGCTGGCGGCGCTTCGCGCGGCGCAAACCGGGACCACGCTCGACACGCGGAGCCCGCAGCAATATGCGCAGGCGGAGGAAAGCCTCAAGCTCACGCTGCTTCGGGAGCTGGACTACGCTCCCGGCAATGTCGCGCGCTGTTCGGCCTTTTCCGCCAATCCGCCAGGCGTGCCTCCCGTCGACGCATGCTGGGCGATGCGGGGGTGACCAGCACGCGATGCTTGCGATGCCTGACCCCGAGCGGGACGTCGTGTTGCGGCAAACGGTCCAGTCGCCGCGTGCCACGCCTGCCACCTAATTGAACGAAGGGGGAGCTTGTGATTGCCATTGCCTACCATACTCTTTGCTCGGTGTGACGCGCCGAATGTGATGGCGAACGGTTGGGGAACGAACATGAGCGATGTCCCTGCAGTGGACACGGCATCCAATGTGGAGGCCGCCTCGGGCGGCGTTGCCGGCTATGCGTTTCATCATGAGGCACCGTGAAGAATCTCGTCTGCCGTCAGGCGCACTTTCGCGACATAGCGACATAGCGACATAGCGACATAGCGACATAGCGACATAGCGACATAGCGACATAGCGACATAGCGACATCGCGACATCGCGACGCCGCCCGACTGGTATATGGCGCAAGCTCAGCAAGTCACGGCCGCCGCAAGGCCATGTTCGCAGTCTACGATCGCGCCCTACGGACGAGCGATCGCGCTCAGTGCTGTTCGACGTAGTCGTCGACTGCACCGCCCACGGTAGGATGAAATCGCTCGTCGCCGACGATGTCCAACAGTTCAAAACGTTTGAGCTTGTCGCGCACCGGGTCTTTCCTTTCGGCGAAGTGCAACGCGATTTCGCGCTCATCCAGTATTAGAATCAGTTCCCGTAACATGTCGGCTGAGATGACGTCGATACTGGTTACGGGTTCAGCGGCCACTACGATCCTGCGCACGGGCGTCGATGACTCATCGGCGGCTTTTAGCAGGCATTCCTGGAAAAGCTCGGCATTTGCGAAGAACAACGGCGCATCCCAGCGAAACAGCAGCAGCCGCGGAATCCGCGTGGCATGTGGATAGCGCTTGATGTCATGGTAGCCGCGCAGATCTTCCACGCGCCCGAGAATGGCGTAATGGGGACGGCAACCGTCCCAGAGAAACTCGATGACCGCAATCGCGATTGCAATGCAGATACCGGGAATCGCACCAAAAACGGCGACGCCTGCGAAGCAGACAACGGAGAGCCAGAACTCCCATTGCTGGATTCGGTAGATGCGCTTGAGATCCGTAAATTCGAACAGGCCGAGGGCGGCGGCAATGACGACAGCGGCCAGTGCGCTATTGGGCAGATACCGCATCAGATTCGGTGCGGCGATCAGGAGCACCGCAACCGCCACCGCGCCGACCACGCCCGTCACCTGCGTTCTGGCGCCCGCTGCTTCGGCCACGGGTGTGCGCGAAGAACTGCTGCTGATCGGAAAACCATGAAAAAAACCGCCCGCCAGATTGGCCGCCCCCAAACCGACCATCTCCTGGTTCGGATCCACGCGCATATGAAAACGCGCAGCGAAGGTCCGTGACAACACGCTGGTATCGGCAAACGAGATCAGCGCGACCGCGCAGCCGCCCAGCAAAATCCTGACGAGATCGGCGTCACTGACCCATGGTAACGCGAACGATGGAAGGCCTTGCGGTTCCGTAGTCGTCAGGCTAGAACGCGCGTTCTAGCGGACACCTCTATAGCAGGCCTTCGCTGAACTTCATCGCGCTCGTGCAGCAAGTCGCGAAGTCATCCGCTCAGCCATCGCGCGATCGATGACTTCGAATGAGCGGCTCGTGCGTTTATAGGCGTACATGTCACCGGTTGCGATGTCGAACCACCAACGGCTCAATACCAGTGCCCCGGCAGTGACCTCCTGGCGGACAATGGGGTACGTCATCAGATGCTCAATCTGCACGAGCACATTGAGTTGTGACAATTGATCATGAGGTTTCAATCCGTTATCAAGCGGTCCTTCTTGTTCGAGCCGAAACGCCGCGTTGCTTGCTGCGCTGCGAAGGCTGTGCCGCGATCGAAGTCGCCTACAACTCGTGCCGCAATCGGCACTGTCCAAGGTGCCAGGCTAGCGCTGCGCGCCGGTGGCTCGAAGCGCGTGAGGCCGATCTTCTGCCCGTCGAGTACTACCACGTGGTCTTTACACTGCCGGCGGCCATCAGCGCGATTGCGTATTACAACAAGGCCGTCATCTATGGGATGCTGTCCGATATTGCGGCTGAGACGTTGCGCACCATCGCCGCCGATCCGAAGCATCTCGGGCACAGATCGGTGCCACGCTCGTCCTGCATACGTGGGGCTCCGCGCTTACGCATCATCCCCATGTGCATGGGATCGTTCCCGGTGGTGGGTTGTCGCCGGACCGAAGCCGGTGGGTAGCGTGCAAGCCAGGTTTCTTTCTTCCAGTGCGCGTACTCTCGCGCCTGTTCCGGAGACGCTTCCTCGAAGAGCTGGAGGCCACCTATCGCCGGGGCCAGTTGCGCTTGTTCGGCGAATACGCCGAGCTCAACGAGCTCAGAGCCTTTGCTAAATGGCTTGCGCCAATGCGAGCATGTGAGTGGGTGGTCTATGCCAAACGCCCGTTCGCCGGACCCAAAGCGGTGCTCGCCTATCTGTCGCGTTACACGCACCGGGTTGCCATCTCCAATCAACGCCTGGTCTCGCTCGACGAGCACGGCGTCACCTTCCGCTGGAACGACTACCGCGTGGACGGACGCACACGCAACAAGACCATGACGCTCGAAGCAGATGAGTTCGTGCGCCGGTTCCTATTGCACGTGTTACCTGGCGGCTTCCATCGCATCCGTCATTACGGTCTGCTGGCGAACCCATCGCGGCGAGAGAATCTCGCGAGGATCCGCGAAGTGCTGGACGTAGTGCCTGTCAGTATCAGTCGCAGTGCCGACGACGTAGTCCCAGTGCCGCCAACCTTCATTTGCCGGCACTGCGGTTCGCCGATGATCATCATCGACATACTTCAACCCAGCAGACCCATCCGCGCACCGCCCGTTGAGTCAGCCAACGCATGAACGCTATCGATTCAGGATGCACACATCGACTGTCAGCTCTTCGGCAACGAGAGCCAACAGGAGACACCTGCGCCGATGATTCCAAACGGGCCGTTTGCTGCTGGCCAAGTCGGCGTGGCAGCGACGCTCAGCAGCACGGCTTCTGCGATCGTGCTTATCTAAGCTCAGATTCACCCGCGTTTATATCCACCATGCTCTCAATGGGATCGAACAAATCGCCATAGCGGTGAAATGTTGAGACCTTGTTGGAGCACTCCGCGGTTTCCTCCCTTGGGGCTTGTAGGACGCCTGCCCGCCGGCGTCTGGGCGAGTTGACGTGCCTACGGATTAGGGCAGGCGTCCTACAACCCTAAACATACGCGGCCGTGCTAGCATGACGACCGCTTCCGCGGCAATTCGGTCATTCGTTAACGCAGGTCGACTTCGCGGTATTGGTCCGCCTGTCTGGCTTCAACTAAAATTGCCGAGCGGCGGCAGAACCGATTGTCGCCAGACACCCGCCTGATACGGGCCGTTCGCCACACAGGAGCTGCTCGTGGAACAATTTGGTCATCTGCTCGTCGTAGCATTGCTGCGCACTCTCTCAATACTTCCGTACCAATTGGTCGCAAGGCTTGGCAGCGCGATCGGCGCTGCGCTATATGCGCTTCCCAGCCGCCGCAAACATATAGTCCTTGTCAACCTGCACCTCTGCTTTCCGGAAAAGTCGGAACGTGAGTACGATGAGCTTGCGAGGGAACACTTCCGGCATGTAGTTCGCAGCTATCTCGAACGAGGCATTCAATGGTTTGGTAGCGCGCAAACGATCAGAAAGCTCGTCCAGGTCGAAAGCGCGATTGATCTCGAAGACAGGAATGCCCCACCCACGATCTTTATGGGATTTCATTTCGTCGGCATCGAGATCGGATGCCTGCTCTACTCCCTGAAGATGCCTGCCGCTTCCTTGTACACGCGCATGTCGAACACGCGCCTTTGCGATTTGGCCCGACGGCAGCGCGGCCGATTCGGCGCAGAGATGATCGAGCGTTCGACAAGCGCCAGGAAGATCGTGAGACTCCTTCACGAGGGCAAATCCGTCATGCTTGCTGCGGACATGGACCATGGTATCGAAAACTCTGTCTTTGTACCCTTTTTTGGCGTCCCTGCGTGCACGCTGACTTCGGTTTCGCGACTTTCGACAATTGGGCGGGCGCGCGTTGTGCCGTTTGTCACAGAGGTACTGCCGGATTTCAGAGGGTATAAGTTGAGCGTTTTTGCGCCGCTCAGCGATTTCCCGTCGGGAAGCGACACGAATGATGCGCGTGCCATGAATGCGTTTCTCGAGACCCAGATTCTGAAATTCCCTGCCCAGTATTACTGGGTGCATCGACGCTTCAAACATCGTCCAGAGGGCATGCCAGCGGTATATTGACTGTGCGCTGCGCCCGGCTCGTTTCGATTGCGCAAGCTATCGAAACTGGCATACGAGGCCGAAACGAACCGCCGTACTGGTCTCCCAGGCGAAGGACACCGTCGGCGTACGAAGGTCCATTGGCCAGGGGCGGAGCCGACGTTCGAACGTCTGTATGAAAGCGGGAGCCGACGTCCGTAGGTGGCCGGATTGGAGCGTTGCCGCTTCGCAGAGGCTCAACCAGCACCAGTTTTGGCCGCTCCGACCGTGCGTTCCCCCGACTTCAGTCAGCGGGTCGGATCGTCTGGCTTGGGGCTTTTAGCCACAACGAAGCGACTTTGAACGGCGACGAGCTGGTCGTCAGTGGTCGCCACCAGCCACAAATGCGCGTTCTCCGCAATTTTCCGGTTGTGGTCCTTCAACGGGCCCAGTGCGGCAGCGGCCTTCCAGACCACCGGGCCAATGCGGCTGCTCCTGCCCGACGCCGCGCCTACCAACAGGCAGTAAGGTCCAAGCGGAAGTGATACGAACGGCAGCGCCGGACTCGCGCGCACGCGCCAGTCGATGAAGGGTGTTTCACTGATAAGCAGCGGCGTGGGCAAGCCGTAAAGCACACTGAAATCGTACAGTGCCAGTTGCCCCCGCGTGGCCGCGTAAATACGCCGAACATCAGCGACAACCGCCGCGCGGATTTCGTCCTCGAACATTGGCTCCTGCGCATAGCGGGCCAATGCCTCACGTGCATCCAACTGATATGCGCTGCAGAGCCCGAGTTCGACGCAGTCTTGAACTGCACGCTGGACTTCCGCCACAGAGCCGGCGTCTTCTGGCTTGCCCGACTGCGCTGCCCGTAAGAAGCGAGCAAGTCCCGCTTCGTGGATCACAGGGCCAGCCGCAGACGCATCCTCATCAGCGTCCTTATCGAGCGGCACATAGACATATTTTTCGGCCGCAAAGCGCGCTTTCTTACCTTCATCAAACTTGATTTCGCCATCGGTGCAGTCCAGATAGCGAGTACCGATGCGGCCATGCTCCCAGACCCAATTCTTCAGGAGCGGACGTAATGGATGCAACGGATCGTGGTCAGTCATTGAAACCTCTCAGTGCCTTCGCATAGTCCCACGTGGTCGCGTGTCCTGTCGAGGACACGGCAAGCGCGAAGTACCGTCCATAACCGAGTCCAGACCGAGGCGAACGCAGCAAACCGACCCTGACCAGACAGTCAACTCATGAAAAACTGAACGGCAGGTCCTTGCACGATAACGGCCGTTGTCACCACATTGCCCGAGAACGTCGTGCGTAGCTCAATGCAAACTCGTGAAACTGAGAGTCTCATGCCGTCCCGATTTTCGTGAACATCACAACGTCCTTTTGCGATGAGGCCAAGCCTCATTGACCACTGAAACCATAGCGTGCAGCCGATCGCGGCATCGCGCTCTTTGGCCGCGCCCGCCTTCTTGTGATCGAAGACCTTCTCGACCGCCCCGGCTTCCTGCTTATACTTTTTGTTGGCCGCCGCGATTTTCCATTCGCATTTTGCCGATTTGGCCATTATGCGTAGGCGGCCGCTCCCTGTCAGTAACAATCATGTTGTTAATTCGGTTGTTCATACTGAAGATCTTCTTTGAAAGATTGAGCTCCTGCAACTATAATTAGTAAAGAAACGCAAAGGGCGTTTCGGACAGCGGATCGCTCAACGCTTGCGTATGATCCAGTCTATTGTCCGCAGTAAAGTCATTCCGGAGCGTTTTTAACGCGGTCATATTGCATGAGCTCGGACATATTCTCCGTGGAGACGTTAGAGAAGGATACTTGGCTCGCGCCGCTGTACAGGCATATGTGACTCTAACCGTGTTGAACGTACGCCCGATCGCGGCGGTATTCTCCGAAGCGCGCCCGAGGTAGAAAGAGCAAATACGCGGGGACGCCCCGACCACTGAACGGGGACACAAGACCAGGCGTTTATGTTAACGATGATAAACATAACCGGGGACCTTGCGACTAACTAGCCCTCCTGCGAGACCGCCACGAGGCCGGAAAAGTACACGTCACAGCGTTCCGCGTGCGAGTTTATGGCCCGGTTCGGGCAGTCCGCTAACTCCGCGTCGAGGTCAGTCATAGCGAATTCCGGTCCGAGGCGAGCTACGAGGCGCGGGAGATTATATTAGCCCCGCCCGCCGTCCGCAGCGGGCTGCAGGCCATATCTAGGTGAGTCGCTTTGTCGGCCACGTCACCGAGAGCGACACTTCCGGGTGTTCTCATTCCTCTATGAATATACGGTCCGGGTACAAGCCCGTATCGGCGGCGGCCTGCTCGACTTCCTTTGTGGACTCAAAGGCGCCTAGCTCACTTATGACCTCCTCGCCAATTGTAAGCCGCCCGCCCCAAAAGCCGCCCGGCACTGGATAGATGTGCAAGATAACTGGTTCGGCTTTGTCTTGTTCCATCATTCCTCCCGGATAGCCGTGCGGAGTGCTTTCCATCGCGTTAGATCATGCTTTAAGGCGGCAACGACGTCAGACGCGGGCTACAGATTCGTCTAAAGACAGCCGCGCTGTGCCTAGGTACAGGCGGACACAGCCGACCTCCGTCGTCCTTCCGGCAATGCGCTAGTCGATCACTGCCAGAGACAGTGCTGTGGGGTCATAAGGCATCACACGGTCATAGCAAGCCGACTCGCTTTCGATCTCGCGCTACCGGGCGTTCTAATTTTCAGGGTAAATTTCAACGTGGTCCGGGTAAACGCCCGTTTCCCGCGCGGCCCGTTCCACGGCCTCCGGGCTGTCGCGATAGCCTACGCGCCCGATCTCCTCTTCGTCGACGACCAGGCGCCCCCACCACTGGCCCGAGGCCGCTCGGTAGATGCGCAGTTTGACCTGCTGATCTTTGTCGTCCCCAGTCATGATACTGCCTCGTTGTCGGTTGGACGTTCAGCGTATCACAGGCCGTAACTCCCTAATCGGAGAACACGACTGAGCAGGAAGCAACCCGCATTGCGGGCCACGGGCCGTCTCGATCGAGAACGATTCACCCGATTGGATCGAGCGTCATCCGAGATAACGGTCGTCGAACCGGGTTCCGACCATGCCAATAAAGGGCATTTCGACTTCATCGACAAGTATGCAGGCGACGAAACAGCCACCAAGGCGATCTTCGAGCATTCTCGAAGCACAAGACCGTCATTGCAGTCGGTGCGGCGGGTGCATGGATACTCCGGCGTCCGACGACCGGCCTGAGTGACCTGATAGACCAACTTGCAGGATTCGCACTCGCGGTAATAGCAGCGGACCTGTTTAATCTGGCTTTAGTGGATGCCGGATTTTGGCTCTGCCCAGTCAGACAGATTTCAGCTCTTTCTGGATGTTTTCGGCACAAATGGCGTGGGTATGTGCTGAACCTTCTCGCTCCCGCACTTCGGACAAGCCGGATGAGCGGTTTCATGTTCAGCAAGATGTTCGGCATGTTCGAAGAACTCACCACACTTCTCGCACCTGTACTGGTAAGTCGGCATGGCATTCCTCCAACGAGAATCCTGCGGGTCGTGCTGACCAGATAGTGTCTACGACGCCGACAATAACCCATTTAGTGCAGGAAAGCGCATGAAACGCCCGCGTACGCGTCTCGGGCAGCACTCATCGTATGCGCGGCGCACGCAACACCGGTATCCCCATCCACGGCCTAGTAATTGCACCTACCAGCCGCCCTACATTGGCCGGATGCTGCTTGTCGTGACGGGCCGCACCAGACTCTCAGCCTGTGGGCACGCCGCATCGGATCGAAGCGACCGATAGCGATCCACGTCGTACACCACATGGCTCTCACACGCCAGCAGGCCGTGCGCAGTGCATCGGCCCCATCGGATTTTCTTCGTCAGCAAACTCGATTCGTGAAACGACGCCATCGTTCATCGCTTCTGATAGGTGCCGATAAGTTCGGCGTGCGTTAGTACATGCCCTGCATGGCCTTTTCGAGAGCGGCCTTGCTGGGGCTTTTCAAATCGGGCAGTACAGTGTCGAGCACATACAGTTTGTGGAAATAGCGGTGGCGTCCGACGGGCGGACACGGGCCGCCGTAAGTGGCACGCCTGAAGTCATTGATGCCTTCGAGCGTGCCGCCCGGCAAAGCCTGCGCAGTAGCGCCATCGGGCAGCCCGGTTGCCGTCGGCGGGATGTTGTAGAGCACCCCATGTACCCAGGTCATTTTCGGCGCGGCCTGGTCCGGCGCGTCAGGGTCGTCGACGATCAGCGCCAGGCTTCCTGCGTTCGCGGGCACACCGGACCACGCGAGCGGCGGGGATACATTGGCGCCCTTCGCAGGTATGCTGCGCAGGGATTTCGCCGCTCTGTCGGAAGGCTTGCGACGTCAGCGTGAGGGTCATGGTGCGCTCCTCGACGGCACACCCGTTTGATGCGGGCTTTTCACTGTGGGATGCGATATCAATGTTTGTGCCGGTGCAGCCAACCCATATGGTGCGAATCAAGCCACTGGGCCATCCCCTCTTCTGGGTGATCGCGCCTGTACCGTTGCGCCACCATGAACCCGGCGACCAACAAGACCGCCAGGCCGACAACGAAGTAGAGCATAGACTGGGTCATGGCAACCTCCTTATTCGGTCGCGACCATGCTTATATTCTAGGTCAGCGCTTACCGAAGTGACGTGCGACGAGTGCATGCATCCGCGGATCGAACGACAGCTTGCCGGTACAGATTCGACGTTCGAATGACCGCGTGACCGTATCGACGACTGGCCGAAACTGGCCGCTAGCGCCCGCTCGCCGGCCATTACCTATCAGACCTCAGTTTGCTCGGCCATCTCGAGCGCGTCGTCAACCTCAATTCCGAGGTAACGCACTGTACTTTCAAGCTTTGTATGGCCTAAAAGTAATTGAACCGCCCGAAGATTTTTGGTGCGCCGATAGATCAACGATGCCTTCGTGCGGCGCATCGTGTGGGTGCCGTACGCCGCGTCATCCAGTCCGATCGAAGCGACCCGGCGATGGACGATGCGAGCGTACTGCCGTGTCGACACGGGCGCCGACGCATGCAGCCGACTCGGAAACAAATAATCGGCTGGCCTCAGCCCCCGCGCTGAGATCCAGGCTGCGACACTCTGTCGAGTCTGCTCGGTGATTTCGAACTGCACCGGTCGTTGGGTTTTCTGCTGCATGAACGTCGCTCGTGAGACCACGTGGCTTCCCATGCAGATGCCCTGCACTTGCAGTCGCGTCAGATCGCATGCCCGAAGCTTGCTGTCGATTGCCAAGTTGAACAGCGCCAACTCGCGAACGTTGGATGACATCTGAAGTCTCGTCCGAATCGCCCATATTTCACGCAGTTTCAACGGAGGCCTCTGGCCAGTCAACCTCCCTTTGTTCCATGGCACGCGACGAGCGCTGAAAGAATTGAGCGTTTCCATGTCAACCTCCACTTCAGTCAAGGGAGATCGATTGTGCGCGCTGCGCAGCGGTCGCTCTTCGACCCTCAGCGGACTTCCGGCACGTCGAGGCATCAATGGCTCTTCGCAAAGTGCAGCGGACGTTCCTCGGGCAATGTCTGCTGACGGTTCATCGGCCATTGCCGACGCTCGCCCATGACGCCGGCAACGGGTCCTTAGCGTTCGGGTTCGGCCATTGAATAGCCGAAAGCCAAGTCCTGCAGCGCTTCGCGGGCCTTTCCCGAAGTCCGTTGATTCGAATCAGCCGGATAACCCTGATAGTCATTAGCCTTAACAGAGATCAGGATCTGCAGGGAACGCGCGCTCGGTACCGCGCGCAGTCTCCATAGAGTATGTTCGGTGTCGAGGAGGGCGAAGCGATGAGCAGGTTCTTTGTGCAGTCGTTCAAGGCTTTGGCCCTCAATAAACTGCGCATTGACTTCAGAGGTCTCGCGCATCTTCACCGATTCTTCAGAACCATACCCACGGACGAATACCGACGAATCTTGCTTGGAAGTCACAGTCTTAGCCGCAACTATTTTCAAAGTTTCGCCCGTTTGCGGATTCCGAGGTCTGGGCTTCAGGGTTGATCGCCACTACAGGCGTGCTCGCTCCGCCCGGAGCACCTCGCACCGCCAGGCGCGCTCGCGCCACCTGTCGAGCTTGCAGGCGTGCTCGGATCGGCTGTACCCGTGCTGCCTGTCGCGGGTGTGCTCGGCGCGGTCGTAGCAGGCGCATCAGGCCAGCAAAGCCAGATAGGTCTTCCTACCACCCCCTAGAAATTTCTTAAATTTTTGATGAATGCGTCCAGTTCTGATTCACAAGGGCGATCTGGCTGCTCAGACTCACTTCATAGAAGCCGTTTCCTATGCCACAGAAGCTTCTCGGCGCGGTTGTTCAGTCGGGCGGCCGCTTTGACGAACCCGTGCATCACGTTCGCAAAAGTTCGGGATCGCCGCTTTTGCCGCCGGATAGCTGCGCAAATGATCGGTGACGATCTTGCGCGGTACCGGGCTCGAGTGCAGCACACGCTTGAAGAAACGTTTGGCGGCCGAAAGCGGCAATTTTCCGAGCCACCAACACTGAACTCGAAAACGGCGTCGATCGCCGTGACAGACTCCGAAGGACACTGGCGCGTCTCCTACGGTCTACTGCGGAAGATCGTAAATATCTGATCGAAGTCCTGTCAACACGGGATCCGCTGACGGATACAGAAGATCCGGCTAATGCTTTGGTCTCTGGGAACGTCAAGGCAGCCTCACTGAAGGGCTGCGTGGGATAAACAGTCGGCGTTGTTTGCAGCGTGCTGACGGGGCCTCACTCCGCGACGCGGCCTCGACTGCGTACCGCCTCCGCTAGTGCCTGCAGACTGAACGGCTTAGACAAGCAGGCGTCAAAGCCTGCTTTAACGGCCAGCGTGTCATCCTGGCTCACAGGTCGTCCCGTCACGGCAACGATGGGAACACTAGGAAAGCTGTCGAGCTTCCTGAGCTGAGCAACGAGGTGGTAACCGTCGATATCCGGAAGATTGACGTCGGTAATGACCAAATCGAATTGGCCTTGCTCAGCAACGGCAAGCGCCTCTGTTGCATTCGCCGCAGCGGAAACGTGCGCGCCGTACAGCGATAAGAGCTCGGCCATCGCGAGCAGTGATTCTTCCGAATCCTCGACAAGCAGCACGCGGGCATTGTTGAAGACGGCCAGGTCGATCGGCTTATCCCCCGCTTTCCGATCAACCGACGTCGCGTCGGCGGGAAGGCAAATAATGAATTGCGCACCGCGGCCGGCACCGTCTGAAAACGCTTCCGCCGTTCCACCATGCAGTTGAGCGATCTGCCGGACGAGCGACAGTCCAATGCCAAGCCCACCGGCTCGTGCACGTACCGGCAAGTTCGGCGTTTGCTCGAACATCTCAAAGATGGTTCCGAGTGCATTGGGCGCAATGCCACACCCGGTGTCGGCGACTTCCAGGCGCACTTGCCCGGCGTCTTCCCGAAGGCGCACGATGACCCGCCCCTGACTTGGGGTGAACTTAAGCGCGTTGCTCACCAGGTTCCAGACGATCTGCTCCACGCGCACTGCGTCACCGCGAATTATCACGGGCGTTGCCGGAACGTCGAGTTCCAGGCGCACTTGGCTTTGGTCAAAATCACCCTGCATCGCTCCAGCAATCGCGCGAACAATAGCGGCTACGTCAGTCGGTGCGAATCGCAAGGACAACTTCCCCGTCTGAATTCGTGAAAAGTCGAGCAAGTCATCGATGATCTGGGCTTGAGCAAGCACTGACTTCTGGATTGCATCAGCGATCTCCTGAATCCGTCCACTCGTTCTTGCCTCCGGCAAGCGAGCAAGAATCTCAGTTTTCACATGGATCAGGTTCAGCGGGTTTTTCAGTTCATGCGAGAGTACTGCGATGAATTCATCTTTGAGCCGGCTCAGCTTGCGAATCTCTGTGTTATCCGCGCGCTCACGCTCGAGCACCATGTCCTTCTTGCTTTTGGCTAGCTTGCGACCGGTTGCATCATGGACAATCTTGGCGAAGCCTGGAAAGCCCGCGACATCGATACGACTGAGAAACCCGCTGCAAAAGATGCGGCGGCCGTCCTTCGTTGCGTGCCACCTCTCGTCCTCCGCACGTCCATTGGAAGCGGCTTTTTTGCGCTCATGAGCGGGCACGCCGTCGGCAATGTCGTCTGGCGTGAAGATCGGATCGAGCGGATGGCCGAGCATCTCTTCTGCGGTAAAGCCGAATATGCGATTGGCGCCGACGTTCCAGCTGACGATCGTGCCGCTATCGTCCACGACGATAATCGCGAAGTCGTGCGTCTCACGGGCTGCAAGACGCAGCTTCTCCTCGCTCGCCTGTGCTTGATCTTGCGCAGCTTTCTGTTCCGAGATGTCGATCAAGGCAAGCACCGCGCCATCAATGCGGTCGTCATCGGTGCGGTAAGGCAGCACGCGTGCCAGGAAGGTGCGGCCATCCTTGCTTCGCACCTCCTTTTCGGAGCGCTTCAACGATTCGAAGGCGCTGCGCAAGTCGCTGAACAGCTCGGGGTAGTCGAGTCCATGCGTCAAGTGCTGCAGTGGCCGTCCCTCATCGCCTGAACGGATGTTGAAAAGCGTCTCCGCTGGCGACGTGTACCGCTTGATATTGAGCGCACGGTCAACAAACACGGTAGCGACGCCTACCAACGAAATAAGGTTCTTCAAGTCGTCGCTGACGCGCGCCGACTCCTGCACCTTCGACAACAATTCGGAATTGACTGTCATCAACTCTTCGTTGAGCGACTGCAATTCCTCGCGACTGGCCTCCAGTTCTTCGGTGGCCGACCGCAGTTCCTCGTTCATCGCTTGCAGTTCTTTGTTGGAAGCTCTCAGGGCTTCATTGGACGACTGCTCATGCTGCATCGAACTGCGCAACAGTATCTCGCTGCCTGCCAGCGCTTTCCGGAGTGAGTCCACCGTTTCCTCTTCCTCGGGCCTGGCGAGCGTTGCAGCGGGCGTATTGTCGAGAAGCGCTGTCAACGGGTCGCAGATAATCGACACGAGCTGCTCCTGATGCGCGAGGTCGCGGTAAGGCCGCAGCGACAAGCCAACGACAATCTCGCCGGATGCGGTGACGAACGGCACGGCGGCTTGCTCTTGACGGCGCGCGCTCGTCAGACACCGCTGCACCGCCTGCCGCACTTGCGCCTGCGCGTCTCCGCGCACGATGTCGAGCAGATTGCTTACCCTCGCTTGGCGCGCGTCTTCCGTGATCCTGTTTGCGTTCACAGAACGGTGCACGATCGTGCCGTCCTCGCGAATGACAATGACGGGCGGCCCGAACAGTTCATGCGCGCGCGCCAGGTTTGCCGAACTTGTTTCGGCATTTTTCACTTCGGGCAATCTGGTGAAGAACATTTCGCCGCCGAGAACGGGCGGTGGACCTCCATCGGTCTGTGAAGTCAGGCTCGGGTAAGCGCAGTCGTTCGCGCGCGATAGATTCTCTGCTGCTTCTGCACCGGAGCGAACAGATCATGTGCGAACTCGGCGGATTCTGCCGTTCCCAGGAATAGAAAGCCTTCGCGTGGGCGGAGGGAAAAATGAAATGTTTCCAGCACGCGTGTCTGCGCCCGACGGTCCAGATAGATCAGCACGTTGCGGCAGGAAATCAGATCGATCTGCGAGAAAGGCGGATCCCGGAGCAAGTTGTGCGCGGCAAAAATGACGGTGTCGCGCAACGACTTACTCAGCCGGTAGCGATTGCCATCCTTGTTGAAATACTGGCTCAGACGCGCTGCCGAAAGATCGTTTTCGATGGCTTGCGGGTAGCTGGCCGTACGGGCAATTGCAATGGCGCGCTCATCGATGTCGCTGGCATAAACGGTCACTCGGGGCCGATGCTGCAGGCGACGCACCGCCTCGTCCAGCAGGATGGCGATTGAAAACGCTTCCTCACCCGTGGCGCATGCGGGAACCCAGGCGCGCAGTTCATCATGCCCCTGAGCACTCGCCAGCAACTGCGGTATCACAGTGTGCTCGAGCGCAGCAAAGGCATCGGGATCACGAAAAAAATTGGTTACGCCAATCAGCATGTCGGCAAGCAACTTCGGCGTCTCGTCCGCGTTGGCTTCGAGAAAAGCCCGGTACGCAACGGCGGTGGGCATCGCGTTGACCTGCATGCGCCGCTCGATGCGGCGGGCGATCGTGCCGCGCTTGTAATTGGAAAAGTCGTGCCGTGTTCGCAGGCGCAAGGTTTCGAGCACCTCGTCGATCGCGTGGGCGTCCGTGGCGGGTAATGGCTCGTGCGCAGTGGGTCCAACGTCTGACGCTGTCGGTAAGCGAATCGCAGCCGCGTTGCGCGCCAGCGTCAATACGGTCGGGATGATCTGATCGACTGGCAAGACCAGGTCAATGTGGCCGGTCGCGATTGCGCTACGAGGCATCTCACCGTACTGCGCTTCTTCGGGGCGCTGCGCGATCGTCACCCCGCCTCGCTCGCGTATGCGCGAAATACCGACTGAGCCGTCGCCACCGGAACCTGAGAGGACGATGGCAAACGCGCGGGAACCGTGCGCGTCCGCGAGGCTGCGAAAGAAGACGTCGATGGAGGTTGGCGGCAAGCGCGGCGGTTGCGCTTCGCTCAACCGCAGATACCCGTCCACCATCGATAGCAATTTGCCCGGAGGAATCACAAAGACGGTGTCCTTTTCGAGCGGCACCGGACTGCTGACTTGTCTGACGCGTAATCTAGTCGCGTTCTGAATGACTTCATGCGCGTGGCTGGTATGGTCCGGTGACAAGTGCAGGACCACGACAAAGGCGGCGCCGGTGGAGGGCGGCGCACTTTCGAACAACCGCAAAAGCGCCTGAACGCCACCGGCGGACGCGCCGATGCCGACTACCGGAAAGTCCGGCCCAGCCGACTTGCCATGATGCTTCGCAGCAGCACTGATGGGCATACTCTCTCCATACGCGGCCAACCCTTTGAAGGCCCCAGCGCGCCGACGACCATTTTGATCCAAACAGTCAGGGATTCGCGAAAGAGCGACATTTAAAGGAAGGCTCCGCTAGCTCGAAGTCATCCGAGGGATGATATCTTGTAGCGGGCTTACGCCGCCGCCTTTCTGGCAAAAACCGTCGAAGCCTGCGGGGACTCCGCGCGGGCGAACGGCGCTTTCATCCAATGAGGTATGGGCAATAATCAAAGCGTACGATAGATTGTCGCGGGCACGCAGGAGCGCAGCAAGCTGGAAACCGTCAGGTGACGGCATATTGATGTCGAGGATGGCAATGTCGGGCGCCCATACTTGGACGCGCGCCATGGCATCGCTGCCGTTTAAGGCGAACCTAGTCTCATGACCGGCACAGGCAAGCGCCAGGGCAACAGCCTCGGCGCCGATCGCATAATCGTCGACAACCAGAATCCGTAGGGGATCAGGCCGTGATGTCCGCCTTGCGGTCCAGATTGAGGTTTTTACGGTGGAATGCATGCCGACCCCGTCTTCTAATGGAGCTATCAACGCAAGCGCTGGGCCCGCGCCGCATTTCTTGCATCAGCGCGGAAACGGCAAGTAAAGCCGCCGCCAATTCACCGCTGAAACGCACGTGTTCGTCCTTCTGGAGGGTTCACTCCGGCGGCCCCGTCCGACGCGGTAGCCAGCTGTCGCGTGAACACGATCAGGGCTTCCAAACTTGCGACGCCAGCCTGAAGGTCAGCGACCTCTGGACTTTCGGAGGCTTCAGCTATTGCAAGTCGGTCAAGCGCGAGCAGCACACCTTCGTGGAAGCGTCTCACTGCCGCCCAGAGGGCGTCCTCAGCACCCCGCCGCTGCCCGGATTCAAGGGACAAAAGGAAAAAGCGTGGCCCGTGTGGCATTGATATCGCAGCGGGGCATCGTTACCGATGCGCTAGGTAACACCGCCGCATTCGCGGAAGGTCATATTTGACCTACTCTCGAGCCGTTCGAGATATTGCGGTGTCGACTGCCCTGTAGCGCAATTTCCTTGCACTTCAAGTGCAGTCCGTAGTCCTTGTCCGTTCGTTTGTGCGATTGCACGGTCGCGGCTTTATGATTACTGCGGGGATCGCATCCATCGCAGCGCCCACATCCACCCAGACGGCTTCAAGCGCCGCTAGTGGCATATCTGGCGCGGTGTAGTCGGAGAGCTCTTGAAGTTTCTCGAGACGCAAAATGGCGTCGAGAACACTTTGCTGCCCTATGCGGCGCAAGCGCCGATCGACCCGCTGAGGATCGGCGTCCCCGGCGCCGACGGGCGACGGCCACGACCAATGCGCTTGAGCAGGGATGAAATCCCCCGAACGTCGGGATGGCTGGACACGCCAATATCGCCACGCCAGAACAAAACGATCGGCGCAAAAGCTGGCCGAAGTTTCGCGGCCTTTGTCGCATTAATCTAAAAACGTTTACATTGGTCCGCTTATTCAGCGCAGTCTCGTCAGGAAATAATTCAGTTTAAAGGACGAACGGTCGAGATTTTAACGAGTTGTCGCACGTTAACCCTAATAAACATGTCCGTTCGTCGCATGTTTTAATTATTACATGAGTGAGCAAAAATAACCGGGCAGTTAAAAGTCATGCGCCGTTTGGCCATGGGCGGACCGAACGGCTTACCGGAGGTCGCCATGAGCGAAACATTGGTCGGCTGTATTGTCGCTGGATCAGCCGTCCTAATTGCATTCCTGCGATACTCAAACATTACAGGCTCTTTTGAAAACGGAGTGGGTAACGGCCTTCAGCGGGCATGCGAGTTGAAGGCGGAGAAGTCCAGTTTGCCTG
>NZ_JBFUPT010000043.1:0-20924 GCF_041360715.1 Caballeronia sp. RCC_10
TGCTGATACTGAGTTCTTTCGTGCATCGCAACACCTTATACGAAACGGGTGTTGCACTTCAGATTTGAGGCTGCCGACGATTGACTTCATGTTTGCCTTCCCTGATGCGTTCAGACCAGCGTATTCAGTGCTCAGAGAAGTCAAGTACAGCGTTGCATCAGGCAAAGACTTGTATGCAGCGGGACCAGCGCGAGCAGGAAATGAGCGGCGCCCAATGGGTGTTATGCGGCCGAGGTCCGGAGGCACGCTAGCGGCACGGGTCACGAGCCTCCGAACTCGCCGCTCTACAGATGAAATGCGCACATCAGAAAACGACGCATCTCTCCTCGCCGTGCAAGTAAGGAGGCGCGCGCGACCGCCGACCGGTTCGCGCGCCAGCGAGGTGCGCGCCACATTTTCGCGTCCTGTGCACTGTTATCAATCTGTCGCGTCCGTCGAACGCAGACTTCTTCGTTCCATCTACGCTGCATGCCTTCTCACCGCTCACGCTCGCAAGCATTCCGATCGCTGTCTCGCAAACCTCTCAGCAAGGAGATGTTGCTGCCCCTGCCTTCGTCAGCGGCACAGACGGTTGCGTTGTCGAATCATTTAACCTTCGCCCCTGTCGCGCCGGCGCCGGATCGGCGTATCTGTTTAACGAGCTCATCCAACTGGTCTACGTCATGTTTTTTGTGCAAGATGCGGGGTATGGCGAGACGGACATAATGGTTTATGCGCGCGCCGAAGCGGCTTTAGAGCGCGGGTTGGAGCGGGCTGAGATCGAGCGGATATGGGCGCTCGATCCAGCCGACGTGCCGTCATTTGAGGCGGTGTTGCAGGAGGCCGATCGCCAACCAGCCGCCGCACCGCGGTACGTCCATCTTGGTGCGCGAGAAAGACTCAAGCGCTTTGCTAAGAGCGGGCTCGCCTCCCCGCTCTCATCGGGCGTCTCCCACCACTGACGCAAACGACCGCTTACTAACGGCGATCGCGCGAGTTCATCTCATTGGCTAAAGGCGACAAGTAAGGACCCGGCGCGCGACCGTGCGAGAAGCGTCAATGTGCAGCGTCCTTCAATGCTATCAGCGACGAGCGTTCAATACGGTCACTGGCCGATATAATTGAATCGTCATTAATTTACGCATTGCACCGGAGCTCACTATGAGTCAAACCCGCGGAGGAAATGCGGGATATCGGTTGCGAAACAAGCAAGCGGTCAGGCTCCAGCAACTGGAAATCCACCCAAGCGGAACGATCGCGACAAGCGGCCGGGCAGGGACATGTTCGCTCCGACGGCGCCGCCGGGGTTGAGCGCATCAGACGAGCCAATCTTCAGGTTCTTACCGCCCGCAACGGTTCCAAAGTCAAGCTTGGGGCCGTCATGGGCCTGAGCGGCTCGAATATGGCACATCGACTGCACGGCAAAAAGCGGATGGATGACGCCGAAGCAGAGCGTTTCACCGAGCGGCTTGGTTTGCCTCGAGGCTGGCTAGATGCACCGCGGTCCGAAGCCGAGATTCCAGAGTCGGTGACCCTGCTGCTCGCACCGACATCGCGCGCTCAAGGGCGTGGTCAAGCACCCGCACCTTCAGCGGCCGTGGGGAACGACGGAGCGCACAGCGAAGCCGCTCCCCGGAAGAGACGGACAGTACACTGACGAGTATTCCCAGTGACGAGCAAGTCGCGGCGTGGGCGGCTAATGCGTTGAGCGAGAACGATCGGCTAATAAGCGGCCCGCACGGAGAGGTCCACGATGCCGTCGCCGCGTCGGCCGAACCGTCCGTTGAACCGGCCGCAGGCCAAGTGGTCGTTGCTGCAGCCGTGGCATCACCGGCGGCGCCTCCAACGTCGCAGCAAACCGCCGCACCGTCCACATCGCTTTTCGAAACGAGCTTGGAGGGTCTCGATGGGATTGCGCCGATTGCAGAAGCGCTGCTTAAAACGCTCGCCGGAAAAGCACGCACAGGTCACTTGGACGAATTGAAAGCGCTCGATCTGTTGCAACAAGCAGTACTGCTATGAACCGCTAAGCGCACCTTCTACGAGGCGGCATCGGTGGTATCGACGTCGAACAGATCCGACGTCGTGCGGTGTGCAGCGAGCATCTCTGCTAAATCGCCATTTCGAACCTTAGCCAGCGTGTCCGGCGGTAGCCAGATCTCTTCCATCGCGTCGATGCCTTCTTCGATCATTCGCTGCAGAAAAAACGACTGTTTATGCCCCGTGACCTCTGCGAGCACGCGCAACCGCTGTTCGATGACGGGATCAATGCGCACCGCGACAACCCGCAATTTATTTTCTGCCGATCTTCTCATCTGTTTGCTCCTTTGACCGTCGGCGCGGGCCGAACGACACACCGGCCGCAGACTGCGCCGCACGCTGGTGACAGGCGGTCGTCATTTATGCGCGACTTTTCACTTTCGAGATCTTGCCAACGACTACTTTTCGACCTGCCCGCCTGACTGGCGGGCTGGACTCGGCTGCAGGCACGCGCCGCGCCGGGGGGCGCATCGTCGCGCGCAGCGACTTCCACTGCTGTTGCAGTGACTCGTGCGCCGCTTCGAGCGCGGCGAGCTTGCCTTGCAGCACGCCGGTTTGATGACGGGCATCGCCGTGCTGCTCCTGCAGCGCCTCAACTGCGCGCCGATGCTCGGCCTCTCGCTTATCGGCGCGTTTGGCTGCCTCCGCCAATTCCTTCTGCGCCTTGAGCACCGCGCTGCGTTCGCGATCGATCTCCAACAGCGCTCGCTTCTCGGACGCGCGCAAGCGCTCCTCGGCACGCTCTGCCGTCTCCCGAAGCTTTTCAAGATCGTGAGAGAAGATGTTGCGTACCGTCTCCAGCTCTCGCTCGCGCGTAACCGCCTCTTCGCGCAGACGCCTGATCTCCGCTTCAGAGGCTTTGCGGGTCGCGGCTTCCTCGGCCCGCGTCCGCTCCAGTTCACGGATTTCGACCTGGGCCGCGAGTAACGCCGCAGTGCGCTGCTCGAGTGCCGTCTCAGTCCGACCCAACTCCTCCCGCGCCGCGACCAGCTTCTGCTCGGACTGCACGCGCTCGGCTTCGACCTCGTCGCGCAGCGCGGACAGCTCGGCATGGGCGGACGTCGTCGCGCGCGTCCACAAGGTCCCGATCAACTCGCCTGCCACCTCGCTGAGGTCCTTCGGCAGGTCCGGATGTTCGATGCGCACGCGGCTCTTCTCGCGCAGTTCCGCCCAGAACTCGCTCAACACCGAGGCCGGCGTGCTCATCGTGCCGCGTCGGACCAGGTTATAAAGTCGATTGGCGGTCGGGGCGACCCCGAAGCGGAAGAACAGCAGCGCACACACCTCGCGGTAGAGCTCGCGGGTCTTCGGAAACTCCGCTTTCAGGCGGTCGATGTCGGCCGCGAGACGGGCTTCATCAGAGAGCAGGTTGGACATGGTGTGCGGTCGGAGCGAGGTTGGCGCAAATAATACAACGTATAGGATTAGTTTCCCAACCTGCAAAGACCTTGTATTTGACATTAATGCTATAATGTTAATTGGCGATCGATGATTGGCTCGGAAAATCAATGTGAACTCAACGACGTCTGCTACCCTTCTGTCGCCCGCGCTGCAGCCGATACCGCTCGAAACGCTCGTCATCCCGCCCGATCGAGACGGCTCGGCGGGCTCGAACCGCGCGGTGATCGGGCGTGCGCAGATTGCGGCGGACAATGATCTCAATGCTATCCGCGCCTGGCTCTCCCGCTTTGTCAATACCAAGACCACCTTCGAGAACTATCGCAAGGAGGCCGAGCGGCTCCTGCTTTGGTCGGTCGTTGTGCTAGGCAAACCCCTCTCTTCCTTGACGCATGAAGACTGCTTGCGTTATCAGCAATTCCTTGCTGACCCACAGCCCGCGACGACGTGGGTTTCCGGTGGCGGTCGCAAGCATCCGCGCAGCGATGCGCGCTGGCGACCGTTCTACGGCCCGCTGTCGCCATCCAGTCAACGCCAGGCGACCGTAATCCTTAACGCGATGTTCTCGTGGCTGGTCCAAGCCGGCTATCTGGCTGGCAACCCGTTGTCGCTCTCCCGCCAGCGCACCCGACATGCCGCGCCGCGCATCACGCGTTATCTGGAGCCGAGCGTTTGGCAGCAGGTAAAGGACTTCATTGCGACAATGCCCAAGCAAACGGATCGCGAAAAAGCTCATGCGTACCGAGCTCGATGGCTGTTGACGCTGCTCTATCTTGGTGGACTGCGGATCGCGGAAGTCGGCGCCAATACCATGGGTCAATTCTTCGTGCGACGGGACGCCGACGGCGCGCTGCGGTGGTGGCTTACTATCCACGGCAAGGGCGACAAACAACGCCTGGTGCCGGCCACGCGCGAGATGATGATGGAACTCTCGCGCTATCGGCAGTACCTTGGACTCAGCGCCCTGCCGTCGCCCAGCGAAGACACGCCGCTGGTTCTGCCAATCGGCGCAACGGCATCCAACGAAGGCACCGAGACCTGCGCGCCGCTCACGCGCGCTGCGCTTCACGCCGTCGTGAAAAGCGTATTTTCGGGCGCTGCGGCCCGCCTGCGCGAACGAGATGCCGATGAAAGCGCGCGAGCCGATCTCCTCGAGAAGGCGTCTGCGCATTGGCTCCGCCACAGCGCCGGCTCGCACATGGCCGACCGAAAGGTGGACCTCCGCACGGTGCGCGACAACCTCGGACATGCTTCGTTGACGACAACCAGCGTCTACCTGCATGTAGACGACGATCGGCGCCATCAGGAAACCGAAGAAAAACACCGGGTAGACTGGTGACCTATCGGCCTCGCGCCGGTCCCCCTTCATTCCGTCACATCAAGACCGCTCATGAAAAGTGCTTGTACCAGAAGCGCAGATCTCCGCAGATAGATAGACGCTAAGCTGTGTCCTCGATTGGCGTGGGCAAACCGCGCGTAAGTGCTTGGAGGTGTTCTTCTGGCTACCGCCCGACGCGGACGATGCGCGAACGGTGAGAGTGTTCGGGGACGGGTTCGCGCGCATCGAAGCGGTCGCCCGGCGTAAGTTGTCGGCGCAGCCGACGACTACCATTAGACTTACGCACGCTGACTTTTCGAACAGCTAATGGTCGACCGTCGGTCTTTGAAGACCCTCCTGCTGTCGCCAAACTCACGTGAGCCTCGGAAGACGGCGAATGCGAAGACGATTAGTTGCGTCACGAAGAAGAAGACCCAGGTTAAATCGGTGGCCACGAATTCCGCGACGCAATCGTGGAACATCCACAAACGAATTCTCCGCCCTTCCCTAGGTAACGTTGACCGACTCGGCTTCGATCCAACACCGGAGGGAGTTGGTACCGAAGGGGGTGTTGTGCTTATTGAATTCGAAGATAAAGAAGATCAACTTCGGGTTCGTTACCGCTACACGGATGTCTTCGTTCTATTGGCTTTCGAATGCTCCGTTATCGAGCGGGACGATGGCCGCAGCCGCACCGTGGTCACAAATTGTCTCGACTCTCTGATGCAGAGATTGGGCAACGAACGGGTAGCAGTGCCTCAAGCGGCATTCGTGTCCGCAAGAGATGTCGATTCTTTGTTGTCGTTGCTTGGGCTGCACAGCAATGCCGACTCGGGGTGGAAATGGATCACATTCAGCGTTCGGAATCGCGCGATCATCCGTACGTTACCCACCGACGGCGCTTAGAAGCGCTCGGGCACGTAGCGCAGAAGCCGCTCGCTCTCACGATAGCTCTCCGGTTTTTGGCGCTTTGGCAGCTTCACTTTATCGCGCGGGACGGCTGTGTATGGAATGCTCTTCAGCAAGTGGCTGATGAGGTTCAGGCGTGCGCGGCGCTTCTCGTCGGAACGCACGACGTACCACGGCGCGCTGTCCGTATCCGTCGCTTCGAACATGTCGTCGCGGGCGCGCGAATAGTCGTACCAGCGGCTGTAGGAACGCAGATCCATCGGTGACAACTTCCAGATCTTGCGTTCGTCGTGAAGGCGCTGCTCTAGCCGCCGCGTTTGTTCGTCCATTCCTACTTCGAGCCAGTACTTAAGCAGGATCACGCCTGAATGGATGATCGCCTGCTCGACGAGCGGCACGCCCTTTAGAAATTCACGCGCTTGCTGGTCGGTGCAAAAGCCCATCACGCGCTCGACGCCGGCGCGGTTGTACCAGCTACGGTCGAAGAGCGTGATCTCGCCAGCCGCAGGCAGATGCGGCAGATAGCGCTGTACGTACATCTGGGTCTTTTCACGCTCGGTCGGCGCGGGCAGCGCAATCACGCGGAACACGCGCGGACTCACGCGCTCGGTGATCGCTTTGATTGTGCCGCCCTTTCCTGCGCCGTCGCGTCCCTCAAAGACGACGCAAATCTTCGCGCCCATATGCACGGCCCATTCCTGCAGTTTCACGAGTTCAACATGCAGGCGCGCGAGTTCCTTCTCATACTGCTTGCGAGAAAGGCGTGCCTCCACGCCCGCGCCTTCGCGCGCTTCGCCCAATTCGCCGTCGTCCTTGTCGTCTTTCATCGCTTCACCTAGTTGATCGTTTGAAAACTCCGTGCCGAGGGCGGGGCGTGCTGACGGACGCGAACGCGCCGTCAAGTTTCATTCCGCTCGGGCACGACCTGCACGACGAGCGTGCGGTTTTTCCAGAACATGTTGTGAACGCGCGGCTGCAACGCGCGAAGCACGTTCGCATCGACCGAATCGAACGTCACGACCGCGGCCGGGCGCGCGCCGGTGCCTGTCGCGCGCTTGATAGAGTCGTACGGCGCGAAGCCGTAGCGGCAGAGAAAATCCCGGATGTCGTCGTCGGTCGCCGACGCGTCGACATTGCCCAGCCAGAGTTCACCCATCGCGGAGTTCTCCATCGAGATTGAATGCTGCACTGATTCCAAGCGATACACGAACGCGCGGTTTATGTCGACCCGTCTCGTTATGCGGATTCCCGCTCTGAGACATTTCGGCGCGATGACGAAGATTACGATACCGATGCCGAGTGCCAACGCGCCGTAGCGCAAATCGGGCCGCGCGTCGTAGATCGGTCCGTGAATCATAAAGTGACGTTCGGCGAGCCAGACGAAAACGCCTATGTGGTGGGCGGCCGCGCGCGGCTCGTGCACTTCCATGCGTATCTCCTTGACGCGCGGCACGAGATACGTTCATTGTAGGAAATCCCAAAGAGACGCGTGAACAGAGCCGCGGCGCCGGGCTTGGTTTGCATTAATCCGTCAGCTACATTCTCAGCGTGTCACCGCTAGATCGGGCAACGCGTTGTAGAGCAGCTAACGTACGATTTAATCCGCAGTTCCAACGTTCAAGCCGCACATGCGAAAGCCGACCGTCTTCCCGAGCCGGTTGCGTATCTTATCGACGCTCGCCTTTTTGCTCGGCGCGGCGCCCGAGATCGTGCACGCGCAGGTGGCGGCAGATCGCGCCGTCGTCGGCGCGAACGTGAAGAACTACGCGAACGCCGTGCTCGCGGTCATGTCGTACACGGCGGTGCCGGTGTCACGACAAGCTCGCTTTCGATCAACAGCGGGGCAAGCGGCAATCCGGGCTTCGGGCAAACCCAGCTTGGCGGCGGCTTCACCCTAAGCAGGTCGTTTCCGCTCTACCTCGAAGGCACCGTCGCGTATAGCCGCTACGATCCTACCTTCCTTGCCAGCGATGGCGGGCAAGAACGCCCCGTGCCGGCGAAATGGAACACGGTTAGTACGACGATCGGCGTCGGCTGGGATTTCCGTATTACCGACGAGCTCGCAATCCGGCCGATTTTTAACGGCATGCTGGGCCGCGTCGCAAGCGATCTACGCGTCGCGCAAACGGTGTTCAATCACGCAGCCAATACCAATCTCCAGTTCCTCGAAGACGGCGCGCTTAACGCGTATGGTCTCGGCGGATCGCTGATGCTCGATCTGCAGCACTATCGCGAGCACTACGAGATCGATCTCGAATTGCGCGCCACCGATATCTATCTGCGCAGCTTCGGCAGTTCTTCCGCAGCCGTGCAGGGCTCCGCAACCGCGCAGCAATTTAGCCTTTGGGCGCGGTGGCGTGCCCCAACGCGGTTCGCCGCGCTCGACCGGCCCGTGCGCTACGTGCTCGAAACCGCATACTCGCATTACTTCGGCGACAGTGCCGGCGTGCTCGGCTTCAACGATCTCACCTCTCTCGGCGTGGGCCTGGAACTCGACAGCAGTCGGTATCCGGTCGTCGTCACACGCACACGCGCGATGGTGCGTTATGTATTTGGCCACAACGTGCACGGCGTGTCGTTCGGTTTCGCCGTCAGCTTCTAGCGATCGTCGCAAACGGGTACTCAAAGCTCGTTGCGCTAGCTCACATCGTTTTCCGATTCGCCTAGGCCTGCTCCCGCGCGTCGGCTGCTTGTGGTTTGACCCATCCACCTACCTCCGAACGCATCTAATGCCATGTTGCGTTCAGCGCCGCATCTTAGCCGTCTTAAGCTTAGAGTGATGGGATTGAACGACGATGTTCTCATCAGTATGCTAGCCGTCTAACGGATTGAAGTAATCGCACGCTACGCAGCCTGGGACACAATTTTGGCGATCCGAAGCGACCATCTCGTCAAGGAAACAAATACGTTATCGGCGCGACTTTGACAACACATGTCCCAGTCCTAGATTGGTGGCTAACTGCCATATGTACACGCGTGAAAATCGAACGCCATACTTCTGTTGGATCAACGCTCTCACGCGGGAATTCGTCCAAGCATCGCCCTCGAATCCGTAGTTCCTCGCTGAGTCGCGCAGTGCGCCCTCGAGCCACATCATGCCTTCCTCGCCAAGGGTGGATCCACGTCCCCCTACGCTTAGCCGAACTAAAGCCTCCAGGCCGCCACTACGATAAAGCGCTCTATATCGGCGCACCGTGGGCCTCGACAACCCAACTGCATTCGCCACTGCTTGATCCGTTGCTCCGTC
The DNA here is from genome assembly GCF_041360715.1 of Caballeronia sp. RCC_10. Taxonomy (NCBI): domain Bacteria; kingdom Pseudomonadati; phylum Pseudomonadota; class Betaproteobacteria; order Burkholderiales; family Burkholderiaceae; genus Caballeronia; species Caballeronia sp. RCC_10. The sequence continues at coordinate 8,892 of NZ_JBFUPT010000043.1, forward strand.
CTCGAACATTCGGACAGCGAGGACCCGTCTTGCGACCGTAGGGCTCTGAAAGTTCCTTTTCGGCATCGAGTAATCCTTGACGAGGACACGAATCGCCGATCATGGATGTTGTAGCGAGGGATGGAGCGTTCCTCGCGTACCGCGGAGTGATTGCGTTTCCAAGAAAGCCGATACTCTCCCGCACACGGGATAAACCGATACGCCGCTTGCCCCAATAAGTCAAACGCGGACGCGCAGATAACACTAGGTAAGTCGTTCAGTAAATCAGCGAAACGGCCGTCTATCTACTCGATGTAATCGCCACAAATAAATTGGCGGAACTGTAAAGCGTTTGCTAGCATTCAATCAATGCGCGGCTTGCATACCGCGGACCTCTAGGGCGAAAACCGTTGGGCATTGCCGTGTCCAACGTTGATCATAGGAGTCCTATTCCGTAGTTTTACTTATGAACCTTAGAGTGGTTGCGGCGCATATTTTGTCCGCATCTGCGAGACATTGGGCTACCGATGCGACTCGCCCTTGCGCGACGAGACATCCACTAGTCGCATGCGAGGCTTGCTTAGCAGGAGCGCGTTTCTGCGACGTTGTCGTGAGAGATTCCTGTATTGGCTTTTGCACTCCGTCGTTTTCGTGAACTCGGATTCACTGAACCGTCATATTAGCCGCTGGCGGGATACATCTCGTTTTAGCGAAGGAGCCTTGCATGAAAGCAGAAGCCATTTCGCGTTTAGTTAGCATGTTGCTAGCTGCGGCGACTTCAAGAAGGCTTGTCTCATACAGACTGCTGCACGATGTTTTTGATCCGAAGTTTCCTCTAGCGGACCGATATGAAGTTTTGGAGAGAGCCGCAGCCACCATTTGCGATCTCAGTATGGTGGATTATGGCGTCTTAATGGCGCTGGATAATGGACTCCCCGGCGACGATTTTTTCTGGCGATACAAGCGTTATCGGCGAGACCAGTACGAGGCCGTAATGGGCTACTGTTCAGCAGGTCGATCAGTCATCAAAAGGCGGGCAATTGTGGTACCTGAACGACAGCGCGTGTTCGAACATTCCTCGACAAGCGTGCGCAACAACGCTGCTTTGACAAACTAGGACACGTGAGCGTCTGGTATTGACCCTGTGTGTCTACCGCTCTGCGAGGGTCATACAAAGCCGCAGTGACAGTCATTTAGCTGCCGACAGACTTGCACGGTGCTACGTCGTGCAATCGCATTGACGTGTCGTGAAGCCTCAATGGAGGGAGACGTCGTCATGAGCAATCGGCCCGAGGGAGGTTCATCGCAGGCGTCCGGGCTCGGCGCCATAAACGTGCCAGAGGCTATAACTGCGGTTGCCGACCGCGTGGATGGACTCCCGGCGTTTCAAGCGTCATTCGCGATCCGATAGGAGGGCGTGGCCTTCTCCGCCGTGCACCCCTGTAGATGGTGCATCGCTGCTGCTATCCATATCTTCACCAGTTCCATCGATCGCATCGTCGCCCAGAGCGTTGCCGATTCAGGCGAAGCTGCGATACAGGAGGAATGTTGAGCCTCTGGAGTATGTGGGTCCACTGTGCGTCGCTGTTTCGCGCAGCGGTCACGGTGGCTTTCGCTGTTAATGCTCGCTTCGATGTCGGGAGAACAATGATGCAAAGACGAACCTTCCTGCAAAAGTCGGCAACCGTTCTGACACTACCGGGCCTGATGCTCGCAGGGTGCACCGCCAACAGAAACGCAGGGAACGAAAAGGCCGCAGGCGCCGCCGATCAGCGCCGGTCCATCGACGCGGACATCGACGGCACGATCCAGCGTCTGTACTCGACGGTATCAGGGTCACGTGAACTGGTGGCAAAGTCACGCGGCGTATTGGTGTTCCCGTCGGTCATTCAGGCAGGCTTCGTCGTCGGCGTCGAACATGGCAAGGGCGCCTTACGCGTCGGTGGCAATTCCGTCGGGTACTACAGCACCACGTCGGGCTCGCTCGGGCTGCAGGCTGGCGCCCAGTCGAAGGCACTTATCTTCCTATTCCTAACACAAGATGCACTCGACAGATTTCGGGAGTCTGACGGATGGTCGGCCGGTGCGGATGCATCGGTCGCGCTGGTCAGGATGGGCGCTAACGGCCTCGTTGACACAACTACTGCCGTGAAACCCGTTCAGGCGATCGTCCTAACGAATGCAGGCCTAATGGCCGACGCGTCGCTCCAAGGCACAAAGGTGTCGCGGTTGAATGAGTGAGTGCGTCCCCTAATGCCTCAATTGCGCTGCGGCATCGGAGCGGTTACGGCACCGTGACTGGATTCGTGACGCCGTCGGCAGAGGACATGGCGACGCCAAATTGAATCGGATGCCGATTGTCTCTGCCGCTAGATGCTAAGGGCGTGCGAGCGATCCTATTGCGCTACGGCTGCCATCTGCGGCGGGCTCCTCCACCGTTGAGGCGGCGTTACTTCCTTCGTCTGCACAACTTCTGAAATAAACAGTTTGCCCCTGAACTATGTCGCCCCAAAAACGCATTGACCGACGCCCGGTAATTGATAAGCCAGCGGCCAGATGGCTACGCTACTTGCCCGGCGTCGCCATGCTTGAAAGTTATCACGCGGGTTGGCTCCGAAACGACATCGTCGCGGGTCTAGTGCTAACGACGATGCTGGTTCCAGTTGGCGTGGCCTATGCGGAAGCTTCGGGTGTGCCGGGCGTGTGCGGCTTGTATGCGACCATCGTCCCGCTTCTCGCGTACGCGATCTTTGGCCCAAGCAGGATTCTCGTTCTCGGCCCGGATTCGGCGCTCGCGGCACCAATCCTGGCGGTTGTCGTCTTGAGCGCGTCCGGCGATCCTTGGCGCGCCATCACCGCCGCAAGCATGATGGCGATCATATCGGGCCTCGTGTGCGTCGTCTTCGGTGTTCTGAAACTTGGCTTTGTCACCGAGTTGCTGTCCAAACCCATTCGTTACGGATATATGAATGGCATCGCGCTGACAGTCCTTATCAGCCAGTTGCCTAAGCTGTTCGCGATCTCTTTCGAGGATAAGGGGCCACTGCGCGATATGGTGAGTCTTTTCGAGGCAATCGCCACCGGCAAGTCAAACTGGTATAGCTTCGCTGTGGGAGTCGGCAGTCTCGTGCTGATCTTGCTGCTCAAGCGCTTTGACAAGGTGCCGGGTATCTTGATTGCGGTCGTGATCTCGACTCTCTGCGTGGTTGCGTTCGATCTAGACCGCGTGGGTGTCAAGGTACTAGGGACGATCCCACAAGGCCTGCCCGCCTTCACACTGCCTTGGATGAGCGGTGCCGACATCGCAAGGATCGTCGCCGGCGGTTTCGCGGTGGCGCTAATCGCCTTCGCGGATACGAGCGTCCTTTCACGCACGTTCGCAATACGTACGCACACACGCGTCGATCCAAATCAGGAGATGATCGGCCTGGGCGTCGCCAATATCGCGACTGGGCTCTTTCAAGGTTTTCCGATCAGCAGCAGTTCGTCGCGCACACCCGTTGCGGAAGCTGCGGGCGCTCGAACGCAGGTGACGGGCATCGTTGGCGCAATCGCGGTCGCGGCTGTCCTGCTTGCGGGACCCAATCTACTACGCCACCTACCAAGTAGTGCGCTCGCCGCGGTTGTCATCGCGGCCGCGATCGGACTTTTCGAGTTCAGAGACCTGAAGCGCATCTATCGCATCCAGCAATGGGAGTTCTGGCTGTCGATTTGCTGCTTTGTCGGCGTGGCGGTTTTCGGCGCTATTCCCGGCATCTTCATCGCGGTGGTGATCGCGGTTATCGAGTTCCTATGGGACGGATGGCGTCCGCACTACGCCGTGCTCGGCCGCGTCGATGGCCTGCGCGGTTATCACGACACGAAGCGCTATCCGCACGCCGCGCAAATAGCCGGACTGCTGCTCTTCCGGTGGGATGCGCCGCTCTTCTTCGCGAACGCGGAGCTGTTCCAGCAGCGTGTGATCGAGGCCACGGCGCAAGCGCCCGCGCCTGTGAAGCGCGTCGTGGTCGCCGCCGAGCCGGTAACAAGTGTCGACGTCACGTCCGCCGACATGCTCGGCGACCTGCATCGGGCCTTGAAGGAGCGCGGCATCGAGCTGCATTTCGCCGAAATGAAGGACCCCGTCCGCGACAAGCTACGGCGCTTTGAACTCACGTCCATCTTTCCCGACGAGTGTTTTCATCCCACACTGGGCAGTGCGGTCGATGCGTGGCTCGACGTGGGCCGGGGCGAACGCGCGGCGCACACATGAACCGGGCTCCTGCTTCACCGTTTTCGACCGATCCTCAAACAACCGCAGTCATCATGGAGACGAATCCTGCGTGTACCACACCGCGGAGTTCTCGCATTGACCGGCGCGCTTCTTATCGGGCTGTTGCCCGACCCATCTTCGGCAACACAGCAGGCGCAGGAGCGGCGGGCCGGCCGGGACGTGCGGCAGGAGACGCGTCAGGGCGCCCGGCATACCAAGCAGGATTGCCGCGCCGCAAACCAGCAATCTAATGGGTTCTGTCGCGCTAACGCGGTGCGCTAGAATTCGCATTCCCTCACGGATCACGAACGAGATGGGCAAAACGAAGGATTCATCGCGTGCGACGTCTCCTGCGGGGATCGGCAAGGTTCTCAAGCGCTTGCACTATCCGCTGGACGTGATTCTGCTGTGTGTTCGCTGGTGTGTCGTACTCGCTGAGCCTGCGCAACCTCGAAGAAATGATGGCCGAGCGGGGAATTGAGGTCGATCACTCGAGCGTTCACCGGTGGGTCATCAAGCTCGTACCCTCGTTCGAAAAGGCATTTCGGCGAATCAAGCGCCCGGTCGGCAGGAGCTGGCGCATGGACGAGACCTGTGTCAAGGTCAAAGGCCACTGGAAATACCTGTATCGGGCCGTCGACAAGGAAGGCAACACCGTCGATTTCCAGTTGCGCGCCCATCGTGACAAGGCTGCTGCGCGCCGGTATTTCGAGAAGGCGATTGCCCAGAACGGCGAGCCCGAAACTGTCACTGTGGACAAGAGTGGCGCCAATCTGACCGCGCTCGAAACGCTCAACACCGAGCGCGAGACGCCGATCAGGATTCGGCAGAACAAGTATCTGAACAATATCGTCGAGCAGGATCACCGAGCCGTCAAACGCATCGTCAAGCCGATGATGGGCTTCAAGAGTTTCCGGTGCGCTCGCATCATTCTGTCTGGCATCGAGCTGATGCACATGATTCGCAAAGGGCAAATGCAGGAAAAGCGCGATATAAAAACTGCGGCAGAGCAATTCTATTCGCTGATCATGTAAGCATTCCTATTCATGCCGGAATGCGCGCGCCTCACTTCTCTTATCGCGACACAACCGATAACCGTGCCCGGTCATACTGGCAAAGCGAGCGCGAAGACGACACTCGGCGAGTCCCTGACCAACGCCATTTCGGTTCTGCTCGGCGCTGTTCTCGTCAGCCTCCTGGCATACAGTCTTCTCAAGTCGCTGCTGTTCGTATTAGTTGGCTTCCATGGTGGGACCGGCTGACCGACAACGCTGACTTGCTTCAGCCGCAATTACACGCACCGCTCTGGCCGATTTTTACCGGAGCACGTAGCGCCGTCGGCCACGCTGCGCGGATTCGACAGTCGCGACGCCCTGCATCGGCACGTCCAAAGCAAACACTTACACCCAAAGCAGTACTCGATTGATCTTAGGGCAACCGATGTCCAGTATCAGCTCCGGCGGCGATCGAACCGGACCGAACAGGATCTATATCCTCACTGCACTTCCGACAGACCAACGGCTTCATCGAAGCCATCAACGGCTTGTTTCAGGCCGCCAAGCGCAAGGCTCGTGGCTACGCGCTTCGCAACCATGCGAACGGCGCTGTCTTCTTATCGCTGGCAAACTCGACCTCTTTGCATTCAACTCGCATGCTCGCTGAAGCCGTTACCCACTTCTTTCTCAAAATAGCCGATATTCCAATCGGAGTTCCGGCGAGAGGCCCTCTCCACCCGTGAGTGGCAAATAGACGCGCCCGCCCCTCCTGGTAGTTGGCGTTCTCGGACGCCAACTGCTGCTAAACGTTGAGCTTTGGATACCCGCTGCGGTCGATCGATTCGGTAAATACAAACAGCCTAGGGCCTACCAAGTCTCCTGGCGGCCAAAAACGCCGTCTCGATCTCGTCCTCAGTCGCGCTTTCTATCTGTCGTTCGAAGCGCGCTGCGAGAAAATCGCCCTTTGCGCGCCGTGCAAGCATGCCAGAAACGGCGGCGAGCGCGTGCGGGAAGAAGGAAGCAAGCATTGGCACTCCCTGCCTACTCCGGACGCGTTCTTACCTTCGGGTTTCGATGGGGAACAGGAACACCACCATTGCATTCATCCAGTTACGTCTACGGAGGCCAAACTGCATGGTAACAGTTAGACCTGTCGTAGTGCGCCTCCGGGCATCTTCCACATGCTCAAGCGCTGTAGAAAGCTATTGGGCTTCATATTCGAGCGATCGGTCCTCCATCTGGATTTCCGGTTCGACCAAGTCACCACAGAGGAAGCTGTGCACCGTGACGGCGACTTCCTTTGCTCGGGAGACGAGGAATAAATGCCCGTCGTCGATTACATGAAGCGTCGCGTGACGGATGCGCGCCGCGAGGATTTCAGCGTTGATCAGGGGAACGATCGGGTCGTCGTCACCGTGGATGACCAGCGTCGTCTGGGGCAGGGTGCGGAGCCAAGGCAAGCTGCTCCAACCCCACATAGCGAGTAACTGATAGAAGTATCCATGTCCCTTCGGCGCCTGGATATGTCGACGATGTTCCTCAAGCAGCTCCGGATTACGTCTGTAAGCGCCGCCGTATATATCGCCACCGATCTCCGCTAGATATGCTGGATCCGAATAGCGACGTGGAACCATGAGCTGCGCGAACACTGATAGTTTTGACGGTACCATGATGACGCCCGGCGAGGTAGCCGCAAGGACCAGCCGACGGCAGCGCACTGGATGCATCTGTGCAAATTGCTGCGCGAGAGCACCACCCCACGAAACGCCCAGCGCATCGACCGGTCCGTCGAAGCCAAGCCGCGAGAGTAACTTGTCGGTGAGCGTCGCGAGCGTCGAGAACCGATACGGGAGCTGAGGGGCCGGTGATCCACCGACTCCCGGGACGTCGAAGATGATGACGCTCACGTCTTGCAGCTCGTCGATGAACGGCGCAAGCAGTTCGAGATTTGCGCCGATTCCATTAAAGATGACAAGAGGCGGATGATCGCTGCTGCCGTGCCGGATACCGACACGCAGCGTCTGTCCTTCCAGGTCGATTGCCTGGATCTCCAGGGTGCGGGCAGACTCAAGGGGATGTTGCATTCTTCTCCTCTCCGGAGTAATGGTACGGTGCGTGGCCCAGCGGGGCGCCGCGACGGTGCTAGCAACGAGCGGGCCTGGCCGGCCGGCTATAGCTCCTCTTGCAGCGCCCGTCCATGTCACCGGGCGTCTATGCCCCACAGGCCCAGGGACGCTGTTTGAATCATTGCGTCAACGCGGTTACGACCTCAAACGCAATGTCAGGAATTTCAATCATCTTTCCCGGTCCGACCATCAACTTCGGGCAAAAATTCTGATGCGATTCAGGCAGATTGCAATTACTGACGGTCCCGAGTCCGCAGCGAAGAGAACGGCTGGGATAGCTCGCCGCAGTCGGCGTGCAACGGCCTCCCGGCCCGAGCTTCACGAGGAATCCCGCTGCTCCGACCAGCTCGCGACTTACGGACAGTCGTAAATAGGCCCATTAGGTAGGTGTGGCATTCACGTGTGCCCGGGCCAATCCGAGGGCCGCGCTCCCTATCTCGGCTTTCTGAAGCGCAGCGTCTGCTTGGAATGGCACGCCCATGGGAAGAGTTGTCTAAGGCAAGAGTCCTAAACTTTCTTCGGTTATCTTGTCCATGAGCTCGGATGGACACTCAGACGTCGACTTCTTTCATGGTTTGGCTGGCGAGTTGGAAGGAGGCCCGCACTCCGTGCCACATATGCATCGGCAGGCAGTGACGATGAGCGCTTCCTTCCGCTGCCGTAGTCGATCGATCGTTCTGCCCCTTATACCGACCCTCCCGCAACGAGAGGGTTGCGACAAACCTGCCGACGCTAAAATCAAATACGTCTGACAGAACGAGCTGCCACGCCAGGACGGAAACGTCGCGGCGGTCGGCGGAGGGCCTTTTCCCTCCACCGCACGGCTTCCAGTACAAGGGCCCGGCTGATTGCGAGAGCATCGAACGTTCAGTAGTGCGCGGCACATTGCGCCTTAAATGCGCCGTGCATGACGCTAATGAGCTGACAGCCTGAGCGCCGGGGCAGCTAAATCGATCGACTCTCTCACGCCATCTGCAGACGCGCCGCACAGTCGTCGACAAGGTCAAGGAACTTTTAGAAGAGAAACAGTAGCTTGGCGAGATCCTCTGGAACGCCGGCGCCATCGTGCAGCGTTCCGCAATACTTTTATTTGGATATGCAATGCAACCCGTTTCTAAACCTGTGCATGCCATGGAGATCCAGTCGGTCAAGCTAGCCGGTCAACAGCTTCGCGTCGGCATTAGGCGCGGCAACGCTGCTTCGCCGCCACTTGGCATCTTCAACGGTGCCGTGCAACCAAGCGGAATTGGAACGCTTGAACTGGACCAGCGCCTTTCGCGCGGGCCAGACTTCGAACAGGAAAATGTCGTTTTTCTGCGTCTGGCTAGGGGGCAAGCGGGGCCCGTGAATGTGTTCCTTCAGACAATTGCCGACGCAGCGCGCGAACTCTGTCACGCCGGCAGTGCGGGCATCAGCCTCGTTGAGCAAGCCTCTGAAGGGCAACGGCTGTTCCGATGGCTGGCTGTGAGCGGAGCGTCTGCGACATTGCAGGGCAAAGCAACCGCATGGAGCCAATGCCCTTGTGGCCGCGCCCTCGATATAGGTACCACAACTCTTCCTCGAACCACAAAAGTACTTTTCATCACTGCGGGACGCCCCGGAGCCCGTCGCCGAATGCCTCGTCGTACCAATTGTGACCGACGATGTTCAATTCGGCGCCATCTGGGCCATGTCGCACTCGGAGGCCCACCTGTTCCAGCAAGAGGATGTCAGGCTACTGGCAAACTTGGCCATATTCGCGGGTGCTTCGCTTACCATGGCCGCGCGCGACCTCCAGAAACACGAACGCCAACCCTGGGGTGAGTTGGTGGCCCTAATTGCGCACGAACTCCGTAACCCGCTTGCGCCCATAGAAAATGCGGTCCAGGCGACCGTCGCCTTCTGCCCTGGCAATGACCGTGCTTTGAAAATGCTTGAAGTTGCGCAGCGTCAGATTCGGCATCTCAAGACCTTCGTTGCTGACCTGCTTGACGTAGCTCGACTGCAGCACGGCAAATTCAGCATCAAGATGACTGATATATCGCTCAGTGACGTTGTGACAGACGCCTTGGCTGCGGTGCAGAACCGCATTGAGAGTCACCGCCATCGACTAACTGTTACTGGCCTTGACGAGCAAGTGAACGTTCATGCCGACCATGTCCGTCTGTGCCAGATAATCGCCAACCTGCTGGCGAACGCGGCCAAGTACACACCGGTCGGTGGCGACATACGGCTGTCATTCGACGTACGACGCCCCGGGAATACGGCGGATGCAGGTGGACACCTTGTCATCAACATAATCGACAACGGTATCGGCATCTTGCCTGAAATGCTGCCCCATGTATTCGAACTGTTTGTGCAATCCCCCCTAGCGACGAGAATGGACGAAGGCGGTCTGGGCATCGGCCTGGCGCTGGTAAAGAAACTCGTCGAGCTGCACGGCGGCGACATCGTCATTGAAAGCCCCGGCCCTGGTCAGGGTTGCCTCGCCAGGGTCGACCTTCCGATACTCCTTGGCTTGCAGATTGCAGCCCCCTCTTGCCCCGAGGTCGTGGAACCGGTCATCGCACCGGCACGTGTGCTGCTCGTCGACGACAGCCGCGATGGATTGGACGCTCTCACCGCTGTCCTTGAGACATATGGCCATTCGGTTGAATCGCGGTCGACCGGTGCCGAGGCCCTTGAGCTACTGAAATCATGGAAACCTGACATTGCAATCATAGATGTCGAAATGCCCGGCATGGATGGCTTCACTTTAGCCCGCGCTATCCGGAACAGAGGGACTTACCCAGGTCTCGTGCTAGTTGCACTTACGGGATATCCCGAACAGTCCGACAAGGCCCGCGCGTTCGGAGCTGGCTTCGACTACCACCTCATAAAACCGGCATCCGTGGATTCTCTCAACGCTATCCTCGAAAGTGGGGTAGGCAACCGCAGTTCTGCGCATCCCTGATTGCCGTTCGATGGGAGCTTGCCTCGCACTACTCGGAAAAAGTACGCCCAGATATAAGTTTTCGCGCAAAGCGCCAAGACCCGTCATGCCTATTGGGTCGCTCCGTTTGCGCTGCGGTCTTCAAGGTCCGTTGTCCGCTTGAAGCATGAAGCCGACGTTTGAGCGTCCGCCCTAGCGTGCAAGCTAACGGCCGGAACTGGCCGTTTGCGGCTTGTCCACGATGCGATGAGCCAGGTCATGAAAAGCCCCGAAATCAAGACGGCGTTATGATAAACTAGGCCAGTCACGACTGTCGTCCGAGGAACGTGTTACTATTAATCGTGTCAACCTCAACAAACGAGTGCATGATGAAAACCCTCGACGTCTCTCAGGCCACCGCCGCCGCCCAGGCCGGTGGGGTCCTGAATGCCATGCTGCGAGCCGACGGCGGCCAGTTCTTTATCGAGCTGGAAACGCGCACCGCCGGCACCGCCGTGCTGGTCACGTCCAACAATCGCCGACCGCGCGCCTTCCGCAACCCGATTAAGGCGCTCGAAGTGATACGCGAGCTCGGACTGGAAAATGGGCGATTTTCACTCGAAGCGTGGCGACCCGCTGAGGCTGAACGCGAGCGGGCGAGCCGCCCCGATCGCGCGGAGGCCATGAAGCAGACGCATTCGAACGCCGCCGCCTACGAAAAGTGGTTCCGTGAACAGGTCAATGAGTCGCTGGACGATCCGCGCCCGAATGTCCCGCACGCCCAGGTGAAGAAGGAGATGGCCGACAAAAAGGCCGGCTTGCGCAAGCGCATTGCGGTCAGCGGGGCTAAGTCTTGATCGTGGAGTGGCGCGCACGCGCTCACGAGGACCGCAGCAAGATCTTTGATTACATCGCCGAGGACAACCCCACAGCGGCACTCGAACTGGACGACGAGATCGACGCGAAGACCGACGCCCTGCCCGAGCATCCGGAGCTTTACCGCATCGGTAGGATCCGTGGCACGCGAGAAATGGTGTTAGCGCCGAATTACATCCTGGTCTATCGAATTATCAAGCGAAAGGCCATCATCGAAATTGTGCGGATCGTTGGCGCGCGGCAGAACTATAAGTCGCGGGCGAAGGCGTGACGAGCACCTTCGCCATCGATCCGATGATCCGGCGGCGCAAACGCCGCGCGGGATGATTGAGTCGCGCGTCAGCATCGCCCGAGAATTGGGGGTCCTAGACCCGGCGGGTTCAACCGGTGAACGCAACACCCATGCTGGCATTTAGTTTATCTGCGGGCGTCATGAAACCCAATGTCTTTCGGGGTCGTTGATTCAGTGTAAGCGGCCAGCGAACCCGTCTTGACGAACGACGGATTACTCGACAGGCGCAACATTGCTGCCAGTTATGCGGCAGCAATGTTGCGATGTCGCTTGCTTTGTGGGCCGGCAGGCGGGTCAGGATGTCCTTGAGATATGTATGGGGTTCGTGCCCGTTGAGTTGCGCCGATCGGATGAGGCTCATGTTGAGGTTCATTAATTCCGCTACTGGAGTGCGCTAATTCTGCTTACGGCCAAATCCGACAATGCGTTGATTACATTGCGACATTGACGCGATCCGGGTTGGCGAATGCTGTTGCCGCCACGCAACGTCACTTTGCATCGTGCTCTCTAATTCTGCTAATACGCCGTCACGGTGTCCTAATTGTAGGCGGTTTCAAGGTTGAAGCGCAACAGCGAATTTAATGTTTAGAGCCATGAGGTTGAGCTGCGGAAGCGAGTGTGGC
>NZ_JBFUPT010000044.1:0-19980 GCF_041360715.1 Caballeronia sp. RCC_10
GCGCTGCTCGGCCTTGGCTATACCTATACGCATGGCCAGGGCGACACCAACGCGACGTACCATCAAGTGAGCATTGGCGGGGACTACGCGATCTCGAAGCGCACGGACTTCTACGCTCAGGCCGCGTACCAGCATGCAAGCGGCCAACAGCGCCAAACCGACGGCACCTCTGCTGCGGCTCAAGCTTCGGTCGCCGACTTTGGCTATGCCGCCGGTCGCAATCACCAAGAAATCGCAATCGTTGGTGTGCGTCACAAGTTCTAAGAAGAACGACAGAAGCAGTTTTAAAAGCCCGAACGCCAGTGGCGTTCGGGCTTTTTTCTTTTGTTGGTCCAAGGGCGATGAATCGTTTCACCTCGTTCAAGCGCCGCTTCCCGAGTCGCAAAGCCTCCGTTTGTAGTCGTCACCTTGTCGCCGCAATTTGCCAATGCGCCGACCCATGCAAAAATACAAGTCCCCGAACTCATCGTTCGACGTCACAGGCACGTTCGCGCCTGCTGTTTTCGTTGGCTCTCCGCTATGCGCTTGCTATTAATTGAACAAAACGGCACAGAAGCCGAGGCGATAGTTGAATCGATGAGACGTGCGGGGTACACGGTTGACTGGAAGAGTGACAGGCGTACCGCCGAGCAGGCACTAGCGCAAGAGTCGTATGACGCCGTTCTCCTATCGCTGGACCTGCCTAATGCCGACAGCATCGAGCTGCTTATCACCTATCGGAAAGCGGGTGGGGCAGCGTCCACGCTCGTGCTGACCGACCACGGTCAAGCCCATGAGCGTATTCACGCGCTGTACGCCGGCGCCGATGACCATATGACCCGGCCTTTGAATCACGAGGAGCTGTCCACGCGAGTTCACATCCTGCTGCGGCGACGCAAAGGTCACCAGCAGAAAGTCCTTCGACACCGAAACATGATGCTGGACCCGACTGCGCAGGAATTTAAAATCGCCGGGAAGCTGTTATACCTTACGCCCCGGGAGTTTGCGGTGATGCTTGCTCTGATGGAGGAGCCGGCGCGCGTGTTGAGCCGGGCGGAGATCGAGCAAAGAATATACGGCGACAAGAATGAAGAGCGGACCAACGCGATACAGGTTTACGTCAATACGCTGCGTCGTAAGATTGGCGAGGATGAAATCTTGACAGTTCGCGGAGTGGGTTATCGATTGGCCTGACCCAGACAACACTGCAGACCCAAGCGCCGAGCCTACACCCGGTTCAGTTTTAATATGAGCGCATAGCACATGATAGGCGAACACATGCGCCCCCGGCGTTACGCTAGCAGCCCCAACGATTGCCATAGGGGGAGCTGAGACTTTCGCATGTTTTTTGCTAGCAGGCCGTTATCCGTCGGCACGAAGGAAAAGGTGAGCATAGATTGGGAGGCCCTGCGGAAGACCAAGCTGTTCACCGAGCGTCCAATTGAGTGGCCCGACGGCGTGCATGCCATCTCTATAGGTCAGTAGCCACAAGACCCCGCGGGTCGCCGAGTTCCTCAACGCGCATCCCAACGTACGTCTGCACTTCACGCCGACCTACTCGTCGCGGCTTAACCAAGTGGAGAATTGGTTCTCGCGCGTCCAGCGTGATGTGATCGCCCGTGGCATCTTCACTTCCGTGCAAGATCTGGACCGCAAACTCATGCATTACATCCGCGAGCACAACAAAAATCCGAAGCCGATTAAATGGAAGTATGACGATCCCTCCCAGCGCACTCGGCCGGTGCTAAAACAATGACGCAGTCGAGGCCGGACGGAAAGCCGGGTTTGCGTCGCGCAACCGCGTAGTCGGTTAAACGAGTAGGACATTAGCGCGCCTGAAGCTAGGACCACGGCATCATTCACGTTTCTGCCGATCACGGGGCGCTAGAAATCGGCAGTCTTTGACATATGCTTTAAGGCGTGAAATGCCTCCCTCGACCGTTTCCGGGCAGTCGCGCCAATGTAATTGCTCAACTCCGTTTCTCGCTTGCGGCCGAGACCGAGAGAACGGGATGTCCGGCGCGTCGGCAGACAATCGTCTCTCTAATGCGGGCACTTTTTGTCGACGTTCATCTGCCGCGTGTCGTTGGCCTAATCTGGAAGGAAGGTACCAAGAACGAACGGCCCGGGAACGCTCGATGGCCATGGAGGACGCATGAAACATCTATGTGTCGTTTTTTTGGCGTGCGTCATCATGTCGGCGGCGCTGCGTCCCGCCCAAGCGGCCATTCGATATCACGCGCGCCTGATTGCACCTTCGGTGACGCCCGCCTCAAACGCGCCGCCATCCGCACATGACGATACGCTGAGTGAAAACGGCGTCGATCCGTCCTCCGACAAGGGCCGTCGGATCGTCGCGTGGATCGCGCGCATCAGTGCAGACCCGGCCATGGCGGGCGACGTCCAGCGCATGAGCAGGCTCCATTTGAACCCGGGGGCACGCACGCAGCTCCTCTCCGACGGACTCGAACGACTTTCACCTGCGATGCGACTCCAATACGTCGCAATGATCGGAACATTCCTCGACACGCTGGTCCCGTCCGACTGCTTCGGGTTGACGGACATGAGCGACGTGGTGAATCGCGTTTCGATGAACGCCATGTCCGAGTCCGATATCGACCGGTACTTTTCCATTCTGGTGGAGATTCTCCGCGCGTCAGCCTCCGATGCGACGCTCGATACGCCTACCGACCAGCAGTACGCGCAAGCGGAGCATAGTCTGAGGTTTTCGCTTTTACGTGAGCTAGGCTACCTTCACGCCAATGTCGCGCGTTACACATCTTATATGCAGGCGCCGCGCAAAGCTGCACCTGTCGACGCTTGCTGGGCCATGAGAGTCATGATGCACGCCGTTCTGGCCATGCCCGATCCCGAGCGCGACGTTGTCCTGAGGAAACTGGTAGGGTCGCCCGGAGCCAGGCGCGAGCCCAATGAATAAAGGCCTGTCGCGGGCGGCTACCAAGTGGTCCCTGCTTGTAATTTGCGATTCCTAACATATGCTTTCCGTACGAAACGCAGGGGTCCACCATGAACGATGTTCTTGCAGCGGACGCAAACTCCAACGTCAAAGCCTCGACGAGTGACGTAAACGGCTATGTGATTCAGCAAGACGTGGTCAGGAACTTGATCTGCCGTCAGGCGCGCTATCCCGACATTGCGACGACACACGACTGGTATATGGCGCTCGCTTTCAGCGTCAGGGACCGTATGCTCGCGCGCTGGGCCGCCTCCACTAAGACATACGCGGCAAAGGACGTGAAAGTCGCTTGTTATCTCTCGGCGGAGTTTCTCATTGGCCCACAACTTGGCAACAACCTGCTCAATCTCGGGATCGAATCCGAAGCCCGTGAAGCGACGTGCAGTTTAGGGCAGGACCTGGACGCGCTGCTCGCGATCGAGGAAGAACCGGGGCTCGGCAACGGCGGACTGGGACGGCTCGCCGCGTGCTATATGGATTCTCTGTCGACGCTCGAAATTCCGGCCATCGGTTATGGCATGCGGTATGAGTTCGGTATCTTCGACCAGCAGATCCGCGACGGATGGCAGGTCGAAATAACCGACAAGTGGCTGCAGAAGGGCAACCCGTGGGAAATCGTGCGTCCTGACGTGAGTTTTTACGTCGGCTTCGGCGGACACACGCAAAGCGAGACCGATGACAAGGGTCGGCTGCGCTTGCGCTGGCTGCCTGCAAGGCAGGTGAAGGGCGTTGCCTGCGATTTGCCGATGCAGGGATACCGCGTCGATACGTGCAACGTACTGCGTCTCTGGAAAAGCGAGGCAGTCGAGTCATTCGACTTTCAGGACTTCAACGCCGGCGAATACTATGACGCCGTGCATGAGAAGGTCGTGTCGGAGACGCTGTCGAAGGTGCTGTATCCGAACGACGAACCCGAAGCAGGCAAGCGTCTGCGGCTCGCGCAGCAATACTTCTTCGTGTCGTGCTCGCTTCAGGACATGCTTCGCCTGATGGACGCGAAGGGCGTTTCCATCGGAAAGTTCGCGGACCTCTTTGCGGCGCAGCTGAACGATACGCATCCATCCATCGCCGTGGCCGAACTGATGCGTCTTCTGCTGGACGAGCGCCTGCTTTCATGGGACGCCGCGTGGGACATCACGCAGCGCACTTTCGCCTATACCAATCACACTCTGTTACCCGAGGCGCTCGAAACCTGGGGGCTGCCGCTGTTTCAAAGCCTGCTGCCGCGTTCGCTGGAAATCATTTACGAAATCAATCGTCGCTTTCTGGATGACGTTAAGCGAGCCTTTCCAGGCGATGAAGCGCGCGTGAAGCGCATGTCGCTCATCGACGAGGCCGGCGACAAGAAAGTTCGCATGGCGCATCTCGCCACGGTCGGCAGTCATGCGGTCAACGGCGTGGCGGCACTGCATTCGGACCTGCTCAAACAGACAGTACTGCGCGACTTCGCCGAGATGTTCCCGGAGCGTTTCCTTAACGTCACGAATGGAGTCACGCCGCGCCGCTTTCTGATGCTGAGTAATCCCGGGCTTAAGCGTCTACTCGACGAGACCATCGGCGAGAACTGGAGCACTGATCTCGCAGGGCTGTCCGCGCTCGCTGCACATGCCGACGACGCCGGATTCCAAAAAGCGTGGCGCACCATACGGCGCGATAACAAGGCGGCGCTCGCCGACCGCATTTTGACCGCTACGAACATCGCAGTCGATCCGGACGCGCTGTTCGATGTACAGGTCAAGCGCATTCACGAGTACAAGCGCCAGCATTTGAACGCGCTATACATCATCAGTCTGTACCGCCGCCTGTGCCGGAACCCTGATCTTGTCTGCGCGCCGCGCTGCTTCATTTTCGGAGGCAAGGCAGCGCCGGGATACGCAATGGCCAAACTGATCATCCGCCTGATTACGGGTATCGCAGAAGTCGTCAACGGCGATGCGGCGATCAAGGGCCGGCTGAAGGTCGTGTTCTACCCGGATTTCAACGTAAGGAGCGGGCACTGGATTTATCCCGCCGCGGACCTGTCCGAGCAGATTTCGACGGCCGGCAAGGAAGCCTCTGGCACGGGCAACATGAAGTTCATGATGAACGGCGCGCTCACCATCGGCACGCTCGATGGCGCCAACGTCGAAATTCGCGAGGAGGCGGGGGCCGAAAACTTCTTCCTTTTCGGGCTGACCGCGCAGCAGGTCGAGGACGTGAAGCGCGCGGGCTATCGCCCCGCTGAATATGCGCAGTCTAACGAGGACTTGCGCGATGCGTTGGATCAGATCGCGCAAGGGCGCTTCTCGCGCGGCGACAAGGACGTGTTTCGGCCGCTCCTCGACAATCTCATGCACTCGGACCCGTTCCTCGTGTTCGCCGACTTTGCGGATTACGTCGCGTGCCAGGAACGCGTGAGCGAAGCATGGCGCGACAGCCGGCAATGGACTCGCATGTCGATCATGAACACGGCGCGGTCGGGCAAATTCTCGTCGGATCGGGCGATCAGTGAGTATTGCGACCGGATCTGGAAGACACATGCGGTGAGGGCCGACCTTGCTCAGACTTAACGCCGAAATCGCGCGCGGTTACCGGGCACGACCCGGGTCGCGATTTCCGATTGGCGCAACGCTCATGCCGGACGGGGTCAACTTTTGCCTGTTCTGCCGGCACGCTACCCGTATTGAACTGCTGCTCTACGCCTCAACGGAGAGCACGGAGCCGTTTCAGGTAATCACACTCGTCCCGGAGACGAACAAGACGTTTTATTTCTGGCACGTGTTCGTCGAAGGACTCCCCGTGCACTGTTGCTATACCTGGCGAGCCTTCGGCCGACACGGTGTGCCGCGGGTCGACGATGAAGCCGCGAGCCGGAAGGAGCTGCTCGATCCCAACGCACGAGCGGTAAGCGATCGTTACTGGAACCGCCAGCAAGCGGCGGATGGGCACGGACCCAGTCATGCATCACTTAGGGCGATCGTAACCGGATCGCTCGACAAGCCCGCCGACATGGACGTGCGCACGCTCGACGACGCGATCATCTATGAGTTGCACGTAGGAGGGTTCACCCGGCATCCATCGAGCGGTGTGAAGAATCCCGGCACGTTCGCCGGCCTTATCGAGAAAATCCCTTATTTGAAGGAACTCGGTATCACGCATGTCGAACTGCTGCCGGTAATGGCGTTCGACGAGCAGGACGTTCCCCGGTCAGCAGCGGCGAAAGGGCTCGGCAACTACTGGGGCTACAGCACGCATAGCTTCTATAGTCCTCACCCGCGGTACTGCGTCGAACCGGCGTGGGCGCCGCAGGAGTTCCGCGCGCTCATCGACGCCATGCATGCGGCCGACATCCGCGTATTGCTAGACGCGGTGTTCAATCACACGGCGGAAGGCGGCGTGGACGGCCCCGTCATCAACTTCAAGGTGCTGGGGAAGGAGGACTTTTACCACGTCGACATCGCCGACGGCGGCAATTACCGGGACTACACGGGCTGCGGCAACACTATCAACTGCAATCATCCGCTGGTATCGGCGTTTATCCTGCGATGCCTGGAGTACTGGGTGCAGGATGTCGGCGTGGATGGCTTTCGATTCGATCTCGCAAGCGTCTTTGCGCGAGGCGAGGGGGGCGCGCTGCTCGGTACGCCGCCCTTGCCTTGGGCGATTGAATCGTCGCCGGTGCTGTCGCGCGTGCCGCTGATCGCCGAGGCGTAGGATGCAGCGGGGCTGTATCACGTCGGCGCTTTTCCGGGGATGGCCTGGGCGGAATGGAACGGGCGCTACCGCGACGTGATTCGACGGTTCGTGCGCGGCGATCCGGGGCTCCTCGGACAGGTATGCACATGTCTGGCGGGAGGCGCGGATCTTTATGAATCCGACGGCCGGTTGCCCACGGACAGCATCAACTTCGTTACCTGCCACGACGGCTTCACCTTGCGTGATCTCGTCAGCTATGAGACGAAGCATAACGAGGCAAACGGCGAAGACAACCGGGACGGCAGCAACGACAACCTGTCGTGGAATTGCGGTGCTGAAGGGGAGACAGACGATCCGTCCATCACCGGTCTGCGCCTGCGGCAGGCGCGCAACATCATGGCGATCCTGCTGCTGAGTCAGGGCGTGCCGATGATTCTTGCCGGCGACGAGATGCTGCGCACCCAGCGTGGCAATAACAACGCTTTTTGCCAGGACAACGCCGTTTCGTGGATAGACTGGCGCATGACCGGTCCCGCGCGGGACATGCTGCGGTTCGTACGCGAACTTATCGCGCTGCGCAAGCGTCACGCGAGCCTGCGCCGCCACGGCTTCTTTACTGGCCGGCCCGCAATGGATCAGGTGCATGCGGACGTGGCATGGCATGGGGAGCGGCTCAATGAACCGGCATGGCACGACCCCAATGCCCGTTTCGCCGCCTTGACGCTCGCCGGGCAAGCATCAGGCGAGTCCATGCTGCACCTCATATTCAACATGAACGACGATGCGCGCGTCGCTGCGCTTCCCGTCGTCGAAAAAGGCGAATGGCGACGAATCGTCGATACGGCCGCTGCATCGCCACTGGACATCGTTTCACCGACAGAAACAGCGCCTGCTGAAAACGGCACGTGTCGCGTCGAAGCCCGCAGCGTCGTCGTTCTCGAGTCGTCGTGCTGAAGGAGCTTGCGATGTGCCGCACAGCCGCGCTGGACGGTGCGCACTTTACCGCCTTTAATGAACGTGTACGGCTGCGTTGCTTGGTCAATTGACAGGAGGCCGCATGGATGCAGTCAGAACTTTTCTCGAGAATCAGTCGCTCTTTGCGCTGTTTCTGACGATCGCGCTCGGGTATCTGATTGGCGAGATCACCATCAGAGGCGTCGCCTTGGGCTCTGGCGCCGTATTGTTCGTTGGTTTGGCGATCGGCGCATTCGCTCCCAAGTCGGCGCCGCCCGCCTTGCTCGGCACGCTGGGCTTGCTGCTGTTTCTCTACGGCATCGGTATTCAATATGGCGGACAGTTCTTCCGGGGTCTCACGAGCCGCGACGGGGCCAAGGCGAATGCCGCCGCATTTCTGGGGGTCATTGCGGCAGGCCTCGTGTCGTGCGGCTTCATCACCTTCGGTATCGGCCTCGCGGATTCGCTCGGGATGTTCGCGGGAAGCGGCACCAGCACCGCGAGCTTGCAGGTCGCCATTGCTTCGATGAAGAGCAATGACGCCGCCGTTGCGTACAGCGTCGCATATCCATTCGGCGTTGCCGGCCCCATCCTTTTCCTTTATGCGCTCAACGTCGCGCTGAAGGTAAAGATCGAGAAGCCAGTAGCGAAGGTCATGGAGACGGCCGAGATCGCACTGAGAAACGCGAGCCTTGTTGGCCTCAAGTTGCCGGAACTCATGAGCCGCTTACCTCCGGGCGTGGGAATCGCAGCGGTGCGCCGCGCGCATCGAAACCAGTTGCCCACCGACGACTTCGTGCTGCAACTCGACGATGTCTTCCTTGCTACCGCCGCCGACCCGCGCCGGCTCGACGAGGTCATCGCGTTGTGCGGCGAGTCGCAGCCTGGGCGCATATCAAGCCATCGCGAAGATCTCGACTATGTGCGCGTGTTTGCATCGAATCCTGCGGTGGTCGGTATGGCGCTTGGCCACATTCGCTTTCCCGATGGCGTCAGTTGCGCGATTGCGCATGTTCGTCGCGGCGACGCCGACCTGCTCTCGACGCCGGACTTGATCCTCGAAGCCGGCGACCGCGTGGGCCTGCTCGTGAGCCGCGCGCATCGGGCGACCATCCGGACGTTCTTCGGGGATTCGATCAAGGGCACGGCCGACCTTAGCTTCATATGCCTCGGAATCGGCGCGGCGGCCGGTCTTCTGGCGGGCGCCATTCCGCTGCGAGTGCCCGGCCTCGGCACGTTCAGCCTCGGTCTTGCGGCGCTGCTGCTGGTCGCGCTATGCCTCGGCAAGGCGCGCCGCAACGGACGCTTCGTCTGGGTCATGCCGCTGTCCGCGAACCTCGTCCTGCGCAATCTCGGCCTCACCGTTTTCCTCGCGCAGGTCGGCCTTTCCTGCGGGCCGAAATTCGTGGCGACCGTCGGCACCGCCGGGCCGCTTCTTCTGCTGTATGGCGCGATCACGCTGCTCGTCCTCGTGGGCGTCACGGCTGCGTGCTGCCTGCTGATCTTCAAGTTGCCCTTCGATACCTCGGTCGGCGTCATCTGCGGCGCTACCGGCAATCCGGCCATTCTCGCTTTCGCCAACCGCATCGCACCGACGGATCAGCCGGACATCATGTATGCGATGATTTTTCCGTCGATGACCATCGTCAAGGTTCTGTTCGTGCAGATCGCAATATCGCTTGCAAGCGGCTGAGCGCGATCCGTTCGCGCTCGTCCAGGTACCGAATCACCCATTGCGGAGGAATACATCATGGACGTCGCGATATTCAGTTCGACGCCTTACGAGCGCCAGTATCTCGATGAAGCAAACAAGGCCGAGAACCACACGCTCAAATACATCGACGTTTCGTTGAATCGGGACACGGTGGGTCTGGCGGAGGGAAGCGGCGCTGTGTGCATCTTCGTCAATGACAAGGTGGATGCCGACGTGCTGGAAGCGCTGAAACAGGGTGGTACGCGGCTGCTGGCGCTGCGCTGCACGGGTTTCAACAACGTCGACCTGGAAACCGCGGCGCGTCTGGGGCTCAAGGTGGTTCGCGTCGTCACGTATTCGCCGAATTCGGTCGCGGAGCATGCCGTCGCGCTGCTACTCGCAGTGAATCGCAAGGTGCATCGTGCATACAACCGCACACGGGATTCGAACTTCTCGCTGGACGGACTGATCGGATTCGACCTTTACGGCAAGACAGTCGCCGTCGTGGGAACGGGCAAGATCGGCTGCGTTTTCGCGAAGATCATGCTCGGCTTCGGCTGCAAGGTAATTGGCTATGATCCGTATCCGTCGGAAGAGTTTCTCGCGCTCGACGCGCGCTACGCCACGCCGGGCGAGATTGGCGAGAGAGCCGACATCATTTCGTTGCATTGCCCGTTGACGCCGGCGACGCACCACATCATCAATGTAGAAACGCTCAAACGCGCGAAGCGTGGCGCGTTGCTCATCAACACGAGTCGCGGCGCGCTGATAGATACGGCGGCCGTCATTGCGGCCTTGAAAAGCGGTCAGTTGGGCGGACTGGGTATCGACGTCTACGAGCAGGAAGCAAGCCTGTTTTTCCGCGATCTGTCCAGCGAAATTATTGCGGACGACGTCTTTCAGCGCCTCGTCTCGTTTCCCAATGTCATCGTAACGGGGCATCAGGCGTATTTGACGCGCGAGGCGCTGACCACCATTTGCGAGACCACGCTGAAGAGCATTACGGCGTTCGAAAAAAACGAGCCACTGGAAAACGAAGTCAACGTGGGTTAACGCTCACATGTCTTTGGACACGACTGCCTGGTCAGCGTCTGGTGATCCGCGCGCTCATACGAAAGCGCCGGTTCTCGATACCGTTCGTTCTGTTGCCGAGTGTATTTCGGCTTGTTCATGGCATTGACTTTCCTCGGCACTGTCTTCGCTGCGGCAAACTGAGAAACATGGCCCGGGGCCTCGCCGATGCCGTTCAGTGCGTACTGCGCACGGCGACACATTGGCCGCGCAAGCATCGCTCGCGCTTGCCATCACGCGGGAATGCGGCCGTGGCAGGTGTGCTCGGCCCCTTAGCTGTCCGACGCCGAACTCGAATCCTGTCGCGGTGGCATCGCAGAACGCGATGCTATCGACGTGTCGCGTCGCGGCGAGGCTATTTGTTATGCGTCATGTTCGAACGGCCTTACTGGTTTCGCCTCTGTTAATGCTCTCCATGTCGTTCGCATCCAGTCCGGCTTCGAGCTCGTGTGCGGGTAGGAGTAGCTCGAAAGCGGGGCTTGCGATGGTGGCGAGAGGCGTAATTCTGAAAGTGACGATGATCGTACCGAGTCGGTAGGAGCAGCGGAGTCAAACCTCAAAGCTGCCGAGCGTCATTCCGAACGGCGGTTCTTGTATTTGCCGACGGGTTTGCATATCGTTCAATCGTTACGTATAACTACCTTGCTCCGCGCGGACTAACGTGGAGCCCTGAACGGCAATACAAAGAAGAGCGACGTTTCTTGGGTCAAAGGTGTCCCTCCAGCTTATCTCGCTTGCGTGGATGCTTTGCATTGCGGCAGGTCGCAACGGGGACAGACAATCTATCGGTGCACGCGCGGCTGGCAATATGCTGTGCGTTGTCCCAAACCTTGACATTGAGACGATCATGAGACGCACCATTGGAGTCATTGCGCTGTTGTCGACTGCGATTGCGACAAGTGCATGGGGGCAGAATGCGCAGCCGAATAGCGCGCCTGCTCAGGCCGAACATAGTGACCAGATTGTGGCGATGCGCATGCAGACTGCGGCGGCCAACAAGACGTACAACATGAAAGTGGCGGCGGCCAAGAAGGTCTTTGACCAAAGGAAAGCCGAAGCCGCCAAGGAACGCGATGCCGCGATTGCCGTGGCCCGCAACGGCGCCACGGCGCAATGATCGCTTGAATGTCGAGCGGATGCATCGTTGCACTGTTTTGAATGTATGGGATCCTCCGCATCGCGATGTCGATCAGTCCGCCTGTGGGCTCGAATTAAACGGATGATGCGCGCGGTACGGCCAACATTTGTGGTGCGAAACGATGCGCAACCCTATACGCGTGATGCTCGTGATGTCCGCACTGACTTGCGGCACGGGCGTGTTCGCTCAGGCTCCGGCTGCGAGCGATCCGGCGCCGGTGGCGATGAGCGCGACGGAGCTGAACAAACTCGTCGGCCCCATTGCAC
This sequence comes from Caballeronia sp. RCC_10, assembly GCF_041360715.1. Lineage (NCBI taxonomy): Bacteria > Pseudomonadati > Pseudomonadota > Betaproteobacteria > Burkholderiales > Burkholderiaceae > Caballeronia > Caballeronia sp. RCC_10. Next base: position 11,754 of record NZ_JBFUPT010000044.1, read on the forward strand.
TTTTCCCGGACGACCTCGTGGCGATCATTCTGCCCGCTTCGACGTATCCCGTGGAAGTGGTACAAGCCGACCGATTCCTCGAGCGCAGGAAGACCCAGAAAGATCTGCCGGTCGAAGAAGGCTGGCAAGACTCGATCAAGGCGCTCCTCAATTACCCGGAAGTGCTGAAGAAGATGAGCACCGACCTCGACTGGACCGTCGCCCTCGGCGAAGCGGTCGTGGCGGACCAGAACGCCGTTTTGCAGGCGGTGCAGCGTTTTCGCCGCCAGACGCAGTCGGTGGGCAACCTCAAGACCGATGACAAGCAGACGGTAGTGGTCGAGAAGGAAGTGATCAAGATCGTGCCTTCGAATCCACAGGTGATCTACGTGCCGCAATACAACCCGACAACGGTCGTCGTCAGCAGTCCGACGCCAGTCTATAGCTATGCGCCCGCGCCTTATCCTGTCTACTACTATCCGTATGCGCCCGGCGCGGCCCTGGCGACAGGTATGATCTGGGGTGCAGCGATGTCCGCGGCATGGAGTGGCGGGCGGTACGAAACGAACTATAGCGGTGGCAATAACACGATCAACGTCAACCGCGAGCAGAACGTCAATCGCACCGATGTGAAGAACAACATGAGCAACCGCGCGGCCAACCGGTCTGGGACTGCATCGCAACAGTCGAGTGCATGGCGTTCAGAGAAAAAGCCCGGGCAGGTTTCCGGTAGCGGCGCGCGTCCTTCGTCGCAGCGTGTCGGCGATGCACCGTCGCGCGGTGGGGGTGGCGGCGGCGGAGTTGCGGCCGCAGGTGCGGGCGGAGGAGCGGGCTCCGCTGGAGGTGTCCAGCGATCTTCCGCGCGAACGTCGACGGCAATGCAGAACACGCCGCGCACGCAGAACACATCCGGCGCTCAAGGGCGCGGCGGGGACGCATTCAGCGGCTACGGCTCCGGTCAGAGTGCCCGCGCAGACAGCGCCCGCGGCGCCGCTAGCCGGCAGTCGGCGTCGGCGTCGGGCGGCTATGGCAACCGCAGCGGCGGTGCCGGTGCCGGTGGCGGCGGTGGCGGTGGTGGCGGCTTCTCCGGCGGTGGCCGCAGTTTCAGCGGAGGCGGCGGCCGCGGCGGGGGCCGTCGATAGGAGACCGTCCATGAACAATTCGGGAAGCGTTGGAATAGTCACTCGTCTCGTCGTTGCGCTCGCAACGCTTGCGACGCTGCTTGCGCCGTTGTCTGGTTTCGCCGCGGATGAACAGAGAACTTTCGCGACGCCCGACGAAGCCGTCAACGCACTCGTGCAGGCGCTCAGATCCAACGATGACGCCGCGCTCATCAGCATCTTCGGTAGCGCGCACAAGCAACTTGTCGTGACGCCGGATGAAGCCGAGAACCGCCAGCTGCGAGCCAACGCCCTCGCCAAGTTCGAGGCGTTCCATAACCTTCAGGAGCCTTCGCCCGACCGCCGCATTCTCCAGATTGGCGACGATGCATGGCCGATGCCCATTCCGCTGGTTCGCGAGAAAGGCGTCTGGCGGTTCCACACGGAAGAAGGCGAGCAGGAGGTGCTGGATCGTCGCATCGGTGCAAACGAGCGCGAGGCGATCAGGGTGCTGCGCGCGTATCTCGATGCCCAAGGCGAGTATGCCTCCCGCGACCGCATGGGCGACGGCGTGCTGCAATACGCGCGCAAGCTCGGCAGTTCGCCGGGCAGGCACGACGGACTCTATTGGCCAGCCGATGCCGGGCAGGGCGATGAAGAGAGTCCGTTCGGTCCGCTAATTGCCGCAAGCTCGACCTATTTCAGGGACCGAAACGCGGGCGACGCTTATCACGGGTACCACTTCCTCATCCTCACGCGCCAGGGTGAAAATGCGCCGGGCGGGGCATTCAGCTACATCGTGAACGGGCGCATGCTGGCCGGTTTCGCGATGGTTGCGTATCCGGCGCAATACGGTTCGAGCGGCGTCATGACGTTTATTGTCAATAACAACGGCGTGGTGTATCAGAAGAATCGTGGTCAGTCCGCGCAACCGCTGACGGAATTCAATCCCGACGCATCGTGGACGCGCGTGCATGAGCCCTGATCGGGTGCAGCCGGCTAGCTCCGTGACTGCCACCCTCGCAAACGGGCCGACTGCATCGAATGTACGGGGTTTTAAACATCGAGAATCAGGCAAGGAGTGGTCACGAATGCAACGAGATTGCGTGCGGGCAGTGCCATCGTGATCGCAGCGATGGCGCTGGATGCTGTTGCTTAAAGCAAGCCAATCGCTTATCCATCGAAGGGACAAAGCACGCAGCAGCAGCAAAAGGATGACGGCGCGTGCTACAGCTGGGCGAAGAGCAATACCGGCATCGATCCCGCGACCGCATCAACGGCGCCGCCACCGCAGTCGGGTCCGGCAGTGGGCGGCGGCGAGCGCATGGGCGGCGCGGCACTCGGTGCCGATGGCGGGGCCGTAATCGGCGCGATCGCGGGCAATGCCGGCAAGGGCGCGGCCATTGGCGCGACCGCCGGCACGATGGCAGGCGGCGCGCGGGCGCGGCAGAACAGGCGCGCGCTGCAATCGAACGCGCAAGCTCAAAGTCAGGGTGCAGTGGACACATACAACCGGGCGTGGGCTGCGTGCAGCAAGGGCGCGGTTATTCCATTCAGTAGCGTTCGCAGGCGTCCCCGCATCGTTCAACAAGGAGTTAAAGATGAAGCGCGTGAGCCTCGTTATCATATCGTGCGTTGCGATTTCCGCAACCGCATTCTCGGCCGAGCCGCAATCCGACGTAAGTGTCATGAGCGACGCGAAGGGCGCGACGGTGCAAGGCGTGTCGAAGGTCACAGCGACGATCGTCCGCATCGATCCGGCCACCCGCACCGTCACGCTCAAGACAGCTGCCGGTAAGGTGATGGAGCTGGAAGTCACAAACGAGGCTCGCAACTTCGACCAGCTTGCGGTGGGGGATGTCGTGACCACGCAGTATCGGGAATCGCTGACCCTGAGCCTGCTCGACAAGAAGACGCAGACATCCAGGTCCGAGAAAGAAACGGCCGATCGCGCGCCCATGGGCGCTAAACCGGGTGGCGAGCTCGGCCGCGAAGTGACGATCATCGCCGACGTCGTCGCGGTCGACCGGCATGCGCAGACTGTCACGTTGCGCGGCCCCGGAGGCAACAGCGTCGACTTGCATGTGCCGGACCCGGAGAGATTGAAGCGCGTCAAGAAGGGCGATCAGGTCAAGGCGATCTACACGGAAGCGCTCGCCATATCCGTCGAGCCAGCCGTGACGAAATAGCGGCAAGGCAAGCCGGACTTATCGCAGTCCCGGCATGGCGGGGAGACACTCATGAACGAACGCTTTGCAGCCGTCCTGACGCATGGCGCGTGGATCGCTGCACTCGCGCTTGCCGGTCGCGCGCAGCCTGAGCAGCGGGAGGCGGGCATGGATCAGCAGACGACCGTCGCGCGCCTGGGTCCGCCAAAAGAAACGTACGACTTGCCTAATGGCGGCAAGCGGCTCATGTGGCCCACGCAGCCTATGCGCACCACGACCACCGCGGTCGATCTCGACGGATCGGGCAAGGTGATCAGTGTCCGGGAAGTGCTTCAGGAGAACGAGTTCTATCGCGCCGAGGTCGGCCGGTGGACGCGCGACGACGTGCTCGTGACGTTCGGGCGTCCGTTCGAGACGGCGTACTTCAAGCGGACGGATCGCGCGGTGCGGTCGTATCGCTATGTCGAGAGCAACATCAACCACATGATCTTCGATTTCTATTTCGACGATCAGGGCGTCCTGAGACAAACGCAGAAGCAGCCCGATCCGAGATACGATCCGAGCCAGCGCAATGTGTTCTGAGGGAGCCGAAGCATGAACGCGAATTCCGGTGGTCTTGCACGCAGTCTGGCCCGATGCGGCGTGGTCGGTGCGCTAGGGGCGTCATGCGTGTGCGTTTTTGCGACGAACCTGAACTTCCTGCGCGACACGCCGATCAGCTATATGAAGCCGCCCGACCGGCAAGCGCTCAACCAGGCTGCGCAGCATGCACTGAACACGAAGAAGGACGGCGAGTCCATGACGTGGAACAACGAGCGCACGGGCAATCCGGTGCGCATCGACGGAACCGTTACCCCGCGCGACACCACGGGAAGCGGCGGAGAGACATGCCGCAAGATCACGCTCATTGCAGTCGCAAAGGGACAAACGCAGTCATTGACGCCGACAGCATGCAAGAAACCAAGCGGCGAATGTCGCATCAAGAAGCAATGACGGCCACGGGCGCGGCGCTGCTGGCATCGCTAGAAGCTGATGGCGAACCCGAACGACATGCCGTGCACGTTGTGTCCGAACACATAGCGCACCATGGCGCGAGTCCGCGTGATGATGACCGGATATTTGCTGCTGTCCAGTTCGAGTCCAACACCGAGCGACGTCAGGTCGTTGAAGCCGAGCGCGCCGGCGCTGTCGCCGAAATAGTGCGAATACGCAGTTTCGAGAACGTAGCGCATCGGTCTGTAGCGTGCTCATGCCCGTCGGGGCTCGCCAGCGCGCCCATAAGCTGAATTGCTGCGCGGTCGCCGATCCTTGCACCGCATCCGACGACGATCCGGAGCTGGTAAATAGATATCGGTCGCACGAAGCTCGACATCCACTTCGTAGTGGTCGCGATAATGCTCCAGGTCGAGCATGAGCGACCCACCGACGCCATAAGCGTTGAGCACACCGTCTTCGAGAAAGTGGAGGTTCGCGTCGGCCAAGTGATTGACAACCGTCTGCGCGACGCGCAGATCGCTTGCCACGCGGCCCACGATGCCGTTCAGGATCGGCCTGAAGCGAAGTTCGTCGGTGATCGGAAAATCCCAGCCGATGCCGACGTCGTGCTGGCGGTATTCCATTTGGTCGGCACGGGGCGTTCCTGATTGCCGTCTGTTGCGATGAAGGCGGGATCGTAGCGGCTATAGGCAACCGTGCCTTCCAGGTAGAGGGGGAACGACCTGCTGATGGTGAAGCCGCCGCCGAATTGCGTCTGACCGAATCCCGGATTGCCGCTCGTTCCGCTATTGATGGACAGGGAACTCTGAATTTCGATTCGGGGTGCTGGCGATTCCCCTTGGCATTTTGACGTTCGCGAGCGCGCTCAATCCGCTGGCGCAGCGCAAGCCGGGAAAGCGCGACGAATCGGCTTTATTCGCTCATCGCCCAGGACGCCGTCGAGGGGCGGTTGAACAACATAACGGCATAACGGCACAACGAAAAGAGCGGCTTCGCGGTCTTGCGTTGTAAATGCGAACTGCAGTGCCGCGCCCGGAGCCGGAAACGATCGAGTCATTGGACCCGGTACCCGACACCCGGTCGACGAAAGCGCCTGAAGACCGGCCACCTGGCACCCGTGCACGTCCTCGAAGACTTTCAATCGGTACAGGTCAAGTCTTTCAACGTCGTGTTCGTGGGAGGCATCATGTCGCTTGAGATACCGCGTCCAGTCGATCCGTCGCTGCACCCGCTTGTGACGGGGAACTACCGTATCGCAACGCCAGCGATCGAGGCGTTCTATCAACTGGTTGTCCGGTGCCTGCGCTACCGGATCATGGGTGCGCTTATCTACGGTCCGTCGCGCATTGGCAAAACCCGGGCAATCGAATATGTGCGGCTGCTGCTGGCGCGCAACTATCCGCGGATCACAAGTTACCACGCGCAGTGCGAGCACAAGCCGCGGCATGCCGAAGGGCCGTTCTTCGCGAATCTGCTCGAGGCGGTCGGTGACCCGGACCCCAATGCCGGCTCGAATCCATCAAAGCGGATGCGCTTGACGCTGAGGATCCGTCAGGCGGCATCGATTGGGGGCAGTGGGGTGGTGTTGCTCTTTTGCGATGAGGCACAGCGCTACGACGACAACGAATACGAATGGCTGCGTGATGTACATGATGCGCTGGATCGGCAGCAAATCAAGTTGTTCACGTTCCTCGTTGGTCAGCAGGAGTTGCTCCCACAAAAGACTGCAATGCAGGTCGCGGGCAAGACGCAGATCGTCGCGCGTCTGATGGTCGAGGAGTTGGCCTTTTATGGCATTCGCAATGCACAGGACGTGGCGACATGCCTGAACGGCTACGATCAAACTGCGTACCCTGAAGGCAGCCAATGGAGTTTTACACGTTTCTACCTTCCGCAGGCGTTTGATGCGGGATATCGGCTGGTCAGTGACGCCGATACCCTGTGGAACGCATTCGAGACGGCGCGCCACAAGGCCAACCTGCCGGGGAAGCTTGGGATCCCGATGGAATCCTTTGCACGCGCGGTCGAGATAGTGCTCAAGGACAGTGAGCTGAAGGACGCAAGGGGCTACTGCCCGGACCAGGTCCTTTGGGACCATGCGGTGAGGCATTGCGGCTATGTCCAGTCACGTCATGCAACCGGACGCGTCCTTGTTGCCGCCTCGTAGCGACGGGCTGCTGCGGGAGCCGGCCTTCCCGATTCTCACGCTCGACGAGAGCCGGCTGACACCGGCCCTGGGTTACATATTCAGGAGGGGCTGGCTCTATCCACATGAGTCACTGATCTCGATCCTTTGGAAGGTCGAGACTGCCAACGCGCTGTCAGGCGTCGTTGTAGCACGACTCATGGGGCTGGAAGTCGATGCTTATGAAGGCGTTGCTCCGCGTCGAGGGTTAGTGGACGTCGGGCGGCTCCAGCAGAGCCTCGGTTTACCCGCAAAAACGCTGCGGACTTCGCTGATGGATCCGCTCGGACGTCGACGCTATAGCGACGTATTCCGTTACTGTCGTCGCTGTCTCGCTCAGGGCTATCACAGCGTTGTGCACCAACTGGAAAAGCAGAGCGTGTGTCCTGCCCATCACCGCGTTCTGGAATCAAGGTGCTGGCGCTGCGGTTGTGAAGCACCATATCGGGTGAATGTCCAGCTACTTGAAGCGCGGTTTCACTGTGCATATTGCTACGTGGCGGAACATGGACGCCGGAGAACGCTCACCCGATGAAACCGGAGCACCGCCGTGCGTTCACACGCCGCTATCTTGAGTGTTGTCTGGGGCGAGCCTGAGCTCGGGACGAGCCGCAACGCTCTTTTATCGGCTCACCGATTCCGGATGCGTCGGAAGCCTCGCCTCATCCAAAGACTCCCGGATTCAAACCGCGTCGTCGGCACTCGGGACCGGTGACACAAATCCTTCGGCGGTAAGTACCTGAACAATTGACGCATTTCCCCGGTCGAGGGGCTGGGCGTCCGTAGTTGACAGAATTCCCGGCACAGCAGAGACAGATTCCCTTCGGTCTACGGCGGGGGATATACCGGGTTGCCTTGCACGAGGCCCACGATCAAGATAGGCACCCGCGCTCGCGAGGTGGCGGGCGCCGTCTTCGACTCTTTCTTGGGTCAAACACAAATGGCAACCGGTACGGTCAAGTGGTTCAACGATGCAAAGGGTTTTGGCTTCATCACACCGGACGGTGGCGGCGACGATCTGTTCGCGCACTTTTCGGAAGTCCGCGCCGAAGGCTTTAAAACACTCGCGGAAGGTCAGAAGGTCACGTACGACGAGAAGATGGGGCCGAAGGGCAAACAGGCGTCAAACATCAAGCCGGCGTAAGCCACGGCGTCCTGGCGATCCGAGCGGTCGCCAGGGCGTTGGAAGGGCAGGGCGGAGGCCAAAAAAGTCGCCCGCCGACTGCCTAGTGTCCTGTCCCAGAAATTACTTTACGTAAATGCAGCATGTTCTATGATCAATCTAGAGTGCGCGGGAGACGATCATGGGGCGTAAGGGTATCGAAGTTGTTGTGTCCAACCTGGAGCGAGAACAATTGCAGTCGATGAGCCGATCGCGTTCGCTGCCTTATTCTCTGGTGCGCCGAGCAAAGATCGTCTTGATGGCAGCAGACGGCCATACGAATCAGCAAATCGCAGTGCAATGCGAAGTCACCTCTCCCGCGATCACGCATTGGAAAAAGCGCTTCGTCGCTCAGGGACTCGCTGGTCTACATGATGAAGCGCGTCCGGGCCGGCCGCGCGCGCACGACGATGAAACGGTAGCAGAGCTACTGGCAAAGGTCCTGCACGAGAAACCGGACGGCGCAACGCACTGGAGCGTGCGTTCAGCAGCTGCGCAAACGGGTATTTCGAAGAAACGTGCGCCAACTCCTCACCAGCATCGAGCGCTATGTCGCAAGCGTGCATGTGATAACGCGTGTGTTTCGCAAGCCATGCCTTGACCTTCGGATGCTTATGCGTAGCGTAATTATCGACGA
>NZ_JBFUPT010000045.1:0-19835 GCF_041360715.1 Caballeronia sp. RCC_10
GTGCAACCGACGCCAGCAGGTCGCGCCAGAGCCGAAGCCTAGCCGCGTCGGTAGATGGTTCCAACGGATACCTGTGTCCAGAACGAGCAGGATGCCATTCAATGCTGCACGGTCCGAGACCGGTAGGCGCCCGGGGTAACGCTTGCGTCGCGGTCTCGGCGCTGGAAGTAGTGGTTCGATCAGTGCCCACAGTTCGTCATCGATGATAGGTGCCGGCATTCCTTGATCCGTTGTTCAGGCATCCAAGGTTAACCGTTTCGAAGAAAAGTAAACAGCCCTTCCGAGCTCTTTTTGAACTGGCCTTTTAGCGTAGGACACTGAACGATGATTAAAGATAGACCCCCCACTACCGCCGATGTCGCAACGCGGATCGCAGCCGGCGACGACAGGACGTCGTACGACAGCCTTTCCATCGCGCTACACTGGCTAACCGTCGTGCTGGTGCTGGCTCAATTCGCGTTATCTCAGGTATGGGGCTTTACGCCCCGTCCGACACGGCATCTTCTGATCGTGACGCACATGTCCTTCGGCATCTTGTTGGCGGCTGTTATCGCCGTGCGTATTCTTTGGCGGCTGTCTCCCGGGCGCCAGACGCCCGTCAGCGCGGCTGGATGGAGGATAGAGCTCGCTGCGAAGGCGGTTCACTACCTGCTCTACGCGTTGTTGGTCTCCGAAGCGGTGCTCGGGTTCGTGCTGCGCTGGTCAGGAAACGAGTCGATGAGCTTCTTCGGGCTGGAGATCGCCCCGCCGTTTGCGCCTCTGAGCAAGGCGGCGCATCACAATATCGGAGAGGCTCACGAGTTCATAGGCTGGGCCATCATCGCGCTGGCTGTGGCTCACGCGGGTGCTGCCATCTTCCATCACCTGGTGGTACGCGACACCGTCCTTGTTCGCATGCTGCCGAGGCTGAAGCGCCGGTGACTTCAACCGAGCCATGTCGCTCGCTCAGGTCCGGTCTCCGATCACGAGCCCGGGGTGATTCGCCCGAAAGGTATTCGCTCATATACTCTGCTGCACAATGCGCTGGATTACCTCCGCCCGGATGGCATGATCGAGCCGTGGATGCTGAAATGGGCTCTGCAACGTGTTCGGAGGGGGCGATGACGGTGCGGGCGTCCCGCTAGAGGAGCGCGACAGATTGGTAGATCGCGTCTTTCGCGGCGTGAAGCAAAGGCGGGCGGCACGGACTTTGGTTGGTCGATGATTTCTTCCGGGGCATACGGGTTCCGGCTTGAACGTTGATCGAGGTCAACCGGGCGACTGGGTGACGATGAGACAGTTCACCAAGCTAAACACAAAGTCCGGGGGCCGACGATGTACGGACGCATTCTCATCGCTGTCGACGGCAGCGACACCTCAACGCATGCGCTTCGCGAGGGCCTTGCACTGGCACGGCAGTCGGGTTCCCAGGCGTGTGTGGCGCATGTGCTGGATGCTGTGGCGCCAAGTGGTTTGGGCTTGGTCTATGTACCAGCAGAGTTGCTCGGCGCCTATCGGGAGAAAGCACGATGTGTCCTTGACGAGGCACGTGCACAGGCGGCGGAAGCGGGTGTGCATTGTGAGACGGAGCTGTTGGAACTCACGGGCATCAGTGAGGATGTCGCGCAGCGACTGCAACGTTGCGCGCAAGACTTGGGTGCGGAACTGATCGTGACGGGCACCCACGGCCGGCGCGGGCTGGCGCGCGCAATGCTCGGCAGCGTCGCGAAAAAGCTCGTCCGCCTGTCGACCTGTCCGGTTCTTCTTGTCCCGCATAATGCCGCCTGAAGACCAAGATAAGTTGGGCGCCAGTGGTCGGTATCAAATGCTCGCATGAAGAACCGGATCGCTTCGGAGTGGCGACCTTAGAACCCTGCTTCAAATGAGCCAATGCCATTGCATTGAGACGCGCGAGGCCAAACCGCGCATCGTCGTGTTTGCAAATTCGAATTCAATGAGAGAGCAGCACCGGCATCGTGCTTCCTTCGAGAAGGGTGCGCGTCACACCGCCGAGCACCCGTTCCAGACCGCGCCAATGGGCGTAGGCACCCGCCACCAGCATGTCTGCGTGCACACTGTTCGCCCGGTCCAGCAGCGTCATCCCGGTGTTGGCACCCCGCAGACGCGGCACGGAGACAAAGCTTGAGCGTACGCGTTGCCGGTCGAGATAGGCGAATATGTCGATGCCAGCTGGTGCTTGCTCATCCTTGTGCCGTTCTACGGTTACGGTCTCGACGAAGCGGGCGCGTTGCAGGAGCGGCAAAGCATCAGCCACAGCGCGTGCGGCTTCGCGGCTGTCGTCCCATGCAATGACGATGTTCTCGCCTGCGCCGCGGATATCCGTCGAGCGTGGCACCACCAGCACCGGCCGCCCTGCATTCATGACCGCGTCCTCAACGAAGCCGCGCGCGACGAAAGCGGCCGGATCTCCAGGATCGTCCTGTCCGAGGACAAGTACGTCGGAATGGCGTCCATGAAGCGTGGCCGCAGCCGTAGCGGAGCCGGCCGGAGCACGCCATTCGGCGTTCACGCCCGCCTGTTCCGCCGCCTGTTCGAACCTTTCGTGCACCGCTTCGAGCGCCACGCGCTGTTCCCGTTCGTACGCGCTTCGCTTCTCACGTTCTGCAGGACCGAACAAATGATGCGCCAGGTCCTGGCATACGAGATATAGACCAATGACATGAGCATCGAAGCGACGCGCGAGATCGAAGGAGAACTGTACGCGGCTCTCGCACGCACGGGTGTTATCCAGGTGGACGAGGATGGTTTTCCAGTTCATGAGTGCGCCTCTTGCTCAGTGAGACATGATCACAGGAAGGGTCATCGACGCGAGGAACGTGCGCGTCGCGCCTCCCAGAACGAGTTCTTTCCAGCGCGGGTGCCCATAGCCGCCCATGACGACGAGATCCGCACCGAGGTCAGCTGCTCGAGAAAGCAATAAGTCGCCCGCCGATTCGTGATTGTCCGCACCGCTCGGCGATACCGCCGCCTTCACACCGTGCCGCGCGATGCATGTCGCGAGGTCGGCACCCGGAATGCGATTGCCTTGCCCTGCGTCGTGGCTTGTGTCGATGCTTACGATGCTCACACGCTCGGCCGTCTTGAGCAGAGGCAGGGCGTCGTGCACGGCGCGCGCGGCTTCGCGGCTGCCGTCCCAGGCGATCATCGGATGCTTGCCGGCCGATGGGAAGAAGCCTGTGTATGGCACGAGCATGACCGGTCGCCCGGACGAGAGGATGAGCGTCTCGGGAAAGTGATCGCCCACGTACGCATCCGGATCGCCAGGATCGTCTTGACTTGCCACGACGAGATCAGCGCAGCGGGCAAAATGGGGCACCGCCTGGATCGCGCTTTGGCGCGCTTCGATCCATTCGCCGCCCACGCCCGCGCGCTTGAGCTCCGCATGAAAGAGGCGCTCTATCGCTCCGCGCTGCTCGCGCCGCATCGCTGCCTGTTCCTCGTAGTACCCGGCCGCCCCTGCCATCACGGTGAAGGAACGTACATCCGGTTCATAAAGGGCAAAGAGCCCGACCACGTGCGCATCGAAACGTCTGGCCAGTTGCAGCGCGGTTTCCAGCCGTGGGTGAGCGCGCACACTGGTATCGAGGTGGACGAGAACAGTTTTGTAAGTCATCGCGCGACTCCTTGAGTCGAGACTGGCGGAAGGTTGATACACGGCATCAGAGACACGTGACCGATCTTTACTGTCTCCCAGTCTAAAGACGCCGGACGCATATCGATTGATTCAGGTCAACGCGGGTTCGCTTCCCGTCCGACGCCGAGATCGCTTGATTCAGGTCAATTACCGCATCGGGTTCGGGCATACAGTGAACGCGTTCATAGAACGTCTCACAGGCCGCCATGGAGCCAAAAATTGAAAGCACTCGTCTATTACGGGCCGGGACAGAAGTCGCTCGATGAACGGCCGGTTCCCAGCCTGACCACGGCGACGGACGCCATCGTGCGCGTGACGCGCACAACCATTTGCGGCACCGACCTGCACATTCTCAAGGGCGACGTGCCAAGTTGTGAACCCGGCCGCGTGTTGGGCCACGAAGGCGTCGGCGTGGTAGAGCAGGTTGGCGCAGCCGTGGCGGCGTTCAAGCCGGGCGATCGCGTGCTGATTTCTTGCATCTCCTCCTGCGGCAAGTGCGAGGCCTGCCGGCGTGGCATGTATTCGCATTGCGCGACCGGCGGCTGGATACTCGGCAACAGAATTGACGGAACTCAGGCTGAATTCGTGCGCATTCCTTATGCGGACACGAGTCTTTATCCGGTCCCGCCCGGGGTCGATGAAGAAGCGCTCGTGATGTTGTCGGACATTCTTCCGACGGGCTTCGAATGCGGCGTGCTGAACGGCCGCGTGCAGCCCGGCGGCACAGTCGCGATCGTCGGGGCGGGGCCCATCGGTCTCGCGGCGCTGCTCACCGCGCAGTTCTACGCGCCGGCGCAGATCATCATGATCGATAGAGACCCGCATCGTCTTGAAGTGGCCCGCACGTTCGGCGCGAGCGCATGCATCGATATCGCGCGGACCGTGCCGGCCGCGGAGGTCTTGCGACTGACCGAGGGCGCGGGCGTCGATTGCGCGGTGGAAGCGGTCGGCGTGCCGGCGACGTTCGAACCGTGCGAATCGATCATCGCAGCGGGCGGCACCATCGCAAATGTGGGTGTGCATGGCGTGAAGGCCGATTTGCACCTGGAAACTCTCTGGGACCGCAATATCACGATCACCACCCGACTCGTCGACACCGTGAGCACGCCCATGCTGCTCAAGACCGTGCGTGCGGGGCGGCTCGATCCGAACCGGCTGATCACACACCGGTTCACGCTCGAAAAGGCGCTCGAGGCTTACGAGACCTTCGGCAATGCTGCCGACACCGGCGCTCTCAAGGTAATCATCGAAGTGTCATGAAACGATGCGCGAGGCGAGGTCAGCGGTCGGGTCCGACGCGTTACTGAGCTCATGTTCGAGACGTAACCGGCGAAGAGGAGTGTAGACATGTCGAAAGTGCTGGTGCTGTGCTGTTCGCGCAGCGGCAGGACACGCGCCGTAGGCGCGGCGCTCGTTCAGCGATTCAATGCCGATTTCGAGATTATCGGGGAAGCGGCCGATCGTTCTGGCTTGATGGGGTTTCTGCGCTCGGTGGTCGATGCGGTGTTCTCGCGTTGTGTTCCAATCGCTCCGCCGCATTACGATGCCGCGCGCTACGACCTCGTGATTATCGGCACGCCGGTGTGGGCGGGCACCATGAGCGCCCCGGTTCGCGCATGGCTTACGGCCAACCGGCGCAAGCTGCCGCTCGTGGCGTTCTTCTGCACTCAGCATGGACGAGGCGACGCTGGCGCGTTCAGGGATATGGCAGCGCTCGCGGGCAAGCAGCCGGTCGCAAGCTGCACCGTCCGAAGCGATCCGGAAGCGGGCGACGAACGCCGTAATGTCGACTTCTTTGCGCGGCGCATCGAACGCAGACTGGACCGTGCGGCCAACCTGGAATGGGCAGCCTGACCAACGGATGAATGGATAACGATCGCTGAACGAAATCGGCGCCACCCGCTTTTATTTGGGTGAGCGGAGTAGCGGAGCGGGATGCGCATCAGGCGTTGAATTCGTCGCCGTGTCGTGAGGCGGCACGCCCCGTGTTTGCCGAATCCGACGTCCGCTCGGCGACGAGTTTTGCCAGGGCCACCGAAGCGACCCGCACGCGCAGGCTATCCGCGCGGCTCGTGAGAATGATCGGAATGCGTGCGCCAAGCACCAGTCCGGCCGCATCGGCGGCGCCGAAGTACATCATCTGTTTGGCCAGGATGTTGCCCGCTTCAAGATCGGGCGCGAGGAGGATGTCAGCCTCGCCCGCCACCGATGAAACAATGCCCTTCGTCGAGGCCGCGGCGGCACTGATTGCGTTGTCGAATGGGAGGGGACCGTCGACCGTCGCGCCTGAGATCTGTCCGCGCACGGCCATCGCTGTGAGCGAAGCCGCATCGATTGTGGCGGGCATCTTCGAATTCACGGTCTCGACGGCGGCCAGCACCGCCACACGCGGGCATTCGACGCCCAGCAGATGAAGCAGATCCACTGCGTTCTGACAGATGTCTCGCTTGTGCTCCAGCGTCGGCGCGATATTTACGACCGCATCCGTCACGAGGACAGGCTTGGAATACGTGGGTATATCCATCGCATAACGTGACTGACGCGCCGCTCTGTTCTGAGGCCGGAGCCGCGGGCGACGACGGCGTACAGCAATTCATCGGTGTACTGACTGCCCTTCATAAGCGCGGCGACTTTGCCGGTGATGCCCAGTTCGACCGCTCGGGCTGCGGCGGCGTGACTGTGCTCGGCGGCTTCGATCGCCACGCCGGATAGGTCGATATGCGCCGCGACTGCGGCGGCGCGTATCTTGTGAATCGGGCCGATCAGCAGCGGATCGATAAGGCCTTCATCGCGTGCCTCCAGCGCCGCGGCTAGCGATTCCGGCGAGCAAGGGTGAACGACGGCCGTGCGCATCGGCGAACGCGTCTGCGCTTCATGGACGAAACTGGCGTAGCGGTCATGCGGACGCACGTAGATATCCGGCTCCGGCGCCACTGGCCATGTCACGGGCGTCGGCGGCGCAATGAGCGTGGCGAGGCCGGACAACACCGTTTGACCATTCTGGTTGATGCAGTGCGTATCGAACGTAACGATGCGGTGCGCGGCGAATCTCGCGCGAACGGTGCCAGTCGCGGTGATGGCGTCGCCCATCCTGACCGGATGACGCAGCTGCTGCGTCTGCGGCAACTGGATGGCTCCCGGTCCCGGCAAACGGGTGCCGGGCACTGACGACACGAGCGCACTGACCCACATGGCGTGCACGACAACGTCGCCGTGTGGTGCGCTTTCGGCAAACGCAGATTCGAGACGACCTGGTGCAACATTGCCGGCTACTGCTGCAAAGAGTCGGATGTTTTCACGGGTGAGGACGCGTGTCAGAGATGCCGATTGTCCTGGCGCGAGTTCGTCGAAGGTGCAATTGCGCATCAGGTTTGCGGTCATGACGATGAAGCGTCACAAGGAAGTTGAAGCCATCGTAGTTTGCTGCGAGGCGTAGTCAGTTGAGGGAGGTCAATGAACCGCTGAACTCGATGCTCCGGTGCCGCCAGTCGTGAATCGGACCTGTCAAAACCGTGACACAGGTCAATGCCGCATCGCCGGGATATGTGACGATGTTGACGGTTCGGGCGCTTCCAGCGCCGACCACCAACGATGGATTCCCCCATGAGACACTGGCTGCGTACGGTTGGCTCATACGGTGTCGAGCCTCACGACACACCCGCTGCCGTACGCGCATGGCGCCGCCTGCAGTGGCCGCTGTTCGCCGCGCTGCTGCTACTTATTCCTGCCTTCTACCTGGAACTCGTCGGGCTCACGACGGCGCTTCTGATTGCGCGGTGGATGTACCTGCTCGTTGGCCTGACCTGCACCGGCATATTAGGCCACATGCTTTCCAAAAGCCGCCGTCCGTCGCGGTTCATGCGCCGCAATGCGTTGGACGCGGCCCTCGGGCTGGCCGCGCTTGCAAGCGTCGCAGGTGGCCGCGTTCCGTGGTCCGCTGTCGAGTGGGCCTGGAAGCTGTTCTTCATGGCTGCGCTGGCGCTGCGCATCGTGCTCGCCCTGCGCGCGTTCTTCGTGCCTCATCGGCTGCTTGTTCTGCTCGGAATCGGCGCGGCGATTCTCGCACTCGCGGGCGCGGGTTTCTATTGCCTCGAGCCAGGCGTGCACTCGTATGCCGACGGTCTCTGGCTTGCTTTCGAGAGCAGCGCGACGGTCGGCTACGGCGACGTTGCACCCACGACGCCCGCTTCGCGCGTGTTCGCGGTCTTCGTCGTCTTGCTGGGCTACGGCCTGCTTTCGCTGACGTTCGCAAGCATTGCTGCGTTGTTCGTCGGCGAGGAAGAAAAGCAGCTGCGGCGCGATATGCATCGCGACATCAAGCGAGTGGAAAGCGAAGTGAGCGCCATGCGCGAGGAAGTCCAGATGTTGCGCGAAGTACTGATGCGCGACCCGAGCCGTCATCACCAGGAACGACAGGGCGTGCAGCACTGAGCGCAAATGAAGTCGCGGTCCGAGCGAAAACGCTGAGTTGGATCAAACGACGCGCAGCGTTGAGCGGTATGGTTGTTTGATCGCTATGAATGTCGCCGTGGAGTGCGAGATGGGACCGGGATCGCTGTGTGCCGTGCTTTTGCTGCCCGCGCTTTGTGCCTGTTCGGCAGACGCACGGTGGCATCGCTTCAGCGAAACCGAACCCGCTTTGCATCAGGCCCGGCAGTTCGCTTCCGTAGACTGCCAGGAGCCAGACGAATGCTCGCTCCTCTGGGCACGCACCAGGGAATTCGTGTCACGCTATTCAGCCACGCAAATACGTCATGCCGATGCCAGCGATATTCAGACAGGGCGTCCCCTCGAAGCGGGCGTCGTGTACGTGTGGGCCACGCGAACACCGTCGGCAGAGAGCAGGGGGCGGGCGCGAATCAGTGTCAAGGCGTTATGCCGGGGCATGTACGGAATGGATGGCGGGCCCGGCTGGTTGTACGCGCAATGCGCAAGCGAGATTCAAAAGGTCGAACTGATGTTCAGGGGCTTCGTGCTCGCACCGCGTCCGGTCCGGTTGACGATTCCGCATAAGGCGGTCCCCAAGATTCGAAGCAACCATGTTGTAGCCGGTCACGCGAAGATTGATTTGGGCCACGATGCGAAGACGAGCTTGCAGGTTCGAATGCACGCGGTCAGGGAAGAGGAACGAGGAGAGCGGTCATGGGGCTCGGTTTGCAGATTGCCTGTCAAGGATTCGCCGGCTTTGACGATGTCGAGCGCGTGGCCGGTGTGGAATTGCTGCGACTCGAGCGGCAAGCCACTGATGTCGTCAACAGTCACCTGACCATCGAGGCTTATTCTGATGCATCTGGAGCGCCGCTCTATGATGCGCGCCTCGACCTGATCACGAGGACTTTTGATCTGATTCCGGTTGAGCGGGGCACCGCCGCCGACCTGGGTGCCGCCATCCATCGTGCATTTGATAACGTTTTGCGCCTGCTCAAGCTCAGGCAGGTGTCGTCGGCATGAGGATTTATGCCCGGCGTCTCGCGTAATCAAGTGAGAAGCGGGCCGGAGTTGCGCGGGTGGCTTGCCGGTTCAGGAGGGGCATCCGGCTCGTCCGAGAAGATCTCATGCTCGGCGACGATGACCTCGCAATCGACACACTGAATATGCCAGTGTCCGGAATCGCATGGGCGGGTCGCGGCATTCTCATCGACGATCAGGCGATCTGCGCGGCCACCGTGCGTCTCTTGCAGTGGGAGACTCAGGCGCGAGGCCGCCGACGCGTTGAGCTCGAGACCGCAAAGCAAGAGCAAGGGGGCGTGCGTGTCGCGATCCGTCAGAAGCGTGCCATTCACCGCAGTTTGCCACGTTCCCCACGACGGAATCTCGATGCGGTCATGACTCTCGCGAGACCAGCGACCGCTGTCGACGTCCAGCCATAACACGGCGTAGGCGGTGGCGGCGCGTTCGAAAGCATCGAGCTTGATGGTGATGCGCATGACGGCTCCTTTGCACGACTAGTGACGCAACACCCATTCGACGAGCGTGTGCGCATCCTCGGGCGAGAGCGCGCCGCCGCGTTCAGCGGGCATCGGCATGGCCATGTCGCCCCAGTGGGCGCGACCGCCTGCGCGCAGCTTGTGCTCCAGCATGGTTGGCGCCTGCGGGTCGTTGCGATACCGGTCGGCGATCTGTTGAAACGACGGCGCCAGAAACGGCGCATCGTTCGTATGGCAGAACATGCAGTGCTGCTGATCGACGAGCGCACCGGGATCAGATTGCGCCAGTGCGCGTGTCGAGCAAAGCATGAGGACCGCGAGAAGCACAGCCATCGAGGGACGACGGACGCCATCGTGGGCCACGTCCGGCCCGGTGCGCGAGAGGAAAATCTGGCAAGTACGCATGGCGGCTAACGAAGAATGCAAGTTGTCATGATGCGAGGGGCGACGCGAATGGCCGTTGATCTGAATCAACGCGCGGCAACGGTCGGACGCGAGACCTAAGCAGGCGCTTTCGCGCGGACCGGGCGCAGCGCTCAGGTAACACTCGCCCCCGGCGAGACATGCGGGGAATCCCGCTACGCGTGCAGACGCAGGTCATGCGCTCGCCGGTGCGAACTGGGCGCCTGCCGACTTGCGCGACGGACGCGTGCGCGGTGCAGCAGTGTTTCGTGCAGGCGGCTGGTGCTTCATCGAGCCTCACACATTTTCGAGGCCTGCCTGATCGAGAATCTGCACTTCCTTGCCGCGCGCATCGAGCACACCCGCCTTCTGCAGCTTCGAGAACATGCGGCTCACGGTTTCGAGCTTGAGACCGAGGTAGCTGCCGATCTCTTCGCGCGTCATGCGCAACACGAACTGCGCGGGCGAATAACCGCGCGCCTTCATGCGCGTCGAGATATTGAGCAGGAAAGCCGCCACCCGCTGCTCTGCGGACATCGTGCCCAGCAGCATCATGAGATTCGATTCACGCACGATCTCGCTGCTCATCAAACGATGCACGTGATGCTGAATCGCTCTCACTTCCCGGCAGAGTAATTCGAGCAGATCGAACGGAATGATGCAGACAACGCTATCTTCGAGCGCAATCGCATCGCAACTGTGACTGTCACTGCTCACGCCGTCGAGTCCGAGCGCATCGCCCGCGAGATGGAAGCCCGTGACCTGTTCAATACCGTCACGATGCATCACGACGGTCTTGAAACAGCCGCTTCGCACGGCATACACGCTGTGGAAAGCGTCGCCGCTTCGGTAGAGCGTCTCGCCGCGGCGCACGACACGCGTCGAGCAGATGAGCGCATCGAGGCGTTGGTATTCGTCCGGCGAGAGGCCGCTCGGCATGCATACCCGCTGCATCGTACAGGTCGAGCAACGTGCGCCCGTGCGCCTTGCGGTCCGGGAGATGTCCGCTACCTGAAACGCACGGCGCGGCATGGGCGCTTCGTCCCGGCGGGTGATGGGTGCGGCTTCGCTTGCGGTGAACATGCCCTGCCTCCTGTCGAACGTCAGGTTCCCGCGTATGAGTCGAATGCCGGAAGACGAAAGATTCGATGCGCGGCGGACCAATCCATGCGTCGAAGTATTGACCGCGCCATCTCAAAAATGAATCGGCGGAGGCGGAAACTTCGGTAGGAGTTTTGGCGGGCATGTAGGGAAATCCTGACGGGCGATACGTTCAGACGTCGTCGTTCTCGTCGTCGAAAAGCCGGTGCCGGACGGCGTAGCGCACGAGCGCCGCTTCATGCGGCATTTGCATCTTTTCGAGGATGCGGGCTTTGTACGTGCTGATCGTCTTCGCGCTTACGCAGAGCGCTTCCCCGATCTGGTTGATGGACTCTCCAGCGTACAGTCGCCGAAAGACTTCGAACTCCCGATCCGACAGGCGCTGGTGCGGCAGTGTGTCGGCGGGCTCCGAGAGGCTTTGCGCGAAGCGCTCTGCCATGGCGAGGCTTACATAAGCGCCGCCAGCCGCGACCTTGGTGACGGCTGAGACGAGTTCTGCGCTGGCGCTTTCCTTCGTAAGGTAGCCCGACGCGCCCGCCTTGAATGCGCGCGCGGCATATTGCTGCTCGGCGTGCATGGTTAGCACGAGGATACGAAGCGCGGGCTTCTCGTCCTTGATCTGCTTGAGCAGTTCGAGGCCGCTGCGACCCGGCATCGAGAGATCGAGGACGAGCACATGCGCTGGCGTGGAGCGAACGAGGGCGAGCGTGCTGACGCCATCGAACGCTTCCCCGGCCACTTCGAACCCGCTCGCGCCGGCAAGGATATGGCGCAGTCCGTCGCGTACAAGCGCGTGGTCGTCCGCGATCAGCACTTTCGTCGTCATGGTTGCGGTTCCTTGTCTTGCACGGCTTCGCGCGGCAAGACCGCGGTAAGGACGAAGCCGTTATCGGGTATCGAGTCGACGAAGACGCGACCGCCAAGCGCGTTCGCGCGTTCCCGCACATCCAGCAGGCCGAAGGAACGCCCGTTCGAATCAAGCGGGCAAGGCGCGCCGACGCCATCGTCGGCCACCCGAAGCACGCAATCGGCGCCGTCGGCGACAAGTGACAGTTCGACGCGACTTGCATGAGCGTGGCGTGCGATGTTTGCGAACGCCTCCTCGATGATACGAAAAACCGCCGTCGCTGCGTCGGCGTTGAACACGAGATCGCCCGTATCGAGCGCGTGATTCACAGGGATGCGGTGAAGGTGCTCGAAATCGTCGATGAGCCAGTCGATGGCGGCATGCAGTCCGAGATCATCGAGCATGACGGGCCGCTGATGCGCGGCGATTCGCCTGAGCGACGCGATATTGCGGTCGATGAGGCCGAGCATGCGCTGCAACTGCGGGCCGATGTCTGCATTACGGGCCGCGTGCGTGGCAAGCTGTGCTTCCAGCGCGGCTATGTCCATCTTGAGCGCGGTAAGTGTCTGACCCAGGTCATCGTGCAATTCGCGGGCGATGCGCGTCTTTTCGGCCTCCCGTATCCGCTGAAGATTCGCAGATAGCGCTCGCAGTTCCTCGCGCGATTGCCGGAGCTGCGCTTCCGCCTTCACCCGGTCTGTGATATCGCGCAGGACGACGGTAAGCAGCTTGCCTTCCCCGTCTTCCGTCTGGGAGATAGAAGCTTCGATGGGGAACTCTTCGCCATTTGCGCGTAAGCCTGACAACACGCGCTGCGCGCCCATTCGTCGGTCCGATTCGCGCGTGTCGCTGAATTGCCGGACCTGACGTTCGTGCGCCGCCCGATAGCGCTCGGGGATGAACCGCGACAGCGAGGTGCCGATTGCGTCGCTGGCCGCGCAGCGGAAAACGTGCTCGGCCATCGGGTTGAACATGACGATGTGTTGCGTCGCATCGATGGTAATGATCGCTTCCGTCGTCGAGCGGATGATGCCGTCCAGCCGGGCGTGGGTCAGCACGGCGTTGCCGGAGGAAACCGGTGCAGGTTGCTGCAAGAGAAGAAAGGCGACGGCCGTCAGCGACAGCGCGGATATGACAGCATTCGCCCAAAGCCATGCCTGTGCGCCTGTCGTGGTCCCGGCGGCGCAAGGGGCGAACGAACTCCGGATAGCCAGCCACCATGCACAGAACACGACGGCGGCGGCTAGAGCGGCGCCCGCAAACGCGCGGCACGATCTCCGGTTTCGGCGAGCAGAGTCATGCGCCAGCGCATCCGTGCGGCCTTCATTATTTCTCATATGGGCCACCTCACGATCGTCAGCCGTCCCTGCAAGCGCGTCGCCGCCGCGTACGGGAAAGCCAGTGCCAGCCATCATCATCTCGCGTCAGGTCACGCAAGCAAACGTCCTCGCTGCGACCGCTTTCGACGTTAGTCGAAGCGCATTCTCCGGCAACGCGTCCTCCATCAGCCGGCAAGCTGCTCGTCTTGCTCCGGCTGGCTTGCCTGCTCTTCGGCCTCCCGCCCCGGCACGAGCATGACCGGGCAGCGCGCCAGCCGCATGAACCGCTCGGCGACGCTGCCCAGCATGAGGCGCTGCCAGCCGCGCCGGCCGTGCGTTCCCATGACGACGAGATCGGCGCCGAAATCCTCTGCGCAACGCAGAATGCACTGGGCGATATCGTCGCCGTTCAGATTGACCTCTGCGACGCGCGGCGTGCCCTTGACGCCTTCCTGCGCCATGCGCGCGGCCGCATCCGTCGTGAGTCGCCGGCCCTCCTCGAGCAGCGCATCGCGCATGTCGGGGTAAAAGGTCGCGGCTGCATCGTACGCGACAGGCTGAAGATCGACGATGAAAAGCGGCTGTACAACGGCGTCGTTCGCACGTGCAACCCTGAGCGCTTCCTCGAGCGCGTGGGATGAGGTGATGCTGCCGTCGATCGGCGTTAGAATGCGTTGATACATGGCGGCTCCTTCAGGAAGTCTGTTCAATGCGACATGAGCACTGGGACGGTCATCGAGCGCAACAGCGTGCGGGTGGCTCCGCCCAGCAACACTTCCTGCCAATGCGCATGGCCGTAGCCGCCCATTACCAGGAGGTTTGCCCCAGTCCGCTCCGCCTCCGACAGCAGGACGTTTCCGGCCGGGACATCGGCGCGCGCTTCGATGTCGCGCACCGTCACACGTAGGTCGTGTCGGGCGAGCGTCGAGGCGATGTCGGCGCCGGATGCACGGGAGCCGTGGACCCGGCCGGTTTTCGCATTCACCGAAACGATCGTGACTTGCCTCGCTCGCTGCAGGAACGGCAGTGCGTCGTACAGTGCACGCGACGCCTCCCGACTGGCGTCCCAGCCGATCAGCACGTTGTCTCCCAGGTTCGCGAAGACGCCGGCATACGGCAGAAGCAGCACCGGGCGGCCCGAACTCATCACGAGGGTTTCGGCGAAGTGATCTGCGACGTACGCTTCCGGGTCGTTCGGATCGGGCTGGCCGGCGATGACGAGGTCCGCGCAGCGCGCACGTCGCGCGACGGCTTGCGCCGGCTGATCGCGGTCTTCGAACCAGTCACCGGATAGTTCGCTGCGCGCCAGTCCTGCGTGATAGAGATGTTCGAGCGAATGGCGATGATCTTCGCGTCGAGGCTCGTGCTCTTCGAACCAGACGGTGCTTCCGGCGACAAGATGAAATGCCCGAGCTTCGGGCACGAAGACCGCATACACCGCGTTCAGATGCGCCCGGAATGGTCTGGCGACTGAAAGCGCGACATCGAGCCGGTATTCAGCGCGTTCACTCGCATCGAGATGCACGACGATGCTCCTGTAACTCATCGCGGACTCCTGAAGAAGCATGAGAAAGCGACGCATCATGGCATGGAGGCGAGTCTACGGATCGCCGTGAAAAAGCGTTTGACTCAGATCAAACGTTCACGCGCCGGTTGCAACGGACGTTTCCTTGACCTGGCTCAACGCGGCGCGTGCGTTCGTGCCTAGAGTCGACGTTGCCGGCTGTATCGCAAGACTGCATCGTCTGAACGACCGTGCGCTTCACTCGGGCACCCGCGGACACACCGCGAAAGCCAGGCGCCAGCGGCGAAGCCGGGGCACGCCGCGCACGGATGCTCGTTTTCACAGGAGGATTGAGATGTCGCTCAAGGGACAGGTAAGTAATGCGGACTGGAGTGTCACATGCGACACCGAGCAGACGCCGGAAGGCATCAGGTGCACAGTCGGCGTCGAGCATAGGAACGTCGAAGGCGGGCGATTCGTGCATCGATTCACGCATTCGCGCACCTTCGACACCGAGCGTGAAGCGGTGCTGGCGGGGTTGTGCGAAGGCATGACCTGGATCAACCTCAAGGTCGGCAAGACGATCAGCGTTGCATCAACTTCGCTCACGTCGTCGAGCGGATTGCGCGCACAGGCTGACCAGGCGCGATAACAGCGCACGCCAGTAACACCGCTGCCCGAACGAGTGGGGATCGACGTCCGTGCGAATCGTTTCAGTGATGCGCCGCTCATCGCCCGTCAGCGGATCGGCGTGGAGCCGTTGCATGAACAGGACCGAGGTATCGGCGTCCGAGACGTCGTCGCAGGCGCGCGATCGCGCCTCGACGTTAGGTCAGTGCAAGTGTCCTCAAGGAACTGCTCCAGGTCCGGCAGATCGGGGAGGCCGGCATGAAGGCGCTCTTCACGGCCGATCCCGGGTACTTCCTGTTCGTTGCGGCGCGCAAGCTGGCCGAACAAGGGCCAAGCGACGCGCCCATTCAATTGACGCTTGCCGATTTGCTTCCCTGACGTTGCTTAAAGTGCGCCTACCGCGGCCGATCCTTCGGCCGCATCTCGACTTAGTTCGACATTAACACGGGCAGATCCGCATCGCGCAGCATGGCGCGTGTCAGACCGCCAAGAAACGTTTCGCGCAGACGGCTGTGATGGAACGCGCCCATGACTAGCACTCGCGGGCGTTCGGCTTGCAGGTAGGACAGCAGCGCAGACGGAACGCACCCCTCGCCGGATACGCGCAGTGCGACGACATTCGCGCTGACGGCGTGCCGCATCAGGCTTCGGGCGAGGTCCGGCGCGAGTGCGGCGCCCTCCTCGGTGGGGGCTCCGTCAGGCTCCGGGTGAATCGAGACGATATCTACCTGCACGGCGTGACGCAGCAGGGGCAGAGCATCGAAGACGGCTCGCGCGGCTTCGCGGCTGCCGTCCCACGCGATGACCGCGGCTCCATCGAGCGGACACGACGCATGGCCGCGAGGCCATACCAGGACGTGTCCACCGGCAGCCATGATGGTACGTTCGGGATAGCGGTCGGCGAACGAGGCGTCGGCTTTCGCTTCGTCATGCTGTCCGACGATGGTCAGGTCGGCGCATCGCGCGTGCTCATAGAGCAAGTAGCCGGTGTTCATCTCATTCGCGAGCCAGTCATGCGCGACCCGCGAGCCGGCCAGTCTCCGAAGGAACTGATGCTCGACGCACGCCCGCCTCTCGCGGCACAACTCCTGTAACGTCATTCCATAGCGATGCTCACCTCTCGCCTGATAGTAAAACCGGGGATCGAGCGTTAAATCCGAATACAGGCCGCGCAGGTGCGCATCGAAACGCTCGGCCAGTCCGACGGCGGCGTCCAGCCGCTGGGTGGCGTGCGCGCCAGTATCGAGGGCCACGGCAATGGTCTTGTAGGTCATCGAAGCCTCGTGTCGATTGCATCATACGCATCTCACTGGCTCAGCACCCACTTGACGAGCGCATGAGCATCGGACGCAGAAAGTGGTCCACCGCCACGTTCGGCGGCGGATGGCATTGCAACGTCGCCCCAGTGCGCTTCGCCACCCTTTCGCAGTTTCTCTTCGAGCATGCCCGGGGCGCCGGGTACGTCCCGGTAACGGGCGGCGATCTGCTCGAATGAGGGCGCGCGGTGCGGCGTGTCCACGGTATGGCAGAACATGCATCGATGCTGGTCGAGCAACCAGGATGGTTCCGTCGTTTGCACGGCGACGCAATCACACCAGTTGCTGACGGACAAGAGCGCCGCACAGGTCCGGACAGCGAAACGCGCTGTGTTCATGACGCCTGCGGTGTCTCGCCGATCGTCGGCACCGTGCTCGAAATCAGGCGGTAGAGACTGTCGAGACTCTCGCCTTCGAACGTCGCCTCGCCAAATGGGTCGGAGCGCCGGTCGAAGGCCGCGTCGATCAGAGCCCAGTCGTCCTCCGAAAGCAGTTGCGCGGTGGCGGGAAGAATCAGCGTCTCCTCGACGCGCCGGTGATTCGCGCAGAACGCCACGTATTGTTCCAGCAGCGTGCGCAGGCCGAACAGCACCGATTCACCTTTGAGTTCGAACCGGGTGAGCGCGTGCTCGAGATTGCGAAGCCGCAAATCGCCTTCGATGTGCTGACATTGCAGTTCTTCCAGCACGTCGTCGTAGTCATCGGTACGTCGTCTCAGCGCGGGGAACAGAAATTGGTCTTCCATTGGATGATGAAACTGCTCTGGATATTCGCGGATGTAATACAGCATCGCGCGCAGCACGATCGGATCGGGGGAGGGTCCTCCGTCCGCAAGTCTGCGAACAAAGTAGAGCATCGCGGCCGTCACGGCGGCGAGCCGCCTGTGATCGAACCGGATGATGCGCAATGCTGTGCGTTCTGCGGTTTCATTGATGGACGTGCCCGAACAGTGCGAATCGCTCATGATTCACTGGTTCCGTGCGAAATGGCCGACAGTCTGCGCGAGCAGAACGCAGGAGCCTACCGGCAACTTAAGATTGACGGCGAGCTCCGTGCGATTCATCCAGCCGCGCACCGCGACGGCAAGCCCGGCCGATGCGCAGAAGAGATAGACGTTCTGAATCGCGCCCGCGCTCGCATACGCGAAGTTTTCACGCTGGCGAGGAGGCACGTCCTGCATGCGATCGAGATCGGACACATAGACAAGGTCGACCGGCGCATGTGCGAGAAAGTCCTGATAGCCCGTCGTCGCGCGCAAGTCGAGCGCCGCTACGAGCACGAGCTGGTGCGCGGTCGGCTCGTATCGATACGAGCCCGTGGCCAGCAGCACATAGATGTCGACTTCATATCTGCCGAGAGCCGATGGCGCCGTGCGGCCGCCGTCCGCGGCGCGATTAATGCCGTCGGCGGCCCATAGCAAGTTGCCGAGCAGGTCGGTGTCGATCGTATCGGACGAAAAGCTGCGCGTGGTTTGCCGCGCGGCGAGCGCATCCATAAGAGGCATGCTGCCGTAGCGCCGCAGCGCGGGGAACCCGATGACGGCGGGCGGCTCGGCTTCCACGGCACGCAGCCTCGGCGCGTTCAACACCGCGCCGATTCGAAACAATGGCTTGATCATGTCTGTCTGTCCGCGTTCGCTCGCGCGCCGGATAGGCTGGTAACGAACCGATTCTTCCATCGTGCGAAGGAAGACGATTGATCTGGATCAGTCGTCGCTGATTGTGCGAGCGCGTAACTGATTGACCTGTGCGCACACCGCGTTTTACGCCCGGCTGTTGGCTCATGACGGCGACTGTCGCGCCGGGTGAAAGCGAACGCAGGACGGACGTGCACGCTCGATGTGGTGACGTGTCGCCCCGGCATCACCGTGCTAGCCGCTTTCAAGCTGAGGCGAGGGGGCTATGTGGTAGGTGTCGCGTTTATCGAAACAACTGCGGGCCGTATAACGCCGATGGTATCGACATCGATCGGTACATCGCCGGTACACGTTAAAAATGGCGGGCAGCGGCGGGGCGTCGAATCACACGTCGATGAGCGCGCCGCGCACCGCCGACGCGATCGGAGCCGCGATGTCGGATATGCGCGGCTCCCCGTGTTCAGTCCAGCGTCAGCACAACGCGGCCATCGACCTGGCCGCTTTTAAGGTTGGCGATGACAGAATTGATGTTCTCGAGCCGCTCGCGATGAATATGCGCGCGCACTTTTCCTTCTGCCGCGAATTCGAGCGCTTCCTGCAGATCGCGCCGCGTCCCGACGATAGAACCGCGCACCGTGATGCCGTTGAGCACCGTCGAAAAGATGGGCAGCGGAAAGTCACCGGGCGGCAAGCCGTTGAGGGAGACCGTGCCGCCCCGCCGCACCATGCCGAGGGCCTGCGCGAACGCGCTGCGCGACACGGCGGTAACGAGCACGCCGTGCACTCCGCCGATCTCCTTTTGAATGACGGCGGCGGGATCGTCAACGGAGGCGTCGATGGCGAGCTTCGCGCCGAGATCGCGCGCGAGCGCGAGCTTGCCCGGGTCGATGTCCACTGCGACGACGTGGAGACCCATCGCGATGGCATATTGCACGGCCACGTGCCCGATGCCACCGATGCCCGATATGGCAAGCCATTGACCCGGCCGCGTGTCAGTCACGCGAATGCCTTTAAAGGCCAGTTCAAAAAGAGCTCGGAAGGGCTGTTTAGGAAGCTCTGCGTAATCCCTTCGTGTAACATCGCTTAGGAATGCTACCATAGTGGCTACGACCCCTGGAGGCATCACGATGACGCAACTTCATCTCGGCTTGGACCTGTCAACCAAGCGCACGCGCAAGCGGGAGTTCTTAGACGAGATGAGACGAGTGGTGCCGTGGTCGAGGCTGATTGGGTTAATCGAGCCGTATTATCCAAAGGGGAAGACCGGCCGTCCGCCATTTCCAGTTGCGACGATGTTGCACATTCACTTCTTACAGCAGTGGTTCGGTCTGTCGGATCCAGCGATGGAAGAAGCCCTCTATGATGTGCCGCTGTATCGCGAGTTCGCGGGTCTCGACGGTGGGATGACCCGTCTTCCGGACGAAACGACCATCCTGCGGTTTAGGCACCTGCTTGAGGCCCATGGGATCGCTGCGCAGATCCTGGCGGTGGTCAATGAGTTATTGAGCGACAAGGGATT
>NZ_JBFUPT010000046.1:0-17840 GCF_041360715.1 Caballeronia sp. RCC_10
TCTGGACCGCAACCGCCGATTCCATCCTTCAGAAAGTGGCTCGGTTATGCAAAGTAATTTCTGGGACAGGACACTAGGATCTGCTGAAGAAACCCGTGTGTGTCAAGGATAAGTCGGGCGATGTCCGGATTGATATCGGGCAGTGGTCTAGCGAGGATGTTCTGAATGAACGTCTTAGCTGCACTCGCCGGGATCACGAGGGAAGCGGTTGTGTAGAAGAAAGAGTCAGGAACGCCCGCAGTTTCAGTGATGATTTTCGAGTACTGGGCCTTGGCGTTCTCGACATTGTCGTTTTTGTATAGCGACGTTCCCCAGTCGATAACGTTGAACCCCATGCGCATCCACAGCGCTGTTGCCTCGACCTCCGTGTTCAGGAAACCATATGCGGATGCCTGTAAGAAATATTCTTCCGCCTTGGCGTACAGGCCAAGGTCGTGGTAAGTATCGCCGATCTTCACCGCCAACACATAGCCGTATAAATGGGTGAGGTAAATAGTCGTTGTGGCCACGCCTCCAATGACCATATCGATATCTGCGAATCGTTGTGCCGTTCGCCATGGCTCATAGATTTTTCGGACGACATCGTCGACGGTGAGCTGCGTAGCGCCGCCCAACTCGAACGAGACGATCTTTTCGCCAACGGAGACGCCCACCTGCCAAGTCTTGGACTGCTGATGGATCTGTGATTCGTTTAGGCTCGGCAAGGTTCCCCAGCCGTCTGCCCGTCCCGGAACTCGAAACGTCAGGCTCTGGGCATCCTGTTGAGATATGGGTTGTAACGCGTTCATGTCCCTTGAAACGAAATCGCCGACATTGAGAGCCATTTCGCGCAAGGCTGTGGCAGCCACGGCTGGCAGAATGGTCGCGTTCAATGCCACGGCGAGCCGCTCGGGACCCATGCCTGGCGCTTGCGCGCCCTCCGCGGCGGATTGAGCCGGCACGCGACTAAGAAACTCGCCTGCTTGGGTAAAGAACTCCTTGGCCTGCGCAGGGTTACCTGTGCGAGTCGCGCAGATCCCGGCCAGGTGCGCCGCCTGAGCCGTCCCTATCATGTCTTTCGCGTTGGTAAATTGCTTAAGCGAAAGGCTCGTTGCATCCGTGGCTTTTTCCGCGTCGCCAAGCTGCAAAAGGGCGCATGCGATGTTAAGGTGCAGGGCGGCGGAAAATGTGAGGTCATCTGGGGTGACATGCGCTGCCGCGCCCATCACTTTCAGAGCGGCCTCAGGCCGGTTGTCCTTCAAGAGTGCCACCCCTTGGGCGCTGGCAAGCTGCAGTACTTCTTCGTCGCTCACCACCTCGTGGAAGCCGATCGCCAGATACGGTTTCAGCGACTCGGGAACGGTGTCGTGGCCTACGCGCCAGAAGCTGGGCCTCATCTCCACGTCCTGAGGACGTATGAGATCGGCGATATCGCTGGACACAGTAAGCAGATTGGTTTCAATCTCTTTTGAGACGGGAAGCGTGACGTTTTTGCTCCCGAGATAGGAAGGAACGTGAAATTCAGGGTGGAGTAGTTGATAGATCAATGCCCTGGCCCACTGAAACTCATCCAAAGCGGCGCCGTACTTTCCCTGTCTATAGAAGCCGTCGCCATCCTTTACATGAAGCTCAATCTCGGCGATCGTGCTCCGAGCCACGTCCACGGCTCTGCCCGAGGTGGCTGCTCCAACCTCGGCGACAATCTGTTCCCGAGCGCGCATCCTCGGAAGTACCGGGGCAAAACTCGCCTCACAATGTTTCAACGCCATCGGTTCTCTCCACGAACGTGCATTTTGTCCTGCTCAAATGAACGGGAACTAAATGTGAACCGGTTCTCATCTTTGGGCTGGCGTTCTGTAATGCGCGCCTTCGTATAGGCTCAGGAGAATGGTAGTTCACTGATCACGGAAAGCTAGCAGCAAGCACAAGCATGCACCCGAGTTAAGGGGGCACTTCGTTGACGTTGGGGATTTTTAACGACCAATTGACAAACGGACAACGGCTTGCTGGATCACGGCCAGCTCTGATGAGCATGGGCGCGACGCGTGCTGGCCCATTGTGATAGCAAGGTCACTCACGAGAGTTTAGGCGCCGACGCTGAAGGACCGGTATTGGCCCGATAGTCGTCCGAAGCCGCCACCTAAAACCCTTAAAATGGGAACATTATTCGCCTGCTATAGCAAGAAATCCGATCTTCAGTTACCGGTATGCAAACATCCACATGGCAATCGCGAGCACCATACGCTATGGCTTCGCTCGCTTTCGCGTCACTCGAAGACTGCCAGTTATTCAGATGCCCGCCTGAAAGCACAGCGTATTCGTTGCGGTGTAAAGCTCGTTCCGTGAGGTCGACAACATCTGGATCGTAATCACGGCCATGAATTTTTCCGCCTTCTTCATCTGCCGTCACCACACCCGGCAAACGGTGACCAAAGCCATCGCGAGTTACGCTGGGTCTTGCATAGTTGCCGCCACCGCCTACGCGACCACCAAAGCGAACGCCGCCGTCGTCTCCGAAATGCGCCCCTTCACCACCTCGTCCACCACCTTCACTGCCTCCACCGCGACCACCGATCGCCATCGCACTGCAGAAAACCAGAGGCACGCCAGCAGTAGTAACTTAAGCGTACGTCCTTGGAGTAAGTACTGCCGGACAGCGGTCGTTTTCATAGGCGTTTGTATTGGCATCGAATCGCAGAATTGTCGACGATTCGTGGAACAGTGTCGAACGTCTCAAACTGGCCGACTGCCGAAGTTTGCCGCGCTGCGGTAGACGTTCGCGATACCCGTGGCGCGAACTTGCCGCACCCGACCCCTTGCCGTCCGTCGACACAACGCAAAAGGACTGTCGAGTTCCAAGCTGGGAACGGCGATTCGCGCAGTCGCCCGGCTGACGCGTTTGTGGCCATAGCATCGGACTAAGACGGGTTTCTCGTCCGCAATACGCTTAGCTTACCGGTCCGCGCGATCCCCGCCGACTAGCAGTGTTAGCGGATTGCTGTCCAATCGGCGGCCACGACGCGTCTCCCCGTCAGGAAGAGCCGAGGCCAGGCAGCTTTTCTGGGACGACAAAATTCAAATTTTCATCCCGCCCGATCTCGAACGGGAAGGTATTGCGCTGGAAAAGTGGCGACGCTATCTCCACCGCGATCCTGAGATCGTCGTTCGAGCGATTCGAGAGCTTGAACACCTCGGCGTCGCTACCAAGTGTCATCGTCGCACTGGCATTCAATTGCTCGTCTGTGCTCTTGCTATTCATGCCGAGAAATGCCGCGGTCAGTACAGCGCCCAACTTCGGACGTAACAGCAAATCCTCATCGATCCGCTGATTTGGGGCGATGAACATGAGCGCGGCAACCGGATCACAATAACGGTCCCGCAACGTTTCCAGGTCTGTCGTCTCAAACGTCGCAGCTTCCTGCGCAGCAAAGTCAGGTTTTCCCCTGTCTGATATGGCTACACTGTAATAGTTTTCGATCGCGCCTCGACGTAGGAAGAAGCAACCGAGCTCGGCGAGTGCTTTGATCAGGAACATGAAGCGCGTATGGAGGCTAGCCGCGTCGCCTGCGGCAGCGCCATCGAAGCTCGCTGGATCGCTCAGAATGCGTGCCAATGTCACTCGGCGTCCGCTCTTGTCTTTTGACTCCTTGCTGGACCAGTCGTGGTACTTGGCTGCGGCCGCTTGGACGGCATCGCTATGTCGCGTCATGAATTTTGCGAGTTCGACTCGGAGGTCGCGATCAAGGTCCGTGACACTTGATCGACCCAACCGGTCAGCGACCTGGGATGCCAAGGGAAGCTCGCTGAAGGAGGCAACCAGTGTGTTGTCATCGGCCAACGCATCTAGATCCGCAAGGATGGCAACCTCCTTCCTCATGAGCCGAAACAGCCTCGCCGCCTCGATGAATTCTCCCTTACCCGACACCGGCAAGATCTGCGCATTGCGAGCCAGAAGCCTGAGGTCAAGCCGCCGGGCAAGCTGTGCCGCCACGATCTCGTCGCTAGGCCCCTCCACGAGTAGGACGCGCTCCGCGAACATGGCGAGGCGATGCGTTGCGCTTAGCCTCGCAACCAAGGCCGACAATTTCATCCGTTTTAAAATTCCTGCGCTCGCTGGAATCTGCGCCGGCGCGCTCCGAGCAGAATTGAAGAACATCAGCGCTGGAAGTTCGTTGACAGACCGTAAAGGTAAGAGAGAAGGAGCATGCGTCGCGATGACAATGAGCTTGCGAGTCGGCTCCGCAGGATCGCCTGCTACGCGTTCCATTTCCTCAAGAAGGAACGCCTGATGTTGCAGATGCAGTGAAATTTCAGGTTCGTCAATTAGTAATGCTCCGATTTCGTCATTGTGGATTGCTGCGAGCAAAGCCACGAGATGGAGAATACCACTGGCCTCATAGTTGGCTGGGTATGAAGTACCGCCGCTGACGGGCAATATCCGAAGATTCAGGCCTTCCTGCGACCAAGACAGTTTCACACTTCGGTCAAATAACTGCCGGAGTCGGGCCTCGATCTTCAGTCGTAGGTCGGCGCGCGCGTCTAGCGCCAGCAATGAGCCGGTTATGCTCTCGAATTGCCACCACTGTCGCCGATGGTTAGCGTGCCCGACGGCGGCATCACTGTTGTTCATTTGGCCCGGTCCATTGACTGCGGCCCGATACGTCTCGAGGGGACTGCTTCGACCTGCGGCAAGCAGGTGGACCTTGCGCCCTTTGGTTAGATCGGTCGATTCCAGCGCGGTTTTGATCTCGCGTAACGCACGAGTCTTGCCGCTGCCGTTCGGCCCAACCAAGGTGTTGATTCCAGCCTGAAGGCTCACGATTGCTTCAGTCGGCGAATCGCTGAGCAACCTCAACTTGACGAGAAACGGCCACTGCCCAGCGGCCGGCTCTTGTCCCGGCAGCATGGCGTCCGCTAGCTGATTCACCGCCAGCGTTAGGACAGAATGATCAGTAATCGACGGATCGTACTGAACGCGTACAGTGCTGACGCCTGCGCCTTTGACGCTGGTTACGCCCCGGATTTCTCGGACGGCCTGAGACAGCTCCTCCCGCTTTTGTTCAGTCCAGCCGGCGCATTGGAAGTCAAGAACAGGATCGTGCCCAATTGAGAGGTTGATTGTCGTCATGGCCAAGCCTAGTGCGCAATTCTCACGGACAACGCCGCAAGAAAAGCGAAGATCGAATTGATTAGCAGGCAGATGCCTTGCGTCTGTGAGTCGCAATATACCGTATCCGTTTAGGCGCTCGGTAGCTGACTCAATGCAACAAACAAGGGACCGCAGACGTGATCGGTTCGCCGCTATTTCATCCTAAGGAGGGTCTGTGCAGCAGGTTGCCAACGCGATTTCGCCGCCGAGAACTCATCCACTCCGCGTTTGCTGAGGTCTTAAGATAAGCGCTCGTCGTAGCTCAGCTGCCAGTGCACGATAGATTGCCCCGCACGGTCTTCGTGTTTTGGCGCAACGCTCGTAGGTCCGCAAGAAAAACTAAGGCAGCCGTTGGAGAGTCTGTGCGGAAACGCCGGCGAATGTCGGAAACTGGCCGCATTGAGACCGACGACTAGCACGGTCTGTTGAATCAAGTTCAGACTTTACAGTTCATCCGCGAGCCTCCTTCGGTACGTTGAAGAGCCGCAGCAATTCATCCCGCACATCCGAGATGTCGAGCACGTGCTGAGCGCGTGTGAGCGCGACATACAGCAGCCGCATCTCGTCCTCATCCAACGTCAGCCGACCATCGATCATCTTGAAGCGGAAGTCGTTGACGATCCGCACGCGCTTCCATTCAAGTCCCTTCGCGCGGTGGATGGTCGAGATGACATAGTCGGCTTGCGCCTCGGGCGTCTGGCGTTGCGCGAGCGCCCGTAAGTAGTCGGTGCCGCGATCGTCAACGATTTCGACAACCGGCAGCAAGTCACGGCCAACGGCGCTGCGCGAGAAAGCTTGCGCCTCCCTCCAGTTCTCAAATAGCGATAGGGCAGTTGGCCGGAAGGCGCGTCTTCCATTGAGCAATTGATCGGCACCGTCGGCAAAAGCGATGATCTCGCTTGGGTTCATGCGAAGCGCCGGTCGATGGCCCCATCTCAATGCCCGCCGCGAATTGCCAGATTGCCGTGGCGTTCTTGCGGCACAGCACGGCATCCACCGGCGGCTGCACGGACGGGTCTTCCACCATGATTGACCCGATGCTCGACTGGCCTCGGATGGGCGCAGTCTCGCCAAGCAGCGTGAGCACACAGCTTGCGAGTCCGGCGAAGGAGGGCCCGAACCGGAATGACTCAGTGAGCGGGCGCTCGGGCGCATCGATCTGCGGCATCGCGTTGACCGCGCCGCGCCACTCATAGATTTGCTGGTACGGGTCGCCGACGTAAATCGTCTGCGCGTGCCGTTGCCGGACAAGAACCGACAGCATGACGCCGTCGCTGTCCTGCGCCTCGTCGAACAAGATGAAGTCGGCGTTGATACGCGGATTCGATTGCGCCCACACCTTCAAGTAGACGTCCGGCTGTATCGCCTTCCGGCCGCGCGGGTTGATGCTTTCCGCCCAGAGCTGCCCAATGCTGGGCGCGAGCTGCTCGCGCAGCCAGTCGGCCGCATCGTCGCGGATCTTCTCGTCGACCGGTATGTGGAAAGGCTGCGGCGTATCGTCGGCGGACCGGCAGAAGCGGCCGAGACCGTCTGCGATCATGCGGCCGATCTCGAACGGCGCGACCTCCGCGTTCTTTCCCGTGATGGTCGGCACTTCGATTGGCCCAAAGCCATATCGGGCAGCGAGTTCGTGCGGCGGCTCGGACGGCAGATTGATGCGCGCGGTCAGCCAGGCGGGGGTGCTAGCGTAGGCCAGCGAATGGACGGTGCGCGCTGAGACGTTGGCCGGAAAGCCCCGGCGTGCCGAGTCCGCGATTTCCTTGTTGAACGCCAGATAGCTACCACGCTGCCCTGTGAGCTGCTGGGCGACGAGTCGAAGCGTCGATGTCTTACCCGCGCCTGCATACGCTTTGACTTTCAGGTCCCCGCCGCCTTTCGCGGCTTCGACGACCGCTTCTTGTTCCGCCGTAGGTTTGTATGCCTTGGCCACGGATCGCTTTCCAACGAAAAGAAGCAGTGTGCCCCAAGTCGGACTGACGGGCAGTCGCAGTGGTCGCGGCGGCTACTTCCGTCCCTCAGAAACGGGGTGGAAAGACAAGATGGCCCAAGTCGTCGCGCTCGAGGGGAACGTCAGGATCGTCCAGCATCTTTTCGGCGTCTTCGACGTCAGGCAACGGCGGCCACGGCCAAGCTTTAGTCGCCCATGACGGAATCTCGGCCTGACGAACGAAGCCGAACTCCTCCGGCTCGTCCCATATCGAGTCGAATGTTTCGTTGAGAACTTGCTGCATATAGGCGACGTGCTCAAGACGCATCGACCACCAGCGACGGCGAATGCGGTCTTCGCCGGCGATTACGGTGCGCGATTCGAGGTCGAGCACGAACC
This sequence comes from Caballeronia sp. RCC_10, assembly GCF_041360715.1. NCBI lineage: Bacteria > Pseudomonadati > Pseudomonadota > Betaproteobacteria > Burkholderiales > Burkholderiaceae > Caballeronia > Caballeronia sp. RCC_10. The sequence goes on from NZ_JBFUPT010000046.1 coordinate 7,455, forward strand.
GGTGCTTCATGTACGGGTCGTTGGCCCATAACGAGTCCCACTGGCCGACCGCATATCGTTGCTTCACTCCTGCCAATAGTGTCCCCATTGGTGGCGTTCGCGCGCCTCGATGGCCACCGCCATGATCTCGCCGAGACCGAAAGCTGGATTGTCACGTTTTACCGCGATGAACCGGTCGACAAGTGAAGGCGCGACCCGGAGCATGCACAACGCCTTCAGTTCAACATAGTCGAACAGGCTAGTCATTATTGGCCGATTCGCGACTAGGGCGCTAATCTCGTGGGATAGCATCGCTTCCCGACGATCCCGCAAGCCGCGCTTCGCCATCACGTCGGCAAACACAGCTCGTTGCGCGAGATTGCGGTCGCCGGGAGTAGCGAATTCTTTGGAATCAATCTTCAGTAGTGCGAGGTTGATCTCATCACCGGCAGCGATGAATTCGGCAAGCACTGGTTCTTCTTGGTACATAGCGGTGAGCGTCTAACGGTAGACCCTATTAGCGGCTGCAAACGACCATTCTTAAGAGTTCGCCTAATAGGCGGACGCCTCTAATCAGTCGCGCAATAGTTCCGAAAGCCACGCGTCAGCGGGGCGACCGGCATCGACGTCCACGAAGAGCGCAACGCGGCCGCCCACCATGTCGCGCGACCGGAGGTTGGCCGCATCCAGCCACGGCTTGATATGTGTTCGACGGGCCGGGATATCTGCCGCATTGAAAATCTAGTGGGTATTCGATACACGACCGGTCGGACTCGACCACAAGACGCATAGAATCGACGCGTACGCCGCGAAGTTCCGTGTCGACGATCCTGTTGATCGCAACGTCGAACTCACGCTCACTGCTAAGTTGATAGATGCGCGGCTGCTTCGCACGACGAAGATGAATGACTGCAGAGACGCGTCCGTCTGTATCGGTCAGCAAAAGCCGATAGCGGGCAACGCGCGCCACGCGATCGGCGCTTGGAAACACTGCGTCCTTGAACTTGCCTTTATAGGTCACGTTGGCTCCAGCGTGCATCCACGACGGGGCGTCGCGGTTCAAGCTGTGACCTTACCTATCGGTTGCGGAAGTCAAGTTACAAGTCAGCCGCGACGTGAACAGCGTGCGCAATGAAGGCGAACAACTCATCGTGCCTGCATGGCCGTTGACCTTGCCCAGTCCTATAGGATGCAGCACAGAAGATGAAGAAAAGAAATCTTGTTGTCGTTGTTGTGTTGGCCCAGACGACTTAACGACGCTACACCTGTAAACTTAAGGCCGATTCTTCTGCCCCCCTGACACTATGAAGCTCACCGCTAGAACGATTGAAATACTCGCTGATTTCACGTGCGGAGGCGGCAACGGCTGGCCGTATCGAACGGGTTCAGCCCTTATCGCCCTTTTCAATCGATACGGCTTCAAGGAGACGTATCCCTACTCTGCCTCATCACGAACCGCCTTTGCTTGCGAGAAGATAACCGAACTGGCTCCTCATGAACGAATGGAGAGGTTCATCTGTGACCTGGTGAGCCCAGCCAACTGGATCGAGCTTGAGCAGCCCGTCTTGCATACTCCAAAGGAATGTCTCGATAGGCTCAACAACCTCCTTGCCTTTGACAGCTATGAAGTCGTTCCGATGGGCAGGCAAGGCATTTTTCACAAGGTCGTCTTTACATCCGGCTCGCTCATCACCGTAGAGTCCATGCCCACGACATTTCCCGAACTGACGGCAACGTTCATTGAAGAGCAAATCGTCAAGTGTCGGCAGAAGATCGATTCGGAGGACTATGACGGCGCAATCACAAACGCACGTTCTCTCATTGAACACGTGCTTATTGCCATTGAGGCCGAACTGAGCGACCAAGCTCCAGCAAATTTTGATGGGGAACTTCCCAAGCTCTTCAATCGCGTGCGAACGTTGCTCAACATGGATGCGAGCAGAAAAGATATTTCGGACAGCCTCAAGCAGGTTTTAAATGGACTGTCGTCCATCGTCATGGGGCTGGCTGCGATGAGAAACAAGATGTCGGATAGCCATGGGAAGACCTACCGCCCCGAGCGGCACCACGCCAAGCTTGCCGTCAACTCTGCGAAGACTTTGGCTGACTTCCTCTTTGAGACGACGGACTATCAGCAGAAAAAGGGCATACTCAAGACGAAAGACGCTGACACCAACAGTTGACGAAAGAAAAAGCCAATGCTCAAGAACATGTTTCATCCCCGCCACTGGTTCGACTCCCACATGCAACCCGAGATGGAGTTGATGGACACCTTCGCGAAGAGTATAGAAACTCAGGTAGCACAAGGCATCCAAGACTTCCATGAGAAGAAAGTGGTCGACGCGGTGAACCCCCATGAAGAAGAGTTTGCCAACGTCTTCGTTGAACATCATCTGGGCTTGGACGACCAGACCTGGGATTTGAACGAAATCTTCGAAGCGTTCTTTCCAAACCTCCAGCGTCGCTCAGCCTTCATCACTCTCTTCTCTTTCTATGAGCACGAGCTTGATTCGCTTTGCCAGCGATTTAAGCGAGCCGAGAAGCTGACTTTGAGCTTGAAAGATGTCAGAGGTAACGGGCTGGAGCCAGCCACTCTCTTTTTGGAGAAGGTCGCTCAGCTACCGCCGCAGCGTGATACTCCTCACTGGATGGAGATAAAAATGATTCAGAGTATCCGCAATCTTTTCGTTCATGCCGATGGGCGAGTGAATACGCAGCAGAAGGCCGAACTCGCTTACATCAATTCATGTAACGACCTGAGCCTGAACAAGCGGCATGAAGTCATCATCGGCGGCAACTTCCTCAGCCATACTCTCGGCATTTTCAAGAAGCACTTCCAAGATATAGATGCGGCGATCCAGGCAAAATATGCAACGCAATAGCGCGCCGTCAACATGAACCTGTGCGGCCCATTCGATCACACGAGGCATCACCCTGATGCTGCGGGCAGGGAAACAGCGTAACTGGTCGAGGTGGCCGCTCGCCAATACCACAGCGGCCTCGTTTAGGGGCCTAGCTACGATTTTCTTCGATAGCGGATCTCGTGATATTGGTGCAACTGGTCGATCTGACGCAGATCGAACTGCGATTGCAATGTGTAGTAGTTCTCAATGGCACGGTCGATTAGGTCTTGCGCTTCCTCTTTCGGATCAAATTCAACGTCAATGATGCCGTGTTTAGTGCTGTTTTTCGCGCTGTTTATGAGATCCGCCATATCTCTTACCGGGTCTCCTCGGGGCACCGACCCACCATCGTCATCCCGCTCCAAGAAGAGCACAGCGGTATCTCTCATGTTTTTGAAGGCGGGGACGCCACCGATGTTCTCGATGAACTTGCCGAGGATCCCCTCGGCAGCCCCTGCTAGATTGAGCGAGGCGAAGTACGATTTTCCCTCAAGAAATAGGCGCAACGCTTCGGTGAGCAGCTCAGAGGCGACTTCCAATTTCGACGTGACAGCCATAGCTGGATTCCTTTTTGCGAACGATTAACTTGAAACCGTGCCCGAGACGACGAGCTACTTGGCTGTTCGTTGTCCCGAAAGCCGTTAGAAGTCGCAGTCGCTAAGTCCTCGCGTCGGCATCGAGTGTCTGACGAAGGCGCGTGGCGGTGCGGTGGCTGGACAAGCCCATGAGGCTGCTTACTTGCTCGTTGCTCTCGCCCGCGACGAGGTGCCGACGGCCGTACGTGTTTCGGAGCAGGCGCGGACTTTCGTCGGCCGCGGACAATCCTGCTCGGTGAAGCGCTCGGCGAACGCACTTTAGCATCGTGTCAGGCTGCATCGGTTTGCCGGCAGCCGTGGTGATGAACAACCATTGGGTCGCGCACACGATGTGTCGGCGCGCCGCGTGATATTCGCGCAGAACGTCAACCGCAAACCCATCGACCGGCACGCGGCGCGCGATGCGAGGTCCGTGCTTCTCAACAAACACGGTAGGGCGCTCCCCGTCGATATCAAGGTCGTCGACGCGCAGTTGCCTGAGTTCCGCCGCTGTGACACCCGACGCAAGAAATAGCGCTACGATCGCCGTGTTACGGAGGTCCTTGAAGCCCGCGTCTCCCGTCGCAACGCAAACCGCCTGAAGCCGTGCATCGTCTTTCGATGAAAGATAGATGGGCGTTGGCTCGTCTCCTGGCCAGTTCTCATTGACGAGCATCTGCGCGGCAGGATTGTCGGCGCGCAGCTCGAGGTTCACGAGGTGACGCGTGAACCGGTCAATCAGCTTTAGATAGCGCAGGCGCGTTGTTGTCCCTGGCGCGCAGTCCTGCGCAAGGTCGGTGAAAAAACCGTCGAGGTGATCTGCTCCGTAGCTAGCCACAGTCGCATGGTGGGCGGCCAGATAGTCGTTAAAGCGCGAGAACATCGAACGATGCTGGACGATGGACTGGTCCGCGAACGCGCGCCGATCGGCGCCTGTGGCGGACTCGCGCTGCCATTGTGCATAGGCGTCTTCCGGAGCAACAAGCCAAAGATCATCAGGCATAGAAGTCGATATACTGAAATTTGCCCAACCCAAACCCTACAGCGAAGCTAACGCTTCGCCAACCCCCAGCCACCAAAAGAGGGGCCACTTCCGGCGAACTCGCTTTGGATGGCGTCGAGGCAAGCTGCAGGGTCACCAACGACGATGCGCGCGGAACAGGCCAGCATGAGGTTGACGCTCAGGCCGAAGTCCTCAATAAGATAGCCGCGCGCACAAAAAGCGCCGTTGTCGTCGGTCGCCGCTGCCGATACACGCGCAGTCAGCGGCGCTTCGCTGGACCGATATGCGAACACGGGTTTCCCAAGCGCTACCGCAAAACCGACTTCGAACGCCGTCCCGCTGTCAGGCTCGCCGGCGCCCCGAAAGTCATCGAGGTTCGCCATCACGATATCGGCCGAACGGATCAACTGGACGTTGGCTGTATATATGTGGCGCGCAGCGTCGTGAGGTGTGAGAAAAGAGGGGACGTTACCGTCGAGCGGATAGAGTCCAACGAAGCCGCGATCGCGGCAGAGCTGCTTGAGGTGCTCGCCGTGTTCCTTGCGTCGCGGCGGAAGACGTCGAATCCAGCAAGGTAGATGCGTGGCTCGCTCGCGGCGCGCTCGATCGGCAGAGGGGAAGGGTCGATCCTTCCTTCACGGACCCGGCGTTTGATCCGGTTTAGCTGCTTCTTCACAGCCAAGGCGCTTTTTCCGAGACTGTTTGCGATCTGCTCGACCGGTAAGCCCTGATCGAGCAACTCCATCACGGCACGCTGCGACTTCGTCGGATTTCTTTTGGACATCGGTTCGTGGCTTCGACTGCAGGGCTATTGGAACGCCTATGAGCTTACCAATAACCCCCCGTAGTCAAGTCAACGGCGGCCCGTTTAGCAGCGGCGGCTCAGACGGCGGTCTTGAAGACGGCCATCGTCGCGCGCAGCGTTTCGGCCTAATCTTGAAGTGAAACGGCAGCGGCGGCGGCCTGGCTCGACGAGGGCTGCATTCTGCTGGGTGACGGCTTGCCGATTTGCTAGAACCGAATACCGCGCACGGCGGCTCGTCGCCGTGCTTGCTCGCCGGATACCGGGACGAGTCGAACCTGCGGCAGAAGATGCCTGCCGATGCTGCGCAAAATGCGAACGACACGAGACATCGCACACCTCCAAGGTTCGTTTCGGCTCTCAATGGCAAGAGGCGGCTCTGCCGACCCGTGCTTGCAATGTCGGCAGCGCGCGATATTTCTTTAGAACCGCAGAAGGTCACATCCGCACGCGGGGTCGATGCCGCCACTCTTCAGGAGGCTGACGCGCCGCGCGTTACCCAAACCGGCACGCCTGAAAACACCCGGCCAAGCTCGTGGCGAAATCGTGTATATCCCGGTCCCATCGACGCCCGCAGTCGGTTCGCAATAGCGTTCGGGCGGGATTACCTGTTGTTCTGGAATTTTTTCTTTAGGTCTATGAGGGCGGTTCATTTCTGACGTGGAATGCCGTAAGTGGGAGAGGGCTGCACGTTCCGGCGCGGCACCGCGCGAGAGCGGTCGCGCCCTAATCTCAAAAGGTCAGTAATGAAATTCTCGTTTGTACAAAAGCTTTGGCTTCCGCTGGTCTTGAGCCTGCTTTGTCTGGCTGGGTTGTCGGTCTATAACGCCTATCGCACTCGCGACATCCGCATGGAAGAGCGCAAGGCCGATCTGAAGCACGCCTCTGAAATCGCTCTGAGCGGAGTCAAGACGTTCGCGGACGAGGCCGCTGCCGGCGCAATGACAGTTGATGATGCGAAGAAGCGGGCGATGGATCACATCCGCAACATTCGCTACGGAGAAAACGGCTACTTCACGTTGCTGAATTCGCATCCGACCGTGCTGATGCATCCGATGAAGCCCGAGATGAACGGCCGCGACGTGAGCAGCTACCGTGATCCTAACGGGGTCGCCTTGTATATCGATGCGGTGAAGGTCACTGCGAACGGCGCTCAAGGCTTTACGACGTTCGCTTTCGCGCGGCCAGGCGCCACCGAGCCGGTGCCCAAAGTGTCGTACAACGTGTCGTACCAACCGTGGGACTGGATTCTCATGACCGGGGTCTACGTTGACGACATCGACGCGGCATTTCACGCTACGTTGCTTCAAAGCTTGGGAATCCTGCTCGCTGTGGCTGTGGTGCTCTCAGGAGTTGTCGTTGTTCTCAACCGAGGGATCCTGCGTTCGCTGGGTGGCGAGCCGTCCTACGCGGCCGAGATTGCGAGCCGGATTGCAGACAATGACCTTACTGCGATCGTCAAGACTGCCCCCAACGACCGTGCAAGCCTTCTGTTTTCAATGAAGCGAATGCAGGAGCAGCTCACGGGCACGATTGGCACCATCAAGACGTCGACGGATGCGATCGCAACAGCCACCAGCCAGATGGCTTCAGGCAATCAAGACCTTTCTCAACGCACTGAGGAGCAGGCCGCATCGCTCCAGGAAACCGCCGCGAGCATGGAAGAGTTGACGTCCACTGTCACGCAAAACGCGGAGAACGCCCGTCAGGCGAGCGCGCTCGCTGCGCAAGCCGTGGAAGTCGCGCAGCAAGGCAGCGCGGTGGTATCCCGCGTCGTGGAGACGATGGCGGGTATCAATCAGAGTTCGGACAAGATCGCCGATATCGTTGGAATCATCGAGAGCATCGCCTTTCAGACCAACATCCTTGCGCTCAACGCGGCGGTGGAAGCGGCGCGCGCTGGCGAGCAAGGGCGCGGTTTTGCAGTTGTGGCAACTGAAGTCCGCTCGCTTGCACAACGTTCCGCCACAGCTTCAAAGGAAATCAAAGGACTGATCCACGACTCAGTGCAGCGCGTGCAGGCTGGAACCGGATATGTCGAGGAAGCGGGCGCGACGATGAACGACATCACCTCCGCCGTCAAACGTGTGACTGACATCATGGGCGAGATCGCGGCGGCCTCCATCGAGCAAAGCAAGGGGATCGGTCAAGTGAACCAGGCTGTGATGCAGATGGACGACGTGACGCAGCAGAATGCCGCGCTCGTTGAAGAAGCAGCGGCAGCAGCGGGGTCGATGGAGGACCAAGCGAAACAACTGTCCGCAGCCGTCGCCGTATTCCGCACCGCCCAGACGCGCTCCGTCGCAGCGACGAACAACCACACGTCGCAGATTGCGCGCCCGTTACCGCCCAAGAAATCGCCGACGGTGACGAAAGTGGCGAAGCCAGCGCATGCCGCCGCTCGACCCGTTCATGCGGGGGACGATGGCGATTGGTCGACGTTTTGATCTCTGAACGAGTGTCGCCGTGCCGCTAACGACGCGGCCGCTTTCGTTGAGTTCGCCCACTGCTGGCGGGGAGCACCTGGTCCACTACGAGGTGGGCGACATCGTCAAGCAACTACACCAGCTCCGGCGTCGGCTGGCTCTGATCGAAAGCAGCGCCCCACAACGGGCATTGAGTCCGTCATCAAGGCCTGCGTCGAGCTGGCCGATTTCCTCCGATCGGATGGCACCACGGATACCGACATGAAAACGTATAACGGCAGCAGATCATCGGGCCGCGAAGTCTTCGGCTGCACCGGACAGCAGCTTGACGCGATCATGCAGTTCGCTGAGAAGCGCTGCTACGACGAGCGGCCACTGCATTGGGTCGTCGCACAATACCTTCGCATGCCTGCACGGAGCGTGATCGTGCGCGGCCCGGCTTGAAAGTTGGCAGTACTCGAATTAAAGGAAAGGGAAGGGTTTCACCGATGGCATATGCTGATACGCGCTTGTTGGTAGTCGATGATTTGGCCACCATGCGCAATTTGATTCGGAAGATGCTCAAGGCGATCGGTTATTCGATCATAGAAGAAGCAGAGGACGCGGTAGCTGCGCTCGAGAAGCTCCGAGCGCAGCATTTCGATCTGGTGATCACTGATTGGAACATGCCCAATCTGGACGGGCTGTCCCTGCTGCAGGAGATTCGCAAATCCGAGGATCTGGCGCACCTGCCGGTACTCATGGTCACGGCTGAAAAGAAGCGCGAAAACGTACTAACCGCAATTCACGCTGGTGCTAACGGCTACATCGTGAAGCCGTTTTCGGAGGCGGCATTGGCCGACAAGCTCGCGCAAGTCACCCCACTTCCAGCCAATTCCGCCCCGACAGATCGCGGCACATCCGTGTTCGGCGCCATCTTCAACACGACCACGTAACTCCCTGCTCACACTTTGTTTCACTTTGTTTCAATTGCCGGAGTGCCCCGCTGAACAAGGGTTTCGCGCCCGTGATGGAGTGATCGACGGGCCGCACGCCCTGGAGCTTGGTAAAGATTTCAACGCTTGGACCGTTAAGGAATCATGCAAGCGAGGAACGAAACCATGAAAATCCAGTCGACGAACAACCCCGCCATGCCGGAGCCGATTACCGTCCGGCGTGCAACGAACGAAACGGACTTTGCCGCCGCTCCGCAGCATTCCGACGCCGTTGCCGCAGATAGCTCGGCAGTCACGATTTCATCGACTTCCGCGTTGCGCACGTCGAGCGCGACCGACATCGACGCAGACAAGGTTGCGGCCATCAAAGCAGCGCTGGGCAACGGTACCTACAGTATCGATTCGGGCAGCATCGCCGACGGAATGCTCGGCTTGGCGCGCGATCTACTGCAAACGACGGCAGGCTGAGCATCGGCGAAAGCACGCCCACATGCATTGGACTGTGTCGACGTAGTGGCTGCTTTGACCGGTCAGATGCGAGTCAACAGGACTTGTTCCGCTGTCGCGAGAAGCGCTCGCGCGTACTCCGAGGCATAAATATCGTCGTTGTGGTCGGTTCGACCGAAGACCACGGGATTTACACGCCGCGCCTCTCCAACGAACGCCGAACGGGCGGCCGCCGATACGAACGTGACATCTGCGACGATTCTCTCTGCAATATCGTCGACTTCGCCGATTCTGATTCCTTCATCAGACACGATCGTGGCGGTCGCGTTAATGCCACGGCGGGTTTCGGTGAACGCTATGGACGAGGGGTCGATCCGAAAAGCCATCCATTTTCTCCATCAGTAGGGGCCAAGCAGGACACTCGGCTCACTACTGAGGCTACCGACGAGGCAGCGTTGTCAAGGCAGGGACCTGACGCGCCTTGGATGCTCAGTGAGACGTAATTTTTCCGGCAGCGATCGCGTTCGCAAGTTCATCGGCCAGCGCCGCTTGCACCGACGCATGCTTTTCACGCACGGCCTCCGCGTCGTTCATAAGTTCGGGAACAGCATGGACCAGAGACGCGATCTCTGCGTCCCGTGCCGCTGCCAACTCTGCCAGGTTCTCTGGCCGCATTGCGTGTTCGAGGATCCCCGCGTCAATGCCGAAATGCTTGCTGATCGCCTCGCACGCATGTACAAGCGCGAAAGACACTCGCTTTTCCTCGTCTAAGCCTTTGCTCTTGGGGCAGAAATAGCCCGCGTACAGAACGTCGCCGATTACCTCTGTTGCCACCCAGTCGGTGAGGTCTTCTTCGAACGCGCGGGTGTCGCTGCTGGCTGATGCAAACATGCGCAGCGCGTCCGCCTTCGATACCTCTCGCGAATAGATCTCGACGCGGCCACCGCCGGCCACAGCGTCGACCCACACCAAGGCGCTATCGGCGTTCGACATGTTGGACTCGCTGGTTGGGTTCAGAAAAGTTCCTTCTGGGCGAGCGCGAGACCTAGCGCTTCGTTCTGTTCCGGCGTCAAGTGTCTTGCTTCGACGCGCTCTCGTCGATGGAATATCATCGTTCCGTAGACGTCCGCCAACACCCGTGCTCTCGGGCAGACAGCAAAGTCATCCGTCGCCGCCTGCCGCGATCGCCAGTAGTTGATGGCGTTCTCAATATCAGTGATCGTGTACTCGTTCATCCTGCTAGTGTCCTGTCCCAGAAATTACTTTGCATAACCGAGCCACTTTCTGAAGGATGGAATCGGCGGTTGCGGTCCAGA
>NZ_JBFUPT010000047.1:0-17745 GCF_041360715.1 Caballeronia sp. RCC_10
GGCTGAGTCCCGTGCAATACAGGACTCAGCCCTTGGCTGCCTAGCCTTTACTGTCCAACTTCAGGGGGTCAGTTCAGACGCCGGCTTTTTTCTTCGATGCAATCTGCTCAGCGTTCGACGATATCGAACGAATGCGTCAGCTCCGCCGTCTTCGCGAGCATGATCGACGCCGAGCAATACTTGTCGTGCGACAGGTTGATCGCGCGCTCGACCGTCGCCGGGTTCAGATTCTTGCCCGTCACCGTGAAATGAAAGTGAATCTTGGTGAACACCTTCGGGTCTTCGCTCGCGCGGTCAGCCTTGAGCGTGACCGAGCAGCCCTCGATCTCCTGGCGGCTCTTCTTCAGGATCATCACGACATCGTAGGCGGTGCAGCCGCCCGTTCCAAGCAGCACCATTTCCATCGGGCGCGGTGCGAGGTTGCGACCGCCGCCTTCGGGTGCTCCGTCCATCGCGACGAGGTGACCGCTACCGGTTTCGGCGGCGAAAGCCATGCCGTCCTGTCCCATCCAGCTCACTTTGCATTCCATGCTCAGGCTCCCGCCGCTTGACACGTTTTTCAGAGGTTCGATTGTAGCGGGTCGTGCGTTTGGCGGCTTCGCGCAATCACGGGTTGACGGCGTCGGAAAGCCAGACACGATTCGCTGGGTTCTAACTAATCCCTGTTCTGAATGGGGCTTCTGCAGTACGCCGCAGCAAACAACGCCGTCCAACTCGTTGATTCTTCGAGGAGAGCCGCGATGTCCGACGTTTCACATCGTGAGTTGATGTTCCATGATGCAAGTTTCCTTGCCTATGCGCACGAGCGTGCCTATACTCGGTTTCATTGGTTGTCGCAGTACGACGAATCTACCGTGTCTCCTCCACCTCCTCCTTAGTGGATTGAACCCGAGCCTTCAGACGCTCGGGTTTTTTTTCGTCCAATTTGCGCCTCAAGCGCGGCCGCTTCGCCGGTGAAACGGCCAACTCTTTGACTCGTCGAGTCTTTTCCCGATATAATCCAAAGTTCTCTTCGCCACACGCCCGCGGAGAGAGGCCTGGGAGAGCCTGCACGCGCCGTCGAGCGCACCTATAAGCAGGACCGAACAAGGCAAGAGCAAAAGGGCAAATTAATTTTTGGATCGATCATGAAGACGTTTTCCGCAAAAGCCGAAGAGGTGACGCGCGAATGGTACGTGATTGACGCGACGGATAAGGTTCTCGGCCGTGTCGCCAGCGAAGTGGCACGCCGTCTTCGCGGCAAGCACAAGCCTGAATTTACTCCGCACGTCGACACTGGTGATTTCATCATCATCATCAACGCCGGCAAGCTGAAGGTCACGGGCAACAAGACCACGGACAAGAAGTACTATCGTCACTCGGGCTACCCGGGCGGCATCTATGAAACGACGTTCGGCAAGATGCAAGAGCGCTTCCCGGGCCGTGCGCTCGAGAAGGCAGTGAAGGGCATGCTGCCGAAGGGTCCGCTCGGCTACGCAATGATCAAGAAGCTGAAGGTCTACGCCGAAGCAACGCATCCGCATACGGCTCAACAGCCTAAAGCGCTCGAGATCTAAGGGGAGCCCACATGATCGGTAACTGGAACTACGGTACGGGCCGCCGCAAGAGCGCCGTCGCTCGTGTCTTCATCAAGTCGGGCAAGGGCGAGATCATCGTCAATGGCAAGCCCATCGCCGACTACTTCTCGCGTGAAACGTCGCTGATGATCGTGCGTCAACCGCTCGAACTCACGAACCACGCCGCCACGTTCGACATCAAGGTCAACGTGAACGGCGGCGGCGAGACGGGTCAGGCAGGCGCGGTTCGCCACGGCATCACCCGCGCGTTGATGGACTACGACGCAACGCTGAAGTCGCAACTGTCGAACGCAGGCTTCGTCACCCGCGACGCGCGTGAAGTGGAACGTAAGAAGGTCGGTTTCCACAAGGCACGCCGCAGGAAGCAATTCTCGAAGCGTTAATCGCTTCGGCATCGCCTGGAGCCGGGACTTCCGGCTTCGAAGCGAAGCTGCCGCAAAAGCCGCCCGCACGCTACGTGCCGGCGGCTTTTTCTTTGGCGCGGCGGGCTGGACGTGTCAATCTTGCATATAGCCTCTTGATTTCATGGGCATTCGGCACGATTTTGAGATCAGCCCTACAATGGTGGCTAGAAGCTACTTGGAGAATTCGCATGAGCGCTGTCAGCGACACCCCCACGACCGAAATGCCGATGCCCTTCGTCTTCACTGACGCGGCTGCGGAGAAGGTCAAGCAATTGATCGACGAAGAAGGCAATCCGGATCTGAAGCTGCGCGTGTTCGTGCAAGGCGGCGGATGCTCGGGTTTCCAATACGGCTTCACGTTCGACGAAGAGGTCAACGAAGACGACACCGTAATGGACAAGAGCGGCGTGCAGTTGCTCGTCGATTCGATGAGCTATCAGTATCTCGTCGGCGCGGAGATCGACTATAAGGACGATCTCAACGGCGCGCAGTTCGTGATCAAGAATCCGAACGCGACGACGACGTGCGGTTGCGGATCGTCGTTCTCGGTCTAATCGCTCATCCGGCGGTCAGAATGAGAAACGGAGCCTTCGGGCTCCGTTTTGCGTTTCCGGGCGCATGACGCTCAATGCGGATAGATGGCGCCGAGCACGCGCTCGCCAGCCGCGCCCGTGACCGCGGCGAGATTTCCCGGCTCACGCGCGACGCAGCGCATCGCGAGCCACGCGAACGCGAACGCTTCGACCTGTTGCGGCGGCACGCCGAGGGCGTCGGTGGTCATGACGGGGACACCCGATGCGCCGGTTCGTTCGAGCGCCTGCTGCAACATCTTCAGCAGCACCGGATTGCGCGCGCCGCCGCCGCACACATAGACCGCACGCGCATCGGCTGCATGGCGTTCGATCTCGCGTGCGACCGTCGTGGCCGTGAGCGCGGTGAGCGTCGCCTGGACATCGGCGGGAGAGAGGTTCGGAAACGCTGCGAGCTTTGCATCGAGCCACGCCGGGTTGAACAGGTCGCGCCCGGTGCTTTTCGGCGGCGCTTCTTCGAAGAACGGCTCGTCCAGCAGCGCGTTCAACAGCGGGCGATTGACCTCGCCGCTCGCCGCGAATTTCCCGCCATCGTCATACGGTTTCTGCAGATGCCGATGCGCCCACTCGTCGAGCAGCGCGTTAGCCGGACCGCAGTCGAAGCCGCGCACCGCGCCGTTCGCCGCGAGAATCGTGATATTGCTGATGCCGCCGAGATTGCAGACGACGCGCGTCTCGTTCTTCGCACCAAAAACGGTCGCGTGAAACGCCGGCACGAGCGGCGCGCCTTGCCCGCCCGCGGCGACGTCGCGGCTGCGGAAATCGGCGATGACGTCGATGTTCGTCATCTCCGCGAGCAGCGCCGGATTGTTGATCTGCCGCGTATACCCTTTCTCCGGCCGATGCCGCACCGTCTGTCCGTGCACGCCGATGGCGCGCACTTTGGACGCCGAATAGCCGCTAACGCTCTGCAACTCGTGGCAGCAGACGGCGTAACGCGTCGCGAGCGCGTTGCCGGCGAGCGCCTCGCGTTCGATCTCGTTGTCGCCGGGGGCCTGGAGCGAGAAGAGGGCGTCGCGCAGGCCTTGAGAAAACGAAACGTGCGCCTCGCCGAGCACGACCGGCGGCTTGCCCGTTGTGAATTGCACCGCGACGCCATCGACGCCGTCCATGCTGGTGCCGGACATCAGACCGAAGTACACGCCGTCCGCCTTGCCGGTTTCGATCACTTCGGCTTTCTTCCCCACGTTGCTCTCCTCGTCGATGCGCGTCCGTCAAGCCGCGATTATCCGCGCAATGAGAGGCCGCGTTAAGACTCTTGCGCACGGCGCGCCGGCGATGCAAACGCCCGGAAACGGCACGAAGCGCAACGTCATCGCGTAAAATCCTGTGCCTGAACAAGCCTTTGCGCGCGATGTCATCGCACAAGCCGCGTTCGACGCGCGCCAGGCATCGCATCCATTACACATCACAAGCCGCAAGCATGACCACTGACTCCAACGCTTCTTCCTCGCCCGCCGCGCAGGCGCTTCCGATCACCGACGAGGTGCGCGCGGCGCTCGCCATCGCCAAGCGTGGCTGCGACGAACTGCTGATCGAAGACGAGTTCGCGCAGAAGCTCGCGAGGAGCGCCGCGACGGGCAAGCCGCTGCGCATCAAGCTCGGCCTCGATCCGACCGCACCCGACATCCACATCGGCCATACGGTCGTGCTGAACAAGATGCGCCAGTTGCAGGACCTGGGGCATCAGGTGATCTTCCTGATCGGCGACTTCACGTCGTTGATCGGCGATCCGTCTGGCCGCAACGCGACGCGTCCGCCGCTGACGCGCGAGCAGATCGAAACGAACGCGAAGACGTATTTCGAGCAGGCTGCGCTCGTGCTCGACCGCGAAAAGACCGAAATCCGCTACAACAGCGAATGGTCGATGCCGCTCGGCGCCGACGGCATGATCAAGCTGGCGTCGCGCTACACGGTCGCGCGGATTCTCGAACGCGAAGACTTCACCAAGCGCTTCCAGAGCGGCGTACCCATTTCGATCCACGAGTTCCTCTATCCGCTGATGCAGGGCTACGACTCCGTCGCGCTCAACGCGGACCTCGAACTGGGCGGCACGGACCAGAAGTTCAACCTGCTCGTCGGCCGCGAATTGCAGAAGCAATACGGCCAGGAACAGCAATGCATTCTGACGATGCCGCTGCTCGAAGGGCTGGATGGCGTCGACAAGATGTCGAAGTCGAAGAACAACTACGTCGGCATCAGCGAGAAGCCCACTGACATGTTCGGCAAGCTGATGAGCATTTCCGACGTGCTGATGTGGCGTTACTTCGAACTGCTGTCGTTTCGCAGCATGGACGAGATCGCGGGCTTCAGGCGCGAAGCGGAAGGCGGCCGCAATCCGCGCGATTTCAAGGTGATGCTCGCCCAGGAGATGGTCGCGCGCTTTCACTCCCCGGCGGACGCCGAGCGCGCGCTCGAGGACTTCAATCATCGCGCGAAGGGCGGCGTGCCGGACGATATTCCGTCGGTCACGCTTACGGGCGCGCCGCTCGCCATCGGCCAGTTGCTAAAGCAGGCGGGGCTCGTGCCGTCGACGAGTGAAGCGCTGCGCAACATCGAGCAGGGCGGCGTGAAGATCGACGGCGCGACCGTCTCCGACAAGGGCCTCAAGGTCGAGGCAGGCGAATTCATCGTGCAAGTCGGCAAGCGCCGCTTCGCCCGCGTTTCGCTCTCGGCATGATCGCCCTCATTCAGCGTGTGCGGCGCGCGGACGTGCGCGTCGGGGACCGTGTGACCGGCGCAATCGACGCGGGCCTGCTCGCGCTGGTCTGCGCCGAGCGCGGCGACAACGAAGCCGCCGCCGACAAGCTGCTCGCGAAGATGCTGGCGTATCGCGTCTTCAGCGACGCTGCGGGCAAGATGAACCTGCCGGTGCAGAACATCGACGGCGCGGGGCGTGCGGGCGGCGTGCTGCTGGTATCGCAATTCACGCTCGCCGCCGATACATCGAGCGGCCTGCGCCCGAGCTTCACGCCGGCCGCGCCTCCCGACGAAGGCAAGCGCCTCTTCGATTACTTCGTGCGCGAGGCGCGGGCGAAGCATCCGATTGTCGAGACGGGAGAATTCGGCGCCGACATGCAGGTGTCGCTCGTCAATGACGGCCCCGTCACGTTCTGGCTTCAGGTGCGTCCATGACGACTCAGGTCTTGTTCATCCGCCACGGCGAAACCGACTGGAACCGCATCAAGCGCATTCAGGGGCACATCGACATTCCGTTGTCCGCGCATGGCTTCCTGCAGGCCGAACAACTCGGCGAGCGCCTCGCGCGCGAAGGCCGGCTCGATGCGGTCTATTCGAGCGATCTGCTTCGCGCCCAGCAGACGGCGCGTCCTTTCGCCGATGCGCTCGGGCTTACCGTGCGGCTCGCGGAAGGCTTGCGCGAGCGTCAGTACGGCGCGTTCCAGGGCCACGACAGCGACGAGATCAACACGAAGTTTCCCGCCGAATACGTCGAGTGGCAGACGCGCGATCCGGGCTTTGCGCCGCCTGGCGGCGAATCGCAGCGCGTGTTCTATCACCGCGTGATTCACGCGATGGAACCGATCGTCGCCGCGCATCCGGGCGGGCGGATCGCATGCGTCGCGCATGGCGGCGTGCTCGATTGCATTTACCGGTTCGCGATGAAGCTGCCGCTGTCGGAGCCGCGCGGCTGGCCGCTGCTCAATTGCAGCGTGAATGTCGTCGATTACGAAGTGGATGGCGCGACGGTCGTATCGTGGGGCGATATCAGCCATCTGGCGACCGATACCGACGACGACAACCTGCGCAAACGCGCCTAGGTCCGCTTCGCCGCGGCTCTTATCCGCGCCCGCTTCGCAATCCCGTTGACGAGCGCCCAGCGCATGACGGGGGCCATCGCCCGCACGCCGGGACGCGCGATCACGCGTCTCACCGGCGCAAGCGCGGACAGGCCGAGCATCTCCTGCGCCCAGTCGGGCAGCAGGTCGACACCTGCACTGAACACGAGCTTGCTCGCCGGCTTCATCGCGATGCTCGGCGTCGGCGCGTCCTTCAACGCGCGGATGACTTCCTGCGTGCGATCGCCTGCTTGCAGTTCAGGGCGCATGGCGGTCAGATACGCTTCGATCTGGGCGCGCGTGACCGGCACGTTGCGTGCGCCGAGCATTCGCGCGATCGTCGCGGTTTCATCGAAGTAACGGTCCTGATCGGCCTTGGATAGCGCGGGATTCACGTAGCGCAGATAGCCAGCGAGAAAGCTCGACACTTCCGCGACGTGCACCCAGGTCAGCAAATCGGGATCGTTCGCGCGATACGGACGGCCATCCGGTGCGATGCCCGTAACGTCAAGATGAATCGTCGTCACCCGTTCGATGAGCGCGAGCGCGTCGGTGCGATTGCCGAACGTCGTGCCCGCGACGAAAGTCGCCGTGCGGCGCAGGCGGCCGAGGATGTCCGTACGAAATGTCGAGTGGTCCCACACGCCCGCCAGCGCCAGCGGATGCAGCGTCTGAAGCAGGAGCGCGCTGATGCCGCCCGCCATCATCGACGTGAAATCGGCGTGGACTTTCCAGCAGACGGCGTCCGGCCCGAAGAGCCCGGGATCGCCGGGGGGCGACGAGTAATCGAGCCTGGGGCCGCCGCCGGTCGTCAGACCCCGTGACGCCGCGCGCAATCGATGACCGCACGCGCGTAATCAGCGTCGCCTGATCGGACATGCGCTAACCGTTGCTCGCGTCCCAGAGGTCGCGAATCGGCCCGGCATCGGGCGCGGCAATGCCGAAGTGGCGGTAGGCGAGCAGGGTCGCGACGCGTCCGCGCGGCGTACGCTGCAAATAACCTTGCTGGATCAGATACGGTTCGAGCACGTCCTCGATGGTGTCGCGCTCTTCGCCGATCGCCGCCGCGAGATTGTCGACGCCGACGGGACCGCCATCGAACTTGTGCAGGATGGCTTCGAGCAGCTTGCGGTCCATCAAGTCGAAGCCGACCGGATCGACGTCGAGCATTTTCAGCGCGGCATCCGCGACTTCGCCAGTGATGTTGCCGTCCGCCTTCACTTCCGCATAATCGCGCACGCGCCGCAGCAGCCGGTTGGCGATACGCGGCGTGCCGCGCGAGCGCCGCGCGATTTCGAGTGCGCCCTCGGGCACGATGTCCGCCTTCAGCAGCGACGCCGAACGCGACACGATGCGCGCCAGTTCGCTCGCGTTATAGAACTCGAGCCGCGACACGATGCCGAAGCGATCGCGCAGTGGATTCGTCAGCATGCCCGCGCGCGTCGTGGCCCCGACGAGCGTGAACGGCTGCAGGTCGAGCTTCACGCTGCGCGCGGCCGGTCCTTCGCCGATCATGATGTCGATCTGGTAATCCTCGAGCGCCGGGTACAGGATTTCTTCGACGACCGGCGAAAGCCGATGAATCTCGTCGATGAAGAGCACGTCGTTGGCTTCGAGATTGGTCAGCAGCGCGGCGAGGTCGCCCGCGCGTTCGAGCACCGGTCCCGACGTCTGCCGCAGATTGACGCCCATTTCCCGCGCGATGATGTGCGCGAGCGTCGTCTTGCCGAGCCCGGGCGGGCCGAACAGCAACACGTGATCGAGCGCTTCCGAGCGGCGCTTGGCCGCTTCGATGAAGATTTCGAGCTGGCCGCGAACCTTTTCCTGACCGACGTATTCGTCGAGCTGGCGCGGACGCAGCGCGCGTTCGAAGGCTTCTTCGTTCGGCGAGACGGGCGTGGCCGCAATGATGCGTTCGGCGGCGAGTTTGTCGGTTTCGATCATGGGTCGATTGTACAGCGTGCGTTTCTCGCGACGAGGCGCGAAGCGCGGCGCGGACTTATGGACGGATGCGCAGCGACGAGCGCCGTCAAGCAATCTCGCCCGTTTCGACAGCGGGCCGCTGAAACCTTTATCCCTTCGACAACGCCTTCAACGCCAGCTTGATCCCCTCCGACACGCCCGTTCCCGCCGGCACGTTCTTGACGGCGGCAAGCGCTTCCTTCTCCGAATACCCCAGCGCGAGCAGCGCATTCAGAATGTCCGACGCGTGATCGGATTGCGAAGCCGCGCTCGCCATCGCGCCGAGATCCGCGCCGAGCTTGCCTTTGAGCTCGAGCAGCAAGCGCTCCGCCGTCTTCTTGCCGATGCCCGGCACGCGCGTCAGACGCGCGGTGTCCTGCGTCGTCACGGTCTGCGCGAGTTCCTGCACGCTCATGCCCGAGAGCACGGCCAGCGCCATGCGTGCGCCGATGCCGCTGATCTTCAGCAGCTCGCGGAACGTCGCCCGTTCCTGCGACGTCAGGAAGCCATAGAGCAAATGCGCGTCTTCACGCACGATCATCTGCGTGAGCAGCACGACCTTCTCGCCCGCGTTCGGCAGGTTGTAGAACGTGCTCATCGGCACATCGACTTCATAGCCAACGCCGTTGCAGTCGACGAGCAGGTGCGGCGGATTTTTTTCGAGCAGAACGCCGGCAATGCGACCGATCATGTTTTCTTTCTGAGGGTAGAAGATTTAGCCGATGAGCCTGCCGCGTCGCACGCGCAAGCCTTTCTTTGCGAGCGACGGCGCGATGCCGCCCAGCGTCGCGAGCCCCGTGCCGCCATGCGCGTGACAGATCGCCATGCCGAGCGCATCGGCGGCGTCGGTGCTTGGCACGCCGGAGAGGGTGAGCAGCCGCACGACCATCTGCTGCATCTGCTCCTTCGTCGCGCGGCCATAGCCGACGACCGCCTGCTTCAACTGCAGCGCCGTATATTCGGCCACCGGCACACCGCTCGCGACGAGCCCGCATATCGCCGCGCCGCGCGCCTGTCCGAGCAAAAGCGTCGATTGCGGATTGACGTTCACGAAGACTTTCTCGATCGCGGCCTGATCGGGATTGTGCTGGCGAATGAGCGTGGAGATGCCGTTGAAAATCGTATTCAGGCGTGAAGGCAGATCGGCATCGGCGGTCTTGATGACGCCGCTCGTCACGTAGTTGAGCGAATGCCCGCTCACGTCGATGATGCCGAAGCCCGTCACGCGCAAGCCGGGGTCGATGCCTAGGATTCTCATTCGTTCGCGATGCGGCTCGTGGAAATCAAAATGGCCTGTTTGCGCCGTCAGCAGCACAAACAGGCCAATAGTAAATGAAGCGAGCCGGTTTAATGGCGGAAGTGACGCGTGCCGGTGACGATCATCGCGACGTTGTGCTCGTCGGCGGCGGCGATCACTTCGTCGTCACGCATCGAGCCGCCCGGCTGGATCACGCAGGTCGCGCCCGCGTTGACGACCACGTCGAGCCCGTCACGGAACGGGAAAAACGCATCCGATGCGACCGCCGAGCCGTTCAGCGACAACCCCGCGTTCTGCGCCTTGATGCCCGCGATGCGCGCCGAATCCACGCGGCTCATCTGGCCCGCGCCGACGCCGAGCGTCATGCCGCCGCCGCAAAACACGATGGCGTTCGACTTCACGTACTTCGCGACGCGCCACGCGAACAGCAGATCGTCCATTTCCTTCGGCGTCGGATGACGCTTCGTCACGACGCGCAGTTCGTGCGGCTGCACGTTCTTCGCATCGAGCGATTGCACCAGCAGGCCGCCGCCGACGCGCTTCAGGTCGAAGCTGTTGTGACCCGCGCCCAGCGCGATCTGCAAGAGACGCACGTTCTGCTTCGCCGCGAACACCGCGCGCGCCGCTTCGCTGAACGACGGCGCGATCAGCACTTCGACGAACTGCTTGGCGACGGCCTGCGCCGCCGCTTCGTCAACTTCGCGATTGAACGCGATGATGCCGCCGAATGCTGAGGTCGGATCGGTCTGGAACGCCTTCGAGTATGCCTCGTGTGCGTCAGCGCCAACCGCGACGCCGCACGGATTCGCATGCTTGATGATGACGCAGGCGGGCGCGTCGAAGGTCTTCACGCATTCCCAGGCCGCGTCCGAATCCGCGATGTTGTTGTACGACAGTTCCTTGCCCTGCAGTTGCTCGTAGTTGGCGAGCGCGCCGGCCGGCACGGAAAGATCGCGATAGAACGCCGCGCTTTGATGCGGGTTCTCGCCGTAACGCAGGTCCTGCACCTTCTCGAACGCGAGATTGAAGGTGGCCGGATACGTATTGCGCTCGCTGTGCTGGAGTGCTTCGGTGAGGCTCGTCAGATAGTTCGTGATCGCGCCGTCGTATTGCGCCGTGTGCGCGAAGACTTTCGTCGCGAGGCGGAAGTTGGTCTTGTAGCCGACGCTGTTGCCGTTCGCGCGCATTTCGCCGAGCACGGCGGAGTAGTCGGCGGGATCGACGATCACGGTCACGTCGCGATGATTCTTCGCCGCCGAGCGCAGCATGGTCGGCCCGCCGATATCGATGTTCTCGATCGCGTCTTCCAGCGAGCACTGTTCCTTCGAGACCGTCTGCACGAACGGATACAGGTTCACGACCAGCAGATCGATGGTCGGAATGCCGTGCTGGTCCAGCGCGGCCATGTGCTCGGGCAGGTCGCGGCGCGCGAGAATGCCGCCGTGCACTTTAGGATGCAGCGTCTTCACGCGCCCATCGAGCATTTCCGGGAAGCCGGTGTAATCGGCGACTTCGGTCACGGGCAGGCCCGCGTCGGCGAGCAGTTTGGCCGTGCCGCCGGTCGAGAGGATCTTGACGCCGAGTTCCGACAGCGATTTCGCGAAATCGACGATGCCGGATTTGTCGGAAACGGAGATGAGCGCTTGCTTGATCATGATGAACACTGAAACCGAAAAGGATAACCAGGCCGGACCAAGGCAAGCGCCCCAGTCCGATGAATCAAATCAATCCGTGCTGCTGGAGTTTCTTGCGTAGCGTGTTGCGGTTGATGCCGAGATACTCGGCTGCAAGCGACTGATTGCCGCCCGCCTGCTCGAGCACCACCTCGAGCATCGGTTTCTCCACGCACGAGATCACCATGTCGTAGACGTCGTGCGGGTTCGAGCCGTCCAGGTCCTGAAAATAACTGTCCAGGCTCTGGCGGACGCATTGTTCGATGTTATGTCTGCTCATGCGGCTATTAGTCGGTCGGTGTGGTCTTGCGCGCCGCACGATTCTTCCCCGGCCGCGTCCTCGGCGTCCTTCGCCTCGTCGACGTAAATGAGACGGTCCGACAACGCCTTTTGCGCGTCGAAGAATTCGTTCACAGCGAGCAATTGTTCTTTGGTCGTGTCGAGCGTATTCATCCGGTGGCGGAAGGTGCCCGCGCCGGAAAGGCCGCGAGTGTACCAGCCGATGTGCTTGCGCGCAGTCCGTACGCCCGTGAATTCCCCGTAGAACGCATAGTGATCTTCGAGGTGCTCGTTCATCACCTGCTGAATCTCGTCGATGCGCGGCATCGGCATGCGTTCGCCCGTCTTCAAGAAGTGCTCGATCTCGCGGAACAGCCACGGACGACCCTGCGCCGC
The DNA here is from genome assembly GCF_041360715.1 of Caballeronia sp. RCC_10. Lineage (NCBI taxonomy): Bacteria > Pseudomonadati > Pseudomonadota > Betaproteobacteria > Burkholderiales > Burkholderiaceae > Caballeronia > Caballeronia sp. RCC_10. The sequence goes on from NZ_JBFUPT010000047.1 coordinate 11,937, forward strand.
GCGGCCGATCATGATGGCGTCGGCGCCCGTCGCGGCGAGCACGTCGCGCGCTTTTTCGGGCGTGGCGATGTCGCCGTTCGCGACGACCGGAATCTTCACCGATGCCTTCACGGCCGCGATGGTTTCGTACTCCGCGTCGCCCTTGTAAAGGTCGGCGCGCGTGCGGCCGTGCACCGTGAGCATGGAGATGCCGGCATCCTGCGCGATCCGCGCGATGGTCAGCGCGTTCTTGTTCTCGCGATTCCAGCCCGTGCGAATCTTGAGCGTGACCGGCACTGCGTCCGGGCCGACGCCGACCGCCTGAACCACCGCCTCGACGATGCGCGCCACGAGCGGTTCGTTCTGCAAGAGCGCCGAGCCGGCCGCGACATTGCAGACCTTCTTGGCGGGGCATCCCATGTTGATGTCGATGATCTGCGCGCCGTTGGCGACGTTGTGACGCGCGGCCTCGGCGAGCATCTGCGGGTCCGCGCCCGCAATCTGCACCGAGATGGGCTCGACTTCGCCCGCGTGATTCGCGCGGCGCATGGTCTTTTCGCTCTTCCACAACTGCGCATTGGACGCGACCATCTCCGACACCGCGTAGCCCGCGCCCATGCGTTTGCAGAGCTGGCGGAACGGGCGGTCGGTGACGCCCGCCATCGGAGCGACGAACAGGTTATTGCGCAGGACGTGTGAACCGATGGTGACCATGGAGGCTTTGGCCTCCGCGCTGGCGATTGCGCGACAGGGATGCCGGCTTCACGTCAGGCGGATGCAAGGATGCGGAAGGGAAACGCGTATTTTAACGCTAAGCGGCTGCTGAAATTAAGAGCAATCGCGTGCAAGTCTTTAAATCTTCGATGAAAGCGGGCGAGGGAGAGGGGGATAAGTTCGGGCTTGCGGGCGATGGACTGGGTCGAAAGCGCGTCGGTCACACTACGCCTGCCGCCTGCCGCCTGCCGCCTGCCGGTCAACGGCCGCGCTTCGACTCTTCTCTGCGAGCGCGAGCGGTCGCAGAGAAGAAAGCGCGGGAGAAAGGCATCGACAAGGGCGTCCGCTGCTGGCAGTTCGGTGACGGAACGCCGAGTGCGAGCGCCAGCGCGCCAATTGCGGCCGACCGGCCGAGAGAACAAGGCGCCACCACGAGCGCCCGCGTCCGTTACCGCCGTTGCCCGAACATCATCTGCCGCGCGAGCGCCGTCTTCAACGGCGGCAGAAACTCGAGCGCAGTCAGCGCAAGACCGCGCACCGCGGCCAGCGGTGCGAAATCGACGGTGAAGATTCGCGCGAGCGAATCCGTAGCGCCGATGGTGAGACGCCGGTCGAGCGCGCGGCGCTGGGCAAAATGCGCCAAGGCAAGCGGACGCGCACCATCGGCGGAGAGCGCGTCGCAAAGCGCCAGCGCATCGCGCAGACCCAGATTCAGCCCCTGACCGGCCACTGGATGCAGCGTCTGCGCCGCATTGCCGATGGCCACCGTGCGGCGGTCGACGAGCGCGTGCAGCGCCGTCAGCCCGAGCGGAAACGCCGCGCGCCCGGCGATGCGCGTAAATCGCCCCATGCGCCCGCCGAACGCGACGCCCAGTTCCGCGAGAAACGCGTCGTCGTCCAGTTGCATGCGGCGCGCCGCTTCATCGGGCGGGGCGCACCAGACGAGCGAATAGTCCGCATGACGCTGACCGCCGCAGGGCAGAAGCGCAATCGGGCCTTCGTTCGTGAAGCGCTCCCACGCGACGTTCGCTTGCGGGTCCGACACGCTCACCGTGCCGACGATCGCCATTTGCCCATAATCGCGCGCGCGCCGGTCGACCGGCGCCGCAGCCTCGCGCGGCGCCTGCTGATACAGCCCGCCTTCGGCGTTGACCAGCACTCGAACGCGGATCGTCCGCTCGCCGCTCGCGGATTGCAGCGGCAGCGTGACGCCGTCGTTGTCCTGCAAGGGCGGGAGCGCGGAGGTATCGGTAATCCAGTCGACCGTGGTCTTTTTCACCGCGTTCGCGAGCGCCGTGACGAGCGACCCGTAACGCACGACATAACCGAGTTCCGGCAACTCGTGCTCGTCATGCTCGATCAACGTGCGCCCGAAGTGCCCGCGCTGCGATACGTGGATGCGGCGAATCGGCGTGGCGTCGGCGGGAAAGCCGAGCGGCTGCAGCATCACGCGGCTGCCGTGCGACAGTGCGAGCGAGCGCGGGTCGTTGGCGGCGGCGTCGGCGGTGCGCGCGTCGATCAGCGCGATCGACAGCCGCGAGGTGGCGCTGCGCCGCGCAAGCCAGCCGGCGAGCGCGAGCCCGACCGGCCCGGCGCCGACGATGGCGATGTCGTAGTCGAAATGCGGTTCAGTGATCGCGTCGCTCATGTTCTAGGTCTTCAATTGCCGATGGATTCGCGCATCAGCGCTTCGATTTCGTCCGCCGCGACTGGCACTTCGCGCGTCAGCAGTTCGCAGCCGCCGGGCGTGACGAGCGCGTCGTCCTCGATGCGGATGCCCGTGTTCCAGTAGCGCTCGGGTACGTCCTCGGCGGCGCGCACATACAGCCCCGGTTCGACGGTCAGCACGTTGCCCGCCGCGAGCGCGCGCCAGGGACGCGCGCCTTGCTCGTCGCGGGGGCCATCGGCGTCGCGGTATTCGCCCGCGTCGTGCACGTCCATGCCGATCCAGTGCCCGGTGCGATGCATGTAGAAGCGCATGTAGGCGCGCTCCGCGATCACGTCGTCGACGCTGCCGAACTTCGTCTTGTCGACGATGCCCGTATCGAGCAAGCCTTGCGACAGCACCTTCACGGCGGCCTGATGCGGCGCGTCGAAGCTCACGCCGGCGCGCGTGGCGTCGATCGCGGCGGCCTGCGCGGCGAGCACGATGTCGTACAGCTCGCGCTGCGCGGGCGAGAAGCGGCCGTTCGCCGGAAAGGTGCGCGTGATGTCGGACGCATAGCCGTCCAGTTCGCACGCGGCGTCGATGAGGATCAGGTCGCCGTCGCGCGCGATCGCGTTGCCCGCCGGATAGTGGAGCACGCACGCGTTCGCGCCCGCCGCGACGATCGAGCCATACGCGGGCGCTTGCGCGCCGTGGCGGCGAAACGCGTAGAGCAGTTCGGCTTCGATTTCATATTCACGCATGCCGGGGCGGCAGGCGCGCATTGCACGGCGATGCGCCTCCGCCGAGATGGACCCGGCGCGTCGCATGATCGCGATTTCATGCGCGTCCTTCACGAGCCGCATTTCGTCGATGAGCGGCAGCACATGTTGCGCTCTCGCCGGCGCGCGGACGCCGCTGCGGCCTTGCGCGCGCACGGCGGCGAGCCAGTTGCGCACTTGCGCATCCAGTTCCTCGGACGTGCCGAGCGCGTAAAACAGCGCGGGCTTGTCGGCGATCAGGCGCGCCATCTGTTCATCGAGCGCGGCGATGGGGAACGCGGCATCGAGACCGAAGGCATCGCGCGCGGCCTCCGGACCGTAGCGAAAACCTTCCCACGTTTCCCGCTCGGCGTTCTTCTCGCGGCAGAAGAGTATCGACGCGGGCTCGCCGTTCTCCGCGCTCGCATCGAGCACGAGCGTCGCTTCGGGTTCGGTGAAACCGGTCAGGTAATAGAAGTAGCTGTCGTGACGAAAAGGGAAGTCCGTGTCCCGATTGCGCATGACTTCGGGCGCAGTCGCGACGATGGCGACGCCGCCGCCTTCGGCGCGCAACGCCGCGAGCAGGCGTTCGCGGCGGCCACGGTAGATATCGACGGCGATCGGGCTGGCGTGTTCGGTCATTGAGTTCATGCGCCCGATTGTAGCGCCGGGCCCGAAGCCGCGCGACCAGGCCATTCGGCCTAGTGGTGCGGCTCCGAATGATGTTGCATGCTCACTCTTCCGGGCGGTTGCGCACGCTTCCCGCGATCAGGTCGAAGCGGAACAGCCGGCATTCGAGCGCGCCGTTGAAGAGCGGCGTTTTCGTCGATTCGCGCAGCCGCAGCAGCCCCGGCAGCTTGCGGTCGGACGTGAGCACGTACGCGCGCCAGCCCGGGAAGCGTTGCTTGAGCGCGTTGCCGAACGAGATGAAGAATTCGGTATCGGCGGGATCGGGTTGGGCGCGGGCGAAGGCGTCGTCGTCCTCCCGGCGCGAACGGGGCGTGTCGCGCACTTCGCCGCGCGGCCCGCGTCCACGCACTTCGATACGCTCTCCGTACGGCGGATTCGCGATGAGGATGCCGGGCTCGTCGGTCGGCGGCGTCATGTTGCGGGCGTCGACCTGTTTGAGCGATACATCGGCGACGCCCGCGCGGCTCAGATTTGCGCGAGCCTTTTCCAGCATGTCGCCGGAAATGTCGCTGCCGAAGATGCCGAGCTGTGCCTGCGATGCGCGCGTCGCGCGGCGCGCTTCTGTCGCGGCGGTCTTGAGCTTTTGCCACATGCCCGGATGGAACGGCTTCAGCTTCTCGAAGCCGAAGCGCCGGTCACTGCCCGGCGCGATGTTGAGCGCGGTTTGCGCGGCTTCGGCGAGGAACGTGCCGCTGCCGCACATCGGATCGAAGAGGGGCGTGCCGGGCGTCCAGCCGGTGAGGCGCAGGATGCCCGCGGCGAGGTTTTCGCGCAGTGGCGCCGCGCCCTTGTCGAGCCGCCAGCCGCGCTTGAAGAGCGGTTCGCCGGAGGTGTCGAGATAGAGCGTGCATTCGTTCATCGTGAGGAACACGAACACGCGTACGTCCGGTTGCGCGGTGTCGATGCTCGGGCGAGCGCCGCTGATGTCGCGCAGGCGGTCGCAGACGGCGTCCTTCACGCGCAGCGTCGTGAACTCGAGGCTCTTGAGCGGCGATTTGATCGCGGTGAGATCGACGCGCATCGTCTGGCTCGGCGTGAACCACTGCTCCCAGCGCTGCCGATGCGTGAGATCGTAGATGTCGTTCTCATTGCGATACGGGCCGTGCGCGATCTTCAGCAACACGCGGCTCGCGATACGCGAATGCAGGTTCGCCGCCATGCCCGCGACCCAGCCGCCCCGGAAATGCACGCCGCCGGGCACTTGCGCGCCGACGTTCAGCGGACCGCCGCCCGAAAGCGGCGCGCTGCTGACATGGCGTTCCCCGATCTCGGCAAGCTCGGCGGCGAGCGGCGCTTCGAGACCGCGCGGGCAGGGGACAAACCAGTCGAAAAGAGGGGAAGACATGTGGGAATTCTGCGGGGTTCAAAGGCGGTATTGTACGCGGGCGAACTTCGGAGGGCGTGCGCTAGAATTTGCCGCGCTGTCGTCTCGCGGCCGTGCGCGTTTTAACGAATCGCGTCTTCGTCGATTTCCTTTCGGCCAGACGTTCAGAACGGGCGGCGCTTCAGCGTTTGCAAGGCACGCATCCGTCTAAAGACGAGTACATGCATTCGCTACGAATCAGAAATGGTTAACTGGGCCTATTTTCCGAGATCCGTTAAGGCGACGCCGCTTGCGATCGGCGTTGTCGAGGCGTTCAAAGAAGTTCATTCACTGATCGCTTCGGATATGCATGCGCTTCCGAGCAACGGCGTTTTGGCCCATGTTGCTACGCCCCTTGCGGAACTCGGCTTTGCAGTCGAGGCAGGGAAAAAGCACGTAGACAAGATCCGGGTCCCCGTTCTGTATGGAAACAATGGGCGCGTCGCCAAGTCTTTCGAAGCCGATGCCTATCACGCAGGCGGAGGATTCGTTGTCGAAGTCGAAGCGGGCCGTGGAGTCGCCAACAACCAGTTCCTCAAAGACTTATTTCAGGCTTGCATGATGGACGACGTCGAATATCGGCGGATTCAACCGGTCGATGCAACACCTAAAATTTGCGTGAGCAGCGGAGGTGTTGCAAATGAAGCAGCGACCGAG
>NZ_JBFUPT010000048.1:0-17066 GCF_041360715.1 Caballeronia sp. RCC_10
GCCTCAAGGGTTCGCTGCGCGGACCTTACGCTCGCCCTTGACCCGCCAAACCACCCACTGAGAATTCAAAAGAGGCACATTACATTCGTGGGCGCAAACGTGATCGCGGGGCCTGAGAGAACAAACGGCCAATTGAAGCGTTACGAGGTAACGCTTGGCTGGTTATCAAACCAATATGAACGTCAATGCACTCAGAAGAAAAGAGCTTTCTCACATCGAGACGGTTCTGACGATTTTAGAGACGTCGCAAAAGGCGTTTTCAGTCAATTGTTTGCTCAGTCGACCCATCTACTGGGAGTCCCGGGTGCTTGGCGTTTGCAACGGAAATGCAGAGGCCGATATAGCCGGACGGGCGAAGAAAATCCTCGACCGCCTGGCGGTGATTTCTCAACAGTCGGAGCGCGATGGCCTATAACGCAGATGTTGCAAGCTGTCGCTTCGGACAGACTCGATTGGCTTTTAATAGGGCGGCAGCTTGCGGATGACCTGTTTGGTGAAGCTTCACGAACGCGGGCTGCTCGTGCGAAGTCGGCAAGCAACATCGAGGGCGGGGCTTCTTTCTGCTTCTCTTACAATTTGACGGCAGCCGGAGAGGTGGTGCTGTCGCGCTTAGAACGCGCGACAGCCGAGAATGACGTTTTAGGCGACGCGAGGGTTTGCTCTCGGTGCTGCTCTCACGGGCTGCGCGTGAAGAACTTTGCCCGCTCCTGTCAGCGGGCTTTTATTTGTGCTTGAGCCGACGACAAGACTGGAGATGTGCCGCGCACGAAACAGCCGACGCACATGGCGGTTGGACCACTGATTGTCGAGGGGCACCGGCCGTCTGAATGTCCGTGCGTTGGAATGGGCCAAAGTCCGTTGATGGCCGGCAAGCGCCCGCCCACCGGCCAACAGCTATCAGACTTCGGTTTGTTCGGCCATCTCGAGCGCGTCATCTACCTCGATACCGAGGTATCGCAATGTGCTCTCGAGCTTCGTATGACCTAAGAGCAACTGAACCGCCCGCAGGTTCTTCGTGCGTCGATAGATCAAAGATACCTTCGTGCGGCGCATCGTGTGCGTACCGTAGGCGGCGTCGTCGTGAGCTTCCCTCGGGTTTTCGCCTTCCATCAGTCCCGAGTTATGCAGCGGCATCGTTGGTCTGCTGAGCTTTGATCCAGTCCCGGAGGAACTGCTCCGGAGAAACCAGGCCGAGCGACGAATGACGACGACTGCGGTTGTAAAACACTTCGATGTATTCGAACAGATCGGCCTTAGCGTGCTGATGCGTCCGGTAGCGCGTGGCGTGAACCCGTTCGTTTTTCAAGCTGTTGAAGAAGCTTTCCGTCGGCGCAGCGTCCCAACAATTTCCTTTGCGACTCATCGAGCAGCGCATGCCGTAAGCGGCCAGCTGGCGCTGGAATTCATGACTCGCGTACTGACTGCCTCTATCCGAATGACACAGCGCGCCCGGCGAGGGCGGCGCCGAAACCAGGCCATCGCCAGTGCGTCCGTCACAAGATCGGCCGTCATACGCGGCTTGATCGACCAGCCCACCACTTCCCGGTTAAACAGGTCGAGCACCACGGCCAGGTACAGCCAGCCCTCGTCGGTCCAGATGTACGTGATGTCCGAACTGAACACCTGGTTCGGCTCCGTAGGCGTGAACTCGCGATTCAACAGATTCGGCGCGACCGGCAGGTTGTGCTTCGAGTCGGTTGTTACCCGGTAGTGGCGCTTGTGTCGGGCCCGAATGCCGTTCTCACGCATCAGCCGCTCCACCCGTTCCTTTCTGACCGGAAAGCCGTGATCACGGATTTCTCCGGTCATACGTGGCGAACCGTAGGCAGCCTTGACTTCAGCGTGCACCGGCCGAATCAGCGTCAGCAATTGCGTGTCCGTCAGTCGCGTTCGTCCCGGCTTGCCGCCGCGCTTCCACGCGCGATAACCGTTCACACTAACCGACAGCACCCAGCACAGCGACGACAGCGGATATCGCCCGACCTGCTGGTCGATCCAGGCATACCTCACAGCAGGTCCTTCGCGCCGCCGCTTTTTTTGCGATCTCAAGCTCCATTTGCAAGCGCTTGTTCTCCGCTCGCAGACGCGACAGTTCCATCTGTTCCGGCGTCACTGGCTTCGCTCCGGCGCCACTCAGCTTACCCGACGCCTCGGCCTTCACCCAATTGCGAAGCGTCTGCTCCGACATGCCCAGTTCCCGGGCCACCACGCCGAAGCCTTGGCCTTCCTTGACCCGCTGGACGGCGGCCACCTTGAACTCCGCCGTGTACGCTTATTTCGGTACTTTAAACATCCCTGATTCCCTTCCTTTCCGTCGAGTTTATACACGACCGGTTGGAAGGCGAAGTTTCGGGGGAAGCTCATCGAGCCTTATGGACGCGACCCAACGAAGCACGATGCGAGCATACTGGCGCGTCGAGACGTGCGCTGATTCTACGTCATTGGCAGCCGCCACCTGACGGGCGACCGCTATCAGTTCATCGTCAGTCAAAGTCGAATGCTCTTGCGTCTTCAGCAGCACACCGACGCCGTTAGAACCGACTTCCGGCGGAACATATGCCGCTCGATAAGTAGGCATCGCCTTTGTCCTGTTGTCCATACCAGTATCTTCTGCCCTTGATCAGCCGCCGTCATCCGCAAGCAGGGACGCTTGAGCAAGGTCAACGTTGCGCGTTGCCTTCGGCTTGGCGCTCCGCGGCGGCAGTGGCAACGGCTCTGCGTGCATCGCCCCGACCGGATAAAGCTGCAGGAACGAACGCGCTTCGTCCGTGCTTTTGCAAGATAGCCAGTCCTCATACTCGGTCGGCGGGATAATCACCACCGACCGCTTTTCCGCGCCGGGCCTATGAAACCGTTTCATTAGCGGGTGGTCGTCGGCGTTGACCGTCAACATGGTCATCGACAGGCTCGTTGAGCCGTCGGCGGAATCTTTCCACGCCCGCCACAGGCCGGCGATCGCGAGCGGACCGCCATCGGCCATGCCGATGCGCCAGCCCACTGCCTTGCCGGTCTCGTAGTCCGGCTCGTAGAACCGGCGGCACGGGATCAGAGCGAGTTGCAGCTTGTTCCAGGCAGTGCGGTAACTGGTCTTCTGCCCGACCGACTCCGACCGCGCGTTCATCGTATCGAACGCTTTCACGCCTTGCGGGATGAACTTGCGCGGGACCATTCAACGTCGCAGCGTCAGTCAAATACTCACCATCGACGCGGCGGAAGATCGGCGCGGCATAGTCCTTGTAGATTTCCGGCTTGTAGTCGAAGTTCGGCACCGGGACAGACTGAAGACGTCAAACGCGCCTTTCGGATTAGACTCGTAGCTCGTGCACACTGTTTTTGCCCTCCGTTGCTGAAAATATACACGGAGGCTGAGGGGTCCCCGCCTTCTCCGTGTTGCGACTCGGGTGGGAGTGTGGCAATCGTTTTGCGCAAAACGACCGTTGGCCTTGCCGCGTAACCGTGTTGCGCCGCCAAGAGCGGCATCGACTGTGGCCGGCCAGATAACCTACGCGAGAGGTTCCCTACGGCTGCGCGTTCGATTGCTTCGATGACGCTGAGTTTCGGCCTTGTCTCCGTTCCGGTGAAGGTCTACACGGCCACCGAGAGCAAGTCAGGCGTCGGTTTCAACCTGATGCACAAAGAGTGCGGCACCCGGCTCAAGCAGCAATACGTCTGCCCACACGACGGAAAGGTCGTCGAGCGCGCTGATATGGTCAAGGGTTACGAGTTCGAGAAAGAGAAGTACGTGATCTTCGAGAAGTCGGAACTGGAGGCGCTGGAAGCGAGCGCGAGCCACACGATCCACATCGTCTCCTTCGTGCCCAACGAGGCGATCGACCCCATCTACCTCGACAAGCCGTACTACCTTGCGCCCGACAAGCGCGGCGGCAAACCGTACCGGCTGCTGCAGGAAGCCATGAAAGACAGCGGCACGTGCGCGGTCGCCCGTTGGACGTCGAAGGGCAAGCAGCACATGGTGCAGGTGCGCGCCGGCAACGATGGCTTGATCCTCCAAACGTTGCTTTACGCCGACGAAGTCCGTTCCCAAGCCGATATCGGCATCGAAGAGACGGACACTCAGCCGACGGAGCTGCAACTCGCGGAGCAGTTGATCGAGCAGTACCGCGTCGACAGCTACGACGCGGCCGCGTACAAGGACGAAGAGAAAGAGCGCATCCTCGCGGAGATCGACAAGAAGATCGCGGGCAAGAAGATCACCGCCGCGCCCGCCGCCGAACAGCCCGCCGCGCAAGTCATCGACCTCGTAGAAGCCCTGCGCGCCAGTCTCAAGAAAAAGCCAACCGCGGAACAACCCGCCACGCCTCGCGCTGCTCGCAAAACCGCCCGGGCGGCCGCGCCGGCGGAAGAAGCCGCCGAAGAAGCTCCGGCACCGAAACGCCGGGCCGTGCGCCGCGCGGCCACGGAAGACCAAACCGCCCCAGCACGCAAAACCGGTACACAGAGGTGACATGCCAGACGACGGCTACAGCCTTCGTGACGTTCAGCGCATGCTGGGCGTATCCCGGAGCGTCGTAGAAAAGCTGATTGAAGCGCGCTTCGTCTCACCGAGCGGCGAGCGCCGGCAGTGGCGTTTCACCTTTCAGGACATCGTCATGCTCAGGACGGCGCACGCGTTGCGTATGGCGGGTGTCTCGCCGATGAAGATCGTTCGCGCGCTCGACCATCTCCGGAACAGTTGGGGCCGCGAAGGATCGCTCACTGGTGTGCGCATCGCGGTCGTCGGTAACCGCGTCGCGGTGCGTGACGAAGCGAGCCGCCAATGGGATGCGGAGACCGGGCAAATGCTGCTCGACTTTGAGCCACAGCAGGCACCGAGAAACGTCGCCTCGATAAAGGCGCCGCGGGCGGAGCGCGCTCGCGAAGAAGCTCTCCGACTTTTCCAGCAAGCGCTGTCGCTCGGGGACGATGATCTCGACGCTGCCGAGGCGGCCTATCGGAAGGCGCTCCAGCGCGCGCCGGACTACACCAACGCATCGTTAAACCTTGGCGGCATCCTCGTGGACAGCGAGCGCTTCGACGACGCCATAGCGGTGTATCGACACGCGCTGCGCTTCCGGCCGAAGGACCCGGTGCTGCTTTTCAACATTGGCGTGGCGCTGGAAGATTCGCGCCGCTCCCACGAAGCACTGCGGTCCTACGAGCTTTGCATCGAACACGCCCCCGACTTCGCGGATGCTCATTTCAACGCCGCGCGGATTTACGAGGAACTGGGCGAACAGAAGAGCGCCATCCGCCACTTAAATCAATTCCGCAGGTTGCAGCAGCCTTAGACCGAGGGACTACGTTGACTATCGAAGCGGTGCGGTTTCTGATCGTCGGCGCGCTCATGCTCGTTATGGCAATTGGGCGCAACCTAGTCGAGCGATTGCCGATGACCGGTGCGATGGTCTATCTGATCGTCGGATTCTTGCTGGGGCCCGCCTGCGCAGGCTTGCTGACAATTGATATTGAACGGGACGTCGCGCTCTTGCGCACGCTCACCGAAGCGGGCCTCGTCATATCGTTGTTCGCAATCGGGATGTACTTGCGCATCGATCTGTCGAATCCACTTTGGCGGCTAACGCTACGGCTTGCTGGCCCGGCCATGCTGTTCACTATCGCCATCATGTTCGGTGCGGCGCATTGGGGTCTTGGCCTCGCGGTCGGACCCGGACTCCTACTGGCATCGACGCTCGCACCGACCGATCCCGTGCTGGCCAACGAATTGCGTGTCGAAGAAGCCGGGGATGATGAGCCGTTGAGATTCGCATTGTCGTCAGAAGGCGGTTTCAACGACGGCGCCGCCTCACCAATGGTGTACATCGCACTAGCTGCGCCGGATTCGATCCGGTTGCCGACGAGATTACTTATCCGAGCGACGTTGACAGAGCTGAAGCCCGCGTCGCCGCGGGAGAAGGCTGCGTTGCTGAGAAACATCCGCGGACTCGCCCATGACTAGGGCCTCCATCGCTATCCGAAGGCGGCAATTAGCAAGTTCATTCGAGGGGAGCGTTCCGCGCGCTTCACCATTTCGAGCGAGCCGACATCGCAAAGCAGAGCGGACCTCAGCAGTAAAACAAGAGCCCCGGCCGGTCATCCGGGCGGGGCTCACTTGACACGTTGGAGCTGTATCAAGGAACTTTGCTTGCAACACTTCTGAACTGCTACGCTTCAACGACAACTTCCCGACTGCAACGACTAATGCGGCATACCGCTGGACGACAACTGCTTCCCCATAACGACTGCTCTCTCGAAGCGGAGCGATAAAACCTGAGGCGCGCTCGTGGCAACTGCTTGTCCGGATAGGCGTGAGGTTGTGCCGGAATCTCGGTGCTGCCGTTTTGCGACTCGTGGTTTGCGTTCCATCGCCACAGAAAGAAGTGTACGGCTCCAGCAAGGTTCCAAGCGTCGAACAGAGGCAGCAGTAGCGCTCTTTCCGCCCGAAAGAATCACGCTCCGCGACCGACTGGTCGTCAAGCCTAGCCGGGCGCTTTAGCGCATCAAAGCCAGTAGCCGCTGCATTGTCGGAAGCAGAGCACGCCTTCACCTATTGGCTGTTTTGTGTCGAGCCTGTCGCGCCGGTGCCCGCGCCGTGAGACCCGGTACCCTTGTGCATTGCGCTACCGTTTGACCGGTTCGACGAACCATTCGTCATTGCGCCGGTGCCGGCGCCCTGTGTCGTGCCCCCGGCCGCGCCTGCGTTGCCGCCCGCCGCACCGCCCGGATTGCCGGCTCCTCCACCGCCCGCGCCAGCGCCTATCCCGGTCCCGCCACCGGCTCCTGCCGCCATCCCGCCGCCTGCACCGCCGCCACCTGCACCCCCACCACCACCGGCCCCGCCACCCTGCGCGTACGCGCCCACCGACAGCGCCATCGCGAGCGCCGAAGCCAAAACCGTTGCGGTCATGCTTTTCATCGTTGCCTCCGCATATTGATATCTTGAGAGCCCCCCGGCTCGCGCGACTCGGACGCTTCCGCATACGTCATGCCGCCGTCGCAAGCGTGTCACGTTGGTCGTCTCTAATACTGCGCGAATACGCAGGCGGCACAAGGGGACCGACGCTTGCGAAAGCGGCACACCGGCGTGACGGAGTGACTCTTTCGGCTCCCACGCAGACGACAAACTGAGGAACAGGATGAATACAGCAGCGAAGTGCATTATGACGACGGCCCTTGCGTGGGGCCTTTCGACGGGTGCCCCCGCCCAAGGGAACGCCGGCGGCATTCCCGGCGGCAACGGGGCGGGGCGAGGAGGCGTCGGCATCGCCACACCCAACGGGAATGGCGAGACCGGCACGCCCGGCGGGCCGACCGGCAAGCACTCCACGCTTCTCATCAAGCGGCATCACAAGGCTAAGAAGCAAAGCTAGGCCTCGGCCAGTGGGCTTTCAGCGCAGGCCGACTGCCCTTCGCATCGCCGCGGTAATGCCTTGCCGCGTGCGGTGATATCCCTTCCAAGGATCGGTTTTGGAGCGCATGCATGCGCTGTGCGGCCGTCTTGATCGTCCACTGGTCCGCGCGGCCGATGTCATCTAGCTCGTCCCACGCAATGGGCATCGACACCCCCATGCCTGAGCGCGCGCGCGCGGAGAACACGGCGACAGTGCTCGCCCCTTTGCTGTTGCGCAGGTAGTCGATGAAGATTTTCTTCACCCGGTTCTTGGGTCCGAGGACTGCCGAGAAGCGCTCGGGCATCAATCGCGCCATGTGCCGCGCGACCGCTTGGGAGAAGTCTTTCACCTCGTTCCACTGCTGGCGCCGTGTAAGCGGCACAACGATGTGAAAGCCTTTGCCGCCGCTCGTCTTGACAAAGCTCTTGAGGCCGATCTCGTCAAGCAACACCTTTGAGAGCGTCGCCGCATCAACCATCATCTGCCAAGACAGTTCGGGGTCTGGGTCAAGGTCCAGGATCAAGCGATCGAGATGGTCTAGGTCGGGCTGCACGGCGTTCCAGCTATGCAGCTCGACGACGTTCGTTTGCGCGAGGCCGATGAGCGTTTCGTGATTGTCGACCACCAGCAGCGGCGGGTGGCCAGGATGCATCTCCACGGGCAGCCGCGTAATGCCGGGGATTTCCGAGCGCTCCTCGTGCTTCTGGAAGAACAACTCGCCGTGGATACCCTCCGGTGCACGCACCAGCGATACCGGCCGATCCTTCAGGTACGGTAAGGCGAACTCCGCGATCTCATCGTAGTAGCGAACGAGATCGATCTTCTTCATGCGCGTCACTTCGTCAATGATCCGCTCGGCGTTGGACACCTTTACGCCGGCGACGACGAGCGTTCCGCCCGGCCCGGTGACCCGCGTGGTCCCTTTGCTTGGGGCAGGCTCTCGGGCTCATCGACGTCGACGACCGTCTCTTCCGTCACGGCTGTCGCGGGTTTGTCTTCGCGCATACCTTGGAAGACGGGATCACGAACCTCGCCCGACGGCGTCCATTCGAGAAACGACGCTTCGACGACGAATTCGGGCTCCAGCCAGACGAAGTCGCGATCCTTCTCGCGCGGGGGCGGGTTGTAGAAAGCGGGATCGCCGCGAAGAAGTTTCGTTGCCTTCTTTTCCAGCTCAGCCAGCGGGCGCGGCTTCAGTTCCGCTTTTACGGTTCCGGCGAAGCGCAAGCTGCCGTCGCGCTCGTGCACGCCGAGCATCAGCGATCGCATGCAGCTCCTCCCGCCCGCCAGTCTCGTGTACCCTCCGAAGACAAACTCTTGGCGTTGTAAGCACTTGAGTTTGATCCAGTCGGTCGAGCGACCGGGGCGGTACCGCGCATCGGCGCGTTTGCCAACGACGCCCTCGAGCCGAATCCGGCAGGCGGACGCGAGCAGCGATTCCGGGTCTTCGGTGAAGGACTCACTGAAGCGGATACGCTCGCTGGACGTCTGGGCGACCAACTCGCCGAGTAGCTCCCTGCGCTGCGAGAGCGGCACCTCCCGCAGATCACGTCCGTTGAGAAACGGCATATCGAACGCGAAAAAGGTCAGTTCGGCCGTGCTGCGGCGGTCAAAAGCATTCTGCAGCGCGTTGAAGTCGGGCACGCGGCTGTCGGTGAGCACGACTACCTCGCCGTCAAGCCAAGCGTTGTTGACCGGCATCTCGTCGATAGCGGTCGCGAGCGTGCGCATCTTCTCCGTCCAGTCGTGGCCCCCGCGCGTGATGAGCTTCGCTTTGCCTTGGTCGATTCGGCACATCAGGCGATAGCCATCGAACTTGATTTCGTAGATCCAGTCACCGCTCGTGGGCGGCCGGCGCGCGAGCGTCGCCAGTTGCGGAGCAATCGACTCCGGCAGCGGTTCACCGCCACTTGCGCCACCGGTGCGGGCGGAACGCCGCTTCATGCACCGGCCGGATCGTCGCGAACTTGAATCTTTGCTGTCGGATACAAGTCCGCAGCGAGCCCCAGCGCATCTTCCTTATGGGCGATGACTGTTACGAACACCCCGTCCGGGCGCGTCGAATCGGGAACCTCAATGCGCCAGCCAGCGTGCGTATCGGGACAAACGACAACCTCGTCTACCGGCTTATCGCTGATTGTCATGAGCGGAGTCCTGATGGAGAGACAACTGAACCAACGCGCGCGCAAGGCACGCCGTCAGAAATTCTCGTCGAGCCAGGCTTTGGCCCAGTTGATCGCGCGCTCGTGCTCCGCGCGCTCGGTGTCGAAGTAATCGAGGTCCGAGAAGCGGAAAATCTGCCCTTCGTCCTCATCCTCCCAAGGCGGCCGCTCCACCTCGCACCACGAATGCCAATGATTTCCACTTCGCTTGGGCCGAGAGTCGATCGTCCACTCACGGTGCTCGGCCTTCATGGTGGCGTCGTCTTCTTCCTGCTTGCTGTACGGGAGCGTCGTTGTCATCCGTGTAGGTGTTCCCAATCAGGTCGTCGTAATCGCTCTCACCCGCGCTCACAATCGCGCGCAGCATCTTGGTGAGCGCATCGTCTGGGGGCTTGTTGTCTAGAATGACCTTGGCAGTGCGCAGTGAAATCCAATGGCTTCTCGACAAACCCGTGCCGTCGGCCGTCTCAAAGGGAAACCGATGGAGCTCTCCCGCCGCGCCGGGCGGAGCATTCTCATGCGCGACAATCGTTACTTTCATGGCATTAAAGATCAGTCCCATTGTCTGCTAAGAAAGAGCAATCTTCGCGCCAAAGCAGCGCACGACGTCCGTGCACTGCTCAAGAACGTCTCGCTGCCGCCGTAAGAACGGGAGTTTCCACTTGGCAAGGGCTACGACGGCACCGGCCGCATCCACGCCTCTTCTATCAATGCAGACAACCCTCATCTTTGGCGTACGGCCAGACGGTGACCGTGCTCGCGATTGCTGCGCCGGTCCTCGCGGGTTACGTTGACCGAAGGGCTGACCGCCCTGCTGCTGTCGTCTTTCCGGGCGTGTTTTCGCCTACCGGCCTGCTCGGCGCAGGGCCGCAGACAGCGGTATGGATTTGGGTCTTCTCGCACGGTGGCTTTCCCGCTCTGGTGACCGCTTCGCTGCTCACACGCGCCGTTCCCTCGAGTGTGACTGAACGTACCAAAGGCAGGCTGGCCGCCGTTGGCGCCGTCGCCCTGGCGCTCGGACTAGGTGCGCTCGCCACGGCCGGGCAGACCTACCTCCCGCCGTTTGTCGCGGGATCCGGTTCGTATGCTCAGCTATCGAATAGCCCGGCAGGGATTATTGTCGAAGCACTCTGCCTCGCAACGCTCGGGCTCCACGTATCGACGACTCGTCTGCGCTCGTTGATGGACTTGTGGCTCGCTGTCGCGCTCGTCGGTGCGCTCATCGATGTAACGCTGACCCTCTCGGCGGGCGCACGTTACAGCATGGGCTGGTACGCGGCGAGCGTGGCCTCAATGGTGTCGTCGAGCGCCGTGCTCGGCATGCTGATCTACGAGACGGACCGGTTTCTATCGACGACTGTCCGACACGCACCGCAAACTCATTGAGACGTCGGAACGCGACGGCCTCACGGGCG
The DNA here is from genome assembly GCF_041360715.1 of Caballeronia sp. RCC_10. Taxonomy (NCBI): domain Bacteria; kingdom Pseudomonadati; phylum Pseudomonadota; class Betaproteobacteria; order Burkholderiales; family Burkholderiaceae; genus Caballeronia; species Caballeronia sp. RCC_10. The sequence goes on from NZ_JBFUPT010000048.1 coordinate 10,966, forward strand.
TGTTCAACCGCGCCTACTTCGACGACCGATCCACCCATGACTTTTCGTTTGCCAGCGCAAGCGGCCAGCCGTTTTGGCGTCTTGCTGATCGACGTGGATCACTTCAAGCAGTACAACGACACGTTCGGACATCTCGCCGGCGACGACTGCCTGAGGCAGGTGGCTCGTGCGCTTTCGACGACTGTGCGCCGGCAAAGCGACTTCGTTGCGCGCTACGGCGGCGAAGAGTTCGTTGTGGTGTTGCCCGCCTGCGAAGCGGCTGCAGGATTGCGCGTGGGGGAGTCCCTCAGCTCGGCAGTCGAGAAACTCGGCATCCAGTCGGCATTGGCAAGCGCCGCGCCGGTCACCGTCTCAGTCGGTCTTGCCTGCACATTCCCGACTCCGCCTGGGTCGGCGCCCGCGCCGTTAGGCCTCGCAGACGTTGCCTTGTACCGAGCGAAGGCGCGCGGCCGCAACCGGGTGGTCGATGCCGCAGAGATTGCCGACGACGAGACGATGTAAAAGACTGGCACGGCCAAGCATCGTTTCGGTCACTAGGTCCTAGAGCGGTGCCCGACACGAGGCACTGGAATCCGCATCGGCCAGTCTGACATCGGCGGTTCCCGATGGTCGATTTCCGCCATCCCGTACGCAAGGGCGTACTGCCGCGCCGATAGTGCGCAGGGGAATTGCCCGAGCGCGCCACTTGCTCGGCTTTCTCCGTCGGGCGACGCTACGATCACCATCGCAGTGTAGGAATCGCCCTCATTAACCACGACGGGAGAGAGCGTCCAGCCGTTATAACGCACGTCAAATTGAGCGTCCATGCCGCCATCTCTCAGGGTGTCTAAGTCTTTGTTTCCCCTATAGTAACAAAACAAAAAAGTAATAACTACTTATCTTTGCTCAAGTAAGTAATTTATTCGCGACCACGCGCTGTTTCATATGTTTGTATGACGATTGCGGACGTAGATGCTCTTTCAGCCATATCCGCCTCAAGCGGATGTGGTTATCTCCTCCTGATCCCTCGGGGCGGGCTTTTTTAGTTTGAGTTGCCATTCGTCGCCATAGCCACGCGGAGCCTGTGCGCCTAACCCGCGATGCGGCGCCCGCGGGGCGTCGGCTGGCGTGGTCCGGAACAGGCTTTCGCGGACGTCATGCCGTCATCCAAACAGGGCACATGGGCTGAGTTGCTTTCGGAGTATCGTGGCATGCGGAATAACACCTGCTTGGAAGTGCAGTCTTTCGCGCAACGGAGAAAGCGATGAGCCCGATCTTTAATGAGAAGACGCGCGATGGGGAAATCGCAAGGGCGCTGAACTTGGCCCTGCACGCCCTGAGCGTTTATTCCGGCGCAATCGTCCTGCTAGACGACAGCAAACCGGTGACACTAAATTTGTCTTACGAGACCGCGGCTATTTTGCGCGCCATGCAACTGCTTGGCATGAAGCCCGGGGAGACGCTGCCTGCGCCGAATCTCGACGATTACGATTTAGGGGATAAAAACGTCCCGAGATTTTAGTTCCGGGACACGCGAACGAAGTGCGCGGGCGTCGGCTAGGGCGCTGCGACCGCACCTTCGATAGCTTGGCTGAGTTGCCTCACGTCAACCGGCTTGGTGAAGTGGAAGTCGAATCCGGCGCCGGCTGTGCGCGCCCGGTCTTGAGGCTGGCCCCACCCGGTAATGGCGATGAGCGTGACGTCTTTCGTGGCGGGCGTTGCCCTGATCTGGCGAGCCACTTCAAGTCCGCTCATGCCCGGCAAACCAAGGTCGAGCAAGATTACCTGCGGACTGTAGTGAGTGAGGATATCGACGGCTTCCTCGCCCGAATAAACAGTCCGTACCTCATGCCCCTCTAATTGCAAGAGCGCGGTCATTGCGTCAGCCGCATCGACATTGTCGTCTACGACGAGGATGCGATGCGCGTCGACCGACGTAGCAACAGCGGGCACGGCATGCGGCGGGACCGGCGGTGGCATCACGCGTGTGTTCGCCGGGAGATGGACGGCAAAGCAACTACCTTTGTCTTTCCCGCGGCTTGACGCCGTCAATCGGCCGCCGTGCAGCTCAATCAGCGATTTCGATAGCGCGAGTCCGATACCAAGGCCGCCCTGCCGGTGATGGTCGGGGTTCACCTGCGAGAACATCGAGAAGATCGCCGACAACTTCTCAGCCTCAATCCCGATGCCGTTATCCGCGACCGAAATAAAGATCTCGCCATCATCGGCCGCCACAGCCAACTCGACTCGTCCGCCCGGTGGTGTGTACTTCGCAGCATTCGTCAGCAAGTTAGCCAGCACCTGCGCCAGCCGCAGGCGGTCAGCCTCCACATGGATTGGGCGGGCGGGCAGCTTGACGACGAATTCGTGGCCCTTGGCGTCAAGCATCGGCCTCGCGGTTTCAATCGCATCGTCAATCACCTCCTTGAGCGCCACCGCTTCCTTGCGCAGCGTCAGCGCCCCGCGCGTAATGCGCGAGACGTCCAGTAGATCATCCAGTAACAGTGCCATGGCTGCCGACTGCCGGCGCAGCAACGTAATGCACCACTTTCTGCGATCTTCGGTCAGCCCAGGCTGTTCGAGTATCTCCGCGACCTGCCGGATCGGGGCAAGTGGATTGCGCAGTTCATGGGCGAGCGTCGCTAGAAACTCGTCCTTGCGGCGGTCAGCTTCTGCGAGTGCCTGTTCTGCTCGCACCCGGGCAGTCACGTCGCCGAACCACGCGACGACAGAACCCTCGAGCGACGCGGCGACGACTTGAAACCACTGCTCGCCGTTGGCCCCTTGAACGCGCACGTCGAAGGCGTCGCGCCCCTGTCCTTCAGCGAGGGGTGCAAGTCGCTCGAGCAATAGGTCTGCATCCCACCCCGCCGGACGAACATAAAACGTCGAACTGCCGATAACAACGCCTGCGGCCTTGTTGAATAACTGGGCGGCCGCCTCGTTCAAGTAGTCCCATCGAAGCTCTGCGATTCGACCTTCGCGCACCACCGGGGTCACGATGAAAAACGGCACGCCGGCACTGTTCAATGCCACGTCAAACCGGTGCCGCGCGTCGCGCTCGACTTGCAGAAGACGAACTGCGGCATCCTGCGTAGCCGCTTCCGCCCGTCCTGCCCGTCTCGCCACCTTCGCGAATTGTTCTCCAGCCGCCACCAGTAATATGCCGACGACCGCGTACGCCATGAGCACCGTCTGGTCGCTTCGTTCCGGAACCGCGAATGTGCCAACCGGGTACATCCATAGAGCACCGTATGCAATGCCGCTCGAAAGAAGCAACACGCCGGACCACGCGCCAAACAGGACTGTGACCAACGGCAGCGACGCGCTTATCAGCAGGAATGTCAGCCGGCCATGGGCCATTACCGTAAGAACCTGCTGAGCGATCAGAATGACGGCTGTAGCCGCAATGCCGTATAAGAGTCTTTTTTGCAGCGGATATTGTGCGATTCGAACGATCACGGCGCGGTCTCAAGTGTTTGGTTTTTGTTCCGCCGCATTATCCATTCCTCGGAAGTATGTAGTGCGACTATTATGTCTGATCTCCGCGATGGTCTGCTCAGTCTTCACAGCGGTCACATGTCGAAGCAGGTCGATCACCCTGATCGGCCTTGTCGTAGCCCCTGCAGAGCACACGGACCCTCAATCCCAGCGCCCAGCCTCTTGAGTAGTGGGCAGCGCCTCATCCGATATCGAATCAACAAACTGACAAAACCGGGAGCCTCGGCTCCCTGTCCTTTAGGCGGTTACGCTAACCTCGATTGGGACGACCTAGCGCTGCGCGAGCCCGGCTACTTGCTCGGCGGCTGTTGCGACTCCGTCGAGTCGCCGTTGCGCCAGTACACGTCGTCTCCATAGTACGAAAGCTCTTTTTGCGGCGGCACTGTGAATACAATAACTCCCAGTCCGTAAAAGGAGTTGTAAGATTCTGTCCCTCGGTAAAAAACGCTCCGGGGTGACCCCGGAGCGTTTTCCAGCGCGAGCAAAGCTGCGCGTGCGATGGTCGATGTAAGCGAGCCGTTGTCCGAGAGCCATTCGATGCGCGCATCTGTCCGGGTCGTGCCGAAGCGTTGCTCGACCGCTGCGAGCATCACATCCCGCACGACATCGCCGCTATGGCCACCAGTAGTCGCTGCCCAGCTGATGGCTTCCCGGTCGTGGCAGTCCAGCGCAAAGGTCACGCGCAACGGCGAGCCGTCATCACAACGGAACTCGAAGCCGTCCGAGGACCAGCGGACATCACTCTGGTCAACGGCTATGCGTCCATCATGCCGACGGGTATCGCGACGTTGGCCAAGGTGCCGAAGCAGCAACTGATGATCGCGCATGACGCGCTAGACCCGCTTGGCGTTCACGCACGGCGCACCAGTCATTTCGTGACTACGTCGCAGCAGTGCCCAGACTCTCCGATAACCCATACGTCGGCAAGACTGCCGCATGCTCGTGAATTGCAGCGGCCAGTTCCGAATCGTCGGTATGCCGGGCGCGGCGCCCATCCTGCCACTCCGGGAAGCGGGTTTTTTTTACTGCCAGAGTAAGCGCGCCACGCCGAGAACATCACAGACCGTTTTCATTGGTCGTCCCCGGGCAGTAAGGGCGAGCGCGCAATCCAGTTTTTTGAGCGGCCATATTCGACTGCTTCCTTCAGGATTTCTGCCTCCTGCGTCTTCTTGCCAAGCAGACGCTGCAGTTCCCTGATTCCTTCATCGCTGCGGCTAACTGCGAGGCAGGCACCACGGCTTGTCTAGCTTTCACCGCTGTTAGGCTGCCGTCCTGATATTGCTTGCGCCACGCAAAGACCTGATTTGGGTTGACTCAGTGTCGCCGGGCAACCGCTGAAACCGTTGCTCCCGGCTCCAGCGTTTCCTGCACGATGGCCACTCTTTCTTGTACCGAACGCCGACGACGGCGCTCCGGTTCGGTCAGAACTTCAACGCTTTCCACGATTTGCCTAGGCTTAAAACTAGTCACGAGACTCCCTATTATTTTAAGGGGTGCCATGTGTCCTGAGAATCAAGGGGCTACTCCACTGGAGAGAACGCATATCGAATCGCGGATTGAGCCGGCAACTTCGCGAAGGGCGGGCACTGCAGCATCGCACGCCGCTCGAGCCACGGACGACGATAGCCGCTGAACGCCCGCATGGAGCGCGCCGGCACCGTGATCCGTATCGAATCTTCCCGCGACTCTGCGTTACAGCGGCTTGATGTTAGCCGCCTGCAGACCGTTTAGACCGCGTTTCGTTTCGAAGCTGACTTTCTGGTTTTCGGCCAAGGTCTTGAAACCTTCGGTACGATCCTCGGAAAAGTGCGCGAAAAGATCATCGCCGCCGTTGTCCGGCGCGATGAAGCCGAAGCCCTTGGCGTCGTTGACCATTTGACAGTACCGGTTTCCATGATGCTCCTTGAAGAAATAAAACCACGTCGCTTTGGCCGAAGTAACCAGAAATGCTCCGACCGAACTATTCAATCCGCTATGCCGGCAACCATCGAGAAGCCAAGTGCCGACGCGGATGCGATTCCGCCTTCGGGACCGTCCCCCGATCGATTTCGTCCATTCCGTGCTTTTAGGCAAACCGCCGTGCGTCGGAGCGCGCATGCGAAACTACCTAGCACGCCAGTGGCGGTTTGAATGCCGTCGCCATTTCGAATAATCAGCATGGCGGCATACCTACCATCGTCACACGCTGCCAGTGGCCTAACAGGCCGCTGAAATACTGATCGCAGAGGTCATCGCGAGATGTGCCTAAAGCGTTGATAGAAGGACCTAACTTGCCCCCCGGAGATCATGCGCGGCGCCGACACGTTCACTGAGAGTTTGTTTTCCTTTCGCAAGCTCGACGACTTCGTTCCGGCGTCGCATCCGCTGCGCTCGATTCGCGTCATGGCGAACGAAGCGCTCGCCAAGATGGATCGGCTGTTCTCCGAGATGTACGAGGTCGACATAAAAGGTGGACGGCCGAGCATAGCGCCGGAGAAGCTGCTGCGGGCAATGCTGATTCAGATCCTCTACAGTGTCCGCTCGGAGCGACAATTGATGGAGCAGACCTCCTGTTTCGCTGGTTCGTCGGCTTGGCAATGGATGATGTGGTGTGGGTGCCCACCGTGTTCACGAAGAACCGC
>NZ_JBFUPT010000049.1:0-16884 GCF_041360715.1 Caballeronia sp. RCC_10
GCCACACTCGCTTCCGCAGCTCAACCTCATGGCTCTAAACATTAAATTCGCTGTTGCGCTTCAACCTTGAAACCGCCATCTCTATCGGTTGGTTTGGGCAGGCCCTCAGACATCAGCCTCTGGCGATGAAATATGCATGCATGAATTCCCGGGGCTGCAAACTACATCCTTGAGCGACATCCGGATGCTTCGCCTTCAATCGCGATTCGTGCGGATCGTTGATAACGGGCAGTCCGATTTTGGAGTCTGAGAAACGCACCTCCAGTCCGCCGCGCTCGGGCGTGCAGCACATTGAGCCGACGAGCCAGTGTGCGTCCGCATCGCTTTGCGGGAGAGGCGCGATACGCATCGGTGTCCGGTTCCGTTCATCAGCGCGGACCACGCAGCGTCGCCGCCGTGCAACTGATGCAGAACGCCTGCGAGAAGGTCCCGTACGAATCCGCGATGCGGCGCGAACCGGATCAGCGCACCTACATTTGCTTGGCCTGGTCGCTCCCCGGCGCAGAGACGACTACGCGGCGCCAGTCCTCCTTCGGCCTGCGCGCGGCGCTAGCGCTTCGTTGCGAAGGCGTTCAAGCGTCTTCCAGACTCTCGCCGCGCTCGGCGATCATCTTGCCGAGCTCGCGCGTCGACAGCACGCGCCGCATCGGATTCGTCGAACCGGATTCGTCCTCCGCGAGATTTTCAATGATCGTCAGCAGCACCTTGCGTGCGACCTTGATGTCGCGCTCGCTCAGGCCTGTCACGCTGATGTCGTTGACTTCCTCCGCCAGCGGCACGAGCTTGTCTTTCAGCGCACGGCCCTCGGGCGTCAGATACACGTGCGTGTTCTTCTTGTTCTCCGGACGCTGCTGACGCTCGACCAGCCCGAGCTTTTCCATCGCGGTCACGGCGGCGAACGTGGTGGGCGCCATCACGCCCGCCTGCTCGCTCAGCTCGCGCTGCGTGAGGCCATCGGTCTCCCACAGGATCCGTAGAAACGTCCAGTGCCCGAACGACACCGCGTGCTCCGCGAGCCGCATCTGCAATGCGCGCACCATCGAACGCGTGGCGTCCTTCACTAGGTGCGCGAGACGATCGTTGGGCACCGATTCGTGCCAGTGGCGCAACATCTCCGCCGTTTCTCGCGGCGCGCCTTCCGCAGTCTTTTTCCGTGTCATGACAGTGTCTTTTCCGTAGAGCGATTCTTTCCCGACATGATAGCCGCTGGCTTGCCGATCGAAGCCCGGACACGCGTCTCGGTGCAAACCCGGACTTGTTCCAGGCGGCCCGCCTCCTTACCATTATGATTAGATATCGAATAAAACGCAGATGCCGGGCCGTGGTCGCGCGCGCCGGTGCATCGTCCTAGTGAGCATGGGAATCGGAGACGTTTGGTGGCCAAATCCACAGTCACGCAATTCATTTCGGAATCGGACGCGGCGGCAGCGCGCGTCGAGGCCACGTATCACAAGGTCACCTGGCGGCTGATGTCGTTCATCTTCGTCTGCTGGGTGCTGAATTATCTGGACCGCGTGAACGTCAGCTTCGCGCAGCTGCATCTGAAGCAGGATCTCGGCTTGTCGGATGCCGCGTACGGCCTCGGCGTGAGCCTGTTTTTCATCGGCTATATCTTGCTGGAAGTGCCGAGCACGCTGTGGCTCAAGAAGATCGGCGCGCGCCTGACGATCTCGCGCATCATGATCCTGTGGGGCGGCATCTCTACCGCGATGGCCTTCATGACCACGCCGACGCAGTTCTATGTCGCGCGGATTCTGCTGGGCGCGGCCGAGGCGGGATTCTGGCCCGGCATCATCCTGTATCTGACGTACTGGTACCCGGGCGCGCGGCGCGCGCGCATCACGTCGCGCTTTCTGCTGGCGATCGCGGCGGCGGGCATTATCGGCGGTCCGTTGTCGGGCTGGATCCTGCATAACTTCGTCGACGTGCTCGGCTACAAGAACTGGCAGTGGCTGTTCTTCCTCGAAGGCCTGCCCGCGCTGGTGATGGGCGTGGTCGCGTTCTTCTACCTCGTCGATCGTCCGCAGGATGCGCGCTGGCTCGACGACGAGCAGAAGAAGATCATTCTCGATGCGCTCGCCGCCGACCGCGCCGCAAAGAAGCCTGCGAGGCACACGCGCCATCAACTGCTGGTCGCGCTGAAGGACCCGCGCGTGTATATCCTCGCGGCGGGCTGGGGCACGGTGCCTCTGTGCGGCACGATCCTGAACTACTGGACGCCGACGATCATCCGTCAGGCGGGCGTCTCGGATGTGCTCAACGTGGGCTTGCTGTCGGCGTTGCCGTACATCATCGGCGCGCTCGGGATGTTCGCGGTGGCGCGCAGTTCCGACGTGACGCTGGAGCGGCGCTGGCATTTCTTCGCCTGCACGGCGATCGGCGCGCTGGGTGGCTTTCTGCTGCCGGTGCTGTCGGGCAACACGGCGGCGGCCATCATCTGTCTCGGCATGATCTCGATTTCGTACTTCGGCGCGGCCGCGATCATCTGGTCGATTCCACCGGCTTATCTCTCCGATGACGCCGCCGCCGCAGGCATCGGCGCGATCAGCAGTCTCGGGCAAGTGGGCGCGTTCTGCGGTCCCATCGCGCTCGGCTGGATCAAGACGATGACGGGCAGTCTCGCCATCGGCCTCGCCGCGATCGCCGCGATCGTGATGCTCGGCGGCCTCGCCGTGCTGATCGGCGTGCCGGCCAATACGCTGCGCGAGCACGCGGAAACGCATTCGTAACGATCGGTTCTCGCAGCACGGGCGGCGTCTTCGTCTTGAAGACGCCGCTTTTCTTTTGGTGACGATCCGATGCGTTTCAGGGAAAACCCGCTTGCTTCTAAATGATTAGATATCTAATATAACCGACATGGTGATCGACGCTGGACACGGCGCGATCGAATGGATCGACAAGCAGGGGAGCAGGTGCAATGAACGACGAACTGTCATTCAGGACGCTCGTGGTGACGAAGAAGGATCAGGTGGCAAAAGGCATCTTCCGTTTCGAACTGCGCGATGAAGCCGGGCGCGCGCTGCCGCCGTTCACGGCGGGTGCGCATCTGACGGTGCGCGTGCCGAGCGGCGCGAATCGCAACTATTCGCTGTGCAACGATCCCGACGAAGCCGACCGCTACGTGATCGCGGTGAAGCGCGACGCGGCAGGGCGCGGCGGCTCGAGGAGCATGACGGACGATGTCGCGGAAGGCGACCGCATCGAGGTTTCGGAACCGCGCAACGAGTTCGGGCTGAGCGAGCGCGCGCGAAGCTTCGTGTTCGTCGCGGGCGGCATCGGCATCACCCCGATTCTTTCGATGATGCGTCATCTCAAGGCCACCGCCGGCCCGCGCTTCAAGCTGTATTACGTGTCGCGCAGCCCTGAGACGACCGCTTTCATCGACGAACTGTCGAGCGCGGAATGGAAGCCGCACGTCGTCATTCATCACGATCACGGCGATCTCGCCAATGCGTTCGATTTCTGGCCGGTCTTCGAGAAGCCCGGCAGCGGCGCGCATGTCTACTGCTGCGGCCCGCGCGGGCTGATGGACGGCGTGCGCGACATGACCGGCCACTGGCCGACGGGCAGCGTGCATTTCGAGAGCTTCGGCGTGGACCAGTCGCGCGCGGCGGAGAACACACGGTTCAGCGTGAAGCTGGAGCGATCGGGCCGCTCGTTCGAGATTCCGAAGGACCGCTCGATCCTCGAAATTCTGCGCGATAACGGCATCCGCGCGCCGAGCTCATGCGAGAGCGGCACGTGCGGATCGTGCCGCACGACGCTGTGCGCGGGCGAGGCGGACCATCGCGACATGGTGCTCGGCGACGACGAGAAGCGCGATCAGATCATGATCTGCGTGTCGCGTGCGAAGAGCGAAGAACTTGTACTCGATCTTTGAATATCTGGAGAAGCGTCAATGCTCACGCATGAAGAAAACGAATTGCTGTGCCGTGTCGAAGGCGATGCCCCGATGGGACAGTTGATGCGCCGTCACTGGACGCCCGTGTGCCTCATCGAGGAAGTGAGCGAGCCGGACGGCGCGCCGGTGAAGGCGCGCGTGTTCGGCGAAGATCTCGTCGTGTTCCGCGATACCGACGGCAACGTCGGCGTGATGGACGAATACTGCCCGCACCGGCGCGTGTCGCTCGTGTATGGGCGCAACGAGGACTGCGGCCTGCGCTGCCTGTATCACGGCTGGAAGATGGACGTGAAGGGCAACGTCATCGAAATGGTCTCCGAGCCTTCGTGCAGCGACATGACGAAGAAGGTCAAGCACAAGGCCTACGAAACGAAGGAATGGGGCGGCTTCGTGTGGGCGTACATGGGTCCGCAGGACGCGATTCCCGAGTTCGTGCCGCCCGCCTGGGCGCCGACCGAAGACACGCGCGTGACCATCGCGAAAGCGATTCTGCCGTGCAACTGGGCGCAGATTCTCGAAGGCGCGATCGATTCCGCGCACAGCTCCAGCCTGCATTCGTCGGACTTCGTGCCGGCGCGCGTCGGCGGCGCGGAAGCGACTTCGAAAAACTGGCTGCGTCCGTCGACGGACAAGGCGCCGCGTCTGCAGGTGCATCGCACGGAATTCGGTTTCCGCTATGCCGCGCTGCGCCGTCCGATCCAGAACGCCGCGACGCACGATTACGTGCGTTCGACCGTGTTCGTCGCGCCGGCGACCGCGCTGATTCCGCCGAACAACTTGTACAACGTCGCCAACATCAACGTGCCCTGCGACGACACCAGCACCGCGTTCTATTTCATGGCGTGGGGACATCCCGACAAGACGCCGGAAACCGAAACGTGGCGCAAGTTTCTCGGGCAGCAGGTCGGCATCGATCTCGACCAGTACTACCGGCCGCTGCGCAATCACGACAACCGCTTCTGGCAGGATCGCGAGGCGATGAAGGCGGGCAACTTCACCGGCATCAAGGGCTTCCCGAATCAGGACATCGCGATGTGGGTGACGATGGGCGCGGTCGCCGATCGCACCGGGGAGCGCCTGGGCGCGAGCGATGTCGCCGTCGTCGAATTCCGCCGCCGTATGCTCGATGCGGTGAAGGCGTTTCAGGCGGGCGAAGCAGCCATCGGAACCGGCGACAAGGCGATTCCGCGCAGCGTGTGCTCGTTCCAGGCGATGGTGCCGAAAGACACGGACTGGAAGCAGTTCGACGCGCATCCGGTGTGGGTCGAGCGTGCGGAAGAGGCCGCGCCTGCGCTCGAATCGAACTATCAGGTTCAGGTTTGATGGCGACGATCCGACTCGGCATCGCGGGACTGGGCCGCGCCTTCTCGCTGATGCTGCCGACGTTTCTCTCCGACGCGCGCGTGCGGCTCGTTGCGGCATGCGACCCGCGCGAGACGGCGCGCGCGCAATTCGAAGCCGACTTCGATGCGCCCGCGTATGCCGACATCGAAGCCCTCGCGAAGCGGCCGGACATCGATGCAATCTACATCGCGAGCCCGCATCAGTTTCATGCGGCGCACACGCGGATCGCGGCGGCGCACGGCAAGCACGTGCTCGTCGAAAAGCCGATGGCGCTGTCGCTCGCCGAATGCGACGACATGATCGGCGCGTGTCGTGAAGCGGACGTGCATCTGATCGTCGGCCATTGTCACAGCTTCGATACACCGTATCTGCGCACGCGCGAGCTCATCGCGTCGGGCGCGTTCGGCGATGTGAAGATGATTCACGCGCTCAACTACACCGACTATCTATATCGGCCGCGACGGCCCGAGGAACTGAAGACGGAAGAGGGCGGCGGCGCGGTGTTCAGCCAGGCGGCGCATCAGGTGGATATCGTGCGCATGCTCGCGGGCAGCCGCGCGACGCGCATTCGCGCGGCCGTCGGCAACTGGGATGCGGCGCGTCCGACCGGAGGCGCGTACACCGCGACGCTGTGGTTCGAGAACGGCGCGTTCGCGACGCTCTCCTACAGCGGCTACGCGCATTTCGATTCCGACGAGTGGACCGGCTGGATCGGCGAAATGGGTCAGACGCGCAGCGCGGATGAATACGGCGCGGCCCGGCGCAAGCTGTCGAAGGTTGCGTCGGCGGATGAAGAAGCGCGGCGCAAGGCGGCGGGCACGTACGGCGGCAACGCGTACACGCCGGCATCGAAGGTGCCCGAAGCGCGCAGGCATCAGCATTTCGGGCCGCTGATCGTGTCGTGCGAGCGCGGCGATCTGCGGCCGATGCCCGATGGCATCGTCGTGTACGGCGACGAGCGGCACGAGCGTATCGAGCTCGGCGCGCCCGCGGTGCCGCGCGCCGAAGTCATCGACGAACTCATCGCCGCCGTGCAGGGCGGCGTGGCTCCGCTGCACGACGGCGCGTGGGCGCGCGGCACGCTGGAAATCTGCCTCGCGATGCTGCAATCGAGCGCCGAACAGCGCGACGTGCTCATCGGCGGCGAAAACATCGAATCGAATTGATAAGGAATGTTGAATATGGGCAAGCTCAATCTGTCGGTCGCGGTGGGCAATTACGATCGCATGCGGCCGCTGGTCGATGGCGAAGTGCAGGTCGACGGCGTCGATCCGGTTTTCATGCTGCAAGACCCGGAAGAGATTTTCTTTCGCGCTTTCCGTCACGCGGATTACGACATCTGCGAACTGTCGCTGTCGAGCTATAGCGTGAAGACGGCGGCGGGCACGAGCCCGTACATCGCCGTGCCGATTTTTCCGTCGCGCGCATTTCGCCATACGTCGATCTACGTGCGCAACGATCGTGGCATTGACTCGCCCGCCGATCTCAAGGGCAAGCGCATCGGCGTGCCGGAGTATCAGCTGACGGCCAACGTTTGGGCGCGTCTCTTTTTGGAAGAAGACCACGGCGTGAAGGCCTCGGACGTGACGTGGATTCGCGGCGGCTATGAAGAAGCCGGGCGTCTGGAGAAGATCAGCCTCAAGCTGCCCGACGATGTGCGGCTCGAGAACGCGCCCGAGAACCAGACGATCTCAGGCATGCTCGCGTCCGGCGAAATCGATGCGCTCATCGGCCCGCGCGCGCCGTCGTGCTTTACGAACGGCCATCCGAACGTGAAGTATCTCTACGACGATCCGCAGAAGGCCGCCGCCGACTGGTACACGCGCACGAAGCTGTTCCCGATCATGCATCTGCTGGGCGTGCGGCGCGCGCTCGCGGAACAGCATCCGTGGCTGCCGGGCGCGGTGGCGAAGGCATTCGAAAAGAGCAAGGCCGTCGCGCTCGCGAAGCTGAACGACACGTCCGCGACCAAGGTGACGCTGCCGTTCGTCGAAGAACAGTTGCGCAACACGCGCCGTCTCATGGGCAACGATTTCTGGTCGTACGGCTTCGAGCCGAACCGGCATGTGCTGTCGCGCTTTCTGAAGCGGCATCACGAAGAAGGTTTGTCGAGCCGCTTGCTGCAGCCGGAGGAACTGTTCCATCCGGCCACGCTGGAAAGCTTCAAGATCTGAGCGTCAACGCGGCGTCGGTGTCGCGCGCGGGTGCCCACGGTGCGCGTGCCTTCGGTTCCTGCGCGCTCGTGTCATACAGGCGGTCCGGGATGAAGAACCCGCAGACGCCGCTCAGGAAGACCACCGCGCCGGCCAGCAGGAAGCTCACGCCGAACGAGAACTGCGTGGCGATGAAGCCGATCGCCACCGGCGTGGCGCCCGAGCAGAAGCGCCCCCCCGTTATATGAGCCGCCGACCGCCGTGCCGCCAATGCGCGTGGCGAGGCTCTCGGACATGAACGCGCCCATCGTGGAAAGCGGGACGCCATAGAGAAGGCCGCGGGACACGCGGCGGCATTTCGCGGAGCAGCATCGAGCCGTCGTGAAGGCGATGGTCGAGCGCGACGGCGCAACGGCGGCCACGCGCATGGGTGACCATCTGCTGAACGTGCAACGGCGGATACCGACGCAGCGCGAATGAAGCGATTACGCATCCGATAGCAGCCGGAGTAGACTTAAATTTCGCGGCGCGTTCGCTGCGAAAGGAGCTTGCTATGAGACTCGCTGAATTGTTCAGACACGCGAAACGGGGCGCCACTGCGGCGCATGGCGGCGATGCGGAGCACCACGACGAAAGTGCGAAGTCGGCCCAGAAGGAATCGAAAAAGCTTTGGGACGTGATTGGCCGCAATCGGCACAAGAAAGCGAAATGGCAGTAGGGGAGATGGCGCCCGGCGTGCGGCGCGCCGGGCGTTGCGCAGCCTGGATCGCGGTTCCCCGGGGAAACCGCGTAATCGCCGCTAACGAGCCTGCGGCAAGGCATACACAGCACCGTGTCTGTCTATAACAAGTAAGGGCTAGTGTGTGCAGCAAGTCCAAAGGCTCGCCCCGGGTCCACATCACCGGCTGCGCACTACTAGAACCTCCCCGCGCGGTAGGGATGTGGACTGGTGAAGCCCGCTTCTCCGTCCATTAACTCGCTCAGCAGCCTGCCGGTCACCGGCCCGAGCGTCAGTCCGTGATGCGCATGTCCGAACGCGAACCAGAGACCGGGATGACGGTCCGCCGGTCCGATCACCGGCCGCATGTCCGGCGTGCAGGGTCGCATCCCGAGCCACGGCGCGTCGTCGATGCGCGCCCCGAGGCCGAACATCGGACGCGCGACGCGCTCCGCTCGTTCCAGTTGCACCGGACTCGGCGGCCTATTGCGAGACGCCAGTTCGACGCCGGTCGTGAGCCGCAGCCCGCGCCGCATCGGGGCGACCACATAGCCGTTTTCGATGTCGACGACGGGCCGGGATAGCGCAGCGCGGCCGTCGCTCGCGTAATGCATGTGATAGCCGCGCTTCGCCACCAGCGGAATGCGGTAGCCAAACTTGCGCGCGAGATCGCCGGACCAGACGCCGAGCGCGATGACCGCCGCCTGCGCCTCGACCAGCCCGCTCGACGTCATCACGCGCCAGCCGCTGCCCGACCGCTGGAGCGTCGCGGCGTCGCCGCTCAGGATGCGTCCGCCCTGGCGCTCGAACAGCGCCGCATATCCTTTCGTCAGCGCGCCGGGATCGATGACACTGCGCGGATCGGTCCAGTGAATTGCGCCCGCGTATCCGTCTGCGAGCGATCCCTCCAGCCGATGCAGCCCGGCCGCATCGAGCGCCTTCATGCCCAGGCCGTGCTCGCTCGCGATGCGCGCGGCATCGCTCGCCTCGCGCTCGAACTGCTCGCGCGAGCGATAGGCTTCGAGCCAGCCCGTGGGCCGCACGAGATCGGAAAGACCCGCGCGCGTGATCAGCGCCTCATGCTCGGCCACGCTGTTGCGGATGAGCGGAAGCATGTCGCGCGCGGCGGCGGCGAGACGCGCCGGCGCCGACTCCCACCAGTAGCGCGCGAGCCACGGCCCATAGGCGGGCAGGGAGCGCAGGTCGTAGCGCAACGCGGTCGAACGGTTCATCGCGAACTTGAACACGGTGCGCAGGTCGCGCGGAAACGCATAAGGCACCACCGACGACGCCTCGATCAGCCCCGCATTGCCAAAGCTCGTCGCTTCGCCGGGCGCGCGCCGGTCGACGAGCGTCACCTGCCATCCGCGCTGCTGTAAATGCAGCGCGACGCTCACTCCCACGATACCCGCGCCGAGCACGATCACGTCCTGAGCCATATTGCAGAGCCTGCTGAAATGGTTATTTGGCGATGATGTCGCGTTTGAAATACCTTTGCGAGAGCTGGCTGAGCGTTCCGTCCTTCTTGAGCGAATCGAGCGCGGCGACGACCTTCGCCTTCAACGCGGCGTCGTCCTTGCGCAAGCCGATGCCCGTGCCTTCGCCGAGCGTGGACGGATCGGTCAGCGGGCCGCCCGCGAAATCGAAGTCCTTGCCCTCGGGCTTCGCGAGAAAGCCGTCGATCGCCGTCTGCACTTCCTGCACCGCGCCGTCTAGCCGCCCGGCCGAGAGATCCGCGAAAATCTGGTCCTGACTCTGGTACGTCACGACCTGCACGCCTGCGCTCGCCCAGTGCTTGCGCACGTAGTCCTCCTGCGTCGATCCTTGCAGCACGCCGACCCGCTTGCCCTTCAGGCTTGCGGGCGTCGGCTCCCGATGCGAGCCGCGCTTCGCGATCATCTGGATCGGCATCACGTAGACGGGCGGCGTGAAGTCGATGGCCTGCCTGCGCTTGGCCGTGATGTTCATCGCCGAATTGATCGCGTCGAACTTGCGCGCCTGCAGCGCGGCGATCAGCCCGTCGAAGCTGTTTTCCACCCACACGCACTTCATCTTGACGCTCTCACACACGGCATTGCCGATGTCGATGTCGAAGCCTTCAAGCGTGCCTGCCGGCGTCTTGCTCTCGAACGGCGGATACGACGCCTCGACGCCGAAACGCAAAGTCTGCGAATCCGCGTGCGCCACGCCGAATGTGAACGCGAAACTCGCCGCGCCCGCGAAGCACATCATCTTCCCGTTCATTGTCGTCACCCAAGACCGTATTTGATCCGCCGCGCGGGCATCGCCGAGCGCCCACTGGAAATATAGTCTAAAAACAGAATAAACGTCTAGAATGGACGAAAATGTCTACCCATTCCACAGCGGCTGCATGACAAGACCATGGCCGCGCGAACCCACTGGCGACGGCCACCAGCGTCCGATAACATCCCACGCGCGCCCGGAGTGCAACGATCGAGCGCCAGAGTCGATCAGTTCGTCGATCGGCGGCCGGGACGCGGTCGGACACGATCCCAGCGACGTTCCGAGCTGGACCGTTCGATTGCTTTACAACATAGCATTATTGGACGGACGTTCGATTATCTACGTCGCCGCGATTCCTCACTGAGTGTCACCGGTGAAACTGCACAGGCAATAGGTTCGACGCAGAGGCGTCCGAGGGTATTCGCAGCAGTGCCTGGTCTGAACTATTTGCGCTTCCGTCCTGAACCTACGCCCTAGCAGAATACGAAAGCCGTGTCGACCGCTCGTCGACCTGTTCGGGCGGGAGGGTGAGACCGCCGGAATCGCTTTCGATAACTTCAAGCCCGGCTATTAAAGCTGTCACCGCGGAGGACTAATGGTGCAGGAGTTGACGGCTACGCAAGAGGTGCTCTAGCCGCCTGCGCCAATAAAGAAGCGGGAGGGTCGGATTGGGCTCCCGCAGGACCGCTGCAATAGCGAGTCGTATGTAGGAAATATCTCAATCTTACCGGTCGGTGGCCAGACAAGCCGACAACGCCGTATGACAGTCGATTGTGCATGCATTAAACCCGGGCTCGCGCTGCAGCAAGCCGGGTATCCGCCTGAAGGGTAGTGCGGCGCTCAAATCCCGGTGAGCCGTTTCGGGAGAAACGGATGACGTGCAGTGGTAAGAAAAAAACGCAGCGTGTAGGGGGCGCCTGTCGCCGGCGGACCTTCCGGTATCTGCCATAGGTGATCGACGTCAATCGTCGACAATCTTGCCCAATCGATTCCATCTTCGCAGTCAATCTTGTCCAGGCACACAAGAAGGGAGACTTTGCGAAACCCCAGTACTTGGAATATTGGCTTGCGTCGCGAACCTATATGCGATTCCTTCGCTAGTCGAGCCATCGCACGTCTCGCTGCTCCCCCGCGAGGTGCTCGATCAATGCAGATGTGACGACGCCTGGTAACCGGAACTCATGAATGACTCGTCCTCCCTACGCGGTCTGAAACTTCCCGGCGGCTGCGACGAGGAACCCGCACTGCACGAGATCAGTGCCGAGTCGTCGGGCTTCAATAGTTACATTGGAACGTCCGCTACTGCACACCACAATTGACCGTGTTGGGTCTGGTCGGCTGCCGCCCGCGTGCCAACGAACGAGTGGTCTGACACTGCGGTGCAATACATCTAGGCAGTCGCCGGGGCATTTGCGTCGGCTGGTGCTGGGTCGACCTTATAATCCGGCATGACTCCATTCATCTCCCATGCACCAAGCTTACTGCCGCGAGCACCGGCTGTTCAATTCATCGGTCTGCTCGTCGCGCATACCTCGGCGGCCCATTCACGGCCCACGATCGTATGAAAATCCCCAAACGACTTATACCGCTTCTCGAAGAAGGACTTATCGACGAAGTCATCGGCCAGTTGATGAGCGGCAAAGAGGCAACAGTCTACGTTGTGCGCAGCGGCGAATCGACGCGTTGCGCTAAGGTGTATAAGGACGTGAAGCAGCGCAGTTTTCGGCAAGCCGCGTCATATCGGGACGGTCGCAAGGTCAAGAACAGCCGGCAAGCGCGGGCGATGGAAAAAGGCACGCGCTACGGCCGTCAGATGCAGGAAGCGTCATGGCAGAACGCAGAGGTCGACGCGCTATTCCGGCTGGCCGACGCAGGTGTGCGCGTGCCGCAACCCTATATTTGTACCGACGGCGTGTTGCTGATGGAGCTAGTGGTCGACGAAGTGGGTGACGTCGCACCACGGCTCAACGATGTCGATCTGACCGAAGTCCGCGCCCTCGAACTGCACGCGCTGCTGCTGAACCAGGTTGTTCGCATGCTCTGCGCAGGGGTGATCCATGGCGACCTTTCGGAGTACAACATCCTGCTGGCCGCGAACGGGCCGGTGATCATTGATCTGCCGCAGGCCGTCGACGCAGCCGGCAACAACGAAGCCGCCTCGATGCTCAAGCGAGACGTCGATAACTTGGCCACGTACTTCGGGCGATTTGCACCGCAACTACTCACAGCGAGTTATGGCACGGAGATATGGACGCTCTTCGAAGCGGGGCGGCTGCATGTTGATGCCGAGCTGACCGGTCGCATCGAAGTCGACACGCGACCTGTGGACCTTGACGGCGTGCTGCAGGAACTCGAAGAGACACGCCTTGAGGAGGACGCGCGAGCGCGGCGGCAGCAGGAACTTAGTGCAGGCCGGTAACCGTGCTCGATGTCCCCCGAAGATCGGTATTCGAGGATGTCGCCACTCGGCCAGGAAGCGACATTCACTCGCACCGCGGGGCGGACGTACAGGTGTCGCGTCCTACTCCTGCAGCGGCCATTCAAATTATCCTGTGCGAACGCGAACTGCAGGTCGCGAGAGCTTAAACGTCTGTCCATCGCAGTATTTGAAGAATCCAGAAATCAGTCAGCCCCCGAGGTTGCCGTCGATACGTTCGACGCACATAAGTCCGTCCCGTCCCTTCGCGCTTGCCGTCGCGCGGACTGCGGTTGACTAGAGTTACGAGAATGTCGACACCCAGGCGCGCGATGGTTTGCCCGTCAAGTGGCAGCTCGACGGGAATCGGCAACTCAGCAGTTGGCTGAAGCGCTGACCCGCGTCACCAAATGTTGCGGGTCTCTCGATCGTCCGCCAGTTCAAAGGTATAGGGAGTGCGTTCAACGAGAAGGTCCAGCATCTCGTCGGCGCGATGCAGGCACTGATTGCGTTCGGGATCGAGCGTGGCCAGGAAGCTCTGCACTGAAGGCTCGGTCGTCCGCGGATCAAAAAGATGAGGCGCTTCGAGCGCCTGCCAGGGCACGACGTCGCCGGGAGTATCGTGAGGATCGAAGGGGTACAGCTTGCGCAGGTGGTCCAGGGTTTCGTCGCGCCATGCGACAAATGCGTCGTAGTCCGGCAGGACGATTTCTGCAAGGCCAGAAAGGTAAAGTACCGCCATGCCTGGGCCCGACTGCGTCGCCAGGTCACGCACCGCCTGCTGCGCGTACAGCATTGCAAACAGCAGCGGGCCTCGGACCGGGCCGCTCCAGAGGTCGCGATCGGGTTCCCAGGGCCGCATGTATCGGGTGTCGATCACCGCAGCCCACATTGCTTCCAGCTCGTCGTAAGGTACCGGGTCGTTGCTGAGGCGTTGGTAGCGGTATACGATCCACTCCGTACAGCCTGTTGCGAGCGCGAGATTGGCTCGGTCCGATATCTCGTTCTGCTTGTCCAGCAACTCGTCATCCAGAAGATCAGCATCGTCCTCGCCGATCCAGTCGTCCCACGGGTATCTCAACGCCAGGAAATCAGCCTGAACACGTGGGACGTCTGAGGGCCAGCGGGCGGTCGTCATGATCTAGAAATATTTGGGCGGACTAAAAGCGGCAAGAAGGCCGATGGCTCAAGCGAATCTGTATGGTGTTTGCACTCCGAGCTTGAGCAACTCGTTCGCGGGGGTGAGAAACGGATTGTCCTGCGGGTTCAATCCCTGCAGAAATGCATCGACTAGTTCGCCCGCCTTGTCGAGCGAGAAGTCGAAAGCTGGATCAACGGATTGGGGAGGTAGCACCGGTCCCAGAAGATTGTCCGACTGACCCTGATGAATCCAATAGCTGTAGAAGGTTGCCTCCGCACTGAAACGCGCCATAACCGCCTTGCGCCAATTCATGAACGGACTGCTGGCCGACTTGCCAACGACCTGGCCAACGAGTTGCGATACGTACACGGCTTCAAGGGCCCCGTTTTCGTCGGGATTGGTCCGATCTGCAATCCTGAGCAAATACACCAGGGCGACCCACTTTGGGCCATTTTTCTTGTCGAGTAGGTTGTCGTACGACTGCCACAAGCTTTCGTCTCCAGGAGCGTCATCGCTGATTTTCCAATGCTCTCTGGAGCGGTCCGCGTAGTCGCCTGAGCACAGTTTCAAGTACCGCCGGTCAACGACGGACGCCCACAATGCCTCTACGGCATGATTGAAAACAAGATCGTCAGGATCACTCAGGCGCCGACGAAACACCCATTCGGCCATGCCGATGGACAGAGCAAGAAGACTTCGGGCCCACAGGCCAGAGATTTGGTCCTGGGATTTGAGATTCTGTCTTTCTGACTCCCAGATGGCGTCGTCGTTCCATTCATAGGAACGTGGATTGCCAATGACGTAGGGCGGCGGGTTCAGCATGGTTGCAACTCCGTTGTTCCAAAATCGAGTTCTGGAAAACCTTATTCAGTATCCGTGTTTCTTGCAGGGCGGTGGTTTGACCTTCTCTTGCCTTCCCTGTTTTATCTTGCAAAGAAAGATCTTGAGTCCGCAGTACTGCGCATGACAAAGCACCTTCTCGCAGTCTTTGCATGGCTTAGCCAATGGGGCAACGTTCTTTGCGCCGGTGATCTTGCCTTGAGGATTCTTGAATACTACCCGCTGCTTCCACTTGATTTTCATCATCAGTTCGCAGCCTTCCGCGCCCCCCGGCCCTTTAAAGGCATCTTCAACCAGGCGGGCCTCTGTATGCGAACAACCCGAAGAAAAGCCCTGTGTGGCATGCTCGAAATCCTCGCCGTTCTTCTTCTTGCACATCTTGGAGGGTTCCCCTCTCTTGACCCCTTGCGCATATCTTGATTGCCTCCCCTTTGGGAGCCGCGACAAGCTGCTATAGGCGGGCTTTTTCGTCGTCACACCGCCGCACGTGAGTTTGGATGCTGTGACAGTGGTGCACTTGTGCGCCGTTGCCCCCTTCGGCGTTTTTCTCATTGCCTGGATCTTTCGGTCTTCCTTGTCCGCTTCTTCTTTCAACTCGTCGCATTCCGACTTGATGTCTCCCTTTCCTACCCCCGCAGTGTTGAATCCGGAGGCGGCTGAGTTTCCAGTGTTCATATCGAGTTCTCTTGAGGCGAGGAAGGGAAGCACGCGGCAACGGCATCACATGTTGTTGTGATTCGTCATGTCCAGGTGACGTAACGCGTTCTCGCCTTCGAACTTGACGTCAAAAGACCACGCAGAGAAATAGGTCGTGTTAGTGATCTGATGGCTCATGACGCCCATTCCCAACGACTTGGTCGCTGCTTCATCGCCATTGCTCTTCTTATACGTGGACGAATCCTTGATGCCGACCTGTTCGCCCCCGATCCTGACGCTGCGGGTGCCACTGTCGGTATCGGATGCCTTCGAGAAATTTGGATAGGGGATCGGGAGCGGGCCTGCCGGAGGTGAGGGCGGCGACAGACATGTATCAGGCATCGCTCCCATCGAGACGTTGTCGTCTTTCTTGGCCGATACCTCGCGTCCGTTGGCAAAAACGTTCTTGCTCATGCGTGCCTCCCGTTTGCAGGACCTCGCAGGCCGACGACCACCGCCGCCCGCTCACCTCCATCGTTGCTCACATGGCACACCGCGAGAGAGCCGGGTGCGTAGCCCTCCTGTGCGGCATGCATCGCCTGGGCGAGCAGGCAAGGCAGAATCGCGGCGCCGATGTTGCCCAGATATTCCATCGGGTGCCACAGTTCCAGGGGGGCCAGTCGCTGGCCGCCATTCAGGCGGCCAGCGGCAAACGCGGCCTCCTTGAACTTGTAATGCTCGCCGGTCAGGTCGGTCAGTCGGTATGCCACGTCCTTCAGCGCCACGCCGGCATTGCCCAGCGCCCGCTGCAGCGCCTGAGTCAGGCCGGTTGCGCGAAACGCCATGGTGCTCTCGATGGTTGCGGGCTCCTCTCCGATACCCACGCCGAGAATGCGCAATGCATCACCTTCGTAGTCTTCATCGCTGCCTACCAGCACGGCGGTGCCCGCTTCGCCGGGAAAGAACCCGTTGAAGTTGCCTCGCGTGATGACACGGCGCCGCTGCACGTAGGCATCCAGCGTCGGCTGGTGCAGAAAACTGTCCACACCCGCCACGATCACCCGCTGCGCATGGCCTTGCTCGATCAAGGACTGCGCACGCACCAAGGCTTGCACACCGCCGAACTGATCCCGCGGGAACAGGGCCGAGTGACGATTGGGCGGCAACTCCAGCCGGGTGTAGACCTCGTCCAGAAGTTCTTCTTCCAGTCTTGCCGTGCGCGCGGGCCGCCCGCCGCAGGCCGTAGCGATGAGAAGGGGGATTGACGCCGGCATCACAGGTGCGGCCGCGGAAAGACACTCGCCGATGGCCGGTGCAACCAGGTCAGCGAGCTTGCCAAGCC
Organism: Caballeronia sp. RCC_10; assembly: GCF_041360715.1. NCBI lineage: Bacteria > Pseudomonadati > Pseudomonadota > Betaproteobacteria > Burkholderiales > Burkholderiaceae > Caballeronia > Caballeronia sp. RCC_10. The sequence goes on from NZ_JBFUPT010000049.1 coordinate 16,736, forward strand.
CTTCCCACCAATGAGGCAAAGGCACCTTCACGCCCCGCAATGGCTCGCCAGACTCGATATCGCTCCAGGGGGTTTGAAGCGCACCGGGAACCTCGGAGACCGTTTTGCTGGAGTTAAGCAGCCATCGGCACTCCAGCGAGTTGCTCATA
>NZ_JBFUPT010000050.1:0-16425 GCF_041360715.1 Caballeronia sp. RCC_10
TTTCTTAAAGCTAGCCTGCGCACTCGTCTGCTGGAACATCTTCAGCCGAACGGAGCGCGCTTTTTGAACTGGCCTTTAAAGGATCGCAGCCCACGCAGGCGCGTACGAAGGCGTCCGTCCGTCCCGACCTGTTGCAGCAGTACACGTCGTTGTTTAACTTGTAGCAGCAGCCATGCGGCCAGCGCCGGATATCGCTCGAAGAGCAGCGACAAGGCACCCGCGGCGCCGCGACTTCCGCGGTCACCGTGAACCCTTACGGGACTTGTCCTGGCATAGTCCGAGATGCGCACGTGTTTCAATGCCGCGCGAAAGCCGAAGATGCGTCCGTCAGGATGCTGTGCCAATCCCCTGTCGAGCAAACGATAGAGCTGTCTTCTGTTCACGCCTGTCGCCAACTCGATCTCCCCGATGGACTCTCCTCGTGCATAACGCTCGACGGCATTGACACGACGCTGAAAAGCGCGACGCTCTTCGTCGTCAAATTCCGTATAGGCGACGCCAGGCCATGCCGCAACGTCCAAGGCCTGGAAATCAGTGCGCCGCCGGTTCATACCACTTCTCCAGCTGCGACAAATTCCGTGAGCAGCGATAATTCGTGCGTCCGTAATCCCGGTGCCTGGGCACGGCCGGCATGCAGCAAGCCGAAAACAGCAGCGCGCACAAGGACTGGATCCCCAGTCGTGAACTCGCGCTCAATCGAAAGTAGCCGATGCGGACGAGCAAGAAACCGCTCAATCGCGGTGCTGAGCGACGGAGGTACGAGGCTACGCGTGGCGATGAGGCAAGGTAGCATCCGCTTCCAGTTCGCGATCCACGCCCGAGAGGCAGCGATTTCAGACGACTGAACCACCTTCACCGTTAGCCCCGCATGCTCGAGGAGCGCAGCAGGTTTTGCAGGTCGCTCGTACGCCAAATCGAATAGGATCACTAATTCTTGACGATCAAAGTAACGCACCCAAAAATCCGCGAGATAGCGTTTCCCTTCAGATTGGATAAAACCCGGTCGCTCACAGAACGCGATGACCGCTGGATCTGCCTCCAGGATTACCCACTGCTCGGGCGCGGACTGACGGTAGAGCGTTAGCCGGCGACCCGCCTTTAGGCTGAAAGCTTCCAGACGATGAGCGCCGCGCGGACGGTCAAGCGCGGTCGGCTGACAATGGAGGATGTTGTCCATAAGATCAGTGACTTACGGAGAAAATTCGAAGTCTAGGGCGCGAATTGACGAATTTAATGCGGACTTATGCGAATTGACGACTTTATTTCGTTCGAACTGGAATTGAAGTCGTCAATTCCCGCCCGTAGATGCCGCTGGCGCCTCGATTCCGGATTGACGGATTTATTGCGTTCTACGTTTGGCGGAAGACTCGAAGCAGTCCGTGTGCTGCCCACGCGTTGGCGAGTGAGGTTGCAATAAGCCAAACGGATGCGTCGTGACGACAGGGGTATTAGTAGTGCGGTCGCGCAATACAGAAGGCCACTCGAAGCAAGTCGTGACTCGCCTCGACCGTTTGGCGAAGGCGGGTGGCGGTGCGGTGGCTGGAAAGGCCCATGAGACTGCTTACTTGTTCGTTGGTCTTGCCCGCGACGATGTGCCGACGGCCGTACGTGTTTCGGAGCAGGCGCGGACTTTCGTCGGCCGCAGCCAAGCCGGCCCGCTTAAGGGCTGCACGCACGCATTTGACCATCGTGTCAGGCTGCATCGGTTTTCCTGCTGCGGTCGCGATAAACAGCCATTGCGTCGCGCACTGAATGCTTCGGCGCACGTCATGGTAGTCGCGTAGAACATCAACCGCGAAGGCATCGATGGGCACGCGACGGGCGATGCGAGGCCCGTGCTTGTCGACGAAGAAAGTGGGGCGGTGGTGGCCTACATCGAGATCATCGACCCTCAGTTGTCTCAACTCGGCCGCCGTCACTCCGGAGGCCAGAAAGAGCGCAACGATCGCCGTGTTCCGCAGTTCCTTGAATGCAGCGCCTTCCATCGCAACGCAGACGGCCTGTAGGCGCGCATCGTCTCCTGAGGACAGATAGATCGGCGTCGGTTCATCCTCTGGCCAACTCTCGTTGAGTAGCATCTGCGCGGCCGGATTGTCCGCTCGCAGTTCGATGTTGACCAGGTGTCGCGTGAACCGATCGATCAGCTTGAGGTAACGAAGGCGGGTGGTCGTGCCGGGCGAGCAGTCCTGCGCAAGCGCGGCGAAAAAACCATCGAGGTGATCGGCCCCATAGCTCGCCACGCTCGCATGATGGGCGATCAGGTAGTCGTTGAATCGCGAGAACATCGACCGGTGTTGCACGATCGACTGGTCGGCAAAGGCGCGGCGATCCGCGCCAGTGGCTTCTTCACGTTGCCATTGCGCGTAGGCGTCTTCGGGGGCAGCAAGCCAAAGGTCGTCGAACATTTAAATCGATATACTGAAATTGGCCTAACCCAAACCCTACAGCGAAGCTAACGCTTCGCCAACCCCCCGCCACCAAGTCGGGGGTGCCTCCGTCCGCCTTGCTCCTGATGGCGTCAAGACAAGCAGCCGGTCCGCCCCACGAAGCTCTAAAATTGTACGGCGCCAGTGCCGACAATGAGCATAAGGCTGCGCGTAATCCAAACCGAGCTCGACGTTACGGGACTTGGGTCTTTATCAAGTTGTGCATATTATAAGAGCGCGGGCTAGCCGCCATAGTAGGCAGCGGGGACATCGTGAATACGCACTTTTTTCAATGGCTGCTCGCAGCCTTCTTGCTGGGGACTTCCGCAACAGCTGGGATTTCGCTTAGCTATGGAGAGGACGAACAGATCTCGCCACACGCACTTGGCGAGCGCGACGGACGCCACGACGAACACGGCCTTGTCCCCAAGCTCTATGATGCCCGAGGAGATCTCGTCGGCGAGATTGTCATAGGCAGCAGGGGCAACGATCCCGGCGCCGTTGTTATTAACGTCAACGGTGCTTCGGTCTACGTGAAGTTGACTCGTCTTTCCAAAGGCTTCAACTTCCCGGATTCGGCGACTCAGATGGTTTGGAGTGACAACTCAATCGTCTCGTACGATGGGGCCAATTGCACCGGCGCGCCGTACGTTTACCCCGACTCGGTGCTCCGACCAGCCGCGATCGTCAGGCAAGGCGCTAAGGTGACGCTTCTCATCGGAGCCGAAGGGCCCGCCGAAAACCACACTATCGTATCTCGCTTAGACCTTGGACAGTGCGTCGGCAACGATCCGTATGTTGACACTATCTGGCGAGTGGAAAGTACCGTCGACTTGAGTGCCAAGCATCCGGAGCCTTTGCGCGTCGGCTTCTAGCGAACGACATAAACCGTTCTTACGAACTGAGGTGGCTACGTGTTCCGTCTGAAATTGGGTTGGTTCCTGTCGGCGCTGCTCCTTTGTCTCGTTGCAATCGATGCAGCCGCGGAGGAGGGGCGCCGTGATGAACGCCACCACCATGCTCATCCGAACGACGGTCAAGCGCGCCTCTATGATGCACGAGGCGCCTTGGTTGGCGACGTGGTTTATGTCTCGGGCAGCGGTTACGACGGCGGTGTTGTGCTTAACGTGAGGGGAGTGTTCGTTTTCGCCGGCTTCTCTCGCGTCGGAAAACTTCGATCTGACGGCGGAGGCACAGCTACCGACGAAATGATGTGGCAGTACCCGCGCCTCGCCTACTTGAGCGAGAACTGTAGCGGAACGTCGTACGTTTATTACGAGCGGGGTATCTTTCGTCCGAGCGCCATCGAGCGCAGAGGAACGACCGCGACCCTCTATATTGCGCGCGACACCATTTCAGAAGTCACGCAATTTGGCTCCTCCATATACGATGGTGACCCCCCATCCTGCGATAGAGGCGCGCCGCCGCACTCTGACAGGGCATGGCCGGTCGAGAGCACAATCGACTTGACTCAGCTCCATCCCGAACCACTGCGGATAGGCCGGTGACTGTAACAGTGTTCGTACGTCAGGGACGAGGTGAGTATGTTCAATCTTCGTAGTGCGATCGTCATCGCGGTCTTTGCGGCGAGCGCATCAGCGTTCGCTCACGGTGCAGGCGACGAAGGATGGCACCAGCACTCCGCCAAGCTATACGACGCACGAGGCAGGCTCGTGGGAACGGTCGTGGATGCACCGATGCAAGCGAGTTCTTCCGACCTCGTGTCGGACGGCGGGGTAATTATGAACGTCAAGGGCGCGGCCGTTTTCGTCGGCGTCACCCGCCTTAAAACGCCAGACGGCGCTCAGTCTGCAAACGCTTTTATGTGGAGCGGGGCCCGGCCGGCCTACTCGGGCGCCGGCTGCACAGGTACGCGATACGTATGGATCGCACTCGGCCCCTTGCGGCCGGCTGTCATCGAACGTAAGGGTGGCAAGGCGGTGCTGTATGTCGCCAAAGACCAACCTTCGCAGTACGAGAGCATCGGCTCGCAAGGCCGCCCTGCCGGTTGTGAACCTTTCTTCGGCGAATCCTTCCTGGTTTGGCCCATCGGAGACTCTCTAAACTTGTCTGACGAGTTTCCGGAGCCGCTGACCGTCGGGCACTGAGCGCTGGCGCCTTAAAGCGCGCCGCGCTAGAACGAACCGGCCTCCGAGCGAATCGGCGACCGGCTCGCTGCCCGCCCCCCCGCGATCTGGCTCTCAATTGCGTCAAGGCAAGCTGCCGGTCCTCCGACGACAATCCGTGCGGAACATGCCAGCATCAGATTGACGCTCAGCCCAAAGTCCTCAATGAGATAACCGCGCGCACAAAAAGCGCCGTTATTTTCGGTCGCCGCTGCCGATACACGCGCAGCCAGCGTCGCTTCGCTGGACCGATATGCCCACACGAGCTTGCCGAGCGCCACCGCAAAACCGACTTCGAACGCCGTCCCGCTGTCAGGCTCGCCGGCGCCCCGAAAGTCATTGAGGTTTGCCATCACGATATCGGCCGAACGAATCAACTCGACGTTCGCCGCATAGATGTGGCGAGCGGCCTCGTGCGGCAGGAGGGAGGAGGGGACATCGCCGTCGAGCGGGTATAGCCCAACGAAGCCGCGATCGCGGCAGAGCTGCTTGAGATGCTCGCCGTGTTCCTTCGCGTCGCGGCGAAAGACATCGAAGCCTGCAAGGTAGATGCGTGGCTTGCTCGCGGCGCGCTCGATCGGCAGAGGGGAAGGATCGATCCTTCCTTCGCGGACCCGGCGTTTGATCCGGTTTAGCTGTTTCTTCACAGCCAAGGCGCTCTTGCCGAGACTGTTCGCAATCTGCTCGACCGGTAGGCCCTGATCGAGCAATTCCATCACGGCACGCTGCGACTTCGTCGGATTTCTTTTTGACATCGGTTCGTGGCTTCGACTGCATGGCTATTGGAACGCCTAGGAGCTTACCAATAACCCCGCGTAGTCAAGTCACTCGCCCCTCCCGCCTCAAGCGACGCGGAACTGAACAATGGCGGTTGCGAGCTCGGTTAGCCTGCGTCTCCGAGCCTGGAAGAAAAGACGTATGGCATAGTGCGGCACGTCAGACAACCCAAGGGAAGAATATGACGACCCTCTCAAACATCGAAGAAAGGATTAAGAAATTGCAGGCTCGAGCGGACGCGATTCAAAAGAAGCAGGCCATTGCTGCCGTCGCAAAAATTCATTCGCTTATGAAAGAGCACGGCCTGACAATCGACGACTTGACTAATCGAGGTAGAGCTGGCCCTGCAAAGAACTCTGTCGGCGCTCCGCTAGCTGCGACCGGCAAGTATCGTGATCCGAAGACGGGCGCAACGTGGAGCGGTCGAGGCCGAGCGCCGGCGTGGATAGCGAACGCTAAGAATCGTGCGAGATTTCTGGTCTCTGCGGCAGTCGACTCTAACGATAGCGACTCGGGCAAGCGCACCGGGAACTACCCTCGCGGTCCCCAACCGGCGAAGTACCGAGATCCCAAATCAGGAGCCGAGTGGAGCGGCCGCGGCATGGCGCCGGGATGGTTGGCATCGGTAAAGGACAGGAGCAAGTTCCTAATCTCCGCGGCTGATAGCAAAGCGGCCGGCACTAAGAAGCCGAAGTCAAAAACGAACGCGGCGCCGGCGCGCTCGACTAAGGCCGCAAAGACGCCCAACGCGTCAAAGTCCGCCCGCGCGAAGCGGACATAGGGGCGCAGGGCGGGGCGTCTTCTTTCTTTAGAGAAGGCCAAGCAGTCAGCGGACCGCTCGCCAACGCCTGCTACGCTTCGGTCTTAAAGACGGCCATCGTCGCGCGCAGCGTTTCGGCCTGATCTTGAAGCGAACCGGCAGCGGCGGCGGCCTGCTCGACGAGCGCTGCATTTTGCTGCGTGACCTCGTCCATCTGGGCAATCGCCGTGTTCACCTGCTCGATGCCGCGACTTTGTTCATTCGAAGCAGACGCAATCTCGTCCATGATGTCGGTGACCTTCTGAATCGCTGCGCCGATCTTGGTCATCGTCTCCCCAGCTTGCCCGACGAGTGCTGTGCCCGTGTGGACACGCGTACTGGATGCTTCGATCAGCTCGCGAATCTCTTTGGCGGCCGTGGATGAGCGCTGCGCCAAACTGCGTACTTCGCCCGCAACCACGGCGAAACCGCGCCCCTGTTCGCCGGCACGTGCGGCTTCGACCGCAGCGTTGAGCGCCAGGATGTTCGTCTGGAACGCTATGCCCTCGATCATGCCGATGATCTCGGCGATCTTGTGCGAGCTTTGCTCGATCTCGGCCATTGTCCCGACGACGTTCGTGACGATCGTCGCGCCTTGCTGTGCAACGTCGCGCGCGTTGCCGGCCAAGCCGCTTGCCTGACGCGCGTTCTCTGAATTGTGCTTCACGGCCGCAGTCAGCTCTTCCATGCTGGCCGCTGTTTCTTCCAGCGACGCGGCCTGCTGCTCGGTGCGCGACGACAGGTCCGTGTTGCCGACAGCGATTTCACGGCTGGCATTGGCGATCGCATTAGCGGACGTCTTCACGCTGTCAACGGCTGACAGCAATTGCGTGCGCATGCGGGCCATCGAATACATGAGGCTGGAGCGGTCGTCCGCGGCAGTGGCCACGTCAACGGCGAGATTGTTATCCGCGATCTGGTTCGCCACTTCCGCTGCGTATGCCGGTTCTCCGCCCATCGAACGAAGTATCCCACGGTTGAGCCGCGCCACGAAAAGGCTTAGCAGTGCTGCAATCACGGCGAAGGCGCCAAGACTCCAGCCGAGCGACGCATAGAACGCGGCATTGATGTCGTCGATGTAGACGCCGGTGTTGATGAGCCAGTCCCACGGCTTGTACATCGACACGTAGGACATTTTCGGCAGGATTTCACTGCTTCCCGGCTTGGCGAACGAATAGTACGTGTAGCCCGCGCCTTGTCGCTTGCCTACACCGATGAGCTCACGATAAACATAGACGCCGTTGGGATCCTTGAAGTCCATCATGCTCTTGCCGACGAAGTCGGGCTTGATCGGATGCGCAAGCACCTTCGCCTGCGAATCGAACACGCTGAAGTAGCCACTGTCGCCATAGCGGATATCGCGGATCGCGCGCAGCGCGCCCTGCTTGGCTTGGTCTTCCGTCATCGATCCTTTTGCAGCGGCATCGGCAAACTCCTTAACGATGCTGTTAACGACCTCGGTCGCGTGCCTGATATCCGCTTGGGTCTGCTCAGTCCGCAGGGTGCGCATACGATACGCGTCGGCGATCGAAACACCTGCGAGGCACGCAAGGCTTAGAAGTAGCGGAAGCCAAAGTTTTCTGGTGAATGTCATTTCGTTGTGGGTGTGGCTTCTAGGTTCTCTGCAGTGGTCAGGCGATGGCGGGTTGAACCAGCGCCATTTCCTCGCTCGTGATGAGCTTCTCGATGTCCATCAAGATCAACATGCGGTCGTCGATCGTCCCGATGCCGGTGATGTAGTCGGTGTTGACCGTCGAATTGAAGCCCGGTGCTGGCCGGATCTGCTCGGGCGTGAGCGTCTGCACGTCGGATACGCCGTCAACGACGATGCCCACCACGCGTCCTGCAACGTTGAGCACAACAACAACCGTCTGGTCGTCGTAGACGGCGCTCTCCAACTCGAACTTCAGGCGCATGTCGGCAATCGGCACGATGACGCCGCGCAAGTTAATGACGCCCTTGATGAACACCGGGGCGTTGGCCACGCGCGTCACCGCGTCGTATCCACGGAGTTCCTGAACCTTCAGGATGTCGATGCCGTACTGCTCTTGGCCCAGACTGAAGATGAGGAATTCGTTGGCGCCCACTTCGGGCGTGTCTTTTCTTTGGTCGCTATTCATTTATTCAAGTGCCGTTCGGGTTGCCTTAGCGCCGCCCATATCGACGGACGCTGCTACTGCGGACAACGGCACGTTGGAAAAAAACTGAACACGGGACGGGAGCTTCTGCAGGATCGAGCAGCAGCCTAGCGCGGCCAGAAGGATATGTTGACGCATGCGGGCATCGTTACCGATCTCATTTCGGGACCATCCGAAGTTGAAGTCTTCTCGCTGAACTGTGCGCAATGCACTGCCGATAAACATTGATCGTCTTCTATTCGAGAAGCGGCAGGCACCAGCGACCGGCGCGATCGTATTGCCTTACTGTTGAGCGCTAGAACCAAGAACAATGAAGAACCTCACGATTCGGGCGCGGCTTGCGCTCACCATGGCTTTCCTCGGTTTCCTGCTGGCGCTCTCAGTCGGCTTCGGGTGGTACGGCATCAGTGCGACCTATTCGACGGCCAAAGACATCTCTGACAATTCGCTGCCAGCAGTCAACGCCCTCGGCATATCGAACAACTACATCGCTCGTGCGCGGCTTGCGCTTGACCGCTATGCGTTGAACCCGGCAGACAAGGACGCCGGTGGACTGGTTGCACGCGCCAATGGATTCATGCGTCAATCGGATGAGTGGTACGGAAAGTATGACTCGATCCCGCGTGGAACCGACGAGATGGCATTGGCAAAGAGCGTCGCAGATGCTCGCACCGATGTGCGACAAGTGATCAACAAATTCAGCGCCGCGATAGAAGCGGGCGACAAAGAAGCGATAGACCGCATCGCGTTCAAGGATTTACCAACGTCGTACACCCGGTGCATCGAAGCCTTCGACAAGCTGCAGGGTTTCCAACTCGCCGATGCGAAGCGCCAGATGGCCGAGAGCGACGCCCGGGTGTCGACGCTGCGCACCCTCGGAGTGTTGGCATTGCTCGTGGGTCTCGCTACCGCAGCGCTTGGCTGGTTTTTGCTGCGCCGGGCAATCATGACGCCACTTGCCGAGGCCCTGAAGCACTTCGAGCACATTTCTAACGGCGACCTCACGCACGAGGTGACGATTAATACGCGTGACGAGATGGGGCAATTGCTTGCCGGAGTCGCCACCATGAAAGAAAAATTGGCCGCCACGGTGGGGACTGTCCGACTAAGCAGTGAGGCGATTGCCAGCGCCAGCAAACAGATCGCTGCTGGCAATACGGACCTGTCATCCCGTACCGACGAGCAAGCGGCTTCGCTTCAGGAAACGGCCGCGAGCATGGAAGAGCTTACCTCCACGGTCAAGCAGAATTCTGAGAACGCCAAGCAGGCGAGTGGCCTTGCGGACAACGCCAACGTCGTTGCCAACGAGGGCAGTGCCATCGTCGGTCAGGTCGTCGACACGATGGCGGGCATTGAGGAAAGCTCCACGAAGATCGCTGAGATCATCGCCATGATCGAAGGCATCGCCTTTCAGACCAACATCTTGGCGCTCAACGCGGCGGTTGAAGCGGCGCGCGCCGGCGAGCAAGGCCGCGGCTTCGCGGTAGTCGCGAGCGAAGTCCGCAGCCTCGCACAGCGCTCATCAGCCGCTGCAAAAGAGATCAAAGATTTGATTGAAACCTCCGGCAACCGAGTGCAAGCGGGTACGGAACTCGTCGCACGGGCAGGGGAAACCATGCAGCGCGTCGGCACCGCCATCCAGCGCGTCACCGACATCATGGGCGAGATTGCCTCTGCGTCTAACGAGCAGAGCCGCGGCATCGAGCAAGTGAATCAGGCCATTTCGCAGATGGACGAGGTGACGCAGCAGAATGCGGCGCTCGTTGAGGAAGCAGCGGCAGCAGCCGGCTCGATGGAAGATCAGGCGAAGCAACTGTCCGCAGCGGTTGCTGTGTTCCGCACTGCCCAGACGGTCCCCGTCGCAGCGACGACCAAGCACACTCCGCAGATGGCGCGTCCGTCGGCCACCAAGAAATCGCCGACCATGACGAAAGCGGCAAAGCCAGCGCCTGCTGCCTCGCAACCCGTTCATGCGGGGGACGATGGCGATTGGTCGACGTTTTAAGCTTGGCGCGCGTCTTCGATGCCATTGAAAAAGGGGCCGCTGACGCGAGCGGCGGCCACTGCCGACGTTTTGTTCTCCCTTCAGAACGTCAAATCGGATGCCGTAAGCAGGAGTACCGACGAGGCAGCTATTAGATGAAAGCGAGCGAAATGAACAACGATCAACACGATATCGAGCAGCGTGTGCGGCTCGCAGGCAGCAACATGTTCGAACTTTTGCTGTTCCGGCTTGGCACCACCCCGCGCCGCGGCACGCGCGAACTCTATGGCATCAACGTGTTCAAGATTCGCGAGATCATAGCAATGCCGACGCTGACGGAACTCGCGGGCTCGTCGGACAAAATTCTGGGCGTGGCCGATGTTCGCGGCGAGATCATCCCCGTGATTGACCTGGCGAAGGTGACCGGTTGCACTCCGCGAGAAGGCAACCGAATCCTGCTCGTCACCGAGTTCGCCCGTACAACGCAAGGATTCGCCGTCGACGAGGTTGACGATATCGTTCGCCTGGAGTGGAACCGTGTCCTGTCGGCCGAGGGCCACTCGAGCGGTAAGGCGGTCACCAGCATCGCGCGACTCGATGCGCAACCAGGCGGGCGCTTGGCGCAGGTGCTCGACGTCGAACAGATCTTGCGGGACGTATTGCCAACGAGCGAGCCGGAGATCAATGAGGAAAGCACTGGACGGTTGTCGCTGCCGCCCGGCGCAAGAATCCTTGCTGCCGACGACTCGGGTGTGGCGCGGGCGCTTATCGAAGAGAGCCTGAAAGCGATGGGTGTGCCGTATACCATGGCCAAGACCGGTCAGGAAGCGTGGGACGTGATCGAACGCGCGAACCAGAATGCCATGAAGGCGGGCAAGAAGGTCACCGACGATATTGCACTTGTGCTCACCGACCTCGAGATGCCCGAGATGGATGGGTTCACGCTCACCCGGAAAATCAAATCGGCGGCTGATCTGCAGGCTATCCCCGTCGTCATCCACTCTTCGTTGTCGGGCTCAGCGAACGAGCAGCACGTGCGCAAGGTAGGCGCGAACGCTTATGTGTCCAAGTTCGTTGCGGCGGAACTCGCTGCGGTCATGCGCCAAGCCATGTCGAAGGTCGCCGCATGACCGGTCCGTCTAACTCAACTGCTAACCGTCGCTTTCCAAGTGGTCTCGGAGCGACCGCTGCATGGCAACTGAGCGACGGACGCAAACTGACCTTGTTCGTCGTGGATCAGTCGATACCGCTATACAACGTAGTCATCGGCAAGCTGCGTTTCTTCGCCGACAGCAGCCAAGTGTCCGCGTATGTTGCACATCTCGATGCGACACCCGGCGAAGACCCATCCCTTCCGCAATGGCAGTGGGTCTTCGAGAGCGGCTTTAACCAGTCCGTCGACGGATCGCGGAACAAGCGGTGGTGTTTGACCGACCGTTGAATCGAACAAACCTAGTTAGCGAACCGCGCAGAAGGCACCTGTTTGACGATCGGGGAACCTGCCGGGCACGTCGAACGGAGTTCTGTTGGTCACGCTGGAGTTGAGCTGGGCAGACCACACCGCTGACGAGTGCGGTCGCCGATCGGTTCAGGAACCCTCTAGGTACGCGGGAACGGCTCGGGCGGCGAGCGACATCTCGCTGCCGCCGCGAGCCGCACGCGCGGCGACAGTCCGGGCATCCGCGACATACATTCATGGAGCGTTGTCTCGCGGCTGGAACAACACGGCATTTCCCTGTCGACGGAATGGCAGCTAAACCCACCCTCGGTCACCGCAGAGCTGCGTGAGGCTGACGCTCAAGAAAAGCCTCGGTCAAGGAACTACATCATTGCAAATAGTGGGAATTACGAATAAAGGATGCGCGACGCGCGCCGATACTCTGAAAGGAAGACGAAAGTTGCGCCAACGACTCAATCCCTGAGCGATCCCTGGGCCTTGCGGTGCGCCCGGCGACCCGCCGTGCGGCAACATGAACGTGAGCGGTGCGCCTTCCGAAGAAAACTAAAATTCGGTCCCTCGGAATCCCTAATGAATCTGCAAAATATAAAGGTCAGTGCTCGCCTGATCATTGGCTTCGGCGTCGTTGTTGCGATGCTTCTTCTTGTCGCGGCTATCAATTTCTTCAGCTTGCGCGGTCTAAACAACGAAATCACGCTGATCACTGATGACCGAATGGTCAAAGCCGCCGAGGTCAGTAAGGCGAAAGACGCTGTGAGCCAAACCGTATTGCGCCTGCAGCGCGCTGTCATCACTGGACGGGCTGAAGACGTCGAGACGATGAAAGCGGGTGTCCTTGAAGCCTCGAAGGCGACGTCTCAGCGGCTGGATCGCGTCGACCGCATGATCACGTCGGCTCATGGGCGCGAACTCTTCAATGCGCTCGTCGACGCTCGTGGCCGTAACACTGCGGCGCGCAACGCGGCGATCAGCCTGTTGACGGCTGGGAAGATCGATGAGGCACGCGCGCAAGTTACCGGACCTGTCGCAGAGGCGCAGGTCAAGTACTTTGCGGCTCTTGACGCCCTTGTCGCATACCAGTTCGAACTGGCCGACGAGTCCGCCATAGAGGCTCATGCCACCTACGATCGCGCAATTGCACTTTCGTTTGGAGCAACGCTTGCGGCCGTACTCGTGGCTATCGCCGCAATGCTTGCGATCACTCGCTCCGTAACGAAGCCCCTCGGCCAGGCGCTAGAGGCAATGAAGGCGCTCGAGCAGGGCGATCTCACGCATCGCGTGGACGCAGTCGGTCGCGACGAACTCGCGACATTGATGCTGGCTGTGCAAGCAGCGTTCGCAAAACTGTCCGCGCTCGCCAACGGAATCAAAGAGTCGGTCGACGTGATCCGAACAGCGTCGGGCGAGATCGCTGCTGGAAGCACGGACTTGTCGTCGCGCACCGAACAGCAGGCGGCGTCGTTGGAGGAAACCGCAGCAAGCATGGAAGAGTTGACCGCGACCGTCAAACAGAACGCCGAGAACGCAAAACAGGCCAGCGGCCTCGCAGACAATGCGGGGGCCGTGGCAAATGAAGGCACCGCGATCGTTGGTCAGGTCGTGGAAACGATGACCGGCATCGAGCAAAGCTCCGCCAAAATCGCTGAGATCATCGGCATGATCGAAGGCATTGCGTTCCAAACCAACATTTTGGCGCTCAACGCGGCGGTCGAAGCGGCGCGCGCAGGGGAGCAAGGCCGTGGCTTCGCGGTCGTCGCCAGTGAAGTCCGCAGTCTTGCACAGCGCTCATCAGCCGCTGCAAAAGAGATCAAAGCTTTGATTGAGACTTCCGGCGACCGAGTGCAATCGGGTACGGAACTCGTCGCACGGGCAGGGGAAACCATGCAGCGCGTCGGCACCGCCATCCAGCGCGTCACCGACATCATGGGCGAGATTGCCTCTGCGTCTAACGAGCAGAGCCGCGGCATCGAGCAGGTGAATCAAGCCATCTCCCAGATGGACGAGGTGACGCAGCAGAATGCGGCGCTCGTTGAGGAAGCAGCGGCAGCAGCGGGGTCAATGGAAGACCAGGCGAAACATCTGTCTGCAGCCGTCGCGGTGTTCCGAACTGCTCAAACGCCTTCCGTCGCAGCGACGAACACCTACACGCCGCAGATTGCGCGGCCGTCGGCCCCCAAGAAAGCGCCGACGGTGACGAAAGTGGCAAAGCCAGCGCCTGCTGCCGCGCAGCCCGTTCATGCGGGGGATGATGGCGATTGGTCGACGTTTTGACTTCAGGAGGTGCAATTGTGCCGATGAAGACTAAGAAGCTGTTGCGAAATTAGTGAAACAAGGGTTTGAGACGCGTCCAGCAAATCAAGGCGCAAGCGAGAGACAGGAAGGCCTCGTGAACATAAGCGTAGCGTTCGTAGCGAATCTTCAGCCGGCGAAACGAGTGAAGCCATGCAATCGAGCGCTCGACTGGCCAACGCGTTTTGCCAAGACCGCTTCCGTGGGACGAGCCGATTTTTGCGAGCACCGGCGTGATGCCGCGTTCTCTCAAATGTTGCCGATGTGGTTCGGAACTGTAGCCCCGGTCGCCCTGAACGATTTGTGGTTTATGCAGGGGGCGCCCGCGCTTGCCTCTGATAGGTGGAATTGCCTCGACGAGTGCATCGAGTTGGGTGATGTCATGTCGATTGGCTGCGCTCAGGATGACCGCGAGCGGGATGCCTTGCGCGTCGACGATGAGGTGGTGTTTGCTGCCGAGCTTGCGCCGGTCCGTGGGATTGGGGCCGGTTTTTTTCCCGCCAGCATGGCGCGAATCGATGAGCTGTCCACGAGCGCTCGCGACAAATCGATTTCGCCGCGACGACGAAGTTCGGCCAGCAGAGTTTCGTGGATGCGTTGCCAGACGCCTGCTTCCTGCCATGCGACGAGCCGTCGCCAACAGGCAGTACCTGAGCCGCACCCCATCTCCTGCGGCAGGAGATTCCACGCGATGCCTGAGCGCAGTACGAACACGATGCCCGTCAGTACAGCACGGTCGGGTGTTGGCTTGCGCCCCGCATATTGCCGATTGCGAGGTGCTCGCGCAGGCAGAAGTGGTTCGATGAGTGACCACAGTTCGTCGTCTATGAGTTCTTTAGGCATCGCTTCCTGTCAGGCAAAACAAGACAGAAAGTTAAGGAAGCTTATGTGGACGCCTCCCGGATTGCAAACAATGTTGCGATGTTGGCTGGCAGGTAAAGGCAGCACGCTTATGTCCGGCCCGTTTTGCAGGCCGATTTGGCCTGCTGGCCCTGATGGAATTCGCTGGCGAGGTCCTCATCTGCATATCGAACGCTATGGTTCATGTTCCTTATCGGGTTTTCCTCGCCCCGGTCCAACCTGTTAGCCATCATGCAGCACGTGCTTGCGCTCCTTGGGAAGTTGGAAGTATCTTGAGCCGGAAAGCCCAGGAGGCTACGCGGTAGCGAGCAATGAACCTTTATATTCCTGCGATCTTGCCAGAACTGCCCAAATGGTTCTTGCCAGCTTATTCGCGACCGCTGCAACCGCGACATTAAAGGGTCTGCGCTTTAGCAAATCCTCAAGCCAGGACGAACGCTTTCCTTGGATGATTATCGAGCGGGCGCCGTGCATCAATAGCGTGCGCAAATAGTATCTCCACGCTTGCTCAGACCCATCTGCCGGATTCGCCCACCGGTTCCAGTCTGCCGTGGGACGAGCCCCAGCCATGCGGCAAACTCGCGCCCCGACTTGAAGGTTTGCGGATCGCCAATAGCTGCGACAGTAGCGGTCGCTGTGAGAAGACCGACACCAGGAATTTCCCCGACCTTCTTGCAGTGTGGGTTGTCACGAAACAGAATGTTAAGACGCCGTTCCAAGACAGCGATTTCACGATCGGTATGCTGCACACGTTGCCACTGCTCCCTCAAGCTGTCGACCAGCAAGGACGGCAGGCGCTCGGCGACGCCCGCAAGCGCGGCAGGGAATGCCTTACTGAAGGCACGGTAGCTTTCGGGCAAGACTTCGCCGAACTCATACAACAGTCCACGCAATGCATTGGTTTGCATGATGCGAAACTTCATCAGTTGCGCACGCACTCGATGTATCGCCAGAACTGTCTGCTGAGCTTCGCTTTTTACGGCGACGAATCGAGCGTCTGGTTGCTGAGCAGCAGTCCAGATCGCTCGCGCGTCGGCAGCGTCAGTCTTGTTCCGAAGTACAAAGGGGCGTACTGATCTGGCAGATATCAGTTTCACCTCGTGACCCAACGCTTGCAGTCGTCTCGCCCAGTCATGTGCGCTACCACATGCTTCCATGACGACTACCGAAGGAGCTCGGCGAGCAAAGAACTCAAGCACCTGAGCACGCTTGATTTTGAACCGTTCGATTTGACCGCTTTGACGGTCGACCGAGTGAAGCTGAAACACCTGCTTGGCAATGTCCATTCCAATGATCGCGGCATTCATCTCGGATTCTCCTCGCAGCCTGATTAAGAACATTCCCACTCTCGCATACGTACGTCGCGCCCGCTCGAACTTGCAACTCCGGTTCCCATCACCAAGGACCCGTTGCCGGGGGGAGGCGTCCATACCATCTGCGTAATCCCTTCGTGTAACATCGATTAGGAATGCTACCATAGTGGCTACGACCTGGAGGCATCACGATGACGCAACTTCATCTCGGCTTGGACCTGTCAACCAAGCGCACGCGCAAGCGGGAGTTCTT
>NZ_JBFUPT010000051.1:0-16030 GCF_041360715.1 Caballeronia sp. RCC_10
TCTTAAAGCTAGCCTGCGCACTCGTCTGCTGGAACATCTTCAGCCGAACGGAGCGCGCTTTTTGAACTGGCCTTTAAGAGTCGATCCAGCATCTCACGATAGTTTATCGAGTGCAGCCTTCGACGCGCTTTCTGAAGTAGTGGTGCATACGAACCAGGAAGAACGCTCAAAGACCTATCGTTGGTGGGAGTGAACGGTTCTCCCTGCAACGGTGCGCCAACGCCGAGTATGTCACGATACGCGATGCGACTCGTGAGCCGCGGCGATGCAACGGCAGCCTCGAGGCGTGCGCGAACTATCGCAACGGCATGGCGTTTCATGACGCCCCTGATGTATGCGAGCCCGATCGATGATAAAGGGCCGCTTCAACAGCCCTACTAGTGTCGCCTGACGCTGCTGAAGGTTCGCTTAAGGACTTGACCTCCCGATGAAATCCAGGCGCGGTCTTGGACGCACGCTCTGATCGTATCGAAGCAGGAATGGCGGCGGTATCGCGCGACCTCGTGCGGCGCCGTTGATGGGGATGAAACCATTTTCCGCGTGAATATCCTCGATCGTTCCGTGATGCATCGTCGGGCGGCCTCAAGTGAAGCGCGCGGTGTGTGGCGGATGCACATTAACGCGTCACCAACTCGTGCGGCGTCATTGACCTGCATCAAGCAAGCCTGCGAACGCCGGGCGCACGGTCGGTGTCGACATCACCCTGCCCAACGGTCCTATCACAGCGGTTGCTGGCAGGTGCATCGCTGACGCTCATCGCTTGGGCGCCTCGATGCCACGCGCAGAGTCGAGCACCGGCGGAGGTCATCGGAAGAGCATCGTATCGTCGCGCCCGCGAGCACCGATCCCCGGTGATGGGACGCATGTCAACGCGCAGGCCAACGCTGAATATGGCGCTTCGAAGAAGGCTTCAAAGAATGAGCGGCGCGCGAGCGTCAAGGAAGCCAACGCGCAGTACAAGGAAGAAGTCAGCAACGCCCGTATCAACCGCAAGGCGGATCGCGATGCTGCGAACAACTCCCTCAAGGCGACCGAGCTGGATCGCACAACTGCTCCGCCTCATGTCTCTCACTGACGCAGGCCATGCCACACAGCTTGATAAGGCTGCTTATAATCTGTTTGGCGTAGAAAGCGAGGGGCGTTCTCCGTCAACCTCGACGATATAAGCAGCAACGTCGGCGTCCTCGTCCAAATCCCGCGTCGCGCTTTCCCCGATCTCGACATGTATGTTCTCCACCGGGATCTGATCGAGGATTACCTTCGTCTCTGGATCAGTCCGGTCGACAATCGCAACCACCTTTAGCATCTTGTGAAATGGAATTGGTATGGTCGGTGTCTTGACGGAACGCGGATGCATGATCGCCCTGCTCCTTGCAGTTGCTCTGGCCTGTCTGTTTGCCTCCAACCAGATTTTTCTGTGGCGTCGCGTGCAACTGCTGGCATCGCTCCCGTGTCAATTCGCCTCGAAGGCGTTGTTCCGGCGGATCTGTTGGCTGATCCGGCACAGCGCCGCATGTAGATCAAACTTGATTTCTGGCGCGGTAAATGAATCGACATTGACACAGGTCAATCAGAGAAAGGGCGCCGAAATTACGATCAAGTGGACGAGTTCATTGGGTCTCAGTTGCCCGAGGGGCATGCTAAAGCCCAGACTCTTGGTACGTTACGTCATTTCGTACCTGGACGAGGCGAAATCGCGTCCGCTGCTTCCGGCGGATCTCATTGGTGGAGAGTAACTGCATGAGCCAGCCGTTGATTAAGATTACCGAGCCTTCGGTCCGTCACGGATGCATCGTACAATTTTCAGCGTACGGCTTCGGATGGGGATATCGAGCGTTCTCGGTGTCGCTTGCGAGGGTCTGCAAGCCGCCGCTTCACGCACTGGAAATGACGAGCGGCGAGGTTCTTGCCGCCTTTGTCTCGCGAAGGTCAGAAGTTCTTCCAGCGATCGTGCAGTTGGAAGTATTCCCCGATGCGGGTCAGCAGACCTGGCTCAGTCTCTCATCGTGCGCGCGTGACACGTCTCTGGCCGGACTTCGGACTGCAGACACCGAAGGTCAGGCGATGGTTCGATCTGGCGATTCGCTTGACCGCGCAAACCGTTGCGTTGTTCCGTCATTCATGCCTGACACGGACAGTGACGACGAAGCACCCGACGATCCAAATATCGAAAGCGCTTTACGTAGCCGGGCTGCGTCCGTAGCAACGGGGACAAAGCAATCAGACGAAAATCGCAACTAAATCCGTGTGAGTCGGGCTCCTTCTTTCCTGGCGCTGCTTAGAACGCCCTGAACGCCCTGCGCCTCCCAAGCCCTGCGTATCCGGAATTCGGGCAAGCGCCCTGAATCTACAGTTCGAGCCCATGTCTGTCTCTGCTGTTGCGAGTTGGATAGTCTCGAAAAGCGAATCTCCCTGGGTCTCCGGCCGCCATATCGGCCACCGATACTCCGACGAGCATGGAGATAGCCGAGGTCGGACCGATCGCTAGCTGGCGTGACGAGCCTATTAGCGCGTAGAAGAACCCCCCAGCCAGATATCAATAAATGCCGTATTGCGGCGGCAAATCAGCCAGCGTTGCGTATGACCAGCGAGACAGGTATGCCATAGGCCGCGAGCGTCGCGCCCGCTACGAAATCCGCTGGAAGCCACTTCCAACGATAGGTCGCCAACGATCGACTGGCAGGAAAGAGATTTCACCCTCCGGGGGTCCCCGGCATACCTTTTTCGGCTTCGACGATGGCAACGTGATTATCGTCCATCGCAGTCTCCCTTTTTGCCGTTTGGCCGGCTACAGACCAGAATTGGCTTGCGATACAGCGGCGAGCATGATTTCCAGCACCATCCGTTACCTTCCAGCAAGAGTCTACGTCCGGAGCTTCGACAATGGAACGCTCATGCCGCCGTTTCGACGTCTGACGCTAAGTCGACCCGAGGCATTTAGAAGTGCTCGGGCACACAGTTGATTGGCCGCTCGCTCTCGCGATAACCGTCTGCCTTTTGCCGCTTCGGCAGCTTCACTTTTTGTCTCGCGATGGGCTTGTACGGAAATTGTTTGATCAAATGCCTGATGAGGTTCAGTCGCGCGCGTCGCTTGTCATCCGAGCGCACGACATACCATGAGGAAAATTTGGTGTCGGTCGCTTCGAACATTTCGTCGCGAGCGCGCGAATAGTCGTACCAGCGGCTGTAGGAGAGCAAGTCCATCGGCGAGAGCTTCCATATCTTGCGCTCGTCGTGAATCCGTTGCTCGAGTCGCCGAGTCAGCTCCTCTTGTCCCACTTCCAGCCAATACTTGAGCGGGATGACGCCCGAATCGATGATCGCCCGCTCTACAAGCGGGACGGCCTTGAGGAAGCCTTTTGCCTGCTCCTCGGTGCAAAAGCCCATCACGCGCTCAACGCCCGCGCGGTTATACCAGCTTCGGTCGAACAGTATGATTCGCCCGCCGCCGGAGGTGCGGAAGATAACGCTGGACGTACATCTGAGTCTTTTTCGCGCTCGGTCGGCGCGGGCAGCGCGACCACGCGGAAAATGCGGGAGCTCACGCGCTCGGCAACCGCCTTGATGGCGCCACCCTTACTCGCGCCGTCGCGCCCCTCGAATAACACACAGATCTTCGCGCCGGTATGGACAGCCCATTCCTGTACCTTCCCGAGCTCGACATGCAGGCGCGCGAGCTCCTTCTCGTACAGCTTCCTGCTCAGGCGCTCATGCGGACCCGCGGCGCGGCCTCCCGGTGATTCTGGAAAACGGCGACGACGTTGTCTTCATTCATCGCAGGCTCCTCCCGGTTCCAATACCGCTTGCTCCGCGACCCATGCTCTGGCGGCGAGACTGACCTAGATTCTTTCTTGACCTATGCCTTCCCTCTGCCCTCGCTTCGGCCCGGTCGCATCATGCTTGTTACCACCACCGACGCGTAGCCAGCCACGATGGGTGCGGAGCGGTCCTTCAATTTGATGCTCCCTCAGACGTCGGTGCGCGCATGCAATCTCGACCAACCGAACGTGGCTGACGGACGACAGCGTTGCAGCCGTTGCGCGCCCATTGTCAGAGGCACAACGGCAGATCGCAGAGGCGACGAGCCGCCCAATTCAACCAAACCAGCAGATGCGCAGCGCGGCCGCGATCATCAAGGAAGTCGGAGAGGAACTTCTAAGCCTAAACTACCAATCCAAACAGGCGCTTCAGTAGTTCTTCCAGCGACATCATCGTCAATGCGAGCGGCACAATCGGGATAACCACCGCAGCTGCGAGGCGTATGATGGCATCCTTAGTGATAGGAGCAACACGCATTGTCCGGACAACGTCGAAACTGTTCGCGAGATCCGCAAGCGACTGGATGTCGGCACTGCCCACCAACGCCTCGCCGCCAGGCGAGCTGCCTCTCAGCCACTTGCTGTCGAATTCGCGCACGTACCGTTCCGCCAACGCGCCATACTCACTCAGGCCCGTCCGCTTCGCCTTGGCAAGTTGCGGCGCGAAAACCAGCAAAGGAGCGAAGACCAGAAACAGCAGGAAGAGAACCATTGCGCCTGTCTCGACCTTGAATTCCGTGAGTGTTGCGCCGGCGAAGAAAATGCGATTGGCGAACTGTGCAGCGAGCATCGCGCCGTGTGCCACCAACAGCATCATGAATGCATAAACTGTATTGGCAAGGAATCCCAGGCCTCCGACGCGATCGGGATGGGTGGGCACGAGGCTCAGTTCTATGCGCGATACATGCCACAGAAAGCGCGTCCAGATGAACAATCGAAAGTACCACCGAATCAGGAGGAACTGGAAGATTGGCACGCTCACATACCCATACCAGAAGCCAGCAGGTGAAAGCGACAAACCACCAGTGCCAGGTACGGCGTACCACGACGTTGTCGTTTGCATCGCAGTGTATTGGCGCCAGACAACGAAGATGCCCACGCCGTACACGAAAGCGATCATCAGTAGTTCTGCGACCACCGAGTTGCGCAGCCGGAACGCGGATCTGACGGCCTCATCGAACCGTGTGGCGGACGCTTCCGGAATGATCTTCCGGTCGAGGAATGCACGCGCGATCGGTCGCAGGCGCCGATGCACGACCAATTCAGCGATGATCAGCAGAGGCACGGCCACAAGAAATCGGATGTGAACTTCCATATCCAGCAAGAACGGCACTGCCACGGAACGGCCAAGCAGATGCCCGTCGAAAGCGGAGAGCGCGAGCAGCGGCAGCCAGGCCACAAGCGCGATTACCAGAACACGCTGGCGGACCAACTCGAGTGCATCGTCGGCCATGTGCGCCCCGCGCAGCAGCTGAAAGAGCGGGCCGCCGAGAACCAGTGAGAAGTTTTGCGTGTCCCGCAGAATATCCTCTGCGGTCGGCGCGATATGGTCCGTTCTTTCTGGTCTTAAGCCCAAGTAGCGATTCATGGCCTCGAAGCCTCCATCCCTGGTGCAGCCGGAGAACTGGCGTATCAGTGCGCCAGTCGATGCTTTGGTCGCCGGCGCCTTGCTCCACCCGCCGTTGAAGACGGTGGTAGCGCGAACGACTCGCGGACGAGGCAGCACCGCACGTTTCCTCGACTCGAGCTTTATCGTAGGGCCGGGAGGGCTCTCAGAAATTAATCTAGATCATCTCTTTGGGACATAGGCACGTGCAAACTGAGAGGACTGAAGAACCTAATATTCCCAGCACCTCTTCGCGCCTGGAATCGGCGTCCATCTGGACAACGGGAAGTTCTTCTCAGGCATCCGCATCTCCATTCGTCAAGCGTATTGTCGGCCTGCCAAGTCGCGATTATGGAGAAGCGCCAGCGCTGCCATTAGGCGCTGCAGCGCGCCGCTGAGCGCGATCCGTTTCGACGCGCATCCAACGCGTCGTGCATTGGTAGCCTGCATCCGCCCGCTTTGTGCAGAATGGACTTCGTCCTTACGTTGGTTCATAACGGGACGGCTCATCGTCGTCGGCGCGTGCGGCGCTAAGGCGGCTCTCCAGAACGTGCCGGGCGGAGACGCGTCTGTCTCAAACGTCGAAGAGGGCAACTGTTGCGGGGCTAATGTGAGACGAGCTTCCCTGGAGTACGCACGATGTCACGGCACCATACCTCTCCAACGAAGCGGAGCGTCTAAAAGCTTGCCCTCGTCAATACCGTACCGAAAGACCGCGGATATGAATGATTTCGCTTCTGCGTTGCTTTGCCCAACGCCGATCGTGCGCCCGGTTCACAAGCAAGGGGTTCAGCGCAGTTTAGAGCGATCAGCCGCTTCGGCGAAGTCGCGCTCATGCTCGAAAGTCGGACCAAACGATACCCTCCCCTGTTTTGCGCATTGTCCCAGCCATCACGGATGGCATCAGTGCGCCTAAGGTCGGCTCATCGCGTCGCCGCCCATCGCCGATCCTTTCGGTATCGATGGTCCTTCGGTCCGCGGCCACCACGCTCAGTTCGCGCCAGAGGCAGCGCGATCCGACTGCCAAATGTCGTGTATCTCATCACAGTCCGCACGTTAAGCATATGAGTATTCACCGCGACTGCGCGTCACCACGTTGTGTCAGTCGGCATGTCGACGGCATCTTATCGCACCGTGCGTTGCACCAACCGTACGCAGCGCATTCGTTGGGTGCGATGCCATCTTGATGTAGTCGCTCACAATCCGCCTCAAGGAATTTGCGCTTTCATGCCGTGCGATTCGGGAACCGGTTGCGGAGCCGTAGCTCCCCCTTCTCTTGAGACGGAAGCCGGGGCTCGCGCGATCGCGGCAGGCTCGGCAGGCGCGGTCGACGCTTGGAAATCGCTGACGAGGAATCCAGCCGATATGAGGAAGATCGCGGCAGAGAGCAATAGGCCCATTGTATTCTCCCGTCGGTTGACGAATTTGCCGTCTCGGCCCGGCATCGGTATCACACCACCCTTATCTTCGCTGCAGCGCAACCTCACGGTCGCGATCAACGGCATCGTGCTTTGAAGCTACCACTGCGCCCTGCCGTTCGTTTGACGTATGTCAGATAGATGGGCGAAGGAACGCCGTCTATTGGATATCGACAGCAGTTACAACGCGTCTCCAAACAGAAATTGGTCGATCACCTGCCTGGCGCAATGACTGGCACTGGCAGGCTGCGCCGAGCACGGCCATCGCGAAGCGTGCTCTCATAGCACCGGCGCCGGTGCAGCGCCTTAGCCCAACCCGCGGTGCAAGGCACCAGGGCCGGCACGAGCGAGGCGACGAGTGCAGATCACACGCCGTATCCTTGCAGCGCAAGGCAACGGCCACGTGTCTAATGCGTAAGCAGAAACATCCCGACACGCCTGCCGACCCACAGGGCAAAGGACATGGCAGCATTGCTGCCTAAACCTGGCAGCCTCTCCCGTCTGTCACGTAGCCCATCGTCCGTCAAGGCGGTTCGCTGGTCGCTCACGATGCGATGACCTGGATCAACGATCGGTATCCCGTAAGCGCGCGATTTCGCACACCTAGCTTCCGTTATTGATAAAGCTCACGATTGCGTCCGCAACCCAACTTTGCGGACGCAATCCATGACAGAAGATGACCTGAGCTTTTTGCCTTTGCGTGTGACGCATGTTGGTGTCGGCGGCAAGCGAAGCTTCGACCCGGCGGACAAACGACGACTGATCGAAGCCTGTCTGCGGCCGGGCGCCTCACTATCGGGCCTCGCCCTTAAGGCGGGCGTGAATGCCAACCAGTTGCATAAATGGGTCCGGGCGCGTGAACGCTCCCGGCCCCCGATCGGGCACAACGAGCCAGTCGCGTCGTCGGCGTTTGTTCCGGTGGTCGCGATCGACGGGCCGACAACGGTCATGGCGTCCGCGTCCGCGCCCGCGTCGCACCGCGCCACCAGAGCAGAGTCATCCTGTGTTTCGCCACAATCAACCCGAGCGGCACGGCTGTCGGCTCATCTGCCCAACGGCGTAAAGCTTGAGCTCGAATGTTCATCTGACGACGTGGCAATCGTAAATGCGATAGTTGTCGCATTGGGAGCGCGCTGATGTTCCGCTTCGAGGCGGACCTGACGGTCTTCCTGCATCGCGAACCGATCGACTTCCGGGCCGGCATCAATAGTCTCGTGACGCTCGTCGAGCAGTCCATGCAGCTCGATCCGTTTGCGCGCGCCGTGTTCGCCTTCCACAACCGCAAACGCGACCGGGTCAAACTGCTGTTCTACGATCGCAACGGTTTCTGGATGATGTTAAGGCGCCTCGAGGAAGACCACTTCGTATGGCCACGCCGGCAGCAGGCCGTAGTCAAGCTGACGAGCGAGCAGTTGCACTGGCTCCTGGAGGGCATCGACGTTGATGCTGTGCGCCGCCACCCGGTACGGTCGTACCATCACGCCAGTTGAGCATTGGACGCCGGAGGTCAGCATCAGCCGGCCAGCCTGTTACAAATTCCCGTAAACCCATCGCGGGCGACACCTCGCTATCGTGGGGGCATGAACGAAGACGAATTCTCCCGATTGCCTCCGGCCGCCCAGGCCTATATCCGTGAACTCGAGGCACGAAACAGGCAGCTGGGCGAACGGATTGCCCAACTGGAGGAGCAGTTCCGTCTGGCGCAGAGCAAGCGCTTCGCGCCGAGCAGCGAGAAGCTCCGGGATCGCGTCTTCGACGAGGCCGAAGAGATCGCCGCCACCGAACCCGACGATGACACCGACGGTACTGAAGACACGTTCGCACTGCCCAATACTGGCCTGCCGGATGCACCTGGGCCGGCGCGAAGCAGGCCCGGACGCAAACCGCTGCCGGCGCACCTGCCACGCCAGCGCATCGAATACGACCTGCCGGAAGACCAGAAGGTCTGTCCGTGCTGCGCGCAAGCGCTGCACCGCATGGGCGAAGAGGTCAGCGAACAGTTGCATATCGAGGTGAAGGCATCGGTGCTGCAGCACGTGCGCTTCAAATACGCGTGCCGCCACTGCGAACGCCATGCTGAGCGTACGCCGGTGATCACCGCACCGATGCCAGCGCAGCCGTTGCCGGGCAGCAATGCCAGTGCGGCGATGATCGCCACCGTCACAGCGGGGAAGTACGTCGACGGTACGCCGCTGTACCGGATGGCCCACGCGCTGGCTCGCGCGGACATTGAAGTCAGACGCGGCACGCTGGCGAAGTGGATCATCCGGCCCGCAGAGGTGCACTACGGCCGCCTGTACGACGCACTGCGCAGGACACTGCTGTCGCAGCCGCTGATCCACGGTGACGAGACAACAGTGCAGGTGCTCAAGGAGCCCGGCAGGACCGCGCAAAGCATATCGTATATGTGGGTGTACCGTAGTGCTGAAGACTGTCCGGAACCGGTGGTGCTGTTTGACTAGCAGCCGGGGCGCGGGCAGGAGCATCCGCAGGCGTTCCTCGCCGGCTACGAAGGTCTCCTGATGGCCGACGGCTATGCCGCCTGGCGCACACTCGAAGGCGCGACGCACTTCGGCTGTCTGGCGCACGCCCGCCGGGTCTTCGTCGACGCCCTCAAGGGCATGAAGAAACCCGCCGGCCGTGCCGCGCAGGCACTGGAGTACTTCAAGGCGCTGTATCAGGTTGAGACGCTGGCCAAAGACGATCTGCCGGAAGGCGAAACACGGCACGCCTACACGTACCGGCTGCGCCAGCAACACAGCGTACCGCTGCTGGCATCCCTGAAGGCGTGGCTCGACGAACAGGCCCCACAGGTCCTGCCCGAAAGTCTGCTGGGAAAGGCGATCAGTTATACGCGCAACCAATGGGTTTATCTGAGTCGCTACGTCACCGATGGGCGCGCCCCCGTGGACAATAACGTGATCGAGCGCGACATCCGCCCCTTCTGCACAGGAAGAAAGGCCTGGCTCTTTGCAGACACGGTCGCCGGTGCGAAGGCGAGCGCCATGATCTACAGCCTGATGCTCACATGCCGGGCGTGCAACGTCGAACCTTATGCATATCTCTTGCATGTGCTCACCGAGCTGCCGCAACGACCACCCGAAGCAGACATCACCGATCTCCTGCCGTTCAACTTCGCGATGCGAAGCACTTCGCCCCGGACATCCGCCTGACGCGATTCGTGTCGGTTTCCGGACAGCGCACAGCATAGGTCCAGGCACGCAGCGGGCAGGCGCAGTCGATTGCGACGCCAGGCGATAATCGAATTCCGCCTGCGTCCATTATGATGCTTTGCTCGAATCCATGACCAAGTCCTACACCATCTACACACTTCATGCGCAGATCCGTGACATCGAACCGCCCGTCTGGCGACGGATCCACGTCGACGGCAATATCACCTTGCGCAAGCTGCATCACATTCTGCAAGCCGCCTTTGGGTGGACCGACTCGCATTTGCATGACTTCGAGATCGACGGGCGGACTTACGCGATGGGCGATAACGACAACATGCTCGATCTGTTTGCTGAAGATCCCGCAATGCTGGATGACCGCAAGGCGCGGTTATACCGGCTTGCATACCCGGGACACCGGTTCCTCTATCGATATGACTTTGGCGATGACTGGCATCATGATATTCGCGTGGAAGAAGTCACTCAAACGGACCATGAGCCGCACAGCGAGGCGTGGATTGGTGCTGGAGAACGTGCCTGTCCGCCCGAGGACGTGGGTGGCACGTACGGATATGCAGAGATGTTGCGCGTTCTAAGCGTCGACCCAGATGGCGACGAAGCGACGCGGTACAGAACATGGGCGGGAGACGACTTCGATGCCGAACTGTTCGACCGACGGGCGGCCAATGCGACGCTGCTGCGCATGGCGTGGAACAACCGGGGCAAAAAGTAGACAGGCTTGAACCGCTGTTCTCCATGCATCTGACGATCCGGTGTGCTTTAACTACCGCTGATATGACTTCCGTGGTCAAGAACCAATCATTTTGGGTTTGTGCATAGGCGAGTCCACTGAATCTCCTGAAGGCGACGCAGCAGTAACATCGACGGTGGATCAGGCTGATATCCGCGGGTTGGTTACCGCATTACAGGATCCGTCGCATGAGCCTTCCGCCTTCTTACGCCGCGAGTCAGCTTGAGGCTGTCGCGAAGCGGTATCGCGGGTTGCTCTGGTACCGGGCTGCGCCGCCTTCAGGAGATTCCTTCGTATGGGTAGTGTTATGCCGGGCGGGCCTCACGCGGTATCGCCAGCGCCATGGCCATTCGTCCGATGTCCCAGATGAACCCGGCCAACTCACGTGCGACGGCGACCATCGAAACGTTCATGTTCTTGCCTCGGGCGAGCAGCCTGCGGAACCTGCCGCATAAGCGTAACTGGGCATCCCACGCGCGGTCCACAGTTGCCTTCGGGATACCTTCATGTCGCTGCTGGATGGTGCGCCCGATGCGGGCGGGATGTCGGTAGCTCCATGCTGATTCAATCAGAAGTTTGCGAGCGTAGCTGTTGCCAGTCTTGGTAATGCTGCCCAGGCGGCGGTGTTCACCGGACGAGTGCTCCGAGGGAGTGACGCCGAGCCAGGCCATCAGTTGCCGGGGATGCGCAAAACGTGACAGGTCGCCCAGCTCAGCCAGGATTCCAACCGCGGCTGTAAACTGTATGCCGCGCATCGCCTGCAAGGCCAGCACGACGGGGTAAAAGCGCCACGCAGGCACGGCCTCATGCATTGCGGTAGCAAGCCGTTCACACTGCGCGAGCCGGTCCTCGATCGTGCGTCGATGTTCATCGAACGCCATCTGCTGCCAAGCGTTCTGGAAGGAGAAGCTGCTAAGCCAGCGACGATGCGCGGCGCTCCAGTCAGCGCGGCCCTGGTAGCGCACGCCATGAGCGAGCAGAAACGATTTGACGCGCTGCCGGGCTTGTCTTAGATCCTCCCGGGCAGCACACCATGCGCGTGACAGGTCGCGGAATGCTTCGTCCTCCTCGTCGGGCACATGAACGCTGGTCAGATCTCCTGCGCGTAGCGCCCGCACCAGTTTGATGGCGTCGCGCCGGTCGGTCTTGACGCGCTCGCCAGGTTTGCGGGGAATCAGCGAGGGCGCACAGACCATGCAGTCGAAACCTGTAGCCACCAGTTGCCGGTGCAGTCCATAACCACAAGGACCGGCTTCATAAACAATCCGTACAACCGGCCCTTTGGTGCGCAACTGTTTGCACAGCCGCTCGGTCGCCACCGCCGTCGTCGCAATCTTGCCGAGCAATTGCACATCGTCCATCCCGATCGAATACGCGACCGTAATCGATTCCTTATGCCGTCCAGTCCCACAAATACAGTGCTATCGTATTCCATGCTGGCCTCCGTTTCGGAAACGAACCTTCTGAGCTCGCGCTCATGCGGCTCTGGCTCCATGCTAATCCGCGTCAAGCTCCGGTGCGGTGGTCAGCATTTCACCTGCCTCCACGAAAGTCATATTGACTTACGGTATCCCGCACGCTCTTAGCCTCGGATCACATGATTCGTGCGCCATGTTCGCCCTCCCGAACAAATGCCTCCGTCTGCCCTAGGATCAGTGGCCGGCACCCCGCCCGCCGCTTGCTGCGGCGGCTTCCTGGTGTCACGGATCCAACGACGGGAGCATTTCCTGCCGGCCGTTCCTTCAGCTTGCATTAAGACGCGGCACCGCGACGGTCTGTAGCTGCTTTCAGGAAACAGGGAGAACACCATGAAACGGGATTGGCAATGCGCACTGCTTCTTGGTATAGGGGCGGTGGCAATTGGAGTGGCGTTGCCATGCGCAGCCACGGGCGAGAAAGATGCTACGCCACCTATCCAGTTCTCGGGCACGAACGTCACGCGTACAAACGCGATCATCTTCGCCGTCGATATCCAACGTAATAGCATGACATTGCTGGAGGAAACCGGTGAGCCTGTCGACGTGGTGGTCGATCGAAGCCTCGGTGACGTTAGCGAACTGCACATCGGCGACACGGTCGCGGTCACTTCCAGCCGTGCCCTCCTGATGCGTGCGGACAGACTCAGGTCCAGCGAGATCCGCGAACAAATCGATGAAGAATTTTCGACTGGCTCGCCTTTTGTATCGTCTATGTCCGTACACCGAGTCGAAGCCGTGACTACCGTTGTCGGAATCGACCTCAGAAAGACTCAACTTACCTTGCGCGGCCCAACGCGCACGGTCGTCCTGCAAGAATCGTCGAGAAGTCTGCTGGACGGGTAAAAAAAAGGCGACAGCGTGCGACTCAATTACATGGAGGCGACAGCGGTAAAAATTATGCGCAACGGTGTGCCGTTACGGTGATCTGCTGATCCCGTTGTACGAAGTTCAGAACGGATCCACGGCAAGCGACGGGCCGGCCGTTACCCGAAGCCATTGCACCCCTCGGGAGCGCTTCGTGCAAACCAATTGCACGCTATCAGCGATTCCTCCGTCGGAAGGCTCTCACCTTGCACCCGCTTTATCGTCAATAGTCCAGGACGCGAGGGGTACATACGGAGAGAATGCTGCGAAATCAACCGGCGGTTAAGTCGTCGCGCGCGTACAGGAGCGTCGGTGCCTGCTCAACTTTAGGCGCACGACGGCTCGCGCTCGATTGAGCGAAATGAAGGGTGCTAGCACGAGCGGCAGAAAGTATGGCAGGAAACGCGGTGGTGAGCCCGATGAATGCAAGACGCCGCGGTCTGGCTTATCGAACGATGCTGAAATCGTAGTCTCAGCCGGAAGCACGGTGCTGGTCGTGGAAGATTCACTCTTGGTCCTGCACGCCCTGATCAACTGACCGAACTGCATGGCAAAGCGGCTTGATTGATACAAGTGCCGACCCTGATGATGCGCCCCCGCCATCCTACACCTCGGTCCGGCCGTCGTGATTGTTGGTCTGCACGTTCGGGCAGGAAGCGGCATCGATATTCCGCTACCAGTGACAGAAGCAAGGTCGAAAACGGTGCAGATCATGTTAGCCAACGAGGCGGTGGGGGAGTCCCAGTGGCTGAGAAGGAAGCCCGAGCGGATTTTTTTCTACGACAAGACACGCAATTCCAGCAGACCGGCGTCATCGAATCGATGACATCGCTAAGCGCGTAGAAATCCTGCCTACCTTGCTGCGCCTTTGAGGCCCTGAACAGGAATAAGCAGGTTGAGGTGCACCCCGTTGCCGGGACGACCGGAGATTTGCAGATCGCCGCCAATCTGTGCGGCGCGCTCGCGCATTCCGATCAGACCAAACGCATCGCTGCGCAGCTTCTCTCCTAGTGGAAGACCCACCCCGTTGTCTGACATACGAAGGCGACAAAAACGGTCGTCCTTTGAGAGGTCGATGCTCACCTCGCTTGCGCCTGAGTGACGCGCGACGTTCGACAGGGCTTCCTGGACGATCCGGTATAGGGAGAGGACAGTCAGCTCGTTTAGCCCCTCAGGCTCTCCGTGTACCGCGAGCCTCACCTTGATACCGTAGCGCCTCTGAAAACTGTCGGCAAGCCACTCTAACGCGGCCGTCAATCCGAGGTCATCGAGACATGGCGGACGAAGGTCGGCCGCTATGCGGCGCAAGGACTCTGTCATTGCATCGATCTGATCAGAGATCTCCGCGCCTTGCTGCCAAATCTGCGTTTGGTGAACCGCGAGCGCCATCTTCAGTGCTGAGAGTCGCTGGCCCAGATCGTCGTGCAGTTCGCGCGCAATTCGCTTCCGTTCGCTCTCACGGGCCTGTTCCATGACCGCGGCCCGAGCGTGCAGGCGCTCGAGCTCTTCAAGGCGACGCCGCTCCGTCATGTCACGGGTCACTTTGGCGAATCCGAGCAACTCACCCTCCGGTCCTGTAACCGCGGTAATGACCACATTCGCCCAGAAGGTCGAACCGTCCTTGCGCACCCGCAGACCTTCGTCCTCAACGTGAACGCGAGCAAGCGCTGCCTCGAGCAACGCTTGGGGCTTTCCCACTGCAATATCGTCGTCCGTGTAGAAGACAGAAAAGTGTCGGCCGATGATTTCCGCCGACGCGTACCCTTTAATCCGCTGACCGCCGGGGTTCCAGGTCTGGACACACCCGGACGTGTCGAGCATAAAAATAGCGTAATCCTCGACGGACTCAACTAAAAACTGATAGCGGTGTTCAAGGTCGATCTTGCTCTGTTCGCACCACCGGTCCGTTGAAGCTGAAGATCGTTTTGTCATTGCATAGGGGGTCGCCGGACACCGCTGGATTATTTTACTGAGACTAGACAGTTTTCCGACGTCTATGGTCTAGCTTTCTACCGCCTGCTTCTTGACAGTACTATAAATCGGGCAAAACAGCGAAAATTGCGACATGTTCGACGTCGGAATCGTGAATCAGCGGCAAGGCACTGCGTGCAACAACGTCGTCCGCAGCATATTGCTGGAAGCGCCGGTTGTCATGGCACTAAACGTCCTCGCCGCACTGAACGTGATGCCGTTTGCGACGTTGTGACTCGACGTGGATTTAATAGGTCGTCAAAAGGTCGCTCACGCAGGCTGATGCGAGCAACAAGGACGATTTATCGGAGCCTTTATATACAGGCTCACGGTCGTAAAAAAGCAGTTGCTTGCGCACTTGCGATGGACACGTGCGTCGTTCACGTCAACACGCCATGAAGACCGACGACCACTGCAGAACCGGTGACGCTCTGTCGAGCAGCCAACGCCCGTAACAGTAACAGGCCGCGATACCCGGTAATGGGGAGACGAGCAAATGTCTTGGCAGCGCGAACAACCAGATCGCCACTCTCGTCGAGTGTCAAACCCGTTACGTGACGCCGGTAAAGACTGCAGCAAGCATACAGAGACCGTCGTCAACGCCTCGTCAGGCATGCAGCAAGCTGCCGCAGGAACTTTACAGATCGTCGACGCAGGGATCGCGGCAAAGTTAAGACCGATCACAAGTGCTCAACTGTGGTTACCGACATGAAGGTCTACTTTTGTGATCCACAGGATTTCTGGCAACGTGGGCCAAACGAGAACACGAATGGACTTCTGAGACAGTACTTCGCGGAAGTTACCGATCTCTCAACCTATTCAGTCGGTCTTGCAGAATGCCGTGAAGCCAGGCGCCGCGTGGTAATAGGTGCAAACAGAGGGTTGCGGAACTCCCAGTTCCAATATGGAATTAGCCTATGTTCTGGGAGTGAGAAGCGCCGATGAGCACACCGG
>NZ_JBFUPT010000052.1:0-15492 GCF_041360715.1 Caballeronia sp. RCC_10
AATGCAAAATCTTTCCATCCAGTCTACGTCACGCCTGTCGCATGCTTCCGAAACGAATTGTGCAGACGCTCCTTAACTTCGGCGAAGCGGGACCGTAATGTTTTATGCTGGCGGGTGTTCGTTCGAGCGCAGGCGCGGATTGTTTATGACGCGTGGTGCGCGCGTCGTCCTACGGCGATGTCGGCCCTGGCGCTCGGCGTGCTGATGTCGGGGTGTGGCGTTGTCGGTTGTGTCGGCACGTCGGTGTATGGCATCGGCTTGACCGTGTGCTAGCCAGGCGGCTCACGCGGAAAGATTCAAGAGCTTGCAAGAGATCAAAGTCAAAGCATGGGAAAGTGGGTGTCGATGCAAACAGGACTTTTTGGGCCGCGTCATCGGGCGGTCGTCGCGGGCATCGCGCTCGCGGCAGGCATGGCGGCGGTGACGAGCTTGACAGGATGCACGTCGACGCCAAGGTCGCCGGCGCCAATCGTCGAGAACACGACGCTCAGGACGCCGCCCGCCGTTGCGAGCGCGCCGAATAGCGCCGCGACGGCGGCATCGTCGGCGCCCGTCGCGCCGGGGTTCTATCGCGTGAAGCCGGGCGACACGCTTTATGGCATCAGCCGGCTCTTCAAACAGAAGCCAGCGGACCTCGCCGCATGGAACTCGCTGACGGAAAGCAAGCAGGTGAACGTCGGGCAGGTTCTGCGTGTCGCGCCGCCGGGCGCAGCGGGCTCCGCGCCGGCAACGGCAACGGCTGCTGCTCCTTCTGCTGCTGGCGGCAAGGACTTGCCGCCGCTTATTGCGACGCCCGCGAAGCCGGTCGCCGAAGCGCCGCCGGCGAAGGCCACCGAGGAGCATGCGTCCGCCGCGAAGGCTACCTTCGCGTGGCCGGCCAAGGGCGAAATCGTGCGCAAGTTCGGGGCGAGCGGCAGCAAGGGCATCGATATCGCGGGGAAGGTCGGTCAGCCGGTAAAGGCGGCGGCGTCCGGCAAGGTGGTCTATGCGGGCAGCGGGTTGCGGTCCTATGGGCGCATGATCATCGTCCGGCATAGCAACGATTATCTGACCGCGTACGCGTACAACGACAAGCTGTTGGTCCGCGAGGGCGACAGCGTCAAGCAGGGCGCGACGATCGCCGACATGGGCACTGGCCCGGGCGGATCGGCAGTGCTGCATTTCGAAGTGAGGAAGTCCGGCGCTGCCGTCGATCCAGTGCCGTTGCTCGGCGCGGGCGGTTGAGTCGCACGAAGGAAGTCGAAACACATGAAGAAGCTCTCGTTTGCCGCGCTCGTCGCGGCAGCCACGATTTCGCTGCTTGCCGGCTGCGATCAGCAACAAAGCGGAGATGCGATGAACAAGCTCAGCGCGTTCTTCAACTCGGTGAAGCCTGACACACTGTTGCTGAAGGACCTGAAGCCGGGCGTCACGACCGAGGCGCAGATCCGCAGTCAGATGGGCGAGCCCGAAATCACGCGCACGTTCACGGACGGCTCGAAGCGCCTTGAGTATCCGCGCGGCCCGGCGGGCACGAATACCTACATGGTGGACCTCGATCCGGACGGGCTGTTCGTCTCGGTGACGCAGGTGCTGACCGCGGAAAACTTCGCGAAGGTGCGGCCCGGCATGACCGAGGACGAGGTGCGCAGGCTGCTCGGCAAGCCCACGACCGTCGCCGCATACCGGTTGAAGCAGGAACACGTGTGGAGTTGGCACTGGCTGGAAGACGGCGTCAATCGTGACGCCATGTTCAACGCGCACTTCGGGCCGGACGGCATCGTAGTGACGACGTCGCGTTCGGAGGCGGAAGGCGGCGGGCGGCATTGAGCGCGAGCGAGGTTTGAGGCCTTGGGACGATGATCGACAAACACGACGGCAACATATTCCTGGCGCTGAGCGACGAGGCCTGGCGGTATAGGGAGCGCGCGGCGCGACAAGCGAACGACGAACCGTCCGCGCAATGGGAGTGCATGCGCGGTCATCGCTGGGATCAATCGCTGGACGTGGCGCAGAACATTCGCTGCATGAACTGCGCGGGGCATCGGCGGGAAAGCCAGACGAACCTGGCGCGCGCGCTGGCCGAAGCGCGCGGCGGGACGTTGTTGTCGCTTGGCTATGTGAACGCGATGACGCCGCTTACGTGGCAGTGCGCGTATGGCCATGTGTGGGACGCGCATGCAGACGTCGCGCAGCGTCGATGGTGCGATGAATGTGCGCGGACGGTGTTTGCTCGGTATCGCTGATTCGGGCTAACGCGGCACGAGACGGGCGCGGGAAAAAGAAAAGCCGGCGATTAGCCGGCTTTGAGCTTCGTTGTCGGAGCGATGACTTTTCGTCTGCTGCCCGTCGGGACGTTGGCAAAGACCTGCGCTGCACGCGCCCATCCTTTACCCACGGCTCGATCGAGCGCCGCCCTTCCTGTTGTGGTCTCTCATGTGCGCGGACTGCTTGTTCCCCGGTGCGCATGCAAAGTATCCGTCGGGCGGATTCGTATGAATGTACGGCGTCGAACGTTGTTTGCGAAGTCGGATTGAGCTTGCCGACGATGCGTGTTCTGCGCCTTTGAAACGCCGATCGCAGACGACAAAAAAGCCGCTGTCCTTGGGGGAGCAGCGGCTTTTTCTTGCAACTGGTGGCGAATCAGGGACTCGCGACGTTCGCTGTCAGAACCCTGCTCCGCCTTGCTTTGCGGCTGCTACACGATGTCAGGATAGCAGGCTGGGGTAACAGTTCAAGAGCGAGGTTTCAACAGCAGTCATGTCAGCAAGTGCCTTCTGCTGGAACAGACTGTCGTTTCAACGCCTTCCAGCAACGAGTGAATAGGACTTTTCCTTTTGGGTTTGCGCGGAACGGCGCGGCGAGATTCGCGAGACTTGAAGCCGATAAAGGGTTTCCGTTTCGATTCCGCGCCGAGGCACTCCAAGCCATCTGTCTTGCCAAGGTGCCTGGGGAAATTAGCATCCCGACTGGGCCGATGCCTCTGCACGGTTGACGTGCAGACGCGTCATTTTTTCATTGCCGCTCCAACAGCGTTCAAATGCTCTTCGTAACGATTGAATGAATCATCCTGGCGCAGGTGGGAATAGTTCTCAAGGACGGTTCTGAGCTTGTCGTGCAGCAACTCCGCCGCGGTAAGGTAGTCGCCGGGGTGCTTGCGCAGCCAATCCGTTGCGACGAGATGCCGAATAGCATGGGGCGCGAAGCCTGGCGTCTCGGGGATGAGCTCACGGGTGCGACGTGCCACTTGCTTGTTCAGATTTTGCCACTTCTTTCCAGTCTTTCCCGGGAATAGCCAAGCGCCACTCGGATTGCACTTAAGCAGTCGCGGGCGGTGCTCGCAAAGATATTCCTCGATACGATGATTCATCGAGCGTGGGAGTGGCGCGTCGTAGTCGGTCTGTGCGGCGTGGTAGTCATTCTTAAAATCTCGAGCACCAAATCGCAAGCGCCACTGCCCGTCTTCCCTTTGATAGAGTGAGCCGGTACCGTTTTCGCGCCAAGTCATGAGGATGCAGTTGCGCGCTCTCAATGGATTGGCCAACAGTACGGATAGCAGTAATGCATCGCGTTTGTACACACTTTCTTGGGTGCTTCCCGGTGCGGCCTGTGCAGCCAACTCGTCGAGAGCCTCGACAGCACGAAACAACGGCGCAAGCGGCTCGGACAGATTGAGTAATCCTTGAATCGGTTCGTAAGGCTTGCGAGATTGTTCTTTGGCGTCGCGTGCCCATCGCCTATAGAGCTGATAGGCTTCGGAACAAGTGTCAGCCCACGAACGCCTAACGTAGTGTGCCGGAACTCGGGACGCGAATGACGGCTGCTGCGCTAGGTAACCGGTTTTGGCGTTCGTCAAACTTGCTCCCAACGCGCAAAAGCCCGCGTGACCGGCATGGACCGCGCCGTCAGAACGGTCGCTCATGAATTCGAGGTAGCCCTCAATTGCAGACGGCACGGCGAGCCATGCGAGCGATTGGGCCGCGTCTGCGGGCACGCCAAACCCGCCGCATTCTATCGGAAGCGTTAGGTAGCCAATGAAGCTGCGCATACGGGTCAAGGCGATATCGGCAGTGGGGCAGCCCCTGTTTGCCCGACGCGCATATGGCGAAAGGTTGCGCCCAATCTTGTCGAACGGCAGCACCCGCCACGAACCCCCGTCGGACCGTTCAAGCTGCGGACTTTTCGATGTCTTGTAGTCGAAGAAGTCAAACCACTCTCGAAGAAAATCCTCCGACATGTCAGCGTATGACAAGCAATATTTTTTCTTTGTGTTCAGGCGGTGGCGTTCGCGAAAGGGAATTGATTGGTGGGACGACTGCGCGTTGGAACTGCTTTTCGATGGAATTAGGGCCAGTAGCGCATCTCGTTCCAGCCCCAACTCGGCCTCTATTCTGTGAACGGACGCAAACGTCCGGCTATCAGGGTAGCCGCCCTTGAGCCAGCGTTGGATGGCGGACGTCGAAGCGCCAGCGCGCCTGGCGAGTGTTTTTGCCGCCAAGCCTGTCGATGCGATTGTGTGTCGAAGCAGTTTGTGAAACGGACTTTGATTTTCCACCGTAGGTGAGCCCACTGGCATACGGACGGATGGGCTTCGTAACGAGCAAACGACGCTGTACCAAGCGCGAAGATGGCTGCGTCGGTC
Source organism: Caballeronia sp. RCC_10 (assembly GCF_041360715.1). Taxonomy (NCBI): domain Bacteria; kingdom Pseudomonadati; phylum Pseudomonadota; class Betaproteobacteria; order Burkholderiales; family Burkholderiaceae; genus Caballeronia; species Caballeronia sp. RCC_10. The sequence continues at coordinate 4,622 of NZ_JBFUPT010000052.1, forward strand.
GCTCTTCGTTCGTGCCTTTACATGTAGGGAGTCAAGGTACGACTGCGACCCTTCGTCGAATCCGGCGAGAAATTCGCGTCCGACGTTAGAGTCTTCGGTTTTTCCTGAAAAAGCCAAATACGAGTGCAGCGTCGATAAGTGGTTACGAAGAATCTGCGTTGCGGTTGAGACGGCTTCTTCTGCAGGTGCGACGAGGTCACGTTTTCTTGCTGCGATTACTTCATTGTAGGTTAAGGACATCGAGGAGTCTTCAAGGGCACCGACGAGCCGCCAAGATTGAGATGGGCCTTCGTTATGGCAAAGACGCAGACGATAACGAGGATATTCCAAGTGCTTGATTTCGCGTGAATTAGCCATAGGACCTCCAGACATTTGCCCCCCAGGCAGATGCCCAGCCGTCCGTTACGTCTTTGGCGGGGACCGATGATGCGTAGTTGGTGGTTCGCTATATAGAGATGCCGCTTAAATGCGCTTGCACAAAGCGCTGCGAAGCAATAGTCCGCAACTGTCATGTAGCGACTTATCTATCAGGGGCGCGGTCTGCCAACAGCTAGGGCGATGATTGAAGGATGCGGAACAGGCTGCCGCGACGTCGAACCGCGCGGAGGTAATGCGGATTTGATTCACAAAGTACGGAACGATTGACGTTAAGACGTTTGCCGCTCCGTGGCGAGCGAGACGTCGTGTCGGAGGGCGATAGCATGCGTCCCGAGTCTCGTTACCTATAGTCACTGGACTTAATTGCGCAGGTGAACAGCTTCCGTCTCCCGGCGTTCATTTACAGTCGGGTGGTCGCCAGCTGAGCGTGTCGCGGCCTTTCAGCCACGAAGCTTGGTAGAAGCCGAAAGCCGTTGATGGTGGACTTTGAACGCGGTGGACCTGCGCAGCATGAGAAGACTGCCCGAGCGTTGATTGGCATCGGTACGAAGCTTCCCCTAGCCGGGGCCGTATAAGTTTGTCTCGCTAAAGGTGTTAAAAAGAGTTCTCCATGATATGAGAGTCCTTCTAAAATCAGAAAGAAGAGAGTCTTCTATAGCGAAAGGACTCACTCCGAAGATTTGCAAAGGGAAGACGAGTATTTGCGGAGGTACGCCTAAATGGCAGGGAAGATTGATGGTAAGCGCATACTCGACGCATCGATTGAACGCGTGGGAACGCAGACCTTGTGTTAGGGCGGCGCAAAACTTTCGGGACGAGGCGCGCTCGCTATATGCGTAGCCATGAACAGTAGTGGGCTAAAAACAAATATCACGGGTGCCCTCGGAGCTACCGGCGTCGCCGATACTTAACAACGCAAGCGAGGGAGCCGGAAAGACAATGTCGAGGACGCGCTTGCCGTATTGGCCACTAACGCGAAGCTTCGGCACACAACTCGGCGTTTCCATACGCTGCTCTATCGACATCCAGCATGTCGGAAATATACTAGACGACCCGAACCTACGAATGAGCCGCGCGTGCCCGAGAAATCTTCTTCGGCTTGCCATCGTCGTCGGCCAGCGTCTGGGGAACCGAGATGGCCCGGGATGCTCCGGGCGCAACTGAGTCGACAATGTAGTCGACGCTACAGATACCAACGCGGCGAGCGTCGGAGTTGCCGGCACTGAGGATACCGAAAGCAAGCTTTCGAGACGGGATTGAATTTTCCGTCATTGGCGAAATCGACGCATGCGCCACAGGACCGGTTCATGGAACGGCGGACGTTCGGCTCTTTCTTTACTGCTTTGCCGAAGCTGCCTATCGGCTCCCTGCACGCCTAGGGTTTTTTGCCATCGCGCCAACGAAATTACCCTATTGTTAGCCTAAACCTGCCGGAATCAGTTGGAGAAGGCGACTATGGCATCTGAAACTCCGCCAACTGCCAAAGGCGCGGGCGCCATGGACGAGGCTGTGCCCGGTACAGCCCCGCAGTGCGTTGTTTCGGCGTTAGCTGACCGAGCAGCGAGCGTGAAGCTGGGCGGCCGTTGCCAAGGCTTGGACCAGCGCGGCAACGACGGCCGACGCCTGCCGGCGACGCGGCTAAAATTTGGTCTGCCGTGCGGGCTTGCGCTGCCGCAAGGACGTAAAACTTGAAAGTCGCGACGTCCCTGCAGGGCAGTCGCGTTCTCCGGGTCGACGACAACCCGCAGGGTCCAACCCGAGTAGTCTGTCCTTACTAACGAGGTCGTCCGCCGGGTCCGCGCGTGCTCGGTTTCTTTGCAACCGCAGGTGGCTTCGCTGGCTTCGCTCGCAAGCCGACTGGCTCCAATTAACTCTTAGGCTTCGCCTCGCCAGTTTTCTTCTTGCGGCCAGTCTTGATGGGCGCCGGTTCCCCGACGGGTTCCGTGAGCAGTTGTGCCTCTCCGACCCCAAGCGCCGTGGCAAGCGAAACTAAATTGTCCAAGGTCACGTTGGCCAGCCCTCGTTCGATAAGACCAACGTGATTCCGATGCAGCCCGACGTGGTCGGCCAAGGTCTCTTGCGACATGCCTACTTTGCCGCGCAGCAGCTTGAGATTTGTCGCGAGCCGAAGCCGCGCAGCCCTCTGCTGTGGTGTTGTGGTGTCTTCCATATGCGACAGGAGCATCCCTTATCGCAAGCGACGAAGCTACCGTATATAAATTGGCAATTTAAAAATTTGCACTCTTTACAGTGCATATTAAAAGTCTTAGACTTCGCTTACTGGCTCGCGCCCACGCAGCATTGGCTTCAGAAGCGTGGCTCTCCGGACGAGCACGCAGCTCGTCAAGCCCAATTGGCTACAAGCAGCGCCCCCGAACTCGACTGCAGATAACGTTGTTCTGGCGAGAACGCTTGTCGAAGCACATCCAATTCGAGGCCTTTTGGCGCGCAGTCGTCATCACGAACGTTAGGGGCACGGGCAGCGCAGATGAGTGACGCCGACAACGTTCTTTAGGAGGAGCAGTGGCCTCAGTTTCGGTTTTGGACACCGTGGAGTTTCGCCCCGGAGAAGACTTGTTCATCGGCGTGTATCGGGGTCGCCTCGGCTATAGCTTGCAAGGAGCACACATCCTGTACGGTCGTTGCATTGAGCACAGCGGTAGCCGAGACATCTGGGGAGATGCATACAGAGCGTTGTATAGGCAAGAGAGCGAGATGCCAATACTCGACCTCGACGAAAACGGGAAGCCGGTGCCGCCAGAACCGCCAAGACAACCGAGGCCGCGCACGCAGACGGAGACGTCAAAGCAGCGTCGCGTGACGCACGTGACCTGCTTTGTTGAGCGCAGCCGGGCACGAGTACAAGACGCCTCTGCTCGATTCACTGTCTCTATCAATTCCGCTGGACGGGTACGCGGTGAAGCCGTCGCAACGGGTCATGAGTTGATTGAATTCCGGCGCATGCGTCTCGACCCTTCGCAGACAGCTACGGAAATCGTGCTCGCGGTCCTACTGCATCTTGCAACCCTAGAACACGAGGAAGACGTAGCAAGCCTCATGAAGCGGATGCGCAACCCAGGCGAGCCTGGCGTCCAGCGCCCCTCGAACTAGGCCGAGGGTGCCGTGGACAGTTCGACGTCTTGACATCGATGTGACTGACTCATGCGAATCCAACCGGCATCAGACCTTCACCTAGAGCATTTCCTGCGGCGGTTCCCTGCCGAAACGCTCACCGACCAGCACACGACGCTGATGCCGCGTTCTCACAAACCCGGCTGGTTACGCGCGTAACGCGTCGACGGCACTTAATCCTGGTTGCCTTAAGTTCGAGAACGAGCACTTCGAATACGCCCGCATTGACAGCTCAAACCTAGCAAGTACCGTCCGACCGACTGGAAAGGAGAATTTTTGAAGGTCTCGACTCTGATATCAAAGCTGAGTGCGCTCGACCAGGAAGCCGAGGTGCTGCTGCTCTCCGGCACTGCAGACATCTCGGCAGCGGACGAGCTACGCCGCGTCGAACAGCAGGATGACTGGCGGTGCGAGGTTCACTTCCGCGATGACGGGCTCTCGCAGTCTCTTCATGCGCCTTCTTACTTTGGCGCCATCATCAACTACGACGCTCAGTACGATAGGACGGTCGACGAGAAGGTTGTCCTCCTTGCTGCGAGCAGTGCGAATCTGTACTACATGTTTGTGGGCGACTTCGCGCCCGAAGTTCCTAAGCTAGGTAAAGACTGGATTGAGACTGAAGCGCTGCGCAGTCGGCGAGGCATGCTCGAAGACGGGACGCTCATTTCGCGTGAATTGCTTCTTCGCTTGCTGTCCATGACGGACGAGCAGCTTGAAGTGCTCGTTGAGCAAGGCCGCGTCTTTGGCATCTGCGTTGATGGAGTCACGTGTTATCCGAGCATCTTTGCAAACCCTCGAATCAACCCAGAGCGCCTGCAGTCAGTTTGCCGCTTACTTCAATCTGTCTCTGAGACCAGCCGACTCGACTTCCTGCTTTCAGCGTGGGGCCACTTAGGTGGCCGCCGCCCAATCGAAATGCTGGATGACAACAAGGACTACAAGCGGGTTCGGCATTCTGCGATGGTGCGGGCTCAGGAGTCCACGAGAACTACGGTCAGGTTCTTTGAAGGACACCACGAGGCAGCACCCGCGACAGTAGAGCCACTCTACACTGTGTCCGCCGAGCTTGACCCCCGAATGCCCCTCTGGCGCCGAGCTGGCGCGACGATGAACGAATTCGGCTTCGAATATCCGTTCGCGCCATATCCGCACACCAGCGTCTTCACTGCGTTTATCGAGAAATCGTTCGAAGGTGAATCGGGCAGCGTCTTGGAAGGTTTCGTTTGCGTCCATCGCGTAGCAGGGGAGTGGCAAATATCCGCTGCACAACCCCTCGCCAACACGACGAAGATGAATGCAACGCTACGGTGCGAAGAGCACGACATTGTATCCGTTGCCACGGCTGCATTCGAATACCTCAAACGCCTGAGTGGGGACGAAGCTCGATAGCAAGGAAGCCCTGTGTTTATGAGAGTTATGAGTGAGCCCGTCGAATTCGCTAGCACTTCTGTCGCAGACGGCCATGTGAGCGCAGACTTCGATGCGTTCAATGAAATTTTGTGCCGCAGCGGAGTGAAGACGCAAAAACCTTGGGCGTACGACCTCGATACCGACATGAGAGGACAAACGAGTGAGTACGACTCACAGGCTGCCACCAAGATTGGCTGTCACTGCACGAAAAAAAAATGACCTGCTCACCAGGCTTAAGCATGTTGCTCGATGCAGCCGGACTGCAACCTTCGGCGGTTCTGGAATGCGATTTTCGGGTACTTCGACCGTTCGTGCGTTGTGGACAGTGACATGTTGACAGGACTTTCTGAACCCACTTTCCACGTTCCGCCGCCTAAGCATTGCGGTGGGTACATCTTGTACGTCGATTTCGATGGATGCCTTCACCCCAGCGAGGTCTACACGAAGCATGGTGTCGGGCCCTTCTTATTGAACTGCCCGGGTCATGAACTCTTTGAGCAAGCGCCGTTGCTCGACCGATTATTAACAAACTATCCCGACGTCCGAATCGTTCTCAGTACATCATGGGTCAATAGGTACCGCGGACGAATTCCTCGACTGTCTTCGAATCTGCCGACGGGCCTTCGTAACCGTGTCATTGGGGCGACGTACCATAGTGAAATGGACCGCGAAGCGTTCATGGCTTCGTCACGAGGTATGCAAATCTGGTCGGACGTGCTCCGCCGACGGCCAGCACGATGGCTTGCAATCGACGACGACGCAGAAGGCTGGCCGCAGTGGTGCCGTGACCATCTCGTGAAGACAGATGAGATGTTCGGCATTGGTGAGCCAGGAGTACGCTTTGAGCTTGAGTCTAAGCTCGAGGCTACTTTTGGGAAGACAGCATGACTAGCGCAGAGCATCTTCTCGTGTTCGCTCATCTCGATGGCAATTGGACCCGTTGTGGCAGGCTCGTCATGGCCGAGGAGACTGACGGCCATGTGTCGTCGACGTTCGAATATGACGAAGGGTATAACGCACTGCCGAATCGGGTCGGGCTGGACCCGGTGAGCTTGTCGTTCCCTGAACAATTACTCACGCCGGGCGAACTGCGAGTGCCGAAGAATCACTTGCCGCTGTTCGGCGCATTCCGCGACGCGACACCCGATGCGTTCGGCCGCCGTGTCATTCAGCGCAAGCTCGGTGCTCCTTTGAATGGACTCAAGGAGGCCGAGTATTTGTTGCACGCAGGGCCGCATCGGGCCGGCGCGCTTGACTTCCGGTTGGAGTCGTCCACAGAGCTATCCCCGCAAAGCGAGGAATCGGTCTGCTTGGCAGAACTCACTGAGGCTGCCGTTCGCATCGACGACGGACTTTCGCTGCCGTCCGAGCTACAAGCAATTTTCACTCAGGGAACAGGCCTCGGCGGAGCTCGGCCGAAAGCTTCGTTCCGCGACGAGAAGGGCGTATTGTGGGTTGCGAAGTTCCCAACCAGGAGCGACCCGTTCGACGTCTCAACTGTCGAGTACGCGACTTTGACGTTGGCGGCAAAGGCTGGTGTCCATGTGCCTGGGGTCAAAACAGTGGCGGTCGGTGACCGCAAGGTTTTCCTCTCTCAGCGATTTGACCGGTTCTGGGCTCCTTCGGGCGGTTCGGAATCGCACCCGTTAGGTCAAGAGCGATTCTCCGAACCGGGACCCGGAACTGTCGAGCATCGCGCGTTTTACGTGAGCGCACTGTCGATGACGGGCCGCAATGAGTCCGATTCTCGCTTCGCGTCGTACGCCGATATCGCGGCTGCCGGGCTGGAGCATAGCCGCACCAATGTGGGCTTTGACGATGCCGCGCAAATTTATAAGCGCATGCTCGTCGACATCTTTGTGAGCAATGATGACGGACATCTTCGCAACACCGGCTATATCTACAACGACGCCTTTCATACGTGGCAGCTGAGTCCCTGCTTCGACGTTGTGCCGCGACCGAGCTTCGCTTTCGAGCGGTTCCTGCATTTGCAGGTTGGCGAACAAGGAAGAGCGGCAACACTCGACAATGCCTTTTCATGGCATCAAAAGTTCTGGCTTTCCGAAGAGCTCGCCTGCGAGTACATCGCGGAAGCGTGGGACGTCGTTCGCGATTGGCGACAGCATTTCGAAGAATCAAGCGTGGATGCAGAGGATATCGAAAAGGTGGCATCAGCCTTCCGAGGTATTGATGACATAGCGAGCCCCGAGCTCCGTCGGAAGCTCCCTTGAACGCCGAATCGCTGCGCGTTCAGCAAACAAACGTATCGCCATATTTGCGGCTACTCCGCGGGCTTCGCTGGCTGGTTCTTGAGCTCCGGCGCGGGGCCCGACTACCGAGTTAATGTCATGCGAGACAATGACAGTACAAGACCGTGTCGCCCGATTTCTTGAACAGACCAGCGACGTAGTGATTCTTCGCGCAGAACTCCGACATCTTGGCAGCAATGCACAGGTCGGTCGGGTACTCGCAAGACTCGTTCGCGCGAAGATTCTCATCCGTGTGAGCGTTGGAGCTTACGCAAAAACTCGTGTCAATAAGTTTACGGGTGAGCTGACGCCAGCAGCGACGTTCGAACACATCGCGTGGGAAACCTTCAGAAAGCTGGGCATCGATGTGTCGCCCGGCCGTGCCGCTCGTGACTATAACAGCCGTAGAACAACGCAAGTTCCAGTGCAGCCTGTTGTGAACACCGGCCGCCGTCGCATAACGCGTCAAATAGTAGTCGGCTCGCGTGCCATTATTTACGAGCGAGGATTTATCGATGACTGAAGTCCGCGTACACGCCGGAGCCTATTTCGCTCATGACCTTGCGTCTGCAATGCCCCTTGTCGCCACAGGACGGTATACGCCCATCCCGGGAGAAGACCTCTGGGAGCGTGCGGCTCGTGCTTTGCTCAAAGTCGAGCCGCCGGGACCGTACCCTCATGCAGACGCGCTAACAATCTTTGTGTGCGACGACGGCAGAATCACGATGCGGTTCGACATCCAAATCAGCGAAGGAGCAGCAAGAGCGACGTTCGTGCGCAAAGACGGCGTGCCGGTCGCTGAACACGCGCCTGTTCGCGTCGATGCGGACGACGACGTCGTCACTATTGCTCGCAAATTGTTCGCCGCGGGGTTGCCGCAATGAGCAGCATTGGCCCGTCCCCGGCGAGCACCTAAGTGCAGCCATGGGCGACCGCAAGTTGCCCGAGTGCTGTACTGTAGTTTCCATAAGGGTCGTCATTGAACCGGTAGCGATGCGACTCATATGTCCGACGCTGGACCGGCACATACACGCGGTGTTTTCCATGCCAAGCAGGTCGTGACGCTCTTCGCTCGCCCAGGTCCTGACAACGCGCGAAACTTTCAATGCCGCTTTCTTCAGCGGAGACACACTGCCCGAGATTAGCGCCGTGCAATTGTCTGAGGTCGATAAGGCGCGGAATCTGGCAAAGTCGGTGACGGTCGCGATGCGGTCGCATTTTGCGCTGCGGGTTGTGCGGAGTTTGATTAAGCTCCGCGCGTCTGTGCAAAGTGACATGGCGTTTTGCTGGGCGTTTGTTCCCTCAAAGCCCCGCGCGTGTTGAGCGCGCGGGGCTTAATCGCACGCCTCGAAATGTCGCCAAAAGTCCGCGCGGACGGCTGTGGATTCTCGGCTTGAGCAATTAGGCGCATTGGGTGGCCCAATTACTACCAAGTTCACCACGTCTTGCGGCCAAGCCTGAGCATGCGCCTCCATCGCCTCCAAGACGTCCCGCTCGACCATCTCCCGCTCCACCACCTTAAGCGATGATGTGCGTCGAAGAGCAGTCGCCAGCAGCAGCCAAGACGTCGCCGGTTAGCTGAAGGCAGTCGAGTGCGGGTCGCAGTCGCTCGAGCATCACTGCTGCCAGTTGGCTTTCTCGTGATACCAATTCGACGTCTGAGGCAGCGTCACGGCTATGAGCAACGCATTGCATGCACACGGCAGTCCTTCTTGATGTGTTCCTCACGTCGCCGAGCAAAAGTGCTCGTTGAGTCGGATATGACGTCTCCAAGAGGACAGAAGTGCGAGCTAGCCCGGACGTGCGGCTTCTCCTTTGCCGTCAAAACCCGTATTTTTTTCTGTGCGCCCTGAGGTAGGGTAGATTCCGAGGGTAGATGCGCCACAAGCGCCCGCCTTTGGGGACGCCTAGCGTGTCCAGGTACTCGCCCGGGACACGCGGCGAGATGAGCATCTTCCCCTTATCGTCGAACGATATTTCTCCGTTATCGAACAAGGCGTCGAGGTTGGCGTGAAGAAGCAGCCCGTTGAATGGATCGCGACTTACATCCGACGCTTCTGCCCACGCCGTCGCATGAGACGCCCTGAGCACCGAGGGATGTGAGCACCCTGTCACTGCGCACCGGCCGTCCCACAGCTCACGGAGTTCCCTGCTGTACTGGTCGTGCCCGACACGTTCGTTCTTCGTGACGTTGCGCTTGGTTTTCAGCGAGGCGGTCCATTGAGCTTCGGCCGCCAGCTTGTCTTCTAGCGCTCGTCTCACTTCCGGTTTGAGCGTCCATGCCTGCGTCGCCGCATCCCACGTCGCCAGGACGTCGAGTCCGGTAACATGGGGCAGCTTGATACGCTGAGCTACCCGCTCCGCGAACGTCATGTAGGCATCTGTGAGCGCTTCAACGCGTTGTTCATCGGCGCCCGGCTCGAAGTGATGCGCGAGCTCCTCGAGGGTGGCGCGCGCTGCGGGCGCATCGGCGTGGCAATCAAGCATTGCGAGCGCGTCGCGCGAGATGCGCTTGAGTGCTCGAAAAGCGTCCAGGAAATCGTCGACTGTCGCGCGAGCCTCCTGGGCGATGACGAACCGGCTTGTGGAGCCATCGCGGCGATATGTGTCGAGCAGGTGCTTACGGTTGTACCGCTTGCGTCCGCTGGGCTGGTGGTTGCCGCCGTTGTAGGCAACTGTCTCGGACGAATTTCCGGTCTCGTAGTTCGGTTGGATGCCCTTGCCTGTCGCCCCGAAGCGAACCACGTCGTGCCCTTTGTCTGCCATGTTTTTCAAAACGGCAAGCCGATACGGCTCGGGCAAATCGTTCACCGTCCACACTACGGTCATGACCGTTCGGCGTGCAGGCATATTGGAAGTCGACTCAACTTGGGGCACGTAGTCTCGTCCGATGAACCTGTGAGTGTCAGCGGCCGGCTTTTGGAGGCCGCGCTCGCGCATCAAAGTATTCAAACCAGCTTTGAAGAAATTAACCAATGGGCCGTGGAATCCGGCCTTGTCCGGGAGGTCGAGAAAGGACTTCCATATTGGCATAAGCGAGCACCCGTAGGCAGAAGCGGCCGCACACAGCAGGGCACCCGTCAGATGGGCACGTACCGTCAGGTCCAGGCCGGCATACCAGCAGAGCCCGAGATAGTAGAAGAACGGAATGGCGGGCCAGATGATTCGCGCGGACCGCGGCTAGATATACACCTCGTTCGGGAGCAGTTTCCGGCGCAGACCGGCGAACGCCCACATGGCGACGAAGGGCGATTCAAGGAGTCAAAAGACCGCGTTGGCCGTTGGGTTCGGGTAGTCGGCACCGAGACGGCAGCCGACGAGTAAGCTCAGACCATATCCACCCAAAGCGCCCATCGGCCAGATGACCCTTGCTCGCCTCATAGCTGGCTCCCACGGTGTTTCCGAACCGAATCGCAGTAGCTTGAGTTTAGCGATTTCTCGACGCGTCGTCCCGTGGCTCAGGCGCAGCGCGCACGCACTCGTCGGCGGGCGGCTTCATTCGCGCGACCTTTGTGGGCCAGGTACCGAACTGCAGGACAGCTGTCGACCTGAGCGTGGTACGCTTTTGCCGCAGTTCATATAACAGGTTTGCCAAATGCGCACCCGGGGATACAACAATGAAAATTGGCTCTTTTGAAAACGGAGTGGGTAACGGCCTTCAGCGGGCATGCGAGTTGAAGGCGGAGAAGTCCAGTTTGCCTG
>NZ_JBFUPT010000053.1:0-14848 GCF_041360715.1 Caballeronia sp. RCC_10
GGCAAACTGGACTTCTCCGCCTTCAACTCGCATGCCCGCTGAAGGCCGTTACCCACTCCGTTTTCAAAAGAGCCAGAAAATTAGCAATTCCAGGGGCTGTCTTCAGGACCCGTCGCTCGGATAGGTAATCTCGTCGGCGACCGGATCGAATCCGGCGCAGCGATACGTGGTGAGATCCTTTTGCACCTGGCAATCGCCATGCCTTGTGAAGCCGCGCCTCCGCGTATTGGCCTTGGATCATGCAGTGGAGAACACGACGACGCCTTCCTTGTTCAGTCCAGCATCGCTCGGCTCAACGATTGAGCACTCGAGTTCCGGATAGGAGAGCCTACGATACAGACTGGTCTCAATCAGTTCACCGCGAAAGCGGCGGTAGAGCAGCCGGCCAGAGAAGTAGTAATGCGGCGCAAGGGCTGATGGCGCGGTCGCTGGAACGGCTCCGTGGAATGTCGTGCGCGTGTCGGCCTCACAGGTCGCCCATAGTTCGCTGCCCGCCGGGAGCAACGTGCCGGGCTTTACGGCGTCGGTCACCGCGTAACCCCATCCGGCTTTTGGCAAGGAGTGGCGTGCGCCGATGGGCGTGCGCTTGATCTCGAAGGCGCTGCTGACGACCTGGAAGTCGCAGTCGCACGGGTTATTCAGCACGAACATTGCCATGGCCGGCATGCCAGGAGTCACGCTCACTCTGCTGACGACAATGCGCAGTTTTGACCGTTGTAAGACGTTGGCCGGCGCGGCGTGGTCGGCTTGGCTCATTGCGTCACGCCGTACCGTTCATCCGCTCGAGCGCGGCTTTGGCCGCCTCTCGCCCGTAACCCCAGTGCGTCTTAATGGCTGCGGGGCTGAATTGCCCGTCCTTGAAGTGCGACCCCCGTTGCGAAGCCTCATAGTCCATGGGAACGATGCAGATCGGCTTCATGCTGGCGAGCGCAGCGGCATTCATCAGTTGCGGATCCGACTGGCGTCGCGCAGGATCGATGCAGTCCAGCGCATAGGCGAGTAGCGATTTCAAATGGCGTGACTCATCTAACGCCTCATGGTATGCGGCGGCCCGGCTCCCGTGCTCAATATTCTTTTGACGGATCTCCGCATCGCTCACGTTGTCCGGCACTTGGCCGTCCGGAGCCCATAGGTCCGCCCGGAGAATGGTTGTCTCGACGTCTGCCGGGGCGGCCTCAACGAGATGGTGCAGGGGCGCCGCTGAAACCAGCGAGCCGTCCCAGAACCACTCATCGTTGATTTGGACTGGGGCGAACCACGGCGGCAAGCTACCGGAGGCAACGATCATCGGTATAAGGAGCTCGCCGCCGCGATTATCGAAATAGTGCACCTTGCCAGTCTGCACGTTTGTCGCGACGACGCTCACGTGCGCACTGCTTCGATTGAGTGCTTCGAAGTCGCACACGCGCTCAAGCGTTAGATAGAGCGGCGCAAGATCCATGATGCTGGCCAGTTCCGGCGCGCCGGTGCCGTTGGTCCATGGCACCGCCGATCGGCGGGTGAAAAAGCCGGGAAGTCCTGCGGCCATCGCATAACCCTGGTCGGCTTCGGCGAGCACACGGCGAAAGTCGTCACCTCCTAACATCCTTGCGCCGTTAAAAGCCAGCATCTGGTCGCGGATCGCTGTGCCCGGCACCGAGACGCGATCGTAGAACTCCCTCAAGCGGTCAATCCGACGCGACGGCGTATTGCCGAAGTAAATCGCGGCGTTAATGGCGCCGATTGACGATCCGCAACACGCGTCGAGTTCAAGGTTCGCCTCGTGCAACGTCTCAAGCACGCCGGCCTGAAACGCCCCAATGGCGCCGCCGCCCTGCATTGTGAGTGCAATGCGCCTGGGCTTGCCTGGTTGGGTGTCTTGCTCGGTCATTGATGCTCCGTGGCGGATGCGGTGCCGCGGCACGCTGTGCGCCCGCGGCGAAAGGTGCGCGAGTGATCGAGCTACAGAAATGACGTTACTTGGCATGCACGTTGAGCCGAAGACAAGCAAAAAACGCTGCGTCGTGCGTCCACGATGCCCGTTTGAAGTTGGTCGCCGCTCCCGAGCTCGCTGTGCTTGTGCGAATGCGTCACAGCACGGACGAGTTCGTAGTGAGCGCCTTTGCCGCTTCGGTTCGGCGGAAAATGCTCGCCCTCGACGCAGGTCACCTCGAAACCCGATCCGCCGGCGCCTTCCTTAACGACCTTGTAGATGCCTGAAGTCTGGTACCTTCTCGGCGGGCTTGTGCCGAATGCCATGTTTGCCTCCTTTCGTTTTTCTCCGACTCGCGCAAGGACTGTTCCAAATGAGCCTTGTCTCCCGTGCTGGCTGGCGCGCGCGGAAAATCCGGAGCGCCCGGCACGCCGCTCATATTGGTTGAGCCGAGGGAGGAGTTAGTGCATGAAAGTCCTCGATTCGGTTTTCGAACTGACGACGCAGAGAGGCCGATAAACGCGCGCTTTGCAGAGCCGCGAAGAAGCCACTACGATCGCACTCAGGCCTTCTTCCTGTGCCGACCGGTAATCATGGAAGAACGCTTTTATGTCTCGCTGCATTTTTCGCTCAATCTTGCTCGACGCGAATCCGGACGACTTCGCGCTTCCCGTGACCCGGTCCGGGGGGGATGCGTTGCCAGTCGTCTGTCCAAACACGCGCCGCAGCGAGCTCACCCGATGCAACAAGTCGGACGTGAGATGCGGCGTCAAGATCGCGTCGGAACGCCTCTGCATCGGAGTTGCTGGATTCTTCGACTAGCATATCCAATTCTTTCACGATCACGAAACGCACCCAGAAATTGGCAAGACGGCGGTTTCCGTTCGATCGGAACATATCCGGGTCGCTCGCAGAAGCTAATCACTTTCGGGTTTGCCTCGAGCAGCAGCTTGCTCGAGCAACGGACGCCGGTAGGACGTAACGCGATGGGCGAGTTTGGTGGTGAGGTAAATTGACATTTGATGCGCAGATCTGCAAATTGACACTTTATTGCGCTGCCAGTGAATGCAATTTTTCACCTCCGAACACGGACGCCTTCGAGAAGAATTCAAGAAGTGACATTTTTAGTTTGAGTGACGATCTCGGCGCTGGCGGGACATGCGTGATATTGCCGAACACGACGCGTCCGATGCTGAGATGGCAAGTACAACGATAGCTCGGATATGCGGCAACGCTTCTGATCGGGGATGAACCGAAATCATAGTTGCCTGTGACCTCAGCGCCCGACATGCGTTCTTAGACACTGCCGGACTGCGGTGATACGGCGAATCGCGAAGTTCGCGCCGCATACTTAACGGGCACTCATGGCTGTCGCGAAGCTGATTGATCACCGCAAGTATGGAGGACTGCCCGCCGCAATTGGCTTCGTGCGGCCATGAGGCGTCGTTCACGTGCATTGCGGGCCAAACCTTCAGGCCTCCTGCGCCGTAGCGATACCGGCCGCTGCGTTCTACACCTGCGATGGCGTCTTACTCTGCCTGGCCCCAGCGGTCACAAAGGGCGGCATCGCAATGGCTTGAGCAACAAGCGGGTTTGCGTAGCCGTTCATTGCCAACGAGGAGGCAGGAATCTCTGAGCATTTCGCTGGCCTCAGCGTGCCGGAAGGTCGGCCCGGGCCGACCTACCATGAGCGGTCTCCGGCATAAGTCGTCGAACATTAACCGAGGCAGTTATCGAGCCAAGCGACGTAAAAGGTCCAGACAGACTCGGGCGTTTGTCCATTCCAGCAATAAGTATCGAACCCTGCCACCACAGCGTGAGCTCGACTCTCGCATTCGTCCCGCGCCGCAAAGGCGGCGATCACTGTGTGCTGCTGAGCGTTTCTGCGCACAAAGCGAGCGAGTCAACTTCGGGGGCTGGAATGGCAAATGCAGCGCCATCACCGGAACACTTACTGCATCTGGATCGAAATGAATATGGGCGCGATATACGTTACAGCGACGAGCCAAAATGTGGCCGCCATGGGCGCTGCTGCAACACCTTGGACGAACAGAGGGGCACTTGTCGTCATGCTCATGTTCGGCGTTGCGCTCGCAGTTGGTCTTGCGATAGCTGGCTTTTATGTGTTTCTACATAGTGCTCATACGGACAGGCGCGCACGCTAGCAGCGGAGATGCCCGGGCGACAACGCAGCGCGCTTGAGTGCACCGTCGAGCCCGCGTACATTGCTTCCTCGGTCGAACGCAGAGCCGTCGTTTGTATGTCCTGGACATGGCGCGTTATATGTGGGCGAAAAGCTAATGCTCGACAACGTTGCTACACCTGTGAGCTTCAACCACAGAGGGGTATGTAGTACTGGCTCCCCCATCTTCCTCACGTTGTGTCAGAGAAACGGATGCGGCGAGACGAAACGGCGTGTTAATCGGATGCCCGTCGACGGCGGCGCAATTGGCAGACCTGCGTGCGCTCCTCAAAGCACTGCGTTGAAGGCCGGGTCCCACCTTGGCGGTCCGATCTGTATCCACTCGTGCTATCGCGGCGTAGCAGAGTGGAAAAATGCCTTTGGGTAATGCGAGGTGCATCTGCGAGTGTTCGGTTGCGAAAACGGATCGCAAGGGGCCGCACTGCGGAGCGCTGCGTGTTGGAACGCAAATGCCAAGCGTCTTTACACATTAGGTTTACTTTTAAGCGAGAAAAGCCATGCTTAGCCGCACCGCCGATCATCTCTTATGGATGACTCGGTACACAGAACGCGCCGAAAATACCGCGCGCGTGCTCGAGGCAAATTATCAGCTCTTGCTGTTGCCGCACTCCGATCAGTACGCGGAACTTGGCTGGCGTGCAGTGCTGTCGATATTTGAGTTGAACGGCCCGTATGCTGCCCGGCACGACGGCATAAACAGCCGCAACGTCATCGACTTCATGTCGCGCGACACGACCAATCCCTCGTCCATTCGCAGTTGCGTGCGGGCTGCCCGCGAGAATGCGCGTGCAGTTCGCGGCTCGACCAATAGCGAGCTATGGGAGACGCTCAATATGACGTGGCTGGACTGCGAGCGCATGCTGGCGGATGGCATTCTTGACCGTGAGCCACTTGCGTTTTTCGAGTGGGTCAAGTCTCGCTCGCATTTGTCGCGTGGCGTGCAGTGCGGCACGCTCGTCAGGGACGACGCATTTTATTTCATGCTGCTTGGTGCCTCGATCGAGCGGGCCGACAACACCGCCCGTATCCTCGACGTCAAGCTCGAGATGATTGAGCAGTGCGCCGATACTCCCGTGGAGCATTTTGATTACTACCACTTGACGGCGGTGCTGGGGTGCGTTTCCGGCTTGGAGGCTTATCGGCGGGTCTATCGGGATGTCGTTACGCCGCAGCGCGTCGCGGCCCTGCTGATTCTCTATCGCGACTGGCCACGCTCGATGGCCTCCAGCCTATCGGAAATGGAGGAAGTCATGGCTCACCTGACGAAGGGACGCCGTGATTCGTACGCCGCACGACTCGCTGCGCAGTTGAGCGTCGAACTGAAACGCGGTGACATCGTCGCGATCCTGGGAGGCGGCCTGCACAAGTATCTTCGAAGTTTTGTCGCGCGCGTGAATGAACTGGCGAGCCATATCGGGCGCGAGTTCCTGCTGCCAGGTGCACCTGGGATGCGCCAGACGCAAGCGCGGTCGGAACCTCCGGAACGGACGGCGGGATCACACCTCAATCGCAAAGCGCCTTTGAGCAAATGCGTTCCCAGCGCGTAGTCGTCCCCGGAACCGTTGCACCGGAGCGCAGCTTGTCGATCACGGGGACCACGAGCGCGAACGGGCAGTTATATGCACACCATGGTTGCGGCTTGAGCTGTTCCGTGTACACGCGGGGGGAACCGACGACTCGTGAGAGTCATGAACGCGCTCTGGTCGACGGTGTCTCATCGATGAGTTTCTGCTGGTGCGCGTTTTCGACCGAGAGCATGCGAGCGCTGGATGGTGGTATGGGTGCCCGATACCAGGTAAGCCGCCCGTGTATCGGCCAAGTCTTCCCACGGATGCAACGAGGTGTATGCGCTGGATGCATACGTCGGCCCCGTCGGGTGCAAGCAATCCTTGTAGTAGCGTTCGAGCATTGCGGGACAGTCGCTGCACGGAGCCGACGATGTCATGGATGTCAAGGGCTTGGAGCGGCGTATGCATATATCGCGGGGAACTTAATCGAAGGAGGTTGACATGCCGAAGTCGCTGCACATCGGTCGGCGCTCTCCCAGAAGCACTCGGACTCTTTTTGTCGTCGAGAGCAACAAGCGTGGACCCTTGCAAGACGCGATGCCCGTCCGCACCACCGTAGGGTCAACGCACCCACCTTGGGGCTTCACGCATGAGCAATCGACCTTGATTCGCGGTCTGCGAGCAGGGCCGTCGCGAGGCCCACGACTGTACCGCCGTTACAGCGGATTATCGCGGCGAGCGGGCCTCAGCGGCAGTACGCATGGTCCTCAAAGCTCGGGGTAAGCAAGATCATTCGCAACGACTTGCTTTCCTTTGTCTTGGGCAGCGGCAATCGCGACGGCCTTCGATGAGAAGGGACCTAGTGTCTCAGCGCCTTCGAATGGAAACAATAATCGACCGTCTGTTTTTCTGACGACTTTCAAAGTACCGTAGTAGCCACTCGCAGCGCTACCGCGCGACGACGCATAGATGATGAAATCATCTTCACTAGCGCCTGGTGCCGGCGGGACGTCCCGGGTGGGGAATAGTATCAATTTGGGTCGCTTTCCATTTAGCGCGGTCATGGCCAGACTACCTGGTGGTTGCAAGTTGCTAGGGTATGGGTCACTCCGGTCATGTGGCGGCGACCGAAGCTGTACGTCGGTTCGCCGCTACTCGAACGGTCGACGCCTCACTGGTACCGAATGATCGATGCGCCGGGGGCCGTTCGATCAACCGTGTCTTGCACGTCACCGACTGCGCCGGTCCCCAATTTGAGCCTGCTAGGGAGCACATGGTCGCACCGGGTGGGACGGGGAGATCGTCGTCGGGATGAATGCGGTCGCCGACGACACCATAACCCTTCGTGCACTTTCCTCATTGGCGAAAACTCCGAGCTCCGAAAGAGACATTGAGTGACCGTCCTCATCGAGACTAAGCGTTTGCAACGAATCCGGAGCCCTTTCGGAGAAGTCATTGCTATTGTCGTGCCAGGCCAGACCAGGGCAGGCAAAGCAACGCAACCGATCGGACGACCGGAGACACGACAGCGCGAACGTCCGTCCGAATGGCATGCTGCAGACGCCATACCCCCCAAGACGGTTTTCGAAGATGGTGTGCCAGTGTCTCGGAGAAACGTCGGGCAACAACAACGATGTAGCGATCTAGCCGGCGACTCCCGAGACATAGGTCAGGCCCGTGCCATATGCGACTGGGACGGCGCAAGACGGCAGACGGAGATTCAGTGATCATCTGCCAGCAAGGAGGGGCATGTGAGCCTCGTTACGCCTGCCATCGTGGAAGGCAAATGACAAGGCGACGAGGGAGACAAGCATGCATGGGAATCGGGTCGCCCCATTCAGAACGAGGAGTCGGGCGAGGCGTTGAAGGAGCGCGCGCGAATAGCGAGTTGTGTCATGGCGGCGAGAGCATACGTCAAGAGTGTGTACGGCACATCGTGACGGTCGGATTCAGGCGGCGAGTTTCTGCTTGCGTATTTCACACCAAACAGGACGACCGTCCTGCGCCGGTTCGCCGTCCTTGCGGACAGGTCCCAGCCGCCATGTCTTCGGCTGCTCGCCTTCGGCATGTCCGGCTGCGGCGGTCTCGTTCGTATTTCTGGCGCCCGCGCGTGCGCGCTGCCGTCGGTCGAAGGACGCCGCCTTCATTGCGGCTAGGGGCGGCATCGATACTGTTGTCTTTGCGCGCATACGAACGGTTGCGCTACCTGGGACCAGCCATTGCGGGGCCAACAAATGACATGCGTTTGCCGTGGCGACGCCCGGCTTACGACCGCGAGCTAAAGTTTATGCCGACTGTATATCGAGACGATCGTGGCACACGAGTCAGAGCCGGGCTACAGACCAATCACTTTCCAGGTTCCCGATCATCTGCGGGAAGCCCTTGCCCAGACCGTCGAGACGTTCATGGCAAATGCATATGGGGCGACTCCACCCGCGCAACGCGCGGCGGAGATGCGCGCCCAGGATAGGGACGCGGGCTTGGACGCGCTTTGGCATTTGCTGACTGTCGCCGAGGGCGATTCGCCACAGGCTGGGTTCGTCGCACAGTTCCTTGCGGGACTTTATAACGGCTTCACGTACCCGCTCGACCTGGCTGTCCTTCGCCCCCTTGAACAGGATCTTTTGGAGCGCTGCCTTCAGACACTGCGGCTTCAGCGGACGGATGCGGTAGAGGTTCAACGCTATTTCCCTAACGGCGAAGCACGCTGGCAAGCACTTATTCAACGCCGTGCGATACGGCCCCGAGATGCCGCGCAACTTCTTCCGGACGAAGACGTTGTCGCTCCGTGTCAGTACCAGGCGAAGCTTGATACGTCCGGATATCGGAACGTCACGCTGTTCGTTAAGCTTTTTCCGGGAGGTGACAATGCTAGGTCGATCGGCCTCGCGCTATCTGCGGTGGACTGCGGTCGGCTCACGCTAGACCTGCTTGCAGTTCATCGAGCGGCATGGGCGCGGGGCAGGCCACGCGACGCGGAAGAGTCCGAACTGCGTCCCGCCTGGCTTGGCGTGCCATGAAGATGGGCGCTCCTATTTAAGAAGTCAATCACACCGGAGCTTCACGGTGCGGAGAGGGAGTGCGGTTCCAGACGCAGGGGAAGCGCTCCGCGACAACCGCAACGGCCCGCAGCGTCCATGGAATCGCCGCAGATCGTGTGTGCGACCGGTCCGCCCCATCCGAGGGAATTTCGGGTTTATGCCGAGGAACGTGAAACGACCGCTTTTTTTCTGCGCAGCAAATGAAAAGAAAAAGCCCGCCTAGACCTAGGACGGGCTAAGTCCACACCGACTCAGACCAATGGCGTGGAAGGGGATTGGCCACCTGAGCCGCAATTGACATTCCTAGTGGCTTGATTTCCTATACGGACAGTCATGCTCTGCAGAACTACTAACGCTCCTCACCGGCCCCTTTAGCGTCTTGGACAGATTAGATGATCCCCCGGTTGTTAGAGTCCGCGTCATGACGCCCCTGAAGGCGGCCCAAAACGCCGGGCAACCTTTGCAACACGTCATCGGTTCGCTCCGTTGCAAATCCTAAGGGATGCCTAGTGGAGTTCGAAGCACATCGCGTTTCAGTAACCCGTTTAGGCAAAACACGAGCCCTCCGACGCCACAGTGCAGTAGCGGAAATAGAGTCGGTATTTGCGGTCAACGCAGCAAAAACTACTATGCTTCCATTCTTCGAGGAGAGTCGATATCCGCGGATCCTGACAGTCGTCGAGAACAACATCTCCAGGGCGGCAGGTTCGCTTTGACGCTCCTTCACATGACGTTTGGCGGGGCCTCGAAGGTATGGTAAGGAGCAGGGCTCGGCACAGTCCATTCCAGGCCCTGAGCGCCATCCCACGGCGACTCGCCGACCGGCCGCGTGCTCGTGCTACCTAAATACGTTGGAAGGGCTATTGCGAGCAGAAAATAGACTTGCGCGAGTCCGAAGACGAATGCACCGATGGTTAAAAGTAGCTCAACCAGACAACTTTGCTTTGCATGCGCTGGATGGAGAGGTGGTAGTTCTCGAAGACGACATGCTGATCATCGAAGCCTTTCGTGGACGCCGAAAGCAGGCATACGCATTCAATCTGCGTTGGACAGTGGTGTCGGTGTCTGGGGGAAGCGGCGTGACGCCTGTTTCCGTGCGTTCGTTCGGTCATACATTGCAAATAGGGAGGTACGCCCATCAGGGGAACGTTTCGCGGTTCATGACAGAGTTTGCGCAATTGGCGCCATGCAAGGTTGCTATGGCTCGGGCGTGATGGCAAGGGTGGCCGGAACGGAATTTCATGGCGAGCGCTCCCGTTATGTAGCTACCAGGCACTCCTGCGTCGGAACGCCCGCGTTAGTCTCCGAAGAGATCGGGAGCACTGTTGGCATTCGTGACTTCGCAGCGCGCTTTTTGGATTTTTCATTGATATGGCACACGTCACTAGAAGCGGCCTAGACTTGTCCGTTTTCAATCTGGACGGTCCCGCCGGGTGCTGGCTTGACCGAGGAAGATTCTGCTGCGTATGCCTGTGTCGCGGAAGCGGCGCGGGGGCTACCACGAAAAGACAGTCGCTTACTCCACCCGGTCGACGGAGCAGAAGTCAACAGCCCTCATTCGACGGCAACCACAGCGAATTGTCCGGTGGCGGAGAGGTGTTGAGGTAGTTTGCGCCGACCTTGAAAAACCCGAACTCGGATGCTTTCGCTTGCGGGCCCGGTTTGATGAGCCTCGGGGTTGCATGGTGTGCGCTTAAAGCAAGGAGAACGAAGATGGGAGTCTTTGGAAAAAGCGCGGGCAAAACCGACTTGTATGTGTCGGAGTTCGAGCAGTTCCTAAACCGGCTGAAAACTGACCACCCGGAAATCGACCGCACTCAAATGCTTGGCCGCGCTTTGTTGTGGGACAAGATACCTCAACTGCCCGATTCGGGCGACTCGGCCGGCAAGGAGAACACAATGCGTCAGCCGTCTTACGTCTACTTCAGTAACAACGATTCATGACGGCTAGTAGCCCCGTAGCGACGGCCCACCTCGGGGTTATGCGCGCACTGCGCGTCCGGAACGTTCGTCCGACATTGGTATAACACCGCAGCGACAACGCCGTTCCTTCATGATGAGGGCTGCTGCGACGGGCGCCCGGCGCCACGTTCGACGCCTCGCTCGGTGCGTTCGCGCAAGCCCGACCTCGCTACAGCGTACTTGTGTGGGTCTTCGAAGGATTATCGGGCTAGGCGGGCGCACTTGATAAGCGCGGTGACCGCTGAACGCGATGTGGTTGTTTGCGTTCAACTATGGCCATAGTCCGTACCAACGCGTTAACGACGTTAGCTCACTTCAACGACGGCGACATTGCTCTCGCCCGTCCTTTGCTTGTTGAAATGGGCCGCCTCGTCATGGGCGAGTCGGCGGATGATGATCAGCAAGGCAGCCTTCTCCCGCGGCGACGCGGGCTTCAGCTCTCTCAACGTCAGCCGGATAAGTAATTTCGTCGGCGACGGGATCGAATCCGGCGCAGCGATACGTCGCGAGCTCCGCCTGCACGTGTGCGCGCGTCGAGTCGTCTCCGCCAGTTGTACAAGCCGCGACAAAGCATAGAGTCGCAGCAGCCGTGAGCGCTGCTTCGAGCGGGCGGATGAATTTGCTATCACGCATCACGTCTCCAGTTAGTGAGGGAACGTAGCAGCTCATCCATTGGCAATCCCCATACCTTGGGTTGGCTTGTGCCGGTTGCTGTCGATCGGCCCAGTCTTTTACCGCTCTGCCGCCCACCGAGATGCCGTACGGAGGGCCGATGTGAGAGCGTCAGCGTATGAAGGGGTCGGGCTGCGGGAAAATACGACAGAGCCTCTCTCATTGAGCGCAGCATCGTTCCGCTCCATGATGGAACATTCAAGTTTTGGATATCCAAGCCGGCAATATGAGCTGGTTTAATAGGTGGCCGCGAGACCCGAGACCAGCGATACTGGAAGGCGCCCAGCGAAGTTGAAGTGCGGTCGAAGTGCACCGGTGCTGTCGCTGGGTAACGTACCGAGAAGTGTGCAAAAAGCTGCTGGCGGGAAAATGCTGAGGAAGTGGCCGTGGTGTAAGTTGATGAGTGTCGAGTTCGTCAACCTGCCTTCGGGAGGGCTTGCACCATGGCCACGACCAAGCGTAGTACGAACCGGCCGCCAGTGGAAGCGCTGGTTGCCGGCGACGGCGACCTGATGAAGGCGCTCATGAAGGATGCGCTTCAGGAAGTGCTGGAAGCGGAGATGACCGAGCTGCTGGGGGCATCGCCCAACGAGCGGACCGAGACACGCAGTGGCTATTGCGTATTTCGGCGAACGTGACCGCCGATTTCGGGAACGTGACCGTTTGGCAAGGTCGGGCGTTGCGCGGTGTCGATTGTAGATTTCCTTGTTAGTTTTGGTCGAGTTCTGGTTCGAGCACGCTGGGTTTCGGAGATGTTCAAGCGGCTCGAAGGCAACCGTCGTGAATGGTTCGAACGGCTGGACCAGCCCGTACTGCGCCCGTTGCCCGTGCGGCGCTATGAGATCGCCACCTTCCAGAAGTGCCGTGTGAACATCGATTACCACGTGGATGTCGGCGGCCACTATTACAGCGTCCCGCACAGCCTCGTACGGCAGGAGGTCTGGGCGCGCATCACACGCCACGGCGTTGAGATCCTGTATGGCGGCAAGCGTGTCGCTGCGCACGCACGCTCGCGCCTCAAAGGCAAACACACGACCATCGCCGAACACATGCCGGCCGCGCATCGCGCGCACATGGAATGGACGCCGGGACGCTTGCTCAATTGGGGTGCATCCGTCGGCCCCGGCGCCGAGGCTGTCGTGCGGCATTTGCTGACCAACAAGCCCCACCCTGAGATGGGCTATCGCGCCTGTCTTGGTTTGCTCTCGCTGGCGCGTAAGTACGGCAAACACCGTCTCGAAGCCGCGTGCCAGCGCGCATTGAAGATCGGCTCGCCCACGCGCCGCTCCGTGCTGTCGATCCTGGACGCGGGGCTTGACCTGCAGCCCTCGCTCCCGATTCCGCTCACCGAATGGCGCTCGCCCGAGCACGAGAACGTGCGCGGTCCGGACTACTACCATTGACCCGAAGGAGATCACGATGTTGATGCAGCACACCCTTACCCAACTGAAGGCTCTCAAACTGGACGGCATGGCCCGCGCGTTCGAGGAACAGTCGACGCTCACGGCCAGCACCAGCCTGTCGTTCGAGGAGCGCGTGGGCATGCTCGTAGATCGCGAGATGGCTTGGCGCGATACGCGGCGACTCGAACGTTTGCTGCGCGCGGCGAAGCTCAAGAACCCACAGGCCTGCATCGAGGACATTGAATACCGGCAAAGTCGTGGGCTGGACCAGCGCATCGTCGCCACGCTCGCCGGCTGCGACTGGGTGCGCAATGCGCAGAACCTGATCCTGACCGGCCCCACGGGTGCGGGCAAGACTTGGCTCGCATGCGCGTTCGGCCAGCAGGCGTGCCGTCAAGGCTTCTCGGTGCTTTATGTGCGCGTCGCGCGACTGTTCGAGGAACTGAAGATCGCGCACGGCGACGGCAGCTTCACACGTCGGCTCGCGCAATTCGCGAAGATCGATGTGCTGATTCTTGACGACTGGGGGTTGCAGGATCTCGATCAGGCCGCGCGCAACGATCTGCTCGAAGTACTTGATGATCGCGTCGGTACGCGCTCGACAGTGATCACCAGCCAGCTGCCCCTCGAACACTGGCATGCGTGGCTGCAGGACCCCACGCTCGCCGATGCGATTCTCGACCGGCTCGTGCATCAGGCTCACAAGCTTCCGGTCAAGGGCGATTCGATGAGAAAGAAAACGAAACCCGAGCCCGTTGACGCCCGATCGTGATCACCGTCGCTATAATCCATTGACCGCGCAACACCACCCTCCAGACTGATCATGTTCGCCGGAACGACTGATCACCATCGCCGAAATCCGCAACAGAGGTTCTGATGCGTGATGAGCACCTGTCGGCAAGGAGCGTCAAAGCGGGCGCAAGCGTGCAACGCAGCGCCATGCGGTTAAAGCAGTTGATCGACGACCTGTTCACCTTTACCCGAACGCGCCTGGGAGATGCACTTCCGGTCGAGCTCACGCAACAAAATATGCGGCGCATTTGCGAGGCCGCGGTCGATGAAGTGTGCGCTGCGTTTCCCGACGCGCGGATCGAATTTCAAGGCAGCGGGGAGCTTGCGGGCGTCTGGGACGGTGCCCGCATGAGTCAGTTACTCGTCAACCTGCTCACGAACGCGGTTCAGCACGGCGCAGGGACGGTTACCGTCACGGCTGCGGGCGACGGCGAGCAGATAACGCTTGCGGTCGCTAACGGAGGTGCGCCGATTCCAGTTGATGCGCTGCCGACACTGTTTGACCCCTTGACGCGGGCCGGTCCGTCGCCGGAGCACCGAAGAGCCTCCCGTGGCATGGGACTCGGGCTCTATATCTGCAAGTGCATCGCGCAGGCGCATGACGGCACTGTGGGCGTGGCTTCGGATGAGAAAGGGACGGTGCTCACCGCCCGCATCCCCCGTTTTCCGCATCCTCAAATTGAGCCGGGCAGGACGGGCCGCTGAACCATTAAACTCCGCAACTGGCTTTTTTCCCACGACGCCAATACCGCAAGCGGTCGGTACATACTGGAACGGCAGCTCCGGCGCGTTTCCTCAAAGCGGAAATCGGCGCCAATAGGAGCACTGTTCGATGAGAAGTAGGACGTGGTACAGGCTCTAGAAATCAGACCCGGGGTTTTGCTCGTCTTCAGCCAGATCGTCGATCAATCGCTGGCCGGCTGTATGTCCGCTCATGAGCGCTTCAGCCTCCGTAGCAAAGGGGCGCTCGCCGAGTCCCGAGAGCCGTACCGGCGATGTGATGGGCGAGCCTTGTTCGGTCGTAATTTGCACGACAGCGAAGAAGCCATCAGGCGCCCGCAGTTTAGCGTTGTCTGACGGAAGGACGACTGGATCAGTCTCTACAACGATCGCGAATGCCTTGTATGCGTAACTTCGTTTCATCTCGCGCGCCCTCGGCAGTCCTTCCGTGTACAGGTCACTTTACGCTAAGACACGCTCTTAAATAATGGGCGAGTTTCCTGACTTCGCTGATTTGAGCTGTACTGCAAGCCGAACACGAGCCGCACTCACGAGTATGCGTTAAGGAGCGTCTGCACAATTCGTTTCGGAAGCATGCGACAGGCGTGACGTAGACTGGATGGAAAGATTTTGCA
>NZ_JBFUPT010000054.1:0-14767 GCF_041360715.1 Caballeronia sp. RCC_10
GTTCTCGATGTTCCATGGCACACCTCACAGAGCAAGTATGCTCTTTTCAAGGTCTCCACCGAACGTGGGTAAGATCAAAGCGGCCAAAAGCGGTCATACTTAGCCGCGGACAGCTTGGCGCTGCGTTCGCAGCCTTTCCATGGAAGGACATAATTCACATCGTCCAACAAGGATGGTGCGTGCCGTGCCGCGAGCAGCGGCTCCGGCGTGCGCGAAAGACTCACATGATGCTACGTAATAGGCGAAACCAGCCTGCCGACGCTGAAACGCATGGTGCCGAGCGCGGACTTGACCGCTTCGAGGGATTCAGCGACGCGGTCTTCGCAATCGCGCTGACCCTGCTGATCGTCGAGATCAAGGTCCCCGGATCTCCCGAGGGCGCGCACGGCTACCTCGACCTCGCAACGGCCATCGCGGAGCAGTGGCGCGAATATCTCGCGCTCGTTCTCTGCTATGTCGTGATCGGGGCCTATTGGCTGCAACACCATTATTCGGGTCGCATCTATGCTAAGAGTGATCACTGGTTTGGCGTGATCAACCTCCTGTTCCTGCTGGCTATCGTCGTCATTCCTTATCCAATCCGCGTCTGGTGCTTCCACCTCGGCACGGGCTTCGAACCCGTCGCCTCAGTGACCCTGGTTGTCGGTCTTGCACTGACCGCCTGCACCTGGATGGCGAAGTGGTTCTATGCAATGCCAGGCCGCCGGCTGATGGACGAACGGCTCGCGCCCGATTTCCTCCAGCAGATGACGCGCCGCTATGGCCTTGCGACGCTGGTTCAGATTGCTGCAGTTCCCGTCGCGATCGCGGCGTCGCGCATCGGAGTGGCCATTGCACTGCTGTGCGTCGCCTTTTTTCTGCTGCCACAACCCAGGCCGCGCTACAAGCCCAGAGAGGAGCCGAGCGAGGCCGAGAGATTGAACAAGTAGCTATTACGCGAGGCCGGCCAATGCGCGTTGTTCTACGCTCCGCCAGTCTGGTTCCGGCCGCATCCCTAAGCGGTCACTCACGGGTCGGCGCCGGCCAGATCAAAGCAGGTGCCCTCCGCGATTCCGCGGGCGGATAACCGCAAGCGGATCGGACAAACTCACTCACTCGGCACTGCGAGAACGTCGCCGACGCGACAGGCGTCGCTTCCCGTGGCAATGCGACAGACCATCTGCGGATGACGAAGGGATTGAGCGGGCAAGTGCAGCACCGCGCGCTCGCCCGCTCGCCGTCTCTACTCTGCTACAAGCATTCTTGCGCTTGCTCAGGTATCGCGCACGAACTCTCCTTCGGCGAAGAACCACGCCGACATCGTGCGTGCCAGTTCGAGCACGACCTCCGCGTCGGTCCGGCCGGAGGACACGCGCACGCGGAACGAATGATCTGCGTCGTCCACCACATGCAGCGTGGCGCGTGGCCCCAGCGTCTCGACGACCGACCTCAGCAGGTGAAGCTCGGCCAGCTTGTCGCGCGTGCCCTGCAGGAAGAGCATCGGCACCGTGACGTCCGCCACGTGCCGTGCCCGCTCCACGCCGGGTGCGCCCGCCGGGTGTAGCGGGAACGCGACGAAAGCGAGACCACGGACGCCGTCGAGCGGGGAGATGGCTTGGGCCTGAGAGGTCATGCGGCCGCCGAACGACCTGCCGCCCGCGAAGAGCGGCAGGTCTGGCAGCCGTCGGCGGGCCTCTGCGACGGCTGCCTGCACCGCAGCATGTGCCACGGCCGGAGAGTCCACCCGCTTGGAGCCCCGCTCCATGTACGGAAACTGGTAGCGCAATGTGGCGACATTGGTCGCCGCAAGCGCGTCGGCTAATGACGACATGCCGGCGTGCTGCATGCCCGCCCCGGCACCGTGTGCGAAGACATACAGGGCTCGCGCGTCCTCCGGCATTTGGAGGAGAGCAGAGACCTTAGTGCCGTCGGGCAGTGCCAGGAAAAGCGATTCGGGGTCGTCCATCGTATTCAGGTCGTGTCGTTGTGGCCTTTGCGACAATTCTGCATCAATGAGGCATCGGAAGCGATTGTGGCGGCCTTCGGCGAGGCATTGGGCAGGTGAATTTGCCGGCCGATCCATGGAGCGCGGGCCTATCGTGAACGGCGTCGCAGACGCGATGTGTCGGTTCACGACCGCAAGGCCGGCCTGTGCGCCGCAACGTGATCTGCGCTATGAGACATCTGCGTGATAGCACGCCTGCATCACTGTCAGCGAGCTGTTACGACACTGCAATCAGCGTCAAAGTAAGTTCTCGAAGGGCAGTTCATTTATCTGGCTCTCTCGAAGAGCATGTCCGGCTGCAAAAGGTTCTGGGTTCGGCCACGAGCGGACTTGGTTACGCTTTTTCCAATGCCGTCAATACGTCGCATGCTATTCGAGGACCAGCTATTGGCGCGCGGCGAGCCGAGTCGCGGCAAAGCGTACAGGTGCGCCGACAGCACCGCCTAGGCGACGTCGTTCATCGCTTACATTTTATTTATTACGGCCCGGCTGCGAAAGCTTTTCCCACCCGAGGTCAGCGAAGCATGGTCCTTGAGTGGCTTCACTGAATTTTACGTCGTTGTATTCCGCGTTCCACTCCAATACGACAATCTCTCCGGTTACATCGACGGTTACGTCCCACCCAACGCAGCGTGCAAATGGAAACTTCGCATGCAGTTCGAGTACCTTATCGACGCATTGCCGAAACCTCGGCAAGCCTAACCCGTCGAACTGGACTTTCGAATCGGGATGCGCGTCGATGTTCGTCCAGTCGCTCTGATAGCCAGTGCTTTGCAGGCGACCATCGGTCAAGTCAGCCGACACGCAAACCTCGGTGTCGGGCCGGACATGACCGTCCGCGGCACGCCCAAGACGCAAGTAACACGCACGAAGAGACACGGCACCGCCGTCGTTTACTACTGTGGTGAAACGAATCGTCGCGACGGCATCAGAACCGAACTGAGCGAAAGTCTGGTGCTGACATATGAACCGTTGGAAGACGCCGTTGCCGAGCGATCGGATTGTGACTGCACCGAAGTCCTGTCGGTTGAGTATGACGACACCCTTTCCTTGACCCGTTTGATCCGATTTGAAGGCGACCTTGTCGGTGTTGCTGAAAAGTGTTTGCTCTAGGTCAGAGCATGAAATCGCCGCGTAGTCCGGGGAAAAACAAATCCCATTGACGTGATAGCCAATGTCAGGGAAGACGTCGTCCTGGAATAGCTGCCGCGACATCGTTTTCAGTTCGGAAACCTTACCATAGTGTCCCTTCAGTAGCGGAACCACCACCCAGCCATAGAAGTTGTCGGGAATCCATCCCTCTTTGAACCTTCCGTTGAGTGCGGTGTACACATACAGCCACGGCGCATAACATGCACTACCCAATACATCGCGTGCGTAGGCTTCTGCTGCCCTTAGCTCCGCCGGGTCAGTCTTACCACGCCTGAATTCGATATTAGTCAAGGCCGCGTGCGCTTCAGAGGCATGCCTGCGGTGAAAAACCCGTCGGCGAAGGTCTTTCCAAGAACTACGAAGCACGGCTTCGACGGGTACTGGTAGCATATTTCTTCCTAAGAAACTGCGTTTGCGACGAATGAATTTACCGTACCAACACATCGCTTAAGAGTTCCTTATGGATCGCTGCACCCGCCCGGACCGGTCGAATTGCCGTCGTCGTTTTACGTAGCTTCGGGCAGTGCGTAGAAAACTACCGCGTATTTGAATCGAACTTTCGTTGCCAGCATGTGATCTCAGATCTGCGTCACTCAAGCGTCGGACGGACGAATCGCTTATCTCGCTTTTTTCCGTTCAGTTCAGCCGACAACTACGTGATTTTCAAAATTTTTTCATCCTTCGTATTATTAATTCATGTTAAGCCCGGCCGCGGTAGCCGCACAGATCACCGAAGTGCCGTCCTCTCGTTCAACTGAGCTTGTCATCGAAGTGGTGACTCGCGTGTTGCACAACGCTCGCACCAGAGGAAAACAGGTTTTCAGCTACGAGCCTCACGATAACGAAGATTCGATTGCGCGGGGCGTTCGGAACGGGCTGCGCTCCGGTGATGACAGCGGACTCGGACTCGGTCTTTCCGCATGACAAAAGTTGTTCGCCTTCTACTGGTCGGCGACGCGGATGTCAGCGGATTCTAAGTGTTTCGATGACGTGGACAGGGAGGAATGCGCGAACGATGTCGCCTATTGGCTGGCGCGCGTCCGGGCGGGTGACCCCGGTTTCGTCGCTGCGTACCGGAAGGCGCAAATGCGGCTTAAGCCGCCCCCTCACATTGCGGCCGAGTCGCCGCGCTGCGCGATAAAACGACTCCGGAGTTAGACATCCAAAGGTCACGGTGCGGCCCAACCGCGTCGGATCAACACGGCGAACAGCGCCCTGCAGATGGCCGTGGCCACCTGCAGGGCTGGTCAGCCAAACCGACGGGCGCTGCGCTGTGCCATCAACCCGGCAGGCGAGCCGACGAAGGCCGCGCCCGCCATGTCAGGGGAAATGGACATCCAGTAGATCCTTGACCACACTGTGGGCAGGGCGATGAAGACGAGCCACCATCCTTCCGCGCGCGTAGAGACGTTCAGCGCGGAGCTTGCTGCCACTGCGAAAAGGAACGTAAGGCGATCGCTAGGCATCGATGGGCCCGCGATGTGCGGCAGGTTTTGGAAGAGCTTCTCCACTTTACACAAATCGCGCGCGCGGTCGACCGCATATCCCGCCCGCGTCAGTGACTTGGCGGCGGGCTCGCCAATGTTGTCATCGTCGGCAACCAATAAAAGACGCATTGAGATCTCTCTTCTGCACTCAAGCTTTGCCAACACATATTTTTGCTTGCGAATAGCTTGGCGGACGCTTACGGCTGAACTACTCAATTGCGGCCCAGGCGGCACCCTGTGAGGATGGCTTACTTTAGGCGAGCCTCCTTCTATGGCAGGATCGCCGGCAGAGTGGTTGTAGCAAGCACAGCAGTACGACGTCGGCCTGCCCAAGCGGCGCTTAAGCGTCGCATAAGGTCTGCGACTGCACTATTGCCCGAACACGCCGACCGGCGAGCAGGGGACAAGCATGGTCAAAGCTGTCTTGCAGCGATCCCGCAGCGTTCATTCGGGGAACCGAGCGCCAAGCGTTCCTGCGCGCGCAAATCCAGTCGCAATACCGGACGCCAATTCCTCGACCGTGGAATTGGCATGACGTCACATACCATTCCCGTCTACCTATGGTTCGTGATTGGTCTTTGCTGCGTCGCGTCCGCTCACGCAGCCGTCGCAGCGCTCTTGCATTCAGTCAAGAGCATCGCCAGAACTGATTACGAGCCGCAACGCACGCATGGTCTCGACGGCGTCCCAGTCAGCGTTCTGAAACCTCTTTGCGGTGAAGAACCTCGCCTTTATTCGAATCTTGAGTCGTTCTGCAGACAGGCCTATCCTTCTTTTCAATTGCTTTTCGGTGTCGCGAGCGCGAACGATCCTGCAGCCAGCGTCGTGCGACGTCTCGCGCGCTGTTACCCCGCGTGCGATATCGAACTCGTGATCGACGCGGCCATGCACGGAAGCAATCGCAAGGTCGGCAACCTCATCAATCTGGCGGCGCGAGCGAAGCATGATGTGATTGTGATCGCCGATAGTGACATCGCTGTTGAGTCCGACTACCTTTCGCGGGTGACGGCCCCGCTCACCGATGAAAGCGTCGGCGTGGTCACGTGCCTGTATCGTGCGCGGCGCATCGGCGGTTTCTGGGCTCGACTTGGCGCGCTGTTCATTGATGAATGGTTCGCGCCGTCCGTGCATATGGCAAACACATTTGGTCACGCCAAATTCGGATTCGGCGCGACGCTCGCACTGACGCGGCATACGCTTGGGCGAATTGGCGGGTTCGAGGCGTTACGCAACTGTCTTGCCGATGACTACTGGCTCGCCCATCGCGCTCGTGCGCTAGGCCTGCGCACCGTGCTCTCCGATGTCGTGGTCGCGACCGACGTCACTGAGCGCGATCTCACGTCGCTATGGCGCCGGGAAACGCGCTGGCTAAGGACGATCCGCTCGATCAATCCGGTCGGCTTCGCTTTCCTCTGCATCACGTTTGCTTCGCCTTGGCTGCTCACCGGCGCGCTGCTCGGCGTTGCGTTCGATACAAGCGGCGCCGATCTCGCGCAATCGACGGCGGACATGATCGTCGACGCCAGCACGTCACTGGGCCTAAGCGCGCGTTTGCTGCTGCACTGGCGCTGCGCGCGTTCAGCGCGCGCATTCTGGCGCGACTTGCCGCTCATCCCACTGCGCGACGTGTTGATGTGCGCGCAGTGGGCTGCAGCGCTGTTTGGATCAAGCGTCGTCTGGCGTGGCGTGCGTGTGCCGCTGGACGGCGAAATGCAAAGCGGCGACGGATACGACGGAAACGCCGCCGAACAGCTCAGGAATTGATCACTTTTCGACTCACATTGCACCCTTCGGACGTCGCACATGAAAAGGACACTTTTCCTCCAAGCCCCGTCGTTCGACGGTTTCGACGGTGGCGCAGGTTCGCGTTATCAGGCGAAGCGCGAGATACGCTCGTTCTGGTATCCGGCATGGCTCGCGCAACCCGCCGCTCTCGTGCCGGGCAGCCGCGTGCTGGATGCGCCGGCGGACGGCCTGTCCGTCGGCGAAACGCTTACCATCGCGCGCGAATACGACGTCGTCATCATCCATACGAGCACGCCATCTTTCCCTGCTGATGCGCTCTTCGCCGAACATCTGAAGGAAGCTGCGCCTGCGGTAACAATCGGTATGGTCGGCGCGAAAGTCGCCGTGGACCCGCACAACTCACTGACTGCAAGCGACGCGATCGACTTTGTATGCCGCGAGGAGTTCGACTATACGTGTAAGGAAGTCGCCGAGGGGTTACCGTTCACGTCCATTGCCGGTCTGTCCTGGCGCAACGCGAAAGGCGAAATCCAGCATAACGATGCAAGGCCCGTTCTGGAGAACATGGACGAGCTTCCCTTCGTCGCCCCCATCTACAAGCGCGACCTGAACATCCGAAACTACTTTATTGGATACCTCAACTATCCGTACGTATCCCTCTATACGGGTCGCGGCTGCCGTTCTCGCTGCACGTTTTGTCTTTGGCCGCAGACGGTCGGTGGACATCGCTATCGGGTGCGGTCGGTCGAGAACGTGCTTGCAGAAGTCAGGTGGATACGCGAAAACATGCCGGAAGTGAAAGAGATCATGTTCGACGACGATACATTCACGGACTTCAAACCGCGCGTCGAGGAGATCGCACGCGGTCTCGGCAAGCTTGGCGTGACGTGGTCGTGCAACGCAAAGGCGAACGTGCCGTATTCGACGCTCAAGATCATGAAGGATAATGGCTTGCGGCTGCTTCTCGTCGGCTATGAATCGGGCGACGATCAGATTCTGCTAAACATAAAAAAGGGTTTGCGCACGGATATCGCACGGCGCTTCTCCGACGATTGCCGCACGCTTGGCATCAAAGTGCATGGCACATTCATTCTTGGCTTGCCTGGTGAAACAAAAGAGACGATAGAAAAGACGATCCGATATGCGAAAGAGATCAACCCGCATACGATTCAAGTCTCGCTCGCCGCACCATATCCCGGCACCGCGCTTTACCGTCAGGCTGTGGATAACGGCTGGCTCGCGGAGAACAAGGTGATCAATCTCGTGAGCAAGGAGGGCGTCCAACTAGCGGCAATCGGCTATCCGCATCTATCCCGTGAAGATATCTATCACGAACTGGAACGCTTCTATAAGCGCTTCTATTTCCGGCCTTCGAAGATATGGGAGATCGTGCGGGAGATGCTGACGAGCTGGGACATGACAAAGCGACGCTTGCGCGAAGGCGTTGAGTTTTTTCGCTTTTTGCGCGCTCATGAAGCATAGCGTCATGCGCGGCCTGATCATCACCGCCGACGACTTCGGCTTGCACGAGCGCGTCAACGAAGCGATCGAGCGCGGACATCGCGAAGGCATCCTTGGGTGCACGAGCCTCATGGTCTCCGCACCTGCCGCCGCCGATGCGATCGCGCGCGCGAAACGGTGTCCGTCGTTGCGCGTCGGCCTGCACATCGTGCTCGCCGATGGTCAGTCGACGCTCGGCGCAGCGCGTGTGCCGGCGCTCACTAAGGCATCGGGATGGATGCCCGATGCGCCCTTTTTCGACGGCGTACGATATTGCTTGCTTCCGCACGTGCGCCGACAGCTTGCGGAGGAAATTCGCGCGCAGTTCGAGGCATTTACCGCAACGGGCTTGCCTCTCGATCATGTGAACACGCACAAGCATCGGCATGTTCATCCGGTCGTGCTCTCGCTGATTCTCGCTATCGGACGCGACTACGGCATGCGCGCGATGCGGCTGCCGTCAGAAGCCCACGCGCCGCTCTGGCTCAGACCGTGGACGGCACTCGTGCGCAGACGTCTCGCGCGGGCACGCATCGCGCACAACGACTACGTGATTGGAATCGCCCAGAGTGGACGCTTCGACGAAACCGCGTGGCTGGCCGCCATAGCAGAAATTGGAAGCCACACCGGAGGTGTCGTGGAAATCTACTGTCACCCTGCGGTGCAAGGCGGAGCGCCGCTGACGCCGTCGATGCAAGGCTACCGGCACGCCGATGAGTTCGCCGCGCTGTTATCGCCGCGCGTCGCTAAGGCCTTGGAGACTGTTCGCCAACGCGGCTTTGCGTTCGGCGGTTTCGCGGATGTTTTCGCCAATGCCTCCGATGCATTCGGCGCGAGGCGGCTCGCTTGAAGCAAACGCACCGGTTGACCGCCGCGTGGCCGCTGACGATCGCGCTCGTTGTCGCGATAGCCATCGGGTTCGCGCTGCGTGACAGCCTCGGCCCCGCGACCGCGCGCGTGGCCGACGCAGGGTTGCCCCTGCTTGCGCTCGTGCCGTTCCGCGCGCTCCCGCTCGCACTGGATGCAGCAGGCTGGTGGATTCTGCTTGGGCGCGCACCGCCGTTCGTATTCATTTGGTGGATCGCGGCGGTGCGCGACGGGGTCAGCCGATTGCTTCCGGTGGCGAGCATCGGCGGCGAGGCGGTCGGCGTGCGACTCGCGTGTTGGAAAGTGCATGATTTACCTGCGGTCGTTGCATCGGTGATCGTGGAAGTGCTCATTACGCTCGCCATGCAGGCGATATTCGCGACCATCGGCATCGCCGTGCTGGCGCGTTCAGCCGCACTAGGGCGCGCAGCATGGCCGCTTGCCGCAGCGAGTGCGACAACGATCGTGGCCGTTGCGGCGAGCTATGTGTGGCTGCGTCATGGGGCGCCATTTTTGACGCTGATGAGGGTGACGCGTCACGTGCTAGGCAGATGTCATTCCCTCTTGATCGCGGTACCTTCGTGTCAACTCGACGATGCGCTCCGCGCGCAGACGCATGCACCGCGCAGATGGCTTGCAGCCCTCATCGCGCAGCTCACGGGTCAGGTGGTCGGCGCATTCGAGAATCAGTTCGCGCTCTGGGCGATCGGCGTTCCGATAACGTTCTCCAATGCGCTCGCCATAGAAGCCGTCGCGCAGATTGCCCGGCATGTGGCGTTCTTCGTGCCGCTCGGCGTGGGCGTTCAGGACGCGGCGATCGTCCTGACGAGCCAGATTGCGGGGCTGAGCACGGAGGCCGCGCTGTCGCTTGCGCTCATCAAGCGGATGCGCGAAGTGCTGTCGGGCGGGCTCGGTATTGGGTCGTGGCTTCTCGTCGAGGCTGCGCGCGGCAGCCACCTGTGGGACGCCGAGCGAGAGAAGCGGCAGCTTCATTGACGCCGGGAGTTCCGTTCGATCTCGGACGCGTTGGACCGCCCCGGCACACATCGCACGGGTTCGAGTCCGCCCGCGCATTGCGGGACGGTTGCTTCCTGCGCCCGCCTGTTGAAGCCGCGAGCTCCCCAGGCCCGCAGCCACAACGTAAGCGAGCGCGCGAGCAATTCGATGACCTCTTTGCAGGTCAGAAGCGTCGATAGACTCCAGCACCGCGACGGAGCGCAGCACAAGGCCGGTCCCAAAGCAGGCGCACTCAGCCTTGTCGCATCGGTCCAGACGGACCCATGCCCGATGTTGCCTATTGGATGTCAGCCTGGCCTCGCACATCCGCCGGCTGTTGCCTTGGCCGACGCAGCGTGCTTGCGCCAGAGAGGCCTGCGACCATTCCGTTTCGACTGGAAGAGGGCCTCACAGAGAGTTGCAGTCTGGAGTTCGTGGGCCGCGCGCTTTTAGAGAATGCGAGCACGTCGCTTTCACAGCTCTTTGATTTGCACTCAGGCAATTGCATGTTTCTGCAGCGCATATGCCACGGCGTCTATGCTGCACGCCTCCTTTTTTACCGTTCTCGGAAGGTCCACTAAGGTTCTCTTAAGCACCTAAGTACTACCCTTGGGGGTTTTCGTCCTTTCAGGAGACGACATGGAAAGACCGAAGCAGGCGTTTGCCAAGGTTCCAGAAGTCACTTTAACGTTCTGGATAATAAAGATTGCGGCCACCACGCTCGGAGAAACGGGCGGCGACGCGCTTTCGATGTCAATGAACCTCGGGTATCTGATTAGTACACTGATCTTCGCCGCCGTGTTCATTGTCGCAGTCACTATGCAGGTCAGGGCAAATCGGTTCCATCCGGTGCTCTACTGGACAACAATCATCGCGACGACGACGGTCGGCACGACGCTCGCGGATTTCGCAGATCGCTCGCTCGGGATCGGTTATGCGGGCGGGAGCATAATTTTGCTTGCGCTGCTGCTTGTGTCGCTGGTGCTGTGGCATCGTGTAACGGGCTCGGTGTCGATCTCGACAATCGTGTCTCCGAAAGCCGAGGCTTTCTATTGGCTCACCATCATGTTCTCGCAAACGCTCGGCACGGCGCTCGGCGACTGGACCGCCGATAGCGCCGGCTTCGGTTACCTGGGCGCCGGGCTGATTTTCGGCGGATTGTTGCTCATAATCGTGGTCGCTCACTACTTCACCGGAGTCTCGCGAACTTTGCTGTTCTGGAGTGCATTCATCTTGACGCGGCCGCTCGGCGCGGTCGTTGGCGATTTTCTGGATAAGCCGCTCGCTAACGGAGGACTGGCGATGAACCGTTACAGCGCCTCTGTCGCGCTTGTAACGTTCATCGTCGTGTGCGCTGTCCTGTTCAGGCAACGGCCCGCGCAAGTAGCGCATTGACCGCGCACAGCGGAAAAGAAATGGAACCAGTTCTGCGACAGTGACTCCGCTGTACCCTAGCTAGCCAACCCCGCTACACGACCACGTTTGCGCTGGCTTAGACCGACTCGGTATCCGGCCTCCCTAGCGTTAACATGCGCCACTTTCGCTGGACGAGGCGGTACTGAGCAAGTGAAGATGCAACGCAACTCGCTGAGCAGAGAATTGGTCGGCCCACTGCGATCATGCCGATCAGCCACTACGAGCACCTTGTACATGTGGAGGGACAGCCATGGAACCGCGATACGGCCGTTCGCGGCGCCTCCGGGCGTCTCGTGCCGATTCTGATGACCGCACTGGTCACCGCGCTGGCGCTTCTGCCGCTCGCCGTAACAAGCGGTGCGGCCGGCAACGAGATCGAAGGGCCGATGACGGTCGTGATCCTCGGCGGGCTGATTACATCTACCGCGTTGAACCCGATCGTATTGCCGACGCTGGCCTTGCGCTATGGACGTTTCGAGCGGGATGAACCTGCTGAGCCCGCCGCCAGCGGCGGCGCAATCGTGGAGCAGTGATGTCTATCCATGCCTTGTTGACGTCGCTCAGCGAACGTCCCTTTCTCGTGCTCGCCGTGGTGTTCGCCGCCGCCTGTACGGAGTCGTTTGCGGCGATCGGCACCTTCGTTCCGACAGGCGTTGTCATGTTCGTCGCAGGCGCGCTGATCGGCGCAGGGGCGGTGAATGCCTGGCTGACACGGCGGCAAGGCGCATTGTGCTAGCCCCGTTCTTCGCGCCCTGGCGGGCTCTGGGCGCCCGCACACATCGCGCCCGGTATCCTGTTCGCATCAAACAACAGTGAGCTGTCAGCTCCCGGGAGCTTTTTTCGCAGCCGATTTTGCTAGCCTGTTGACTGAGCATGCGTGAACTAACCGCAACGCCGAACGTTCCCAAGAATACTTCATGACGCAGGGTTTTCCGGATTTAAGACGAACCCTCCATATGCCCGAGTCGGACTCAGCGTCGTCGCACAGCAGCGCACCGATAAAAGGCGAGTCGTTTGTTGATTCGCAAGCAGACCTCACGCTGAGTGGCTTGGCCGTGGAGCTGGCGCGCTCACGGCGTTCTCTATTGCGCTCGGCGGTGACCGGACCTCCGACGCAGTGTGAGCAGACCGACCAGGCAGTCAAACGACGGCTGGTCAGATATTTCGCCTATTCTGCTCTCGGAAGTGTTTGAGGCTCTGCTGCGTGCGGACCGCTCTGACTTATCGACGGACGAGGAGCGTGTCTCGCTCACCGGAGGGCTGTGCCCACGAGAGTGGCGGGTTACGGATCTGTATTCAACCCGTCGACGTCGAAGCTTTGCTGGCAGTCGTCACGCGAATCGCAGAAGCGCGGTAAGCGACTCATTGACGACGCCCTGTGAACAACGAGCCAAGCACGATGAGACTTTGGAGTGCGTTAGCGGAGTTGCTTCGGTGCGGCAGGAATTTTTTAAGGCAGAAGTGGCTTGTAGTGTCGACACTCTTCGCCAGAAGGATAGGCTTGAAGAGCCAGTTGAGATAGCGATACGGATACTCAAAGGCGGCGCTTACGCCGAATGATTCATCTTTGCACACGGCGAGGACCCTTTAAGGCGCCGCGTTTTACCGCAATATCGGCACCGAGAACTTGGCGGCGACACCGGCGGTCGTTTGCTCTTGAAAAGCGCGCGTTCGGTCGTTTCCCCGGGCGCGGACTCGTACTCGAAACCTTCCGGATAAATGGTCGCGCTTGGTCTATGTTGATATTAACTGCCTTGTAGGTGGTGGACGTTGACGTACGTAGACGGAGACATGACATGTGCAGCCGTTCCTCATCAATGAACAGACGGGTGAGCACGCATCGTCCGGTTCAGGCAAAGGCGCTTCGCCACACTGCAATCGTCTTGCTCGGGGCGGGACTCGCGGTCGCTTGCAATGTGTGGGCGGCGGGTCCCTTGCCGAGCGGAGGAAAGTTTGTCGCAGGGGCCGGTGCTATAACTTCCACGGGCGCACGGTTGACCGTCACGCAGTCGACACCGCGAGGGATCATCGACTGGTGCAGTTTCTCCATCGACAAAGACCATGCTGTCATGATCCAGAACGGTTCGGGCGCTACGCTGAGCCGCGTGACCGGCGCAGAACAGTCCGTGCTCAGAGGATCCCTGAGCGCGACCGGTAGCTTCTATCTGATCAAC
Source organism: Caballeronia sp. RCC_10 (assembly GCF_041360715.1). Lineage (NCBI taxonomy): Bacteria > Pseudomonadati > Pseudomonadota > Betaproteobacteria > Burkholderiales > Burkholderiaceae > Caballeronia > Caballeronia sp. RCC_10. The sequence continues at coordinate 13,323 of NZ_JBFUPT010000054.1, forward strand.
CCGCAGGGCGTCCTCGTCGGCCCGAGCGGAGTCGTGACGACGGGCGGGCGCTTCGTCGCGTCCGCGCTGGATATCAGCAACGACGCCTTCATGGGAGGCGGTCCGCTCACTTTCACCGGCAGCGGCACTGGCGTCGTCTTGAACCTTGGCAAGATCACCTCCACTGGCGGCGACGTGTTCCTGATCGCGCGCAAGCTCGTCGGGAACGACGGCACGATCAGCGCGCCTTCCGGCTCAGCCGAACTGGCGGCCGGCGACCAGGTGCTGGTGCGCGACTCCGCCGGCTTGCCGCAGACCTTCGTGCAATCGACGGGCAGCCGCGGCGATGTCGTCGACAAAGGGACGATCGCCGCGGCACAAATTGCGCTTCAGGCTGCCGATGGCAACGTGTACGCGCTCGCGGGCAACACGAGTGCTTTGCGCGCGACCGGCACGGCGACGCGCGACGGTCACGTATGGCTCGTCGCCAATGACGGCACGGCGCACGTCCACGGTCGAATCGAGGTGTTACGTCGCGAACAATTCGAGGTGCAGGAGATGAGTTTGTCGCGTGATCGACGAGGTGGAATTTCAGAACACGACCGCGCGTAGCGCGAGACACAGCGGATGTCAGGATGGCCAGTGTTGCTCTGATATCGTGCGATGTTTTCCGGACGCCGTACGAACATCAAGAACAAACTGGCCATGCACCGAATTGTATTTGCGTTTCTCACGCTCGAACAGCATCTTCGCGCCGTCGTGACCACACCTCAGTCATACCGCCCCGATCATTGCCCGCATTGCGGCTTCGGTTGCCTCTGGGGGCACGGCTGTTACGAGCGCAAGGCTGATCGTAGCGCCGACGGCGACCTGAATCCCGTTGCGGTGCCGCGCTTCCAGTGCCCGTCGTGCCGACGCACGTGCTCGCGCCTGCCGCTGTGCATCTGCCCGCGCCGCTGGTATGGGTGGGCGCTGCAGCAGCAGGTACTGCAGTTGTTGATCGCCGGTGCCTCGTTGCGCCGTACCGCCGCGATCTTCGCGCTCGGCTATCACACCGTGCGGCGCTGGTGGCGATGGTTGTCAACGGTCCACGAAGACTTCTCTTTCCATCTGCGCAGCCGGTTTGCATCGCTCGGACGCAGCGTCGGCTTCGCCACTTTCTGGCTCGCCTGTCTCCAGTTGATGCCACTGTGTGAAGCGATGGCCTGGCTCGATCACGACAGTGTCGCTGTCCCGTGATCGGGGGAACCCCGTTCGCTGCGCGACGACGAAGTCTGCGCTTCAACGGGTACCCCACACACTTTGCTCACTGCCCGAGCTCGCGCATTGGCGGTTTCATACGGGTTCCTTCATTTTTACGGGGAACACCTATGAACGAAGTCGATCCGAAGTGAAGCGCACCGGGTTTTCCGGAGACCTCAACTCCTGAGAGAATGAGGAAATGGAAAACATCGACAAAGCAAAAC
>NZ_JBFUPT010000055.1:0-14652 GCF_041360715.1 Caballeronia sp. RCC_10
GAAATCCGTCCTGCGCCTTCTGAGGGACGCTTTTTCTTGCCGTCTTTCCGACTCAGTGTCGACAAGTTGACAGAGCCCTCCCGAGTAAATCCGCTTGCGCGGCTTTGGAGCAGGAAAAGCAGTGTCGCGACAGTGCGACACCGCATCTCTAGATTACAAAAGTCTGATTTTTACGTGCGGAACCGCACAATAAAAGAACGGGTGATCGTCGTACATTCTCTATCTTTCAGCCACGACGCGGTCCTGATGCAACGCATGCATTGGCTATTCGACTGCTGCATGCAACGCAAACGTTGAATAGACGCCGTGGCTTCCCCGCTCGCCCGCCCGGACCGAGCCTCGATGACGGACTCATCCATCGGTCGGTCGTTCAGGCCGGCGCCTCGGCGCGAGTTGCTTACTTAGTTGTACTAATACTAGAGGAAACAATGAGCCGCCTAAAAATAACTCGACGCGCCTTTCTTGGCGGCGCTGCATCGACGCTCTCATGGGCTGCTTTTCCCTACATGGCCGTCGCGGCCACCAATGTCATCCGCGTGGAGTGGCAGCAGTACAAGACAACGCCGCACTATCCGGCCTTCCTCAATGCGGTTCGCTCCATGATGGCGAACACAAACGCCGATGACCCTAGTTCATGGCAGTACTGGGCCAATGTTCACGCCAACTACTGCCCGCATCGGCAGCCCTATTTCCTGGCGTGGCATCGCGGGTATCTGTACTATCTCGAGCAGCAGTTCAAACGCATCACCGGCGATTCGACCTTTACGCTGCCCTACTGGGATTACTATGCGAATCCGCATATCCCGAGTGAGTTCCTCGACTCCGCGAGCGGCAATCCGCTCTACTGTCCGCGCGTCAATACGAATGTGTATAACGCACTCGATCTGTCCCCGTTCTCGTCGTCGGTTGTGAACTTTCAGCGTGGCACGGCGAACTCATTCGAGGAAAAATTTGAACTCGCGCCGCATAATCCGGTGCACAACATTATCGGCGACACAATGTCCACCATGCAGGCGCCGCGCGATCCGCTCTTTTACCTGCATCATGCGAACGTCGACCGGCTCTGGCACGCGTGGGCGCTGCCCGATGGCCGGACCATGCCGCCGCCGGCCGATCCCTATTGGTCGGGCACGTTCACGTATGCGCCCGGCCTGACCATCAACAAGGAACAGACCTACTCGAACCGCACTCGCCTCGGTTACGACTACGCGAATACGTCGCGACCCACCACGTTGCCGCCGCAAGCGCAAGTTGGACGCATCATCCGCGTGCAGGCGCAGATTCCGCCAATCAAGGCCCGTCCGGCCTTCGCTTCGTTCGCGGCCACTGCAGCGCGCAACATCACGAACGGACGACGCGCGGTCGGCGGTATCAAAAATATGACGCTGAGGGAGTCGTCCGTCAGCGCGCGCATCACCGGAGAAGCGGCTTCGGCCAAGCACCTGCAAGAGCTTCTTTCGGCGGTCGCGCAGGGTTTCGAGGCAGCATCGCACGGCGCGCCGAACGCGGCGTCGCTGACTGCCGGGAGTAAGTCGAACACACCATACAAGTCCGTGAAGATCGTGCTGGATAACGTGATGCTGACGGGCGCTGGCTCAGCTGGTGGATACTTTTACAACGTGTACCTAAACCTGCCGGATGGCGTGGACATCGACGAAGTGAAATCCACGCACTTCCTTGGCACCGTGGGCGCATTCGAGATCTCGGGCGCGGGTCATCATGGCATGGCGTCGCTCGAGTTCCCTGCCACGGCTGCGCTGCTGAAGATCGGTGTGGGCGATGCGCGCGAGTATGCAGTGTCGTTCGTACGCGTGGATGGCTCGACTGCACCGAAGGGCGATGTCGTGACCGTCGGGGAAGTGCGAGTGGAACTCAGTACCGACGCTCCGTACATCGTATCCACGACCGCCCGCGCACCAGCCGGCTCATATTGACAGACCGGTCTTTCAATCCCTCGTGCAAGACCCGCTGAAGTTCGGCGGGTTTTTCTTTGCCAGTCGTCGGCCGACAGCACGATCGCACGAGGACGGATACGGGCGGATACGCCGAGCAGAACATCGAGAACTACATCAGCGGTCGCTGGGGTATGCGCGTCGAGAAGCCTCGCATGTATCCGACGACGACGAAGGCGGCCATTGCAGATCGGCCGTTTCACATCGTCACCGTGAAGGCAGGCAGGCATGGGCAAGCAGACGAACCGCCTGCCTAGCACCAAGCGGGTTGTTTGCGACAAGGACGACGTCGGCTACTGGGTGTGGACCACGAAAGGCGTGTCCGGCATTGCGAAATCCGCCCGGGCCGGACCGAACGTCGGCCTTTGCGGACGCTCGCCGTTCAACCCTTGTGCGGCTGCTGCACGTCGCTTTGCGGTCGTCGGGGACGCAGTAGAGTTCGGCGTCGCGGTCGAGGAAGCGTGAACGAGTCTTCACGACCCGTTGGAGACGGTCGACCCGAGACGACATCTATGGCGGCTTCAAAATTACAGCGGTCGCTCACGAGAGTGCATGGATGATCGAAAGCGCGGGCTCAGTCAATATTTGCGCGTGTCGGGGTTGGCGCTCCGCTTAAAAGACCTTTTGGTCGGGCCGAATTTGGCTTATCGTAGATCGAGAGTGGCCACAGCGAAGGAGGCACCATGGCATGCCCGCCTTCAGGAGGTTGGCCACCGACCAATTCGCTCGCAGCGGTGGCGAATGAATTATGGTCGCCTGTGCCAGTTTCTGCCCCTATCCAGCAGGCTCGTCGTGGTATGACCGCGCTGCTGGTGCTTGATGATGTCGGCGGTCCCGTGACGGGCCATAACGTGCTCGTCGAAGGCGCGGCCGGAGGCGTAGGCGGCTTGGCGGTGCAAATCGCGCGACTGCTCGGTGCCCGCAATGTCATCGGCGCGGTGAGTTCGCCTGACAAGGGCGAGCTCGCCCGAGAGCTAGGCGCGACTGAAAGTGGGAAGCGAGATATGCGGAACCGTTGTGTCCGTTGGCGATGAAGTGACCGGCTGGAAGCCGGGTTCAAAGCTTATCGGCCTGCTCGATCACGGCGGCTACGCCGAATATGTCATCGTCGAAGCTCGTAGTGCGATTCCGATTCTGGAAGATACCGACTCATCCTCTTTCAGAAAACTCTAGAGCACGGCAGTTGCGGCCACCATCTACTGCAAGGAATTGCCCCGTGATGTGCTTGCCGGCATCCGATGCGAACAATGCGACCGCCCCCTTCTGGTCTTCGCTGTCGCCGATGCGGCGCAACGGCAATTCGGCGGCGACGCTATCGGCGCCTAATTTGCTCGGCAATCCGCGCGTATGTTCGAAGGGAAAAAGCCCGGGGCTATCGCATTCACGGTAATCCCGTGCCGTCCCCACTCGCCCGCCAGCGCGCGAGTGAAATTGACGACGGCCCCCTTGCTCGCGTTGTAGGCATGGGCGGTCGTGCCGCCGTTACCGGCGGCGACAAAATCCGATACCGTGCAAAAGCAACGGCGCTACTGAGCGGGCGCCTGGTGTGAAGACAGAATTGTGCTCAGCTTGGTGCCGCCGATCGATTCGCAAGTGGCGGGCTTCGGTTCCGTCCATTGCACAGCGACTCCGCGCACGACCGGGCGGACCATGCGCCACGGCCAGAAGCCGAAACGCTGTGAGCCTGTGTATTCGATGATTGCATCCGCCCCTTGCTGTCGAGCGCGCTCTGCCATGGTGGGCAAGAGGTTTTCAACGCTGCCGTAGGTTCCCTTACCAATCTTGAGTTTCTTGATGATCTTATAGTTCTGACCGCTGGACGGTAGACTAGCGAAAAAACAGAAGTCGGCGAGCCCGCTGGAAGGAACCTCCGATAAAACCGCCCCCCCGGGAACCGGCACTGACTCCTCGTCGTTCGCCGAGTCTGTTGGAAGCTCGGCTGCCTGCGCATTGCTTGCAAGTGCAGCGATTGCTAGGAAGGAGGCGATGAACGGAAATACGAGTGGCCGTCTGGAATTCATGTTCGGTCTCAACGATTGCGCTAGGTGAGCGCTTTATTATGAAGACAGGATATTAAGCGAGCGTGCTAGTGCGGGCTGCTCGGCGTGTTGCGGAATTGCATCAAGGTTATGACGCACGGTTATCGCAGGAAATTGAAGCAGCGGTCAAGCGGAGCATCGAGCATCCATGTATGTTAGCGAGCAGATGGTCCATCGAGATATCCGGAATGCCGGCACAGTAGAAAAAGGTGTTTTCTCTAGTGATCTGAGCCGCTTTCTGCATCGTGAACCGCGCCGAAAGGAGCCGTCGCACCAACGCTTGCTCGATCACTAGCCGGCACGGCCCAATCATCCAGCATTTGCAGATGCGGTCACGGAGGTTGGAGCTTGCTCTCGCAATCCAGGACAGGTGACGACAGGACACTGCGGCTACATCATTGGCCGCAGGCAGTGGAGCCCAACGTTGACTCTAGTATCTCGACGAGCTGTCATCGCCGGTCAGTGACTAGAATGTCCGAGAAGGGTCGCCGCTCTGATTCGTCGTTTGCGGCCGGCGATGCGGATGGCAGAGATGTGGAGGCCAGCGCCCTCCGCACAAACCGCTCGAACGACCGCAATTAAGCCGATTTAAGCCGTGCCCGGTGTGAGAGAGCCGCGCCACTGCCATTACTCATCAGTCGTTGTCGACGGCGATTGAAGTCGCGCGCGGCCAACAAGTCGCTATCGTCATGGAACGTGAGCGCCTAACGACGTTCACCCTCCGTGAAGCGCCTGTCGCCAATCCAACAGCGCGCTGCTCGCGGGACGTGCGACTGACTGGCTATTTCTGGCAAGACAACATCACGCCGCCCGGTCCACAGAAATGGGGTGCTAAGGCTTCCTCGCGCAATCCAGTCCGCCTTGCTGCAGGAGCGAGCAACGACGGAAGAGCCCAGTCAGCTTTGAACGCCTTTGAGGTGCTCAAGCTTGATAGGCCAGCCGCTTTGATTGGGCTGCGTCACTGACTCCGTCTCAATCCTTTCGATGATTTTACCGTCCGCATCCTTTCTCAAGGATACCGACTTCGTGTATGTGGTCGAAACGCACCCCGAGAACAATACAGAAACGGAACACGCTGCCAGCAAGAACGTTTTCTTCTTCATTTAAGCTTGAGTTTGCGTTCGTATAAAAATGGTCCGCCCTGAGAAAGGGCGGCCCGTAACTAACCGCCTAGCTATCGACACCACAGACGCTTCATTTTATGAAGGTCGATTCGCCGATTTTCGGCGGATATTGCCCGTCCTTCTCGAGCTCAATGAACCCGGTTAGAAACATCTTCATCTCTGTCTTGTCTTTTGCGAAGCTCAGGGCGGTATCACCTTTGCTGTACGGAGCGCTTGGGTGAATCGCCCCTGCCGCAAGAAACAGACGAACCGTCAGGAAGTCGTTTCGACGAGCGGCATCGACGAATGCATCCTGATCGTAGAATTTGAAACCCATCGCCGTGAGTTCTTTGCGCGCGCCGATGAAGGAAAGGTCCAGACCGCCATCGAGTTGCTGTTGCGCAGGCCGGGCCGGAACCGGCGCAACAGCGGCAACGGGAACCGCAGTCGCAACAGGGCGAACAGCAGGAATAGCCGGCTGTGATTGCGCGGCCAGCTCCGCCTCGGTCAGCGGTGGGATCACTCTCGCCGCGGCCTCCTTGTCCGGTTCCTCGAGCGGCATACCCGGTGCGTCGATGCGCGCGACAAGCGTGGTCGGCAGTTCCTTCCTGATCTTGTCGATGTTCTCTTTGAGCATCTTCGTAATGCGCTGGCCATCACTGCCCTGAATGGCTCGTGTGATGCCGTTGAACAGCCCCCCAGTCAGGGATTCGGTTCGGCGAATCTCATGAAAGATCATGTCGACCTTCACGCCGCCCTGGAACGCATACAGACAGGTGCGCAACGCCTCGCGATTGAAGTAGAACGCGTTCTGCACCGGAGGCGGCATTTTCGTGATTTCCGCGTAGGAGCCGTCACACGAAAAGTCGGTCACGGGCGCGCCCATCAAAACGACCTGTTTCTCGACTGGCGATACTGGCCTCGTCGGCAGCGTCGAGGGAATCGGATGAAAATTTAGATTCGTCGGGATGGCGAACTGAGTAATCGCGTCTTTGACGCGCTCGGCGGCGTCGCGTGGCGTGACATTGGAAATGACGAGTACAGCCTTCCCTGTTTGAACGTTGAGCTGGTCTCGAACGTCGGCGGCCTGCGCCTGGGCTAACCACGCCAGCATTCCCAGCCCCGCCAGATATTTTCTTATCATTTGATTGTTAGATTGATGTTACTGAAGCCGGTCCGACCCGGACGTCCTCCGGATCCGGCCTGTTTGCCCGGTTTAGTACGAAACCGGGCTGAGAAGAGCAGGCGCGCCGAACGCTTCCACCTTCGCATTCGCTCGCTGAAAATACAGCGTCCAGAATTGCCTCAGCGCCGTGATGGTTTGCGGATCGCGATAGACGTTCCTTGATTTCGCATCGTCGGAAAGCAGGCCCGCGCCGATCACGTAGACGCGCGCTCCACCGAAATCGGCAACCAGACCCGCCGCGTTCGCCTTCTTCATTTCCGTCGCCGGATCGATGCGCCGCACGGTGTCATGCGCATAGAAGCTCGCGACAGAGCTGTTCTCGAGCATGTCCGAGGCAAGGAACAACACCCGATCGGCGGCGGGGGAGGCGCGCATCTTGTCGCCGATATCCTTCAGCGCGGCGAGAATGTCCGACTTCGCGAGATCATTCGTCGCCGCCGACTGCACCTGCGCGACCGCCGCCAGCAATGACTTTCTGGCGAACGCGGACTGACCCGTCATGCAGGCGTCGAAGGTGCGCAGCGCGCGTTCGCTGACATCGTCGCGCAGCTTCGCCGGAAGCGGCGCTTCAATCACGCCGCGCGTCACCACTTCCGTATAGCGGCCTTGCGAGAACGCCGAAAAGTCGAGCAGCGTATAGGCGCTGCCCGGCTTGATTGCGGTAGCGGCCGTCGCCGCGATTTGCGCTCGCAGCTTCTCATCGAAGACCGTCGTCTGATCGATCGCGATGAACAGCTCGCGCTCGATGCCTTCCGCAGGTGGCTTGATGCGATTTGCTGCATAACAGCTCGGAATGTCGTTGCTGATTCCCGCCATCGCGGCGCTCGCGGACAGGATCAGCGCGGCCGCAGCGAATGTGTGTTTGACAAGTGGCTTCATCATTATCGACGGTCAAACCTTGAAGAGATCGTCGAGCTCTGATTCGAGCGCATGTTTGGCTTGCTCGGCGCGCTCCTTGCGCAGCTTGATCTCGCCGATGACCCGCGTCCGCACCGGTTCAGCAAGACGATAGATCAGTTCCTTCTTGCGCGCGAGATCGCTCGTCCCTTCGATCTCGGACACGAGTTCGTCGATTGTGACGGTCGCCGAAACGTCAGCGACGGGCGGCGGCGTCACGGGCCGGGCGGCGACGCGTTCTACGGCACGTTCGGCCGGCCGCGCGTCGGCAGGCGAGGGAACCGGAGCGGCGTCCAGGTTGGAGTGCGCGCGCAGTTCCAGCACGTAGTCGCGAAATGTCTTCTCGAACGTCTTGCCTGCGATGTCTGCGTTCTCGGCCATGCGCTTCTGAAGATTTTCGAGTTGCGACTGCGTGATCGCGCGCAGCGGTGCGTAGTAGTTGGTGTAGTCCTCGAAGGTGGTGAACCCCTTCGTCGTTTTCCATGCGGCTGAGCTCTCACGACCGCCGAAACCCCATGCGAAACCACCGAAGATGCCGACGATCTGCGTCACGACGAAGATCACCGCGAGCGTGATGAAAGCGGCGGCGCCCTCGCTGCGCGTCGATGATGACTCTTCCGCGCGCGCCCGGTCATCGGCTGCCTTCTGGCTGGAAACGAGTTCGGCGGGAACCGTGGTGGCGGTTGCAAAGGGATTGCCGGCGTCGGCGCTCTGGCTCACGCCCATGGCTTCACGCGTCTGCTCCGCGTTGAGGTTGCTCCAGCGCATCCACGTGGACGTCACTGCGATGATCACGATCACCGAGACCGTTACCCCGACCATGAAATAGCTGTGACTGGTACCGACACGATTCGCGACTTGCGTATAGTCGGGCTCCTTGTCGTCGACCGACTGGTCGTCATCGAGCTTCACCTTGCGGCTCGAAAAGCGCTCCTGCGTCTTGTCCTGCTTCCATTGCCTGCGGCTGCGGACGACAAGGTTCGAGCGATACAACTGATGCCCGGCCACGTGCGTCAGAAATACCATGATCACGCACAGCACAAGCACGATCGCCCCCATCAGCAGCGTGTGAGTATTCGCGCTGCCGTCGCGGGCCATCCAGCTTCCGAGCAGATACGAAAACCCGAGACCTTCGGCGATGACCAGCACGGTGAGGAGCGCAAAAAGCCACACGGGCGTCGGCGAGCGGCCGCTGTCGTCGGCCTTGGCAAGATACGCGTTGCGCTTGTTGAATTCATCTTTCGACAGATAGGAGATGAACTTGTTGTAGTCGCCGCAGAGCGTGCGTTCGGAATCGGTCCATCCACCGTGTCCGTGGATGCCGTGGCGCGACAGGCGCGCAGTTTTGCCGAGCACGGGAAACGTATATTTCCAGTGGTTCAGCCAGAACTCCAGCGAGGAGCGGTACGCAAATGCGCCGACCGCGACGAGCGCGGCGATGATGCACCAGACGAGGGTGCTGAGATTGGCCTGTACAAGATCCATCATGATCGGTCTTCCTCTTGTTACGTTCGTGCGATGACCGGCACGTAGTCGACGGTGAAATACTGGCGGCTCTTGTGCCGCACAAGCTCGCCGGCGGTCGCCTTGCCGTTTGCGAAGATGATGTCTGCGCAATCAAACACGCCCGCGTCATGAACGAACAGGCGATATAACACGCCGCCCTCCACCGCATAGGCATTGACCTCCGGAGACAGGCGCACCTGAGCCGGCCCGGACAAACCGCCGCTTTGTTGATAGTCCTTCCAGACCAGCAAGGTCGGCTTCGTGCCGGCGGTCGAGCCGTTGCGCAGTACGGACACATCCTTCAGCGCGAGGTATTGGCCGTTCAGTGTCGCGCCCCAACTGCTGCCGTAAAGGTTCTGGACGTGATCGCGCACAGGTACGGCACGGTCATCGGCAACCGACTTCATCGCGTGCGACACGCGCGGACGGTCGTTCATGCAGCTTTTCGTGACCGGCGCTTCGTCGGCGACCGCTTTGGACATCAGCGAGAACGATGGCGAAGCGGACGCGGAGGCGAAACGGAGGCCGATCGCGGCGGGCATGGTTTCGCGCCAGCCGAAGTCGATGCTGTCGGACATCGGCGTCGACACGGCGGCTGTCGCTGTCCCGGCATCGGCGGGCTTCGATGGAGCGCCTGCGGAACCGCTGGCGATGCGGGTCGTGCCGGTTTTCGCCTTCTTCGAACCTGCGGCCTTGCTCGCCGCAGCCGTCTGCGTCTCGGCGGGCTTGGCGCTCGCGGCCGGAGGGTGTGCATCGTCCGGTTGCCACGGCGCCGAGCGGTAGTACTGATACTTCGGCACGCGGCTGCTCGCATAGCTTTGCAGAATGTCCGTTCTCGCTCCGGCCAGGTCGACGATCTCAACACGACGATTCTGCGCGCGTCCTTCCGCGGTCCGGTTATCTGCGATCGGCAAGGTTTCGCCCGCGCCCTGATAGAAGACGTTTTCGGCTGCGACGCCGTGTTCCGCGAACAGTTTGGCCACCGTGCGCGCGCGGCGCTCCGACAGATCGGCGTTCAGTTCCGAGTTGCCCGTGTCGTCTGTGTGGCCGATTAGCAGGATCTTCGCGTTGGCTGCGGCGGTCTTATCGGCAGTGCCGGAGGCTTCGGCTACACGGTTCGCGGTCCGATACTGCTCTGCGATTTCCGCGAAGTAGATTTTCGCGTCGGACGTCAGTTCTGCCGAGCCGGTCTCGAACTGAGTGTGACGCGTCGTATCGACGATGGTGAACGAGCTTCCGATCTGCTCCGTCTTCCCGGAATCTACCGCCCGCACTTCGAGGGGCGCCGCCGCGTACGTGAGGTCATGCTTAGCTGCGATTCTGGACAGCGCACAGCGGCGGCTGTCTACGGCGTGGCCGACCAGCCCGCCCGCGACGCCACCGGCCGCCGCTGCAATGGCTGCCGCCGCAACTTTGTTTTTCGGCGCGATGACCGCGCCGAGAATCGCGCCGACGCCGACGCCGACAGCAATGCCGGTGTTCCGGCTGCTGTTGGCGCAGGGATCGGGATTGGCAAAGGTACTTTCGAAGATATTGAGATCGCTCTGTCCGGGCGCGCCCTCTCTGGCGTTGCTCTGTTGTAGACCGCCGTTATTCGCGCACCCTGTTATCGCAAAGATTGTGATCGCGGCAAGCCATAGCGGTCTTGCCCTGCCAAATGCGTGTGACATTCGCCCCTCGGTGTTTGATTTTGTCTCGCGTCCTTTCGGATCGCGGCTTTCGGTCCGCCGCTAATGCGGCGTGACGGGTTCACCTGAGGAGCGTTTACGGCAAGTATTTAATAAACTTTAGCGGTCATGCTTAATGAATAATTGTCTCACCGACACCCTCAACTCTTCGCCTGTTGTCGACCGCGCCTAGTTGCCGGAATCGCCCGCGGCGCATATGTGCCGTTCTTGAGCGGGCTTGGCATCACTTCGATCGCTCGCAGGACGATATGCGACCCGCTTCCTCCCACGCGACAGTCGCGCCGCGCCGCACTCCGGGAAGCTATTGATTTACGCGCTTACATTACGTTACCATTTGTCACAGTCGCAACGCAGTCGGTGTGCTTGCGAACGTCTAGTCACCTAATTACAAAAATTTAATGAACGGGGTCGTTATGTCTGTCAGCCCGATGAGAGGCGTCTTTGCTGGTTTGGTTAGTGTAGGTTTGTTGGCGGCTTGCGGCGGCGGTGGCGGTGCCAACACGTCCGCGTCGAACGCGAGCGCCGCACCTGTCGGTGTCATTACCGCTACCAACGCAACGGAGACGGTGGCGTATGCGTATTCAGGCGTATCGGATCTTGGCGCTCAGAGCCAGGCCGGTGCATCGCTCGCGACGGGGGTTTCCGTCGACACGCCCACTGAAAGCGTGCTCACAGCTTCGCTGGCCCAGCTCTATAAGGGCGTTGCGGTAAAGCCCGCCAGTAATCTGGCAACTGGCGTAACGGCTTCAAGCTCGGGTGCTTGCTCGGGGGGAGGATCGATCTCCGTTACCGCGACCGAAGCAGTCCAGGGTGTCATCAGCAATGGCGACAGCATGTCGATCAGCGCGAATAACTGCTCTGAAAACGGTGAAGTAATCAACGGCCAGCTCGCATTCACGTTCAGCAACCTGTCGGGCTCGATTGGTTCGAGCGCGGCATGGAGCGCGACGCTGGGCCTCAAGTACACAAATCTGACGCTCAAGAGCGGTGGCGTCACTATCGCTGCCAATGGCGATATGACCTTGAGCTACAACCAGTCGAAGTACCAGGTCGCCACGGCGGTTATCAGTGGATCTTCGCTGCAGATGGACTTGACTAAGAGCGATGCAACCTTTATCAGCCGCAAGCTGACTGGCTATGGCATGACCGCTTCGGTCAACGGCAGCAACAACACATCGAGTGCAAACTTCACGTTGACCGGCAATTCACCGAAGGTAGGTAACGTGAGCTTCGTCGTGAAGACGAATACGCCTTTTGCAGCGGTCGGCACAGCGAACCCATCGGTTGGATCGATGACCGTGACTGCGGTCAATAAGAGCAGTGCCACACTCACTGCAATCGATAGCACCAACGTGAAGATCGACGTCGACACGAACGGCGACGGTGTCATCGACCAGACGCTCAACACGACCTGGGCCGACTTGAAAGGCCGAACCTGATCGAATTTTCTAGATCGATGGGCGCGTTCACGCGCCCATTTTTTATTCATTCTGCCGCCAAGAAGTTGCATCTCATGAGGCAATTCGCTTTACTCGCCATTTTCATCACTGGCGTGGTCGCAAGTAGGTCGGTCGAAGCGCAATGGCAGTTCTCCGGCGCAGCGGGAGTTCGGTACGTAGCCACGGACGAAATCGACTCCGATGGAAAGAAGCTCGTGGCAGAGCACGGCTATCTGCCGGGCCTGGAACTGAAGGCTGCTTATCGGAAAGACGGTTGGCGTTTCACGTTCGGCGGCGAAGTCTATGGGGGTGATATCTCCTACGACGGACAAATGCAGAGCGGAACGAGTTTCTCAACCACGACGAGACCGAGGCAGCTTCGCATCAACGCGCAAGCGGGACGGTATATCTCCGATGCAACGATACTTGTTGCTGGCATGGAATGGGATTACTGGAAGCGGGATATTCAGGGGCGTGGCACTACCTTGGGACTGGGCGAGGAATACAACTCCTGGCGATTCATCGCTGGCGCCGAAACACGCGCGCTGCGAATGTCATGGGCAGATATCGATGCGACGGGCTTGCTTGTCGTTTCCTCACCCGAGCACCTGCAAGTGACTTTCGACAATCAGTTGTTCGACCGGGCAACGCTAACGACTAAACCTGCGATAGGCGCACGATTGGCAATTGAAGTACATCCGAAAGCGTTCTCGCGCGTCACGATTGAGAGTGACTTCGAATGGATGCGCGTCAATCGCAGCGACGCAGCGATACTGACCAAGGGCGGCGCTCCAGTCGGGACCGTGGCGCAACCAGAGCATGTACGCAAAGCCATTGGATTGAAGGTCCGGTACCGCTTTTGATCTGGATCGGCACTGCGGTACGCGCGGCCGGGTAACGTTGACTGCTCTTTTGCTAACAACCAATATTCAAGCTTGCCCGCTCAATGATGACGACCTCATGGCCTTTCATACATGAGACGGCGTAACGCAAGCCATCGTTATTGAATCGCCGTGACGCAACCCCGGACGACTCGACATACGGTTCGGCGGCGCGAGAGGCGACTTGCACCTGAACGCAACGCCCCCGGGGAAAGATGGCGCTGGCTGAAATGCCGCTGCCAATAAGATTCTTGGGCAGTTCCGGCATGGCCCGCCCGAAGATCGCACTGATCGCCACAGGCGCCGGGACTTCAACCAAACGGAGCTTCGGCCGCAGCGCGCCCCTCTGGAATAGTGCGCGGTCTTAGCGCTCGTCGCATATACCGGTCGTTCGCTGCGTGAGCTCCCGAATTTCCGCTTCCCAGTGGAGGCACTCATTGGCGTCGGTGTGCGTCGACGATCGCCGCGAGACGACGTGCGAATGGCCGAAAGATCGAGCACAGCAGCCTCAGCACGACCGACGCTCAAAGACCGCTAAGGCCGACTTGGGCAAGGTGAACCAACGGACCTGCACGACGAAAAAGATGAAGGAAGACAATGTAATTCCCATCAACTCAATGGGAGTCTGTCATGGGAAGCAATCTAAGCCGTGAGCCCTGGAACAAAGGCAAGTTGGTCGGTCAGAAGCCGCCGCTGAAGCCGAAAGACGTGTGGGCAATCCGGATTCACCTGCAAAACGCGCACGCTGTTCGGGACTTAGCGCTGTTCAATCTTGCGATCGACAGCAAACTGCGCGGCTGCGATCTTGTCAACCTGCATGTCCGCGACGTAACACACGGCAATCAGATACTGCCGCGGGCGATGATAATGCAGCGCAAGACCAAACGACCGGTCCAATTTGAGGTCACAGAGCCGGCTCGCGTTGCAGTCGCGGCATGGATTGAGAAGGCTAAGCTCAGGTCCGACGAGTACCTTTTTCCGAGCCGCTTTTCTCGGTCGCCGCATATCTCAACGCGACAATACGCCCGGAAGGTTCAACAATGGGTCGCCGCAATCGGACTCGATCCGACCGCTTACGGCGCGCACTCGATGCGGCGGACGAAGGCGACATTGATCTACAAGCGAACGAAGAACCTTAGAGCGGTTCAACTTCTGCTTGGGCATAGCAAACTAGAAAGCACCGTTCGATACCTTGGCATAGAGGTCGACGATGCGCTCGAGATCTCCGAGCAAACTGAGATCTAAGAGAGCCCGCGGCCGTGCGACAGGCTGTTGGTCGCTCGGCCGCCTCGCGCTTTTAGCGCACCGCCCCTCTCGGCCAGTTTCAGACATCGAAGAGCGTTACCCGAATCGCGGAGAATGTGCGAGGCGGCGATTGTCACGTGCCGACGAAAGCGAAAACCGAGCCTAGTGATAATGCTGCCCGGCCCGCTTCCAGAACGTTACACCAGCGAGGGCACCCGCGATGGCAAAGGGCGCCCCTAGCTGCTTCATGCCTTGAAGCATCGTCAGGTTCGTTCGGTCAGGCGGATCGGTGTACCAAGAGAAAGAGTTGGTGATGCCCAGAAACACCGGCACCAGAAGCAGTCCGATACAAACACCAGCAATCAGGAAAAACAGCAAGTTCCTGACTGAAAAGTGTCGCGCTAAAAGCGCGAGAAGTGCGCAAGGTAGCGCTGCAACGATCACCCCAGCCAGCCACGTCATTGTGAACCCCATTACTGTCATGACCATGACTTGTATGGCGCCGTGTCCTCTAGCCGGGACGGCTATGAGGAAAACCAAAATTAGGAAAGTTACTCCGACCGTTACGCTAAGCAGATAGCTCCCGACCACGCGTTCTCCTGTCGGGAAGCCGGACTCTCTCATGCTTGTTCTCATTTTATTGGCTCTTTTGAAAACGGAGTGGGTAACGGCCTTCAGCGGGCATGCGAGTTGAAGGCGGAGAAGTCCAGTTTGCC
>NZ_JBFUPT010000056.1:0-14036 GCF_041360715.1 Caballeronia sp. RCC_10
CAGGCAAACTGGACTTCTCCGCCTTCAACTCGCATGCCCGCTGAAGGCCGTTACCCACTCCGTTTTCAAAAGAGCCATAGAGGTTTTAGTGCCGTCGGACGCTCGATCGGCGACGGATACCTCGCAGGCGGCGATCCTACCGTCTGGATGACATTGAACTTCTTTCACCTCTTGGTAGCTGAAAATGTCGTCGGAGACAAAGCTGTCGGCCATTTCGCTCTCCTGCGCTGCTTTCTCGCCTTTCGCCCGCATTCCTCATGCCGATCACAGCAAGCCATGGCATTCAAAATTGTCGACTTTCGAGGGAAACCGCGCGCCCAAGGGGGCCTACCATCCCTCTTTTTCACCCGCGCGAACATCAACTGTCCGCAGAAGGAAGAGCCGGTCGTCCGGATCGCGGCCAGCGAACGCTGCGACAATCGAACTGTCGCGCGGCGACCCCGGTGGATCTGTCACCGAGGGTCTGGGGGGCGGTTACGGATGGGTCGACCGAGCTATGGCGCCTTCACTTATCCAAAGATACCGGAGTTCGAAGGCCCCGAGGGTTGGACGAGATACTGTTACTCGTCACGTGTTTGGTTGTTCTCGTTGTTCCGGTCCTGGTTCTGGTTCTGGTTGTTCTGGTTCTCGTTGTTCCGATTTTGATTTTGATTCTTCTGGTTCTCGTTGTTCCGGTTCTGATTTTGATTGTTCTGGTTCTGATTGTTTTCGTTGTTCTGGTTTTCGTTGCGTTGATTCTCTTGCGTAGACATGGAAGTACTCCGAAGTTCAAACGGCGCGGAATTGCGCACGATGACCTTGCATTCAGCATGCCCGAGGCATGGTTTTACACTAGAGCACGTCACAGGCGGGCGGGCGTCGAGAGCTCGCGAAGTCAAGTTGCTCGAAAACCGCATTAACGCAGAGACGAGGCTGCCAAACATGGAAAACAGCGAAGGAATCCGTGTGCTTACGGAGAAGATCGATTGCGATCATTACAACCTGACCCGCGCGGATCTTGCACGTCTTGCGCAGTGCCACATTGCCGTCGACGGTGACATCGCCCATTGCGACGCGCGCCTTCGCGGAGCCGCCGCTACCGGCAAGTCCCATCAGCTGAGCAGATGGTAGGTTCATGTGATCGCCCGTCGCAAGCGAAGGGGCATGCGGAAGCCAGCGAGGCGCAAGTCACGGCATACGCCATGCTGACTTTGCCACGCTACAGTAACGGGACGCCTCTTATGAACCGCATTGAGCATCAGCCGGCGCGATGGGCAGCCACGCGCCTTCTCGCCGCTTTTGCTTGCGCCGGCGCGCTTGCCGTGTCTGGCTGCCGCGTTATGCAGTCGGGCGCGCAAGTGTCGTCGACGGACCAGCAATTTATGCTTACAGCAGCGAGCGTCGGCAAGGCCGAGATTGATCTCGGCAAACTGGCAGCGGAACGCGGTTCGTCGCCCGAGGTCCGCGCGTTCGGCGAAAGGATGGTCGCCGAGCATACGCGTATCAACGGCGAACTCTCGCAGATCGCCGAGGCCAAGCATGTCCGGTTGCTTCAGGCAATGGATCCGGCCAACCATACAGTGTATTCCGAGCTATCGGCGATGTCCGGCGCTGACTTCGATCGCGAGTATTCGATCGCGCAGCTGCACATTCACCGGATGGGCAACGCGCTGTATGCGAGCGAAGCAAGCGACGGAGAAGACGCCGAGGTGAAAGCGTTCGCCGCGCGCGGCGTACCGATTGGCATGAACCATCTTCAGCACGCGACGCACCTTGTACAAGTCCTGTCCGCGACGACCTCCAAGTAGGGCAGACCTGTTGAGGCGGACTTCATGGAACGGTCGCGAACCCGCGGATGGTGATGTGCGCCTGAACCGCCGTTGGTGCTCCTTGAGGAACGGGACCAGTTTCTACCCATGCTGAGTCACGATCGGCGCAATCCGCTTGCGCCGATCGAGGCTGCCATTGAAGTCATCCGTCGCTCGGTGCCTGAGGAGGCCCCGGTTTTCAAGGCGAGCAAGATCGTCGCGCGTCAGGTGCGTAACCTTTCGGTCATGCTCAACGATCTACTTGGGGCGGACCGGACGGTACGGGGCATGTTCACCATCGACCCGCACGGATTGTCGTGGCTTCGATCGCTAACCGTCGGTCAGTACGGCTGCTGGCTGCACATGGATACTTTGTTGTCTGACCTGGTTGCGCCCTTCGCGCTTCGCTTTGTAGAGTGCATCGTCGGCCGCTTTAAGCAATCGCGAGGCGTCCTGGGTACCTTGCGGTTCACACGCCGCTATCCCTAGGCTTACAGTAAGCTTGTCGCTCGTTGCTCCCGCACCTGGTAGCGCTAACGCTTCGACTCCGCTCCGGATTGCTTCCGCCACCCGAGCGGCGGCTTCGATTCGCGCTCCGGGGAGTACCACGACGAACTCCTCGCCACCGTAGCGGGCGGCGATGTCTTCCGCGTTCCGGATGGCTGCCCGAATGCAAACGGCAATCAGGCGAAGTGCTTGGTCGCCAGCGTCATGTCCAAAGCGGTCGTTGTACGCTTTGAAGTAGTCAACGTCGATGAAGATTGCGGATACAGGGTGGTTTTCTCCCTTTGCCTTCTCCCACGCGCGAGCGAGGTAGACGTCCAGCGCCCGTCGGTTGCTCAGGCTCGTCAATGCATCCACAGACGCCATCGATAGGAGTTGTTTTCGCGACTTCTCTTTTTGCTGCAGACCCCGAGCCAGCAGCCAGCAAACCAGGACGAACGCTGCGCTGAGCACGGCAGAAAGACTGACGACAATGACTGACCGAGGACGCCAGCTCGCCAGGACATCTTCCACGTCCGGGGCGATGACCACAATGAGAGGCGTGCCGGGGACTCGCGCGAAGGTGTAAAGACGCAGGCGCCCGTCAATGGGGGAATGGGCTACGTAGGACCCGGTTTGGTTGTCGACCATCGTGTGAAACGTCCGGCTCCTAGCGATGCGCATAGCGACTTCCCTGGACGTGACCGGACGCCGTGCGATAAGCGTTCCGTCGGTGCGGGTGATGAACGCTGAGCCATGCGAACCGACCTCGACCTGGTCGACCAGTTGCTGAAAGTACGTGGCACGAATTTCAAGGATTGCCATTCCGGCGAAGCGCCCGTCGAGCGCGTCAATCCGCCTGCTGACCCCTATCGTTGTCCATTCACGGGAGTCGGCGTAAGGGTGCGACATAAAAACCTGTGACGTTGTCGGGCGCTGATGGGCGAGAAAATTCTCCCGCGACCGGAAATAGTCGGCTGTAACAGCGTTCACTCCTTGGGAAGCGATGATCCTCCCGTCAGCGCCAGTGACTGCCATTCCTTCAACGTTAGCCCCTGATGCGGCGCGGTCAAATAGAACCCGGTCCCGGATGTCAGGGGCGAGCTGCATGATTCGCGGCTGCTTGGCGCCGTCGACAGCGGCCTGCAGTGATAGATCGTAAAGTTCGATATGGCGGCCGATATCGCTGCTGACGATTGCCGCCACATTACGCGAGTTGTCCTGCGCCCGGCCAATGACTTCTTGACGCCCCTGATGCAAGGTCACCGCCAGCAGAGCGAACACGACCAAGGCGAATGACGTCCCGACCAACGCGGCAACGTATGGACGCAGGGCGAAGACGTTCAGGACGCGCCCCACGGCAAGCGCTGTCCTCGAGGACAGATTGGGCGCAGGCAAAGCGTCCCTGCGACGATAGAGACTCTCGAGATGTTTCATTCGGTTATAAGCGGCGCCGCGATGTGTGCCAATCGCCGGTGTACTGAGTCCGCGGGCTCGGGACGACCGAGCAGAAATCCTTGGATGATGTCGCACTCCATCTCTTCCAGGCAACGCAGCTGTGTTTGGCGCTCTACGCCCTCTGCCACAATCCGGATATCAAGCGCCTTCGCCAGTGCAACGATGCCCGCGACAACGGTCCGCGAGATAGGGTCATTATCAATGTCATCAGCGAGCGACTTGTCGAGCTTCAGGACGTCGGGGCGCAAGCGGGTGAGGTAGCTCAAGCTTGAATAGCCGGTGCCAAAGTCGTCCAGTGCTAGGCGAAAGCCATGGCTTTTGAGGTCGCGCAAAACTTGCGTGGTCCGGCCTGCGTGCTCGACCAAAGCCGACTCGGTGATTTCGAGGGTTATCTGACTCGGCAATATCGCGTGACTACCGGCCATCGTCGCAAACCGCGTCGCCAAGGCTGGGTCGACGAGTTGTCTCGCCGACACGTTGATTGAGGCGGGAACGTCGACACCGCAACGTTCCTTCCATTCGGCGATTTGACGAACGCTCTGAGCAAAGACCCAGTCACCGACCTCTTGTATCAAGCCGGATTGTTCCAACAGCGGAACAAAAACTCCGGGCGAAACGATTCCTTGGGTAGGACTGTTCCAACGGATGAGTGCCTCGACGCCGGCGAATTCCTTTGACTGTGCCCAGAATTGCGGCTGGTACCAGAGACTGAATTCCGCGCGTGACACCGCACCGCGTAGCTCGCGCTCCACCTGGAACGAGCCGATAACTTGAGCTTCCTCCCTGCCGAACACCCGAAGGCAATTGCCGCCAGCCTGTTTCGCCATATACAAGGCCGCATCGGCGTTGCTCATCAACGCCTCGGGCGTGCCTGCGTCGGCCGGAAACCTTGCTACGCCGGCTGACAGCGTCAAGCTGGAGGCGCCGGACCCGGTCACCTCGAGGCGGCGCATGGCAGCGCCGATATCGCCGAAGATTTCGGTAACGATGCACGTGGTGGCGTCAGAGATAACCAAAGCGAATTCATCGCCGCTCGGGCGCGCAGCGAATACGCCTGATTGCGCCACTTTCTTGAAGGCCTCACCGATCTCGCGCAACAATGAATCGGCAGCCGAGGTGCCAACAGTGTCGTTGAGTACCTTGAACCGGTCGATATCTGCGAGCAGGAGACTGAACGGTTTCCCCGCCCCCGTGCAGTCGCCCAGATGCTTCAGAAATGCGTGCCGGTTCGCGAGCCCCGTCAGATTGTCGACGTGAGCGAGTCGGTCGAGTTCATCCATTCGACGCTTCTCGTCAGTGACGTCGATGCATACGCTAACGATTCGTTCGACCTGCCCCGTCTTACCTTTAACCGGCGACGCATTCGCTCGGATCCATCGCGTGCTTCCGTCGTCCCAGCAAAGCTGGAAATCATATTGGACCGGCGTGTGCTCGCGTGCCATTCGCCGCATGGCATCTTTTACATTGCGCAGGTCGTGCTCGAGCAGCCGCGTTTGCCATGCGGCCGGGTCGTGTGCCAACGCTGAAACAGGTAGTTGCCACATCGTCTCAAAGCCCGCGCTGACGTGACGCAGCGTTTGAAAATCTGCACTCGTCGACCAAAAAACCACCGGTATGTGCGCTTCGATGTCGGTGAGCAGTTCCTCCGCCCGTCGCGCGGCCGTTGCGGCTAGCGTCTCGGCACTGATATCTCTGGACGGACAAAGGATGGCAGCGGTCCGCCCACTTCTATCCTTGATGGGGTATAGCGTTGAGCGCCACCACTTCGGACGACCCTTCGCGGTGGGACAAAAACCCTCGAAGTCCGCCTCGTCACCTTGCAGTGCTGACGCCAAGGCGGCCTGCGCCAGCTTTTTATCGCCACCGCCCCAGAAGCCGATCCAATCGGCACCCACCAACTGGGTACGTGAGTCGAGTTCCATTAACTCGGCGGCCACCTCTGACAGATGCATCATTTTTCCGTCAGGGGTCAGTAACTTCAGGCAGTCACGGTTCGTCGAAAGCAGCGCGCGGGCGAGTTGCTCGAGGAGACTCGCCCGCGCCTTCAACGCCCTGTGAGCGTTCAGGCTCCAGCCCACCGCCGCCGTGGCAAGGAAAACAAGCAGCGCAATGGAGACGCGTAACGCTTCATGGTGACCCGGTAAAGCCATCAAAGCGGCGAAGGACGGAACCGCAATAAGTGCGGGAAAGCCCATCCTCACCAGCCCCGACGGCAATGCGGGCGCGTTGAAACGGCTGATGAAGTACGAGAGAAATAGCTGATTGCGCATTGAATGAATACCTTTCTGTCGCATCTGCCGCCCGTCGATGCGCTGGCTGCGAGTGCGGTACGCGGGTTCCCGTTTATCGGACGTTTTGGGTAAAAATTAACCCCTATGAACGGAAAACGACCTAGCGAAAATCAACATCTGTTAAAAATTACCGATTGCGGCCGTTAACACTGATCGACGTTCCGCCAAGGCGCGACATACCGCGACGGTGGATCCCTGTCACTTCGGTCTTCTGGAACGCCAAAGAAACCGGTTTAGTGAGGTCGACCGGCCACGCGAGCAACGCGATACTGGCAGCTCTCCGGCTGGCCAGCAGGGCTGCCACACAGAAACCCTGTGGAGGCGCGGTACCGGAGCTGGACCCGGCAGTTGAGGCCAGCGTCGCGCCTGTTGTTCTTCCGTGGCAAACGCCTTTTCTATCATGGCTGTCGCGACGCAATATGGGTCGCGTCTCCGGTCGCCCTACCGGCTCCCTACGCCGAGACTTGTATCGTCGTCATACCGCTCAGCGCATTCACTGCTTCCGATACCTGGATTGTTCGCTCCTTGCCGCGACGCCAAGGCACGACGACGCCCGAAAAGCGCGGAAACGGACCGCCATCGACACTCGGGCCAATGTGCAGAGATCCTTCGCCTCCAGCCAATCCGCAGAAACGGCATTCGCCGACGACGCAGAAGCGACCACTAAGGCAAACCATCAGCACCAGCGGCCTGTAAACAAGCGGCGGAAGCTTTATAGGCATCAGTGATGCTGGCAACGAATCAAAGACGCTGACATTGGCTAGGTTGCCCGAAAGGTGATCCACCCTCCCTCTCTTGTTGGCGTTCGTTCCTCCAGTGCTGTCGGCGTCCCGCTTCAATACGGGCGGCGTGGCGGCGTTGCATCGACTTGCGAGATCGACATGACAAACCGTGCGCACAGCCCTGTTGGGCAGGCCGTCACCAAGGTCCCGGCGGTGACGCTCGGTTTCTGGATCATCAAGATCGCGGCGACGACGCTTGGCGAGACGGGCGGAGATTGGGTGACAATGTCACTCAAGCTTGGTTACCTCATCGGCACCGCAATTTTCGCCGTGATTTTTGTTCTTCTGGTTTCTGCGCAGATCAAGGCTCGCCAATTTCACCCGTTTTTGTTTTGGGCGACGATCGTGGCCACCACCACGCTCGGAACGACGATCGCCGACTTCGCCGATCGCTCGCTCGGCCTCGGCTATCCAGGCGGGGTCGCCATCGTTTCCGGATTGCTCGTCGCCAGCCTTGCAACCTGGTACTGGGCCGAAGGAAGCGTGTCTGTTCAGAACATTGGCACGCCCAAGGCGGAATGGTTCTATTGGTGCACGATCATGTTTTCGCAGACGCTGGGTACCGCACTGGGTGACTGGGTGGCGGGCTCCGACCGCGGCAGTCTGGGTTTCGGTTACGAGTATGGCGCGCTGATCTTTGGCGTCGGCCTTGCCGTCGTGGCGGCCCTTTACTTCTTGACGAAGATCTCCCACACCGCGCTTTTTTGGGCGGCTTTCGTGCTCACGCGGCCGCTTGGCGCCACCCTCGGCGATCTTCTTGACAAGCCGTTAGCACAGGGCGGCCTGCATATCAGCCGGCTGTATGCCTCCCTGATTTTGCTTTGCTTCATTGTCGCCTGTGTCGCGCTCATTCCGCAACGCGCCGCGAAACGACGCAAGGCGGTCCGGCAAGCACAGTGACTTGAGAGCGGCGCGCCGTCGTGCGTTGCTTGCGGTCACAATGGCCAGTTTTACACCTCCAGCGCATGGATTCCGGCTTGACTTATAAAGAGGCCCGGTATTTTCAAAGCTAACGCAGCTTTCGCGTGAAGAGTCTATAAAGAACTCCGTGGAGCATCGAGCTTGCGTTTTCCCGCAAGGCCTGCTTTAACCTTGAGTAGTGGTCGCGATGAGGATGGGTTAGACAGCGAACCTCGGATTTGCTCACTCGTAAGGAAAGACATGAACGAGCCTATCTCGGAAGAACGGATCCGCGAACTTGCGTTTCGGCTGTGGGAACAAGCCGGTTGCCCCGAAGGTCGGTCCGAGGAGTTTTGGGACCTCGCGCAAACGCAAGTTGGCGCTCAAACCGACGGATCGGACGATGGTGCGAAAAAGGCTTGACGCGCATCACTGCCAGGCCTTGAGCGGCGTTGGGTAATCGTCCTGCTGTGTTGCGGCGCTTTCACCGGCTCTCCGGCCGTTCAGGCTTTGGCTCGGCGGCTGACGCGAGACCATTCTTCCCGATCGATTCGCGCGGACGGCGTCCCCGGTTGCAGTCCCGCGTCTAACGGCGGGCAATGACCGCCACCCTTTTTTTGCTTTACCGCCGCCAATGCATGGCACGGCAGACGATAGCCAGCTCAACAAGACAGGCATTGACTGCGATGCAAACGATGCAATCGCTATTGCAAACGTTTAACCGCTAAAAACATATTAAGATTAACAAACGATCGTTCTTGATCGAGCGTCTCACGTTTACCCTCATTAAGTTCATTTATATTACGTGTTTTAATAATTTCAAAGCACACGGTTATGGCTGCACCGGTCTTCCGTGAAGTTTGTGACACTTTCATGAGCGCCACCCTGATGGGATGCCTAGTCGCCGGAGCGACGGTTTTCATTGGCGTTCCTGTGATAATAAAACACTACGCCCGCGACGGTAGGCCTGATCAATTTTTGCAGAACCTGAGAGAGCAAGCGAAAAAAAACAACTTCAATATAAGCGTAGCTGATAACGGTTAAAGGCATGAACGTTAACGAGCTAAAAAGAAACGAACTGCGGCACCTCGATGCAGTGATAAGGCATTTGGAAATTTGGCCATTCAATAGCGTGTGCGCTGCGCGTTCTTTCATTAACGATTCAACTTATTGGAAGTCGAGGCTGTTTAAGATTTCCTGTGCGAATGCCGAGCCTGACATCGAAGTGAAGGTGCGCAAACTGCTCGACCGTTTATCGGTGATATCTGGGTGAGTCACGGCATAATTTCGTGTACTGCCCGCTGGCGGCTTGATGATGGCGAGGGTGCATGCACAACGAACCACGTAGCCTGCCGCTTCGTGACAGACTAGAATGGCTGCTTCTCGCTATTGCGTCTCACCGCTACGGCGAGACCGTCGACACTCGCAACGTGGAATTCGAAGCCGATTATATTGTCGCGACGCGTGGGCCTGTTGTGCGCCGACTCGGCCGAGTCAGGTCACGGCAGATTGCGTCTGACTTAAAAGAGCTGTTTGAACGAGGATTGCTCGCGCGTAAATCGGCAAGTGCGGGACACAGCGCAGGCGGTGCTTCGTTTTACTTCTCTTATAGCTCAGCGCCGGCCGGAGAAGCGGAAGTCAACGCCATCAAAGCGCGGCAAGCCAGTCTAAGCTTTATAGTAAGTTCCACCCTGTCTAACTGAGATGGATCCTCAGGATCCATTTGGCGCCCAATGCCTTCCTTTAAGCGGCCGTAATGTGATCGAAATTGTGTCTTCACAATCCATACACGCTAAAGCTTCTAAAATAAGTTGGCGATGCTCTCTGAATGTTTGGCGGATCGTCTCCATTAGCCTGAGTAAGGTTTCGCTGTCGTCAGTATTGAGTCCAGCGTTTTTTTGGCGCTCAATGCGCCAGTGCTGGGCCGAAATGGCCATTTTTATGGAAATGATATGACGTTCTGCCATGGCAAGATCATTTTTCTCCTCGTTGATCCCGCGCATGGCATTCTCCTAGTTGGGTGAAAGAACGACGGGGTGTCAATGGTTGTTGTGCAAACAAGTATAGGAAATTTTTGCGCCGTGTTCGGTTGAGCGGATGTATGACTCGCCGGCTTCGCATTTGCAATAAGAGAGACGCGTCATGATCAATGGCCTTCGAAATGATGCCGAGGAGTTCGATCGGCGGCTCGCGCAAGACGCGACAGAGATGGTCCCATCACGTCTAGCGGCCGGGCGGCCGATCTACTACCTCGGCGAAGACAGCACGCCCCCCGACGTGTGCTTAAAGATCTATCCGGACGGACGCCGCGAGTTTGTGCGGTTCGACGAAGGCAAAGAACGTACGGTGCTCAACCGGTCGGTCACGCACGCGACGGCGGCTTCTGGGCATATGCGATGGCTGCGTCGAGCAGCATTGTGGGTCCGATCGTGACCACCGACTCGGGACGGTTATGCGTGACGTGGAAGACGCACCGCGAATGCGGTCTCCGTCTTGTCGGACCGGGCTTCGATCGCGCCGTGGTGAGCCTTGACAATTTCGCTTGCAATATACAGCCCGAGTCCAAGACTTGGATCATCGCTTTTGTTTGCCCGACCAGGACCGCGCTTCAGAGGGTCAAAAATCCCCTCCAGGATCAGCCGGTCAATGGCGGGACCGCTATTCCTGACCTCGAAACGCACCTCGGCGCTGTCGCCCGCAACTGCAATCTGTACCGGGGCGTCTTGCGCCCCGTATTTAATCGCGTTTAGCACCAGATTGACGAGCAGTTGCTGCAGGCGTTTGCCGTCCCAGATTCCGTGCGCATCACCCTGTATGTCGAGATCAATGCAGCGGTCCGGGTAAGCTGCGCGCAACTGGTCCACCGCATCGGAGAATACTTCGGCCAGATCGATGTCGCTTGGAGCGATATTGATCCCCAGGCCCAACTTGGTTCGATTGAAATCGCAGAGATCATCCAGTAAGGCCTGCATGCGGACGCCACTCCTGATCAGTCGAGCGGCAGCTTCCGATACTTTCTCTCCGGCGTTTAACGCCCCAAGGTAAGACGCTGTCATCTGAATGGTCTGCAATGGGCTGCGCATGTCGTGCCCAAGCATCCCGAGCAACAGGTTACGGGCCTGCTCTACGTGCTGATTGAAAAAATCTACTGATTCAACGATTGCCTGATCGATTGCCTCGTTGAAACGGATCATGTCGTCCAGATCCGGGGCGTTCGGTAGACATTCGTTGATCCACATGCGCAGCACGCTGGCGCGCAGCGCCCGATATTCGGCGGCCAGTTGGTTGATGTTGAAGCCCGCTCGTGCTCGCAGAAGCGCATGGGTTTGTGCAGCGGTCTCCGGCGCATCGCTCAGTTTAGGGGCCCGCCCAATCGATTTTTCGTTCTGTTGTTCTTGGGTTTGACGGGTGGACAAATCCTTAGCGACGGCCTCCAGAATCTGTTGTGCGTGGTCTCGCAGTGCAAGTGAATCTATGTTTTGAGCAGCGGGCAGCAAGGTGGCTGCAAAGGACTCCCATTGCACCAGAATCGGCTCAATGTCCCGCAAGATGAAATCTGCTAGTCGCATATCGGTTCAAAAAAGAATCTCGCGATACCTTTCTCCAAGAATATATGCGTAGGTGGCACGCCATGGTGCCGAGGGGCGATGGCTGATGTGGCCTCCTGAGCCAAATCAGGCTTGCAAGAACCGAACGGTCTCGCCATGGCCTAGATCGGCCGCTAACCTTCGGGCCGCGGCTTCATCCCGCACGATAATGACGAATGCGCCGCCTGGCCGTCCAATCTCAACTCGCCAGCCGCCCCCCTGATTCGGGCGAACCACGATTTCGCGATCGGGCGCGTTGGCCGCTGCCGGAAAAGACCGAGCACTGGGCGAGCTGCGTTCGCTGTTTAAGCCGCGATTACTACACGCCTTGTTCAAGGGGCCTTCCCTGCCAGCTTGCAACCGGCTTTTACTTCACTCAAACGACTGGGCGAACGCGCGGGCATCGTGGAGAGCATGATGCTGCCCGCCATGTGTGCGGAAGTAGGCTTCCATTCGTGGAACATCTAGGCGGTTGCCAATGTTCTCCCACGTCCAGCCGATCGTCAAGCTGCCGTCGAGCAACGCATACAGCAGGTCAAAATCGCCTGGATAATCAAAGCACAGGATTGGCTTAGGAAAGACCGGTACGCTTGATAGCCAGGCTCGCAGCTCGTTGCGCATCTGTGCAGCGGGCATTGAACGCCCCGGCACTTGACCGAGTTGGGGCACGACGTTCGCTCTGACGAAGTCGCTGCAAGCACTCAGCGCAAAGTCCGATCGTTCGGCGTAGAATTCGCGCCCATCTTCGCCAACAATTGCCACACTAATGAGTTCGCAATGGAAGAAGTCCGTGAATTCCGTGTCGACGAAATAGCGAGTTTTCCACGGACTTCGGAAGGTTAGGTTGCTCATTCACTGCAGTTCCTGTCGTGCACGCCTCGTCGGTTGCCGAACCCTGAAAGAAGAGCCGAACTGTGCGTGCAGCCCACAAAAAAGCCCGCACAAGGCGGGCAGGGCCGACTTCCGCGCGGACGGGCCAGATTCGTAGAGTGTACGAACACCCGTTCAACTTTGCAATCTACCGGGCAAACAGGCCTTACAGACGATGCTCAACCGTCGCCGTTCAAGCCGGCAGAAAGGAAGCCGATAAAGAATGTAGCGTCCCGCGCGACCTTTTTGCGCCGGGCAGAGATATGACAATGCAACAGCGAACATCGGGGGGCGCAGCAAATGGCCTCGCTCAGTCCCATTTTCGTCGCATGGGCAACGCATTCGTTGTTGCGATTGTGCTGACTGCGGTGACCCCGTGCGTGTTCTTGGGCGTTTTTGGTTGGCAAGACTGGCATGACCGCATACTTGCCGCACGCGACACGACAGAACGGTCGACCTACATTGCGGAAGAGCATGCCCAGAAAATCTTCGATATCGATTCAGCTCTCGCTGATCGCGTCCTCGACACCGTTGGGAAAGGCAATGACCTGGAGGTTCTTCATGACCGCCCGTTCCACGACTACCTAGAGCAACTAATGCATGGCCATGCGGAGGTGGATGCATTGGCCGTCTGGACCCAAGATGGGCGGTTGGTAGCAACCAGCCTTCGCTATCCGGCACCCAACATAAGCATTGCCGATCGCGGCGACTTCATCGACGCACGAGCGCGGCCAACCGAGATGTATATATCGGGACCCATGAAAGGACGCGTGACGGGCAATGCCACGTTCAACGTCATGAAAGGTCATCTTCGCCGAGACGGAACTCTCGCGGGACTGGTTTCAATTTCGATGTCCGCGGCGTATTTCGAAGACTTCTATCGTCAGCTTGCTGATGAGAAGCCAATGACGATTGGCATGATTAAGGGCGATGGTGCTGTGCTGGCATGGTGGCCAAGTCCCCATGGTCGACCTGAACGGGTTTCGCGAGGTACGTCGTTCTTCAAGCTGCTGACCAGCGGTGAAGATGCGGGAGTGGTGACGATGACATCCACCGTCGATGGTGAGGAAAAAATCCTGGCCTTTCGGCGCGTAGGCGACTATGACGCCTACGTGACGGCTGGTTTCCCGCTTCGATTTATCTGGGGGGCATGGCTCTCTCGATTCACAACCGTGGCAACGGCCACGCTCGCCCCATCGGCTGCGCTGTTCCTTCTTCTTAGGTTTTCGCTCAAGCGCTTACGACATGAGGAGTCGTTGTGGTTACGTGCCGAGGAAGAATCCGCGAGGCGAGTTTCTCTCGAAGCAGTGGCCAAAGAGAACCAGCGTTTGGAAACACTAGGCAATACGGTCGCACTGGTAGCGCACGACTTCAACAATTTGCTCATGGCCATCGTTGGATACACGCAGGCACTGTCTCGCTCAGGTTCCGGCCAGCTCAGCGCCCCGCTCGATGGGATCATAGCGACCGTTCGACGCG
This sequence comes from Caballeronia sp. RCC_10, assembly GCF_041360715.1. Lineage (NCBI taxonomy): Bacteria > Pseudomonadati > Pseudomonadota > Betaproteobacteria > Burkholderiales > Burkholderiaceae > Caballeronia > Caballeronia sp. RCC_10. Next base: position 13,638 of record NZ_JBFUPT010000056.1, read on the forward strand.
GACAAAAACTGACCAGAAAACTGCTGTCCGTCGGCAAGAAGCAGCCTGTACGCCCCGAGAGATTGAATTTGGCCGATTGGGTCGGCCGACTTGACCTACTGCGCTCTGCCGTCGGCGAAGGTGTGCGCATCGAAGCCTCGGTACAGGACGGGCTTTGGGATATATATGCCGACCAAGCGGAATTAGAACTGGCGCTGCTCAATATTGCGATCAATGCCCGCGACGCAATGGACGGGCGGGGCCGGTTAAGCATCACGGTCGCTAACGTCAACGGGTTACCCGACGAGAACGGCGCGGTGATGCCTGAGGATTTCGTTCGGATAGAGGTGGCGCCGGGAATTCGGACAGCTCGGTAAGTGGAAAAAGCTGGGGTCCGAGTCGGCCATAATGGCTGGCAAA
>NZ_JBFUPT010000057.1:0-13953 GCF_041360715.1 Caballeronia sp. RCC_10
CTATGAGCAACTCGCTGGAGTGCCGATGGCTGCTTAACTCCAGCAAAACGGTCTCCGAGGTTCCCGGTGCGCTTCAGATTGCGTGTGGTCAGATTCGTGCCGTGAATCTGCAATGCCGATACGTTGAAGCTGCCACCCGTCAGACCGACGGCTTTCTCCAGGTCGACACCGATGGCCAGCTGCGTCAGGCCATCGTAGGCGCCTCCGCGTTGGGTGCCGCCCGACAGGTTGTTCAGGTACTCGCTGGTTTCCTGCAGGTTTAGCGTGATGCCGTACTGTCCGAGCCATGGGCGCAGTCCGCCCATGTCGCCGAACAGGTTCGCGCGTTCCCGGATGCCGGTTGGCGCGGCAGGCGCCTCGGCCGTCTTTGCCGTCTCGGCCTCTGCGGCTGCTGGCGAAGGCTGTGCGGGCACTTCATCCGAAGGCGCGGGTGCGGGCGCTTCGCTCGTCTGGGCGAAAGCTGCCGGCGCGAAGCGGAGCGACAGCAGCAGTGCCAGCCCCGCGAGCCGAGTGGACAACAGCAATGCAGTTCTCAGTTTCTTGTTCATGACGGCGTGTGATAGTCAGCCACCAGCTCAGCCGTAACGCCGGTTCAGTTCGGCACTGGCCGGGGAAACAGACAGCATCGCGGCCAGCGCGATGGCGGCAACCGTCACCGCCAGAATCGCGTAGCCGGCTGGCGTCAGCGGACCGCCGGCGTATGCCGTCCGCAACGCGGCGCGCGCCAAAACCCTCGCAGTACGGCGCAGCCGGCTGGTTGCGCGCACGCGAACACGGTCGCGGTGCGCCGACCGACCTGACAATACGTCGGGCGTATGTCCGGTCGATGGGGCGAGCAGAAGGTGCACGCGTGCCGGCCATGCAGCAATCTGCAAGGCCACGCTTTCCGCGCGCACCGTGCCAAGGAAAGGCACGACGAACTTTTTGAGACGCATAGGCTCACTCCCCGTCCGGCGCGGCTTGACCGGGCGACGTGAAACGAAACGACAACGCATCGCGGGCGGACCTGCGACAGGCGGTCGAACAAAAGGAGCGTGCTACTGACAAACCGGCGGCAACCGGTCGGTGTTGAAGCGCGCTAACCCGAACAAGGCGAGCTAGCGGCGAAGGAGATGTCCTGCGACGGGCTAACTCGCGGTGGTGTTGCCGGCGCAGGCCGGCATCGGACTTCCATTACTAGAACTTGTGTCCACGAAGGACTCCTCGAATGAGACGGGGCGGATTGTATGCGGGCTTTTCGGAAGACTGCAAGCGAAAAATACACACAAGACATCGCACTCCGAACGGTCAGCCAATTGCAAACATGCATGCAAGACGTTCGCAGTTGAACTATGCATGACTGTGACAACGGGCAATTCCGGTCTAGCAATTGAAAGAATTAACAAGCCATTCTGTAAGACCGAGCAATGAGCGTGAGATGCGCATCGGGTACCCGAGAAATTTATATGGTTCTGCTTAGTGCATCGTGTTGACTTTCGGTTTAGGCCGTGCATAAAATTTATAGTCTTCACAAATTGGGCTCACGCCTTGGACACAAGCAGTAGTAGACCTTCGAACAATTTGACTGCCTGACCGGCAGGACGTCCCGCGCCCTTCCTTGCGCCGCCGTCCTGCCAGCAGGCAGACGGTGCGCGCCGTTGCAACCCCCCGTGCACCTTGATTTGCGCCATTCGGGCAACGTATCCGTGCGTCCGTTGGCATTGCGTCGCGAGCGTTCACTCGCGACTGCGTCCGTTCGCGCCTGACCGTCGTCTCGGCAGGCGCGCGGATGGACACGTTTGTTCTCAGCAAAGCAAAGGAGCCGAAATGCCGGACAGTGACAGTTACCCCTTACGCCGCTCACCTCAATCGTTACCCGAGGAAAGCAGGTAGACCGCTGTTGCCGCGCTCATAACGCCTCCGGCCTCCGTGTCTGCTCGCTTTCCGCGAATCGCGTCAAGCTAGACGCACGGAGATACCTAATGAACTTCCTTCTTCTGTCGCAACTGCCGCACGTCCAGCAATCGCGCGCCCAATACGACGCGATGCTGTCGCTGGGAGACCGCAAGCCACACCGCGTCGCCGCGTTCTGGCGCCGACTCAAGGCCCTCGTTTCATAAGTTCCGCGTCACCTTCAACCATACGCAAGCGCCGCAGCTGTCGTCCAGTTGCACATGCGCTTACGTATGGCGGGAGTGCGAACGTCTGTTCATCCAGGTCACAGGAAGAAAATAAAATGTCCACGCCATCGAACGTCTCACCACCAGGCAGCGCCGTTTCTGAACGCAGCGCTGTCCTCGACGCAGCCCATCTCGGCGATATCAAGGGCGCGTTCGGCACCATCGCGCATCACGACACCGCACCACGCACCAGCTGGTGGGCGCGTATCCGGACGCTACTCGCCATCCTCGGGCCCGGCCTCATCGTGATGGTTGGAGACAACGACGCCGGTGCATTCGGCACCTACACGCAGGCTGGTCAGAACTACGGCACGACTTTGCTGTGGACCCTGCTACTGCTGGTTCCCGTTCTGTTCGTCAATCAGGAAATGGTGCTGCGCCTGGGCGCGGTGACGGGTGTCGGTCATGCCCGACTGATTTTCGAGCGCTTCGGCAGGTTCTGGGGCGCCTTCAGCGTCATCGACCTGTTCATACTGAACGCGCTGACGATTGTCACGGAGTTCATCGGCATCACGTTTGCGCTGGACTTCCTGGGCGTGTCCAAGGTCGCCGGGGTCTGCATCGCAGCGGCGCTCACCATGGCTGCCGTGAGTACCGGCAACTTCAGACGCTTCGAACGGTTCGCACTCGTGCTCTGTCTGCTGAGCCTGTTGCTGGTGCCTGTGCTGGTGTCGATTCATCCGCCCGTTGGCCAGATGACGCGCGACTTGCTCATCCCCAACTGGCCCGCGCATTCGAAGCTCTCTGACGTGATGCTGCTCGTCATCGGCATTGTCGGTACGACCGTCGCACCGTGGCAGTTGTTCTTCCAGCAGAGCTACATCGTCGACAAGCGCATCACGCCGCGCTTCATGAAATACGAGAAGGCCGACCTGTGGATTGGCATCGGCGTTGTGATGATTGGCGCAGTTGCCATGATTTCCTTTTGCGCAGCGCTCTTCGCCGGGCACCCCGAGTTCGGCCAGTTCACGGATGCGGGCGGTGTGATTGCCGGGCTGGACAAGTATGTCGGCAGGACGTCCGCGACCATCTTCGCCATTGCGCTGCTCGACGCGTGCATCATCGGCGCCGCCGCCGTGTCGCTGTCTACGGCCTACGCCATCGGCGACGTGTTCAGGATTCGCCACTCGCTGCATCGCGGCGTGACGGACGCGAAGGGCTTCTACCTCGTGTACTTCGGGATTATTGCGTTCGCCGCTGCACTCGTCCTCATTCCGGGCACCCCGCTGGGCCTGCTGACGGAAGCGGTGCAGACACTCGCTGGCGTGCTGCTGCCGAGCGCTACGGTTTTCCTGCTGCTCCTCTGCAACGACAAGGCGGTGCTCGGTCCGTGGGTGAACTCGAAGGCACTGAATGTGTTTACTGCCGCCGTGGTGTGGGTGCTCGTAATGCTGTCGATTATCCTGACGGCCTCCGTGATGTACCCTGACATCACGGGTGAGACCATCGGTGCAATTCTCGTCGGCGGGACCGTGTTCGCGGTGGCGGGGTACGCAGTCGCTGCACTGTTGCGCAAGGGTCGTGCTACGTCGCAAGTAGTTAATGCCGGCGCATCAGCACAAAACCGCCAGATGCGCGAGACCTGGCGCATGCCACCGCTCGAAGAACTACCGGTACCGCAACTGACGCTTTCCACACGTATCTGGATGGCCGTGCTGCGCGGGTACCTGGTCATTGCCGTTGGCCTTGTCATCGTCAAGGTCGTTCAGGTGATGATGGTGCATTGAGCCACCGGTGCACCATGCCGGTATCGGGGTATCGTGCGCAACATCCCGGTACCGGACGGTCTCCCTCGCACTGGGACCGCGACTACCCAAACTTCTTTCAAACATGACTGCCGACTTCGTCTGGCGGCTGCTTGCCGCCTTTGCCTGCGGTGTCGCTATTGGTCTCGAGCGTCAGATGCGCCAGCGCACTGCCGGCCTGCGCACCATCACACTGGTGGCCAGCGGGGCGTGCCTGTTTGTCACACTGGGCGTGCTGACGGGAAACGGCACCGCTGGCGCCACGCAGATAGCCGCCTATGTCGTCTCGGGTGTCGGGTTTCTCGGTGGTGGCGTCATCATGCGCGACAAGGGCTCGATACAGGGCATCAACACCGCAGCCACCCTGTGGTGCGCCGCCGCTGTCGGCGTCTTATGCGCCACCGGACACTTCGGACCCGCGATTGCAGGGACCGTGCTCGTGCTGGTGACCAACACCCTGCTGCGGGAGGTCAGTCGCGTCATCAACGCTACTCCGGTATCAGCGGCGGACCTGGTGCGCGAGTATGTGCTGACCGTCGTCTGTGGTGAACGGGACGAAATCCATATCCGCACGCTGCTGTCAAACTCGATGTATTCACAGCCGCTATCGTTCCAGAGCCTGACCAGCCGGGACATTGAGGACGACCCGCCGCGCATTGAAGTGACCGCGACCGTGCGCATGCATCCGAAAGACCAGGCAAAGCTGGAGCTGATGGCAAGCCGCATCAGCATGGAAAAAGGCGTGTCCAGCATCAGCTGGGCAGGAAGGGAAACTGAAACGGCGCCGGAGTGACTGCGGACCGGAGCGCTGGTGTTTAAGAGGTTATCCGGGGACAAGTGTGCCCGATGTCACCTGCGAGACTCAGCCTCGCAGCCGATAAGTGCCGGGTGCAGCTGGATATGCAGTATGACGGACCATCGTCTGGGGCACCACGGCGCGATATAACGCACCACGGCTTCTGTATCGCCGAGCTCGAGATTACGTACGCGGACTGCGTCTTCGTATGCGTACGACCGAAAGAAGTCCGAGGCCGCAGGGTTTGCCCATCACTTTGTTAAGCCGGTGAGTATCCACGACTTACAAGCTGTTCTCAATCGCAGCGCCCACTAGGGTTGCAACTCGAGCGTCTGGCAGGTGAGAGCGGCTTTGTCCCCAAGGCCCGAGGCCCCCCTCAGTCGAGTTGAAGGGCGGCCGTCAGACATCGGTCTAGTCAACCGCAATCACTTCTTTCGCTTCCACGGACGCCCTTTCGGCAGCACAACGCCTTAGTAGTGAGCTCGCTCCAAGAGCTTCATTGGCATCCGCTACGATACCGCCACGCCAAGCATCCGACCGACACCAAACGTGAATGCGGCAGCCACGAGGCCGATGAGTATCTGTCGAATGGCCGAGAAGCTCGCGGTTCGTCCATTGAAAAGCGAGGTGAATACGCCAATTGCTGCGAGTGCGAGCACGCTGAAAGTGATGCACTGGACGATGGCGGGCGTCCCCGACGCCCATAGGAACGGCATAGCGGGGAAGATTGCGCCGACCGCGAACAAACAAAACGATACGCCGGCTGCGGACCAAGGATTGCCGCCAAGCTCAGCGGGGTCTAGACCCAGCTCTTCACGAACCAGCGCATCGAGAGCCTTGTCCTTATCCCGCATGAGTTGAGCAGCAACGCGCTTCGCTTCGTCGGGGCTTAATCCCTTAGCCTTGTAGATAAGCGCCAGTTCATGCTGTTCTGACTCCGGGCTGTGTTCGAGCTCATTCGCTTCCTTCGAAACCTGCGCTTGCGCGAGCTCGCGTGCGTTAGTCACGGACAACCATTCACCAAGGGCCATCGAGCACGCACCGGCGATGAGGCCCGCAAGCGCTGTGAGCAGAATGGCCTTATTGCCGGTTCCGGCACCTGCTACGCCCATAATCAGGCAGAAATTCGAAACGAGACCGTCGTTGGCACCAAGCACAGCAGCGCGTAAGTCATTGCCGGACGCAACGCCGCGATGCCACGACTCCGCCTGGGCGATGTCTGCACCCTGTGCGGCAGCAGGCTTGCCGGCGTTCGCCATGGCCTGGACAACGTTCGCATGTTGGTGCTCGTCCTCTGACATGCGCGCGGTATCCGGATTGCCAGCATACTTATTCCGGTCTGCAAACTCGGCGGCGGCGAGAGAAGGAAGTACGAAGCGCGGGCCTAGCAGATGAACGAGACCTTTCATGAGGAAGGTCTTGGCATTGAAGCTAGATGGCGCCTTGCTTCCATTGGCTTCTAATTTGTCCGCCCACACCCGAGCGTGCCTACGCTCGGATGCAGCGAGTTCGCTAAACACCTGCTTTCGCGAATCATCTCGCTCCACGCGTGACAGCGCCTCGTAAATTGCTGCGCTGTGGAGTTCGTCGGCGAGATGAGCGCGGAATTTTCTAAGCTCTTGTGCGGAAGCCATCTCATCAGCATTCCCGTATTGCGGAGACAATATCGCCTCCGTCTTGCTATGAATTACTAACTGCAGAATGCGAATAAAAACACTTCTAAGTCCGCATGTCTCTGCCTTTACGCGATAGGCCGACGCGCAAGCGGGGCGACCGGTCATCTAATCGGGCGCACGAACGAAAATCTTCGATTGCACTTCTGCTGCACATGTGGGCTCAGTTAGTTTGACTCAAGCGCAACCCTCAATCAAAGCATCCTTTCAAGCACCGAATCACGAAGCACGAAGCGGTGAAACAGGGCAGCAGCGATATGCAAAGCGATTACCACTATCAAAACCCATGCAATCACGCTATGAATGTCGCCCAACGCCATCCCGACCGACGAACCCTTTGGCGCAAGCGCCGGAAACGGAACAATGCCCAAGAGGTTCACCATCCAGCCGCGTGCTGATGCATTGGCCCAACCGGCGAGCGGCACGGCAACAAGCAGGATGTACAGAAGCCAATGAGTTGCGTTTGATGCAAGCGTTAACTGCGGTGAGAGCGCGGCCGGTTCTGGCGGGTGCGTCATGCGCCAGGCGATTCTAATCACCATGACTGCAACAATCGCTGCACCCACGCTCAAGTGCCAGGCTATCTCACCTGTTGGCAACGTATCGCGGTGGGCGTCTGGCATCGTCCACCCGATGATGAACTGAGCGAAAATGAGACCCGCGATAAGCCAGTGAAGAACACGGGCGACCGGGCTGTACACGTAACCTTGCGAATGATTCTCAAGCACTTTGCGCTCCGGCTCCTGTAAAAGCGATGGCCTCGATAATAGCGCGTCCAACCTGAGGGCAACCTTAAAGCCTGTGCAGACATCGGGAGAGAATAGCCGCTTACACTACCAACGGAAATCTTTGTAGCAGACCTGGTGGAACGAACACGCGCTTTCTGTTGGTTTGAAGACGACGACCTCATTGGCAGCGGCGTTGAAGTAGCTCTGCGTCATGTCGCTTTTGCGGTAGATTGGGCCAAGGAGGGACAGCACGCCAAGCTTGCCCTATCGACCACGCGCTACGACATTGCTGTACTCGATATAGAACTGCCCGGTCTATCGGTGCCACCGGTGACGCGCGTCATAGTTGCCCAATGGTCTCAGCCGCGACGGCGAGCAGCGTCGGTTGAGTCGTCCGACCAACGACTGCTGCTCGCCTCAAGAAGGGCGATGCGCGCTCAGCCGTCACGCATTCAAAGCATCAATCGCCAGAGGTGAGCAATGGCGAGCTACGACTTTGGCTCCAGCGGGATTAGCCGCTGCATGGCAGCGTCGAGACAATCAAGCGCGAGTAAGGGCTGACGCATTGTTGCTTTGGAGCGGACGATTGCTAGATGGCTATGAAGCAGCGCTTCGAACCCAAACTCCAGTTCGACAGTATCGGCCAAGCGAATGATTTCATATTGAAGGCGCACACCCGCGTACGCACCCTCCATCTTTGCGCGTTCTCGCAAGACTGCACTCCGGCCAAATAAGTCATAGGAACTCACGTCAGCCTCCGTCCCTTCGAAAGAATGGAAGGAAATGTTCCTCTACCAACGTATTTCAATTTGACTCGTTTTAGAAGTGCGCTGCCGACCCAAATCAATCGCGGCGTGCGTGACCGAACAAAGTCGGACTTCAAATACGGTGAATGCAGCGCTTGATGTTGGACCAGAACAATGTATGCGACAGGCGCCTACTTCGTTAGAGGTGGGGAGTCGATTCGCCGGGACGTGCGGAATGCCGATACGGTCTTCCCCTGACACTTCGATTACGCGCTGCACCGTCCGGATGGCACCGTTGCCTCAACGTTCCGCCGAGAGCGGCTTAGAACGCGGAGCCCGTGAGAGGCGCAAGCGTGCAGTAATGTTGGTGAACCGGCAGGCGCTTTTCAATAGGCGTCCGCCCGCTGCACGAACGATTTGTGGGGAAAAGTTGCAAGGCAAGACCGAGCAACGTTAGCCGGTGCCTGCGGTTCAAGCAATGCCGCAGCGCAGTGCAACTTTTTTTGCTCACGACATAGCTCTCTGTGACTTCGACCACTTGACCGCGACGATTCGCCTTTTCACGCTCTCAGCGACGGGAGCTTTCAGTCAAGCAGGAACAGCCGTTGCGAAATCGAAAAAAGTTCGGTTAATGGATGACCGAGATGCACTCCGTTCTCCTCGTCGACGATGACTGTGACTCGCTTTCGGCTTTGAAATTTGTGTTCGAAGTTCACAACTATCACGTTGTCGTGGCTGAGCACGGCGGTGCGGCACTGACGGAAGTAAAAAAGCACTTACCGGATTTAGTCGTCACAGATATGGAGATGCCTGAGGTCGACGGCATTGAGCTTTGCAGACGGTTGAAGTGTCTCCCCGCGCTCGTATCGGTCCCGGTCATCCTCGTCTCAGGCGGCCAGCCCCCACCCGATGTACCAGTTGCGTGGGACGCTTTCCTGCCGAAGCCGGTCGACTTTTACCAACTGCTTGCGACCACGGAGCAGTTACCGGTGGTTCGGCTCAAGCCGGCAGAGTGGCCGTAAAAGCTCGAGATTTCAAACAAACCTCACAGCCACCGATGTTGGTCTCGTCGTATTTAGCTGCGGTCGCCGTTTTTCGTCAGCTCGCCAGCCGCTAAGGGGGCCGTGGCCACCGTGCGGCTGCCCCTCATTTACTCAAGCGCGGTCGAGCATGCCACTGCTACGACTCATGGCATACCTCTCGCTCGCATTGTCCCGGTAGATGACGACGAAGATGCGATGCAAGCGCTGGCGATGCTGCGTATATTGGGCGGTCATGAGGTGAAATGTGCATGTGCTGGACAAGAGGCGCTACCAATTGTCGAATTTGCGAACGAGTCTCGGGCTGCCACGATATTTGTGAGTCTGTGAACGCAGGGCTCATCCTAGCGTGACGACGCTGTTATCGTGGCGCGCTGTTATAGAGGCAGCTCATCGGCTTGCTGTCGGTCTCTTCGATTGACAGTGCGAGTCCGTGGCTCGGCGCTTACACCGCATTAAGCAATGCAGCCTTCATCCGTGCGAGCGTTGTTAACGCATCGCCTTTTGTCAGCTAGCCTAACGATGCATGTGACGTGGCGGCCGATGCACTGATGAGGCCGTGAAAACGGGCTGCGAGGACTCTGGAGAGGACAGGAGAACCGGCTTGTAAAAAAGCAGGTGTTGCGGCGCTGGAAAGTCGTCATCGGCGTCCATGGCCGTAGATTCTCTCGAGTGCGACACTGTCGAGCGTCTCGACGACGAGCATATTCACGGACTACTGCTGATTTCGAGCCACGTAGTCTCGGAGTCGACTTGCCATTACGAGTTGCGCCTCCCGAACATGGTTGCGAGAAGCACCGAGCAGTTGTGCGTCGTATATGACGAGCGCTTGGCATAAGGCCTCATAGTCGGCTCCGACCGCCCTGAGTTCGCTGCTTGAATTTACACTCTTGTCGAGTCGCACGAGCGCAGCGTAAGCCTCGCGGATGCAAGGCAGCCGGGCTTCCAGATACCCGGCTTTGCATAGCTCCTCAGAGATTAGGAGCTGCTGACAAAGTAATGTCAGCAGGCTGTCGGTTGCTCTTCCGCGATGTAACGCGTCGAGTGCAATCCAGCTCTTCAGCGAAATCGGGTTTGTACTGTCAGTATCGCCCGCTCGGAGAAGCGAGCTAAGGAGAGGGGAGACAGACCGTCTCGCGATTTTGCGAGAGGCCGATTTGTTGCTCATTTGATATAGGGCCTTTGACTATGGAAAGCTTCGGCGAACAGGGCTGACGAAGCATTACTCGTGTCATACGAGAGGGGCGAACGCCACCAACGTTGATAAATATGTGAGCAGATATCGTTGGTGAGATAGGTCGATGGTCGAATGGCTAGACGCCTTAACGTCGACTATTTCTACTCTAGCTTGCAACCCTCTATCACAGCGCTCTCGCAATGGTCCGCAAGGTCGATGCTTGTCCGTCGCGATACAAGCCAAGGGATTCCCGAATAGCCCACTAGAGGTTGCTTGACCCGATATTCGTACAGCGTTGGTCCGACTCGTTTGAATAGCACAGCGTCCGTTGCATGCCGTTCAGCGTAGTCCGCAGTGACCAGGCCGATTTCTTTCGCTCGGTTCATGGGGAGTGAGCCGTCAGCTGCAGATTGAAAACTGAGGTTCGACAGTGCGCAGTAAGCAATCGAAATGACGAAAACTGGCTTCGCGACCATGCCGATGTAGGCGCGACCTCCGCCAGCGCGCCTCTCCAGCTTCAACGATGTAATGAGCATCCGAGCGTCGTCTAAGTGTTTTCCCTAACTCAAAGATACTATGTCGAGTGATTAGCGACAACAGAAAAGCCACGCGCTCTGGCTTCTTTTTCACGTGCACCGGTAAAAATAACGGCGACGGACTAGCCGGTCGATTGAAAAAAAACGAACGGACGCAAGCCTGCCCGGGGACGGGTGTTGTCGCGCAATTCTGTAGACGGTCGGACCGTCCGAGCGACGGATGGGGTGAGCTCGGTTATAAATTCCTAGGGCAATCGTTCTTTTCGTGGATGTTGAGCCGGCCATCTTGTCGTCGCTGAGCGTCTCGCGTCATGACGTCCGGCACAAAGTGTTGAAAGCATCGAACGATTTTGGAAGTGCTTCGACTCGCGGAAGGGCACAAGCCAGCCGTGGTTGTGTCGGATTGGCGGATGCCATTCGTGGACGGAGCCCAGCTGAATTGAGCATTTGTGCCGAGCTCGCTCCTGCGCTCGGTGCCGCTCATCTTCATTTCGGGCACGGCCGACACCCACAAGACTCAAGCGGCTGTTGTCCTGCGGAAGCCTTTTAAGGCAGCGCATCTTCTCGAGACACTCGCGGAGTGCCTATCAAGGCAGCGCCCGTTGCGATGCGTCGCTGCTACGACAGCAGCCGTTCGACTTCGTCCATATCTGCCGGCTTCAATACCCACACATCGATGCACTGCTGGGAGCGGTCGATGAGCTCGTTGCTCCCCGTGAGTGCAACAATGCGGGCAGACTTCGAGCGGCCTTTGCGAATTTCCGAGCACACGTCGATGCCGTCACCGTCGGGCAACATTAAATCCAAGAAGATGACGTCGAACGTCTCGGAGGCCGCAGTGCTAACGGCCGACGAGCCGTTGTATGCGACGGCGCTGATATGCCCAAGCTCAGACGCGATGTCTCGCAGCGCATCCGCCGTGTCACGCGAGTCGTCGACAAACAGAACTTTCGTCATTGCATGTCCCATAGTTTCACGGCGGACGCAACGCGTGACGTTACGGTCGAGCGCATGCCGAGGACCTTCCTTATCAGTATATGTTGCTTTGGCCGCTTCAGAAGAAAGCCGCGTTCGAAGTCGCCAACATCGACCAGCGTGGGGTGTAGTGTCGTCCCTCAGCAGTCGTGAGTCTAAGGTTGGTCACGGGTAGAGCACGGTACAGGCCGGGCAGCATAGAGTTCCTCCAAAGCGGCAGGTGCTGTTAGCCGTGCAAGAGTGGATGGCGGAGCACGGAAACGCACCTTACCCCCACGCCGTCGTCATGGCTGAATACTTGCTTGCGTTGCAGCAAGATTGCTGGGAGAGTACTCCGGCGCGCTTATGCCACCACCCCTGCAGCGCTCAATTTTCTACCAGCCTTCGAGCGTGCTCTAAAAGGCCGGCGGCGCCTAACATTCTGGTTGCGTCCCGTTCAACGTGTTGCGTACCCCTGGCGGGGCGTCGTCTTGACAGATTGACGCTGCCAATGCGCTCATCACCACGAGTCGACTGACGTCACCGTCCGGGGCTTTTCGTCGTCATGGCCAGCAAACCACTGCTGTGCCCGTGACGGTGGCCTCGATGGTCGCCGCTCACGAGACCCAGGCCACAAAATGAAAAGGGACGATGACGTGCGAGACGCGTCGGTGGTTCCCGTCAATCGTATTAGCTGCCTCTGAGTTCGCGCCTGATGAGCTTCCCTGTCGAGGTCATCGGCAGCGACTCCATATATTCGATGACACGGGGGTACTCGTGCGCGGCGAGCCGTGTACGGACGTGGTCCTGTAATTCCTTGGTCAGCCCGTCGCTCGGCGCGTACCCATCAGCAAGAACAACGCACGCCTTCACTATTTCGGTTCGCTCAGCGTCCGGCATTCCAACAACGGCGACCAGCCGGACCGCAGGGTGCCCGAGGAGGCAATCTTCAATCGGCCCTGGGCCGATGCGGTAGCCCGCGCTAGTGATAACGTCGTCATTGCGGCCCACGTAATAGATAAAACCGTCTGCGTCCATCCGACCTAGGTCGCCGGTGATTAGATAGTCGCCGGCGAATTTCGCAGATGTCGCCAGCGGGTTGTTCCAATAGCCGAGGAACATGACCGGGTCTGGTGACCTTATCGCTATGTTGCCAATCTCTCCGTGTGGCAGCACGTCACCTTGGTCGTTCACGACTTGGACATCGTGCCCGGGGGCGGAGCGTCCAATCGCGCCTGGGCGAGCCTTGAACCAGTTGCCGCACGAGGAGACGACCATATTGCATTCCGTCTGGCCGTAGAATTCGTTGATGGTTATGCCTAGGGCATTTAGTCCCCAGGTCAGTAGCTCAACTCCTAACGACTCGCCTCCGCTTGCAATGGACCGCAGTCGCAGCTTCCATCGCTCCTGCGGGGTCTTCTCTGTGCGCAGCATCTTGAGCGCCGTAGGCGGTAGAAATACGTGGGTGACCCCATGACGGCTCATTAGTTCAAACGCGGCGGGCGCATTGAATTTATCGAATCTGCGAGAGACCACCGTGGCGCCGTGGTGCAGAGCGGGTAGAAGAACATCGAGTAGCCCACCAATCCAAGCCCAATCCGCCGGTGTCCAGAACAGGTCCCCCTTCGCTATTGTTCCTCCGTGTGACATCTCTACACCGGGAAGGTGGCCCAGCAGCACTCGGTGAGCGTGCAGTGCGCCCTTAGGCTTCCCCGTCGTGCCTGAGGTGTAGATGATGACGGCGGGGTCATCCGCCTGCGTGGCAACGGGTTCGAAAGTGTCGACTTCTCCTGAAATAGCCGCGTCGAAGCTTTGCACTTCATTCGCCGCTTCCGTGTAGTCACCGGTGACAAGGACGGTCTGCAATGCAGGGAGCTTGTCCCGTATTGCCCTGATTTTCGCTGCACCTGCGGCGTCAGTCACCAATAAACGGGCACCGCTGTCCTTCAATCGGAACTCAAGAGCTTCCTCGCCGAACAATGCGAACAGCGGAACAGAAACTGCTCCCAGCTTGAAAGCTGCGATGTGCGCGATGGCGGTCTCCGGCGACTGCGCGAGTAAAACTGCGACTCGGCTACCGGGCTCTATGCCAACTCGCCGGAAGTAGTTGGCGGCTAGATTACTCTCACTTCGCAACTGCGCGAAGCTCAACCGCCGTATGACGCCATCTCGATGCTCATGAATCAGAGCGATATCGTCCGGATGCGACGCGGCCCATTTGTCGCAAATATCGACTCCAATGTTGTAGGTCTCGGGTATGTCCCAGCGGAAGGCACGAAGCTCAGCTTCGTAGCTTGCTTCTCCTCGCAGCATCATTACACTCCTAGTGTCCTGTCCCAGAAATTACTTTACGTAAATGCAGCATGTTCTATGATCAATCTAGAGTGCGCGGGAGACGA
>NZ_JBFUPT010000058.1:0-13932 GCF_041360715.1 Caballeronia sp. RCC_10
CCTGAACAGAAACATTGGTTCGAAACCCGACATCTCTACTTAGCGGGAACCCCGACATTTGAACTTAGCGGCAGCATTTTTAGTTAGCCAGCTAACTTATAGGGTTCCGAGCCCGCCCACGTTTCCCGTGAAACCAATTGGGGCCGGACCGCCTAACTTAGCCGAAAAGAAATTCGTTGCGCGGAATCGTCGCAATTGAGTTCGGAAAAACCTATGCCTGATAATACGAACTATCAGGCATTGAGCGGTCGTCGCGTGGAGTTGGAACTAGCGCAGCAACGCCGCTCAGAGCGCGGTACCAAGCAAGAACCGAGGGCCCCACAAACACCGACCGTTCTCGGTCAACGGCTCGAGTTTTTCGCATACATTAATGCCCGACTCAAGCTCCGAAATCCAGAAGTACGGTGATATAGCCTACTCGTTTTGGCGCTGCCACCACCACCGAAATCGCTTGCATTTCGGTTAGCGACGCTAGCGACAATGCCTGCGAGAAATGTGCGACTCCTAACGTTAAAGCCCGTGTTCCGCATTCGGTCGAAGCCGATATCGGATATGGTGTCGCTAAACACTTAACACACCACACCGGATCAGACGTCCGTGCGCCGCTTTGCCGTTTCGTAAGGATTGCATATCTAACGCTGAAAACGTCAGAGGTATCGCTGTGTCAAAAATCGACGAGACTCGCCGCACCTTGCTGAAAGGATCAGCTGCTGCAACAATGATGTCGTTGTCCCCGTTAAGCAGGTCGGCAGCAGTTGACCGCACGAGACTGGAATGGCAGGTTTTTAAAACCACGCCGCAATATGCGTCGTTTCTCAATGCCGTGGAAGTTATGAAAGCGGCGAGCAATCCAAACAAGCCCAACTCGTGGGCGTACTGGGTGAACGTACACGTCAAATACTGTCCGCATACCAAACCGTATTTTTTCGCATGGCATCGCGGCTTTCTTTATTGCTTTGAACAGCAATTAAGAGCGGTATCGGGCGACAACTCACTTGCTTTGCCTTTCTGGGACTACTACTCTTATCCGACAATACCGAGCGAATTTACTGACAGTGCCACGGGCAATCCGTTGTTTGTCAGCGGGCGCGTCAATACGGATGTACGTGGAGCGCTGACAATGGCGCCCTTCGCGAGGACAATCGCGAACTTTCAACGCGGCACTCAAAGGTCATACGAGGCATCGTTCGAGGCTGCGCCGCATAATCCCATTCACGACATCATCGGCGGCTGGATGGCCGACATGCAGTCACCAACGGACCCCATCTTTTTTCTGGATCAAGCAAACGTGGACCGGCTACTTGACGCCTGGGCGAGAACGCCCAGGGCGAGGTATCCAGCGCCGAGTAGCGCTTACTGGCAAGGATCGTTCACATACGCGCCCGGACTTACCATGGCTAAGTCAAGAACCTACGAACCGTCGCAGCTAAACTACCAGTATGCGGATACCCGGTTGCCAACGGTGCTTCCACCGAACGCCCAGCTCGGCAAAGTCATTCGGGTGCAGGCACACGCTCCCCGGATGCACGGGCGGCCGCCCGTCGCTAAGTTTCCACGGACACCGCCGCGGCAAATCAAAGCTAACAGGCGCTCGCTCGGCGGGGCTGCGAATCTTGCACTCGACCACCATTCAGTAAGTGCACTGATTTCTGTGTCGTCACCGGACGCGACGGCGCTTCAGGATACAGTGGGCAGCTCCTCGGCGTTTCCGGTGGACTCGAAGACTCAAGCTGAGCGAAAAGTCAACGGCCGGTTCAAGTACGCGAACATCGTACTCGACAGCGCGGCAGTGACCGCTCTCGGAAAGCAAGGCGATACTTCTACAACGTCTACGTCAATTTGCCGTCGAGCGGTGATATAGACGCTAGCACTGAGTCTCGCTTCGTTGGGACCGTAGGCCCGTTCGAAGTCTCTGCGGCGACACATCACTCAGATGGGACACTGGTACTTCCTGCCAACGATGCGCTGCTTGGTTTGTCAGCGACAGAATTGACGCAAGTCGTCGTTTCTCTTGTCCGGATCGACGGTCCGACCTCACCTAAGGGCGTGGGATGGTGGTAGGTGAACTGCGCATCGAGCTGTCCGCGGATTCAGACTGAGGGGCTGCGCGGCACGGGCATACAGAAGTGGCCGCGCAGAGTCGCACCTCCAGTCGGGGCCGGACGCGGCGCAACGATGGACTCGCGCGTCCTGTGTCATCGGAGTTCCCGCGCCCACGCCGCGCGGACGCGGCGCCCACGGTCTTCAAGAAAATATGAAGCGGCGAGCGCGAGCAGGCCGGCCGTCAAGCCGGTCAACACGTGCTTCAGCCACGGGATGCGATAGTGGCTGCGGTGCGAGAAGACATCGCCTAGCGCGGTAAGCAGTCCGGCCATCAGCGGATTGCCGAAGCTCAGGCCATAGATGCGCTTCACCGCCGGCACGAAGCTCAACAGCACGGCCAGCATGCCGGTGAGCACGCCTGTGCGCAGCGCGACGGCCCAGTGGGCGAGGCTCAGCACTTGCCCCAGCCTTCCGGCATGCAGGTGATGCATGCGCGGACCGGCTGCTAGAAACGCTGAACGAAAACACGGACGCGGCGCTTCCGATCGATCGACATTACGGTGAATCATCGAGTTCGCGGTGAACCGTTGCTTACGTCGTCGAGCGGCGATGATACGACGAGTATGGTAGGCCCGGTTAGCAAATGCAGACCGGTGGCGACTTGGCTTCGTTGAAGAAAAACGAGAACCCCACGGTGGCCGAGCTAGCCGCGTCGCGAAAGGCGGGATCCGACCCATCGCCGTTCCGGGACGATCTCTATTCTCCCGCGGACTTGAAGTACGCGCAGCGCGTCGTTGGGTTGGGCGCCTTTTGTATCGCCGGTTTCGCGGCGAGGTGCTGAGACCAGCTTAAATCGCCGGCTTGCCTATCACGACCTTGAGTGGTCGATCATTGAGCCGAACGATGCCGCGCTCAACGGTGCAGGCAACGAAGCAAGCGTTGAAACAAAAACGACACGGTTACGCTCTACCATCGCCGGTTCGACGCAGCGCACAACAACCCCATCATTCAGTTCCAAAGGAAGCTCGCCATGCCGGATCGCATCGTCAAACCGTCCCGACGCACCTTGCTGAAGGGCCTCGTTTCCGGCACGGGGCTCGCGCTCACGCGCGCGGGACTTGCCGATGCCCTCGCGCAAGGCGTCGCGCCCGCCGTCGTTACCGCCGATAAGTTGCGTCCGCAACTGCCCAGCGGCGTAATGAGCGGCGACGTCACCGCGACGAGCGGCATCGTCTGGAGCCGCACCGACCGGCCCGCGCGCATGATCGTCGAGTATTCGACGAGCGAAAGCTTCAAGACGTTTCAGCGCCGCGTCGGACCGGCCGCGCTCGAAAGCAGCGGCTTTACGCAGCGCGTCGATCTGACCGGCCTGCCCCCCGGCGCCGATGTGTACTATCGCGTGCGCTTCGCCGATCTCGTCGATGGGAAAGCCTTTAGCGAACCGGTGACGGGACGTCTGCGCACGGCATCGATCGATGCGGACAAGCTGATCTGTTTCGTCTTCTCCGGCGATGAAGCTGGGCAAGGCTGGGGCATCAACGAGCGCTTCGGCGGCTATCGCATCTATGAAGCGATGCGTCGCGAAGCGCCGGACTTCTTCATCCATCAGGGCGATCAGATCTATGCGGACAGCGTGATCGAGCCGGAAGTGAAACTGCCCGACGGCACGATCTGGACGAACATCGTCACCGAAGGAAAGTCGCATGTCGCGCAGACACTCGACGATTATCGCGCCGCATTTGCCTACAACCAGCTTGATAAAAACAAGCGCCGCTTCGCAGCCGAAGTGCCGTTCCTCGTGCAATGGGACGATCACGAAGTGCGTAACAACTGGTATCCGGGACAAGTGATCGGCGAAGCAGAGAAGCGTTATCAGACGCGTGCGATCAACCTGCTCGAAGCGCGCGCGAAGCAGGCGATGTTCGAATACAACCCGTATCGCATCAATCAGCTCGATCCGGAACAGGTGTATCGCGGCTTTCAGTTCGGCCCGCTGCTCGATGTGTTCATGCTCGACGAGCGTTCGTATCGCGGCGCGAACTCGCCGAACAGGCAGACGCGTCTCGATGCGGACTCTGCGTTCCTCGGCTCGCAGCAGACCGCGTGGCTGAAGGCTTCGCTCAAGGCGTCGCGCGCGACCTGGAAGATCATCGCCAGCGACATGCCGATCTCGCTCGTCGTGCCCGATGGAAACCCCGATGTGCCAAAGGGCACGTTCGAGGCCTGGGCGAACGCGGACGACGGCGCGCCGTCCGGCCGCGAACTGGAACTCGCCGACATCCTCCGCTTCATCAAGCGGGAAGATATCAAGAACGTCGTGTGGATCACGGCGGACGTGCACTACGCGCAGGCGACGCACTACGATCCGTCGCGCGCCAGGTTCACGGACTTCAAGCCGTTCTGGGAATTCGTGGGCGGGCCGATCAACGCGGGCACGTTCGGCCCTAACGATCTCGACATGACGTTCGGTCCGGAACTGCGATATGTCAGCGTGCCGAAGGACAATCCGCAGAACCGCTCCCCAGCCGCCCTGCAGCAGTTCTATGGCCGCGCGAAGATCGATCCCGCGAGCCGGGCGCTGACGGTCTCGTTGCACGACCTCGACGGCAAGTCCCTCTACGAAGTGAAGCTCGACGTCGAAGCGTGAGCGTCATCCAAGCGGCGAGCTTCGTCGCCAGTGCGGCGACGTGCTTGCCTTCCAATCCGGCCGCGCAGATGCTACTCAACGGGAGTTGGCCAGAGGACGAACCGACGCCGATCTATCTGTCATCAGAAGACGATGCGCGCCTACAGGCCGTCTGCGTTGCGACGGGAGGCGCTGCGTTCAAGGAACTGCGGAACACGGCGATCGTGGCGCTCTTTCTGGCCTCCGGAGTGACGGCGGCCGAGTTGAGACAACTGAGGGTCGATGATCTCGAAGTAGTCGGCGGCCGCCCCACTGTCTTCGTGGAGAAGCACGGGCCTCGCATCGCGCGTCGAGTGTCCATCGATGATTTTGCCGTCGACGTGCTACGCGACTACCATGACGCGCGGCGACGCATACGGTGCGCGACGTAATGGTTGTTCACCGCTACCCCAGCAGGAAAACCGATGCAGCCTGACAAGATGCTCGAATGCGTGCGTGCAGCCCTTAAGCGAGGCGGCTTGGCTGAGGCCGACGAGAAGCCGCGCTTGCTCAGGAACACCTTTTGTCGGCGACACATAGTCGAAGGCAAGACCAACGAGCAGGTGAGCAACCTCATAGGCTTATCGAGCGCCCGCCCAACGTCTATCAGCCGCGGGCACGCCAATCGTGCCTGGGCGAGCTGATCTAGATCGACGGCTGCGAGCATCGCTGGTTCAGGGAGCGCGCGCCACAATGCACGCTGCTGGTTGCAGGTCCACGATCATCCAATTCAGGCCGGCCGCCCCTGATCCTCCGCACCGGTACCTTCGTGCATCATGTGTGTCGAAATCAGTTCTACCAGCGAAGTCAAATCGGCGGGCTTGATCAGGTGATGATCGATCCCCGCCGAACGCGACTTCCGACGATCTTCATCTTGACCATAACCGCTCACGGCGATCAGCAGGCAGTCGCGCAAGGAATCATCGGCACGAATGGCCCTGGCGACTTCATATCCATTCATCCCGGGAAGACCAATGTCAAGGATGGCAATCCGCGGTTCGAACTCTTTTGCAAGCGCCAACGCGGAAACGCCGTCGTGCGTGCATTGCACCTCGTAGCCGTGTAATTCAAGAAAAATCTTGAGGCTCTCCGTGGAAGCGATGGAATCGTCCACGACGAGCACCCGCACGTCCCGCTTGCGGCGCAGCGGCAACACATTGGCGACGGGCGTCGGCTTGTCCGCTGCGCAAGCTGCCGGCAATTCCACGGTGAACGTCGCGCCTCGCCCGCGGCCCCTGCTCCAGCAACGGATCGAGCCTCCGTGCAGTTCAGTCAGATGGCGAGCAAGCGTGAGCCCGATCCCCAATCCCCCCTGTGCGCGATCGAGCGCGCTATCACCCTGGGCGAACAGATCGAAGACGCGCGGAAGGAGCTTTGGGTCGATTCCCTCGCCGTCGTCGATCACCGTGACGACTGCGCTTCCGCCGGAGAAACCCGTCGAAAGACTGATATGCCCGCCGGGAGGCGTGAACTTAGAGGCATTGTTCAATAGATTAGCGACAACCTGCGTGAGGCGAACGACGTCCCCTTCTATCACTACGTCGTCTTCTTTTTGCTCGCATGAGAAGGCCTGCGAGCGGTTGGCGAAGTGGGGCCGACTCGTTTCGATCGCGCGTTCGACAACGGTCCGCAAGTGAACCGGCTCCCGCTTGAGCGCTACCGTGCCGCGCGCGATTCGTGAAACATCAAGCAGGTCGTCGACGATTCGCACCATATGACCGAGTTGATTGCCAATGATCCGGGTCGCCCACTTCATCATCTTCGAATCGCCCGGCTCCGCGCTCCGCATCACGCTCACCGCGTTTGAAATTGGCGCTAGCGGATTTCGCAGCTCATGGGCGAGCATCGCAAGGAATTCGTTCTTGCGCCGGTCCTCGTCGCGCAACGCAGAGAATAGAAACGCGTTCTCCAGCGCGATGGAGGCTCGGCTCACGAACTCGGTGACGACGGGCGCTGGCTGGCGACTTTCATCGCAGCGGACAACACCGAAGCAAAGCACTGCCTTGCGCTCCGCGCCGCTCAGCACTAAATGGAACCTAAGCTCTTCGAACTTGACGGAGTGTTGCTCATCTTCCCCACCGGCGGGCCACCCAAAGACGCGCTCCGCCTCGCTTCGGCATACGAGGCTTTCGCCTCTATCCAGAGTCTGCTTCGCGAGCTCATAAAATCGCCCGAGCGGCGCGATTGCGTCGATCTCCTGCCCGCGCGCCGGATCGATCAGGGCACGCACGGCGGGGCCGTAGCGCAACGATGTCGGTGGCGTCACGTCCCCGTCCACTTCGAGGTACATGCATGCGAGATCCGCCAACGCCGGTACCGAGGTTTCCAAAATTCGGTTAAGCGTTGTCTGGACATCCAACGAGCGCGTGAGCAGATGACTCACATGCGACAGAAAATCGGCGCGCTGGCGAGCCTCATCGGCGGATGCGCGCTGTGCTTCTGCCCGCGCGAGCGCTTCCCGCTGCTCTGCTCGGACTCGCAGTTCGCGGTTCATGCAAAACATCTGCACGAACACGCGGACCTTCGCACTGAGAATCTCCGGCACAACAGGCGACGAAATGTAATTGACCGCCCCGAGGGAATAACCTCTCGCCATCTCGGCATCGTCGGCGTAGGCGGTGACGAAGATGATTGGAGTCGATGCCGTCGGGCGGTAGGAGCGCAGCATGCTGGCCGTCTCGAAGCCATTCATGTCGGGCATGTTCACGTCGAGCAGGATGACCGCGAACTCCTCTTGCAGCACTGCCTTGAGCGCCTCCCGCCCAGACGACACGCTGACGACTTCCTGGTCGGGTCCGTCGAGCACCGAGCGCAGGACCATGTGCTGGCTCGGCAGATCATCCACCACCAGGATCTTCACTTTGTCTTCAACGGAGACATCGAACGTGGCCATAGCTGCTCCTAGCGATGCAGCCACGCATGGAGCACGGCGACCAGATCATCCCGGTTGACCGGCTTCGAGAGATAGTCCCACGCGCCGGCCTCAATGCACTTCTCGCGATCGCCTTTCATCGCTTTGGCCGTCACTGCGATGATCGGCAACGTCTTGCCGACCGGTCGCTTGCGAATCTCGCGCATCGTGGTCAAGCCGTCCATCTCGGGCATCATAACGTCCATCATGACGATGTCGATTTCGTGATCCGACTCGACCTGCCGTATCGCATCGCGCCCGTTGTCGGCCCAGACATGCCGCATGCCGAGGTCTTCCATGATCGTCGCGAGCGCGAAGATGTTGCGCATGTCGTCATCGACGATCAGTGCCTTGACCCCTTGCAACGCGCGCTGCGATGCATGTAACGCGTTCAGTACGGTCCTGGACTGTGCGGGGAGCCGCTTTGTATCGAGGTGAAGCGCGGCGACGCTTAAATCCAGAAGCCGGTCGCCGGTCGGTGCGTGTTGCACGAAGAAGCGTTCCCGGACGCGTTCCCAGCGTTTTGGCGGACTATCGCCGGCCGCGCTCACGACCACCGGAAGCGGCGCGAAGCAGTCCCGAGCGACGAGCGTGGTTTCGATCAGCTCCGGGGAAACGCCAGGCAAGTCATCGGCGAGCACGAGCGCATCGACGGCCTGCGACGACAGTTCTTGCACCAGGGCATCGTGCGAATCGGCAAATATCCCACGGACGTGCATGCCTTGCAACGCGCCGCAAAGCAACTCCCGCTCCGCTCCCGGCGGGATGGCTACGAGGATCGCGCGCTGCTCCGCTTCGATGTATCGGCCCATGGATGCTAGCGCGCGATCCAGAATGGCGAGCGATTCGACGGGCTTGGGCAAAAACGCGAAAGCGCCGGAGCGAAGCGCGCGCTCGCGCGATTCATCGGTCGAGATGACGCACACGGGAATATGCCGCGTAGACATGTCGTTTTTCAGCCGCGCGAGAATCCGCCAGCCGTCCATATCGGGCAAATACAGATCTAGCGTCAGAAGATCAGGCTTGTACTGGTCGGCGAGCGTCAGGGCGGAAGCACCCAGCGCGGTCGTCAGGGCTTTAAATCCGCGCTGGCGCGTCGCATCGACCAGCACGCGAGCGAAAGCCGGATCGTTCTCGACAATCAGCACGACTCGTTCGCCGGGAACGATGTTGTCCCGGTCATCGACGATGTATGCGCTCGACACTTCGTGCGCGACCTCGGCAACCAGATCGGATTGCGTCGCCAGGGCTACAAAGCCGTCGCTCAAGGACGAGGCGCCGTCCGAGGCGCCGTCCAAAGCAATGGCCCGCGTCTGTTCTCGGCTGGCCGGCTTTCTGCGCCCCGGTTTTCCGAGGTCGTTCGCGCATGGTAAAAAGAGCGTGAACGTGCTCCCCTCGTTCGGCATGCTGCTCAGCCGGATCTCCCCGCCCAGCAGTTTCGACAACTCGCGGCTGATCGCCAGTCCCAACCCGGTGCCGCCATACTTGCGGCTGGTGCTGCCGTCGGCCTGCTGGAAAGCCTCGAATACGATCTGCTGTTTGTCCGCTGAAATTCCGATGCCTGTGTCGTGAACAGAGAATGCGATCACACTTCCCGCGCTGTTCAGCGTGGCATTGTCCTCACTCCATCCGGCGTGCACGTCGTCTATCGACAGCGAAACTCGGCCTTGATGCGTGAACTTGAATGCGTTGGACAATAGGTTCTTCAGGATCTGTTGCAACCGCTTGAGGTCGGTCACGATCGAAACCGGCACATCGCTGCCGAGATGAATGACGAAATCGACGTTGCGCGCCTCTGCGATGTGACGGAAAGTGCGTTCGACGTACGTCGTCAGGTCGAGGAGACGATGCTCGTGAACGTCGAGGACAACCGTTCCCGACTCGATCTTCGAAAGGTCCAGAATGTCGTTGATCAGCAGCAGCAGGTCGTTCCCCGAGGCATGAATCGTTCGCGAATATTCGATCTGCCTGGTGGACAAGTTGCCGTCGGAATTCTTGCAGAGCTGGTCCGACAAGATGAGCAGGCTATTGAGAGGGGTGCGCAACTCATGCGACATGTTGGCGAGAAACTCCGACTTGTACTTTGACGTCAGCGCAAGCTGCTTGGCTTTGTCTTCGAGCGCCTGACGCGCCTGTTCAACTTCCGAGTTTTTGCGCTCCACTTCGTGATTCTGATGCGCGAGCAGCCTTGCCTTCTCCTGCAGTTCCTCGTTCGTCTGCTGGAGTTCTTCCTGCCGGCTCTGCAACTCATGCGCGAGCGACTGCGACTGCTTGAGCAGATCTTCGGTACGCGTGTTGGCTTCGATCGTGTTGATGACGATGCCGATACTTTCGGTCAGCTGGTCGAGAAACGCCAGGTGGGTCGAGTTGAAGCACTCGAGAGAGGCGAGCTCGATCACGCCCTTGACCTGCCCCTCGAAAACGATCGGCATCACGAGGACGTTTTGCGGCATTACACGGAGCAGGCCCGATTCGATCCGGTAGTCGACGGACGCCGAAGGCGCGAGGAGAATTTTGCGCTTCTCGAACGCGCACTGACCGACGAGCCCTTCTCCGAGC
The DNA here is from genome assembly GCF_041360715.1 of Caballeronia sp. RCC_10. NCBI lineage: Bacteria > Pseudomonadati > Pseudomonadota > Betaproteobacteria > Burkholderiales > Burkholderiaceae > Caballeronia > Caballeronia sp. RCC_10. The sequence continues at coordinate 10,179 of NZ_JBFUPT010000058.1, forward strand.
TGGACGCGCTTGCCGTGCGCGTTATGGCCGTCTGAAGCGTAGCTCGCGACGAGCCTTAGGGAAGCGGCCTGATCGATGGTATCGAAAACGAAAAATTCAGCCTGCTGCACCCCGACGACCGGCGCGAGTTCCGAGAGAATGAGTTGGCCCACCGCGACGAGATCTTTCTGCCCCTGCAGCATGCGGCTGAACTTCGCAAGATTGGTCTTGAGCCAGTCCTGCTCAGTGTTGAGCTCCGTGGTGTCCTTCAGGTTACGGATCATCTCGTTGATCGTATCCTTGAGCGCGGCGACTTCGCCGAGCGCCTCGACAGTGATCGAGCGCGTCAGGTCGCCTTGCGTCACGGCGGTCGCCACTTCGGCGATCGCGCGCACTTGCGTCGTCAGGTTGGCGGCGAGCTGATTGACGTTCTCGGTCAATCCCTTCCACGTGCCGGCCGCGCCCGGCACCTTCGCCTGCCCGCCGAGTTTGCCTTCGACACCCACTTCCCGCGCGACGGTTGTCACCTGGTCAGCAAAGGTAGCGAGCGTGTCCGTCATGCCGTTGATAGTATCGGCGAGCGCCGCGATTTCGCCTTTCGCCTCCACGGTGAGCTTGCGGTCCAAATCGCCGTTCGCCACTGCGGTTACGACTCGTGCGATGCCGCGGACTTGGCTCGTCAGGTTGCCGGCCATGAAATTGACGTTGTCGGTCAGATCCTTCCAGGTGCCCGCGACACCCTGGACGTCCGCCTGACCGCCAAGTTTGCCTTCCGTACCGACCTCCCGCGCGACCCGCGTCACCTCCGACGCGAACGAACGCAACTGATCCACCATCGTGTTGATGGTGTTCTTCAGCTCGAGAATCTCGCCCTTCACGTCGACTGTGATCTTCTTCGAAAGGTCGCCTGCCGCGACCGCTTTCGTCACGTCCGCGATGTTGCGAACCTGGCTCGTCAGATTGCCGGCCATGAAGTTCACCGAATCGGTCAGATCCAGGTGCCCGCGACGCCCTGCACGTCCGCCTGTCCACCGAGCTTGCCGAGCGTGCCGACCTCGCGCGCGACGCGCGTCACTTCGGAGGCGAATGAGCCGAGCTGATCGACCATCGTGTTGATCGTATTTTTCAGTTCGAGAATCTCGCCCTTGACGTCAACCGTGATCTTCTTCGAGAGGTCGCCCGCCGCGACCGCCTTGGTCACGTCGGCAATGTTGCGCACCTGGCTCGTCAGGTTGCCGGCCATGAAATTCACGTTGTCGGTAAGATCCTTCCAGGTTCCGGCGACACCCTGCACGTCGGCCTGTCCGCCAAGCTTCCCTTCGGTGCCAACCTCGCGCGCTACCCGCGTCACCTCCGAGGCGAATGAGCGCAACTGATCCACCATCGTGTTGATCGTGTTCTTGAGTTCGAGGATTTCACCCTTCACATCGACGGTGATCTTCTTCGAAAGATCGCCCGCGGCGACCGCCGTCGTCACGTCCGCGATGTTGCGCACCTGCGCAGTCAAGTTGCTGCCCATCGAGTTGACCGAGTCGGTCAAGTCCTTCCATGTTCCCGCCACCCCTTGCACGTTGGCCTGACCGCCGAGCTTGCCTTCCGTGCCGACCTCTCGCGCGACACGTGTCACTTCCGAGGCGAACGAGCGCAACTGGTCGACCATCGTGTTGATCGTGTTCTTGAGCTCGAGGATTTCGCCCTTGACGTCCACCGTAATCTTCTTCGAGAGGTCGCCCGCAGCGACAGCGGTGGTCACCTCGGCAATGTTACGCACCTGCGCGGTCAGATTGCCGCCCATTGAATTCACCGAATCGGTGAGGTCCTTCCACGTTCCGGCTACGCCCTGCACATCGGCCTGACCACCCAGCTTGCCTTCAGTCCCGACTTCGCGCGCGACGCGTGTCACTTCCGACGCGAACGAGCTCAACTGGTCAACCATCGTATTGATGGTGTTCTTCAGTTCAAGGATTTCGCCTTTCACGTCGACCGTGATCTTCTTCGAGAGATCGCCGGCGGCCACGGCGGTAGTCACGTCCGCGATGTTGCGCACCTGAGCAGTCAGGTTACTGCCCATCGAGTTGACGGAGTCAGTCAGGTCCTTCCACGTTCCGGCGACACCTTTCACGTCGGCCTGGCCGCCGAGCTTGCCTTCCGTACCGACTTCGCGCGCCACGCGTGTCACTTCCGAAGCAAAGGATCTCAACTGATCGACCATCGTGTTGATGGTGTTCTTCAGTTCGAGGATTTCACCCTTCACATCGACGGTGATTTTCTTCGAAAGGTCGCCGGCCGCCACGGCCGTCGTGACTTCTGCGATATTGCGCACCTGGCTCGTCAGATTGCCCGCCATGAAGTTGACGTTGTCGGTCAGGTCCTTCCACGTTCCCGCGACGCCCTTGACATCCGCTTGGCCGCCGAGCTTGCCTTCGGTGCCCACCTCGCGCGCCACCCGCGTCACCTCGGAGGCGAACGAGCGCAACTGATCGACCATCGTGTTGATGGTGTTTTTCAACTCAAGAATTTCGCCCTTGACGTCGACGGTGATTTTCTTGGACAAGTCGCCCGCCGCGACCGCCTTGGTCACTTCCGCGATGTTTCGCACCTGGCTCGTCAGGTTTCCGGCCATTGAGTTCACGGAATCGGTCAGGTCTTTCCATGTGCCGGCGACGCCCTGCACGTCCGCCTGACCGCCGAGTTCGCCTTCGGTGCCGACCTCGCGCGCGACGCGCGTGACCTCCGCCGCAAACGTGCCGAGTTGCTCCACCATTCGGTTAATGATCTTCGCCGTGCGCAGAAATTCGCCTTCGAGCGCCCGTCCGTCCGCTTCGAGCGCCATGCTCTTGCTGAGATCGCCCTGCGCCACCGCGCCGATGACGCGTGCCACTTCGCTGGTTGGGTGGACCAGATCGACGATCAGCGAATTGACCGCGTCGATCGAGCGCCGCCAGAAACCGCGGGGATCGGGCAATGTGGCACGCTCGTGAATGCGACCTTCCTTTCCGACGGCCCGGCTGAGTCGCGCGAGCTCGTCAGACATGCGGATATTCTGATCGAGGACATCGTTGAAGACGTCCGCGAGCTTGCCATGCAGACCATGCCAGTCGGCGGGAAGCGCGGCGGCCTCTCCCTTTCTCAGAGCGACGAGCGAGCTGTAGATTTCCCGGGTACACGCGCTTGCACTATCAGTCTCTGCTATCAATGCGTTGAACTGACGGGCCTGTTGCAGCCAGAAGCCGCTCCGCCCTTCTTCTTCGACCCTCGGCACACTGCCTGCGCGTGCTGTCGTATTCCCGGCGGCACGTCCGAACGCGAGCGCCTGATGCATGCATTGGTCAGCCAGCATGTTCAGTTGCGCTGCGAGCTGTCCTTTGCTGCCGGTCCAGTCGGCTGGCAACTCCGGTACAGCCTCTCCTTCCCGCAAGGCAGTGACGACCCGCACCATCAATTGGATCTCACTGTCGGTGAGCGTATCTTTTTCTTCCGATATGGCGTTCATTCGAATCCCCGTCCGGGAGTGTTCGTCAAGCGGTGTGGCGGCCGCCATCATGCGTGTGAATTCGGGTTTGCGTGACATCACGATACGGTCCCGAACACCTGAGGGAGCATAAGCACAGGCTCAAGAACGACCCCTTCTAGGCGCGCGCGATCATATACCAATTAGATTAAGCGATGCTTAGAGCAAGCCCGAATCGATTGGTTAAGGAGCGTCTGCACAAGGCGTTTTCGACGCGTGCGACAGGCGTGGACGTAAGCTCGCTCGAAACAATATGTGTTGAAG
>NZ_JBFUPT010000059.1:0-13642 GCF_041360715.1 Caballeronia sp. RCC_10
AGGCAAACTGGACTTCTCCGCCTTCAACTCGCATGCCCGCTGAAGGCCGTTACCCACTCCGTTTTCAAAAGAGCCACATTTTTATTGTTCGCATTCACCTGAATGTATGGACCGCTGAAACGGCTGCGTTATTGCACCGGTAATACGGAGTAAGCGTTACTTACACATTCTCACGGCAGCGCCCACTGCCAGCACGTAGAGTGGCACCGGGTCGTGTGAATCGGCGTTGCAAGCCGGGCCGCGATCGGCAATTCAGCTATCGAGGAAAGTGTTTGATGAAAAAGAATCGAATCATCGCGGCGCTCTTGTGCGCAACCCTGGGTCTCGGTGCGAGCGCGACTTTCGCGCAGCCGTCGCATGACGGACCGGATCGTGGCAGCGATCATGGCAATGACCACGGCGACGCACATCGTCCCGATCACGCACCCGGACGCGCACCGGTGGTGGTCGGCCACGATGCGCCGCGCCCGCAGGAGCATGCGGACCACGATCGCGGGCATCCCGACTGGCGCAAGGGCGACCGTCTGTCGGCGGATTATCGTGATCGCCAATATGTCGTCGATGACTGGCACGGCCACGGCCTGCATCAACCGCCGCGCGGATATCAGTGGGTCGGCGTAGGCGCGGATTATCTGCTGGTGGCGGTGGGCACGGGATTGATCGCGCAGGTGGTGCTGTCGCAGTAAGCGGCGAGATCGAGTGGCGCGGTGCGTTAAGCCGGCATCGCGCGACTGCCGGTTAATCCTCGTCTGCGAACAGCGATGCCTGCGATGCGCGCGCCGATGCACCGCTCGCCGGCCGGCTGGCGAGGAACGCATCGCGATCCTTGCCGGCGATCCACTGCGGTGCGCGACCGCGCCCGCTCCATGTTGCGCCGCTTGCCGGGTCGCGGTACTTGATGGCGACCTCGGACGCGGCACCCGGCGTCTCGGGCTTGCGGCCCAACAGTTCGTTTAGCGTGATGCCGTATTCGCGCATCTTCTCCACGATTTCAATTAGCGCGAGCCGCTCTTCTTTGCGCCGTGCTTCGGCAAGTTCTCTTTCCAGCGATTCTCTTTGCGCCATTAACTCGGCGACTTGCGGACTTCTGTACGTCATGTTCGTATCGGGCGTCGGGTAAGCGATGTCAGCGCCCGCGCATGGCGGGGCGAAATTTCGATGCAGGGAGCGCGTGAATCGCGCGGCAAGGCGCGGCGTTGGAAGCCGCGAAAACCAGAGGTTAACACGAAGTGAGTTTGTGGGCAGAGCGGCGGGCGTGCTTGCCGGCAAACGAATGACTGTTCATTCGAGCCGCCCGCTCACGCTGTCTTTCTCACTTGCCCGCGTGCAGCGAACTTCATCAGGGTTCCTTACCTGCCTCGGTTGCCCCGCTATCCATGTGCGCCGAAGGCTGCAAGAACGAGATCTTTTTCCGACGCAAGGCAATCAAAGGGCGTATTAACACCATACAAGCCGTGACCTTCGCGACGACAAAAGCAAAAAGGCCAGCTTCCCCGTAAGGGAAGCTGGCCTCTTCATCCATCGAACGTTAAACGAGCCTTAAGCCGCCGCGTCCTTCAGCTTCTTGAGCGCGCGCGCCTTGATACGCACGCTTGCCGGCTTGGCCGGGAACCAGCGCTCTTCACCGGTGAACGGGTCTTTGCCGAAGCGCTTCTTCTTCGCCGGGACAGTTTGCGCCGAAATCTTCAACAGACCCGACAGCGTGAACTCGCCGGAGCCCTTCTTGTGAACCGAGCCGAGGATGGTGTCTTCCAGCGCGACCAGCACGGCCTTGACGGCCTTGACGTCGACTTCGGCGCGATCCGCCAGATGCGCAGCGAGCGATGCCTTCGTGAAGGTGTCCTTGATCGGCGACAGCGCACCCGCGGTCTTCTTCACGGCGACGCTCTTGGTGGGTACTTTCTTCGCGGCAACCTTCGATGCTGCTTTCTTTGCCGGTGCAGCGGTCTTCACCGTGGCCTTCTTGGCCGTGGCTTTCTTGGCAGCGGTTTTTGCGGAAGTCGGCATGTTTCTCCTACCTGTTTTGGTCAGTGATATCGGAATACGTCAGCACCGATGCGTTCGTATCAACGCCGGATTCTACATAGCGCAGACGTGTTCGTGCGAGTCTTTTGCGTTTTTATATCGTTTTTTTAGGGGTTTTTCGTGGTGTAGCACTGACACGCGAGCCGCTCGTCACGCATCGCATCGCTTTCGGTGCACTGCAATGCAGCTTATCCGTGACGCGATGCACGACGCGCGATGTGCGCAATCAGCGGATAGTGATCGGATGCGATGCGCGCAAGCCGCGAGCGATGCACGTCCACTCGCATCAGCCGTTCGCCCGGATGCACCCAGATTCGATCGAGCGCAAAGAGCGGATAGCGCGTCGGAAACGTGCGCAGCGCACGTGCGCGATGAAAGTGCGTGACGAGCCGCCGCAGCGTACGGCCATAGACGAACCACTCGTTCAGATCGCCGAGCAGGATCACGGGCAGCGCGGGCGTATCGAAGCTCTGCAGCACCTGCTCGACTTGCGCGCGGCGCTCGCTCGATGCAAGCCCGAGATGCGTCGCGACGACGCGCCATAGTTCGCCGTTGCAGTCGATATCCGCATCGAGCGCGCCGCGCGGCTCGCGGCTTCGAAACGACAGATCGAGCGTGCGCACCGCGCGCACTGGATAACGCGTCAGCACCGCGTTGCCATAGCGGCGCTCCGGTGTATCGAGAGTCGGGCCCGCAACCGCATGGAGACCCGTCATGCGTTGCAGGCCGTCGAGGACATCGGGATGACCGTTGCCGCCGAGCGGCACTTCCTGTAGCGCGAAGATATCCGCATCCATTTCCGCAAGCACGCCGGCGATGCGTTCCGGCGCGAACTTGCCGTCGATACCCACTGCGCCATGCACGTTGTAGGTCGCGATGCGTAGTTCCTTCACGCGCGTCGCGCTCATCGTTTCGATGTCGATTCCGGCTTCGTGCATCAACGTCATGAACTGACCTCGTCGTGATTGCGCGACGACGCATCGTCGGCGGCGTGGGGGGCGGCGTTCGCGGCGCTGTCGCGCGGCATCACGCCGCGTTCGCGCAGGCGGCTCGCGCGTTGCGCTTCGTCGCTGGCGCGCGCCTTGTCGGCATCGCTCGGGGCGCCTTCCGGCACCTTCTCGTTGCGATCACCGCGACGTCCCAGGAAGCGCTGCAGCAGTATCGATACGCCGATCAGCACCACGCCGATGCCGATGAGCACGGCAAACGAGCCGACCGTCGGATGACGCAGCGAAGCGACGAGCTGATGCGCGAACGCGACTGTCAACAGAATGCCGGGGCCCATGCCGAGCAGCGTGCCAATGAGAAAATCGCGCATGCGAATGTGCGATGCGCCGGCGACCAGATTCACGATTGCAAACGGCGCAACGGGTAACAGGCGCAGCACCACGACCGCGACGATGCCGCGCTGCGCCACGCGTTCCGACAGCCGGTTCACGCGCGCCCCGGCGACCTTGCGCACCGCATCCCGGCCGAGCCATTGCCCGAGCATGTACGAGATGGAAGCGGCGATTATCGTGCCCGCGAACGCATAGGCGCTGCCCCATCCCGCACCGAACACGAGACCCGTCGTCGCGATCAGCAGCGTGATCGGCACGGAAATCACGGCGGCAGTGACATAGCAGCACAGGATGAGAAGCGGCGCGAGCGGAAGCGCGTCGATGCGCCGCGTCGCCTGGGTCAGCGACTTCAGGTTGATGTATTCGCCGAGCGGCGTCCAGTGCCATACGGCCGCCACGCCGACGACGAGAAGCGCAAGCACGCCGAGCAGCGCAAAGCGCCCGATGAGCGGCCGTGTCCTTTCCGCGGGCACGAACTGATCGACGAGTTCATCGGCGGCAATCGGCGTTTCAGGGTCGACGAGCGCCTCGGGCGGAATGAGCTGATCGAGCTCGCGCGACACTTCGGGATCGAGCGGCACCAGCGTGCGATGTTCGTCGCGGTCGCGTGAAAGCGCCTGAATCGCGGCGTTCAGGCCGCCACGCGCATCACGCTCGCGCACGATGTCCGCCACTTCGCAGCCGAGATGTTCGGCGAGCAGCGTGTCGCGCATCGTCGCGATGGCGCGTCGCAAACGCGCGTCCGCGCCGGCATCGATCGATATGTTGCACTCGCTGTCGAGCACCATCGAGCGATTGTTCAGATTCGCGGAACCGACCATCAGCAGTTCGTCATCGACGATCATCAGCTTGCTATGCACGTTGACGATCTCTTCGCCGAGATTGGGCACGGTCGGGCACATCAGCCGATAGCGGCCGTGACGGTCCGCCTGCTTCAGGAGCTTATGCAGACGCGCGCGCAGCACGCCCATCGTCACTTCCTGCAGCCAGCCGCTTTGATTGCGAGGCACGACGATCGCGAGATCGGGTCCGTCTTCGCGCTCGAGAGAATCCGAAAGCGCCGCGCCGATGGTCCCCGACGTGAAGTACTGATTCTCTATGTAGATGCTGCGGCGGGCGCGCGCAATCGCATCGAGATATTGCGTGCGGATCTGCTGCACGGCGGGGCGGCCGAGATAAGCAGGCTCCGTAAGTGAGATTGCGAGTTGCACGTCTTCGACATCGACGGCGCGCGAAGGCGGCCACGGATCGTTTTGCAGCGCCGCGCGATGCGCGCGGATCGCGAGGCGCCGGCCGCATGCGCGCGACCAGCGTTCGCGTGCAAGCTGGCCGATCTCGCGGGCGGCGTCGCCATCGAACATCGTGTGGACGTCATGGAACGGCTGATACTTCGCACCGTTCGCATCACGGCGATGCGGGTCGTCGGGGTCATGCGACGGCGTGTCCCAGCGCGAGCGCGTGAGATCGAGACCGCCGACGAACGCGAGACGGTCGTCGATCACAACAAGCTTCTGATGCTGCGAGCCGCCGAGCGGATGCTTGCCGTCCATCTGAAACGCGATGCGCCGATGCGTGCGCCAGCCCATTTTGTAGACCGGCAGCCATTCGCGTTCGAACGCGTAAAGCATCGCGAAGTCCCACGCGAGAATGTAGATGCGCAGGCGGCGCTTCTCCGCTGCGATTGCATGCAGGAAGTCGCCGAGCGCTTCCGGATAGCCATCGTTCGAGCCTTCCGGCGTGAGCTTCATGCGGCTGTCGATATCCCAGCCGAGGATGAACACCGTCCGCTCCGCACGCGTGATGGCCTCGCGCAGCACGCGAAAATAATCGGAACCGTCGATGAGCAGGCTGAAGCGATCCGCATGACGCACGCTCGCGCAGTTGCGTCCCGGCTCGAAGAAGGATTCGTCGTGTTTCTCTGCGGTTACTGCGTTCGCGCGAGCATCGCGCATTGGGGCGTCGTTCAAGCGTTCTCCGTCATGTGGGCCTGCATGCCGCAGTGCGTCGCGACATGTCCGTCAGGAGTTTGCAAGCAGCGTGCCCGTGCGCCGATGCCGGTTCTGCACGCGTGCGGCCGTTGCGTTAGTCTCGTCAGTCGAACACAACGTACATCGACCATCGTTCAGAGGACATACCATGGAATATCGACATCTAGGCGCTTCGGGCTTCAAGGTGCCCGTGCTGAGCTTCGGCACCGGCACGTTCGGCGGCAAAGGCGAGTTCTTCCAGGCCTGGGGACAAACCGATGTAAGCGAAGCGCGCCAGCTCATCGACATCTGTCTCGATGCTGGCGTCACCATGTTCGACACCGCCGACATCTATTCGCGCGGCGCGTCGGAATCCATTCTGGGCGAGGCGCTCAAGGGCCGGCGCGACAAGGCCATTATCTCGACGAAAGCCACCTTTCGTTTCGATACGGACGAGCCGAACAGCGTCGGTTCATCGCGCTTTCATCTCATCAACGCCGTCAACGATGCATTGAAGCGCCTGCAGACCGACTACATCGATCTCTTCCAGTTGCATGGGTTCGATGCGAAAACGCCCGTCGAAGAGACGCTGTCCACGCTCGACGATCTCGTGCGCGCGGGCAAGATCCGCTATACCGGGGTATCGAATTTCTCGGGGTGGCATCTGCAGAAATCGCTCGACGTGGCGGATCGCTACGGCTATCCGCGCTATGTCGCCAATCAAACCTATTACTCGCTGATTGGCCGAGACTACGAATGGGAACTGATGCCGCTCGGCCTCGATCAGGGCGTCGGTGCTGTCGTATGGAGTCCGCTCGGATGGGGACGTCTTACGGGCAAGATCCGGCGCGGCCAGCCGCTGCCCGACTCGAGCCGCCTGCATAAAACCGCCGACATGGGGCCGCCGGTGCCCGACGAACACCTCTATCGCGTCGTCGATGCGCTCGATGCCATCGCCGAGGAAACCGGCAAGACCGTGCCGCAGATCGCGTTGAACTGGCTGCTGCAGCGTCCGACTGTCGCGACCGTGCTGATCGGTGCGCGTAACGAGGAGCAGTTGCGGCAGAACCTAGGCGCTGTCGGCTGGAACCTGACCACCGAACAGGTCAAAAGGCTCGATGAAGCGAGCAAGGTGCGGCCGGCGTATCCGTACTGGCATCAGGAAGGTTTCGCGGAGCGCAATCCTTTCCCTGTGTGATTCGCGGTCTAAGTCCAGCTTCGTGCCGTACCGGAACTCTCGAGCCGAGCTGTACCGGTACTGTACAGATGCGAACACTTAAACTGGCTGCAATCGATTCATCTGCGAGATGCGCCATGTCTTCCGATTTTCTCCACGCCCTGCCCGCCGCCGCGCTTTTCGTGCTCGTGACGAGCATCACGCCCGGCCCGAACAATACGATGCTGCTCGCGTCGGGCGTCAATTTCGGGCTGAAGCGCACAGTGCCGCACGTGCTCGGCATCAGCGCGGGCGTCGCGGTGCTGATGCTCGCGGTCGGGTTCGGGCTTGCGCAAGCGTTCGATCGCTTGCCGTGGCTGTATTCCGTGCTCGAAACGGCGAGCGTGGTCTATCTGCTGTATCTCGCATGGAAGATCGGCACGTCGTCGTCGGTGCAGATGCGCGACGGCGAGCGCCGCCCGATGCGGTTTCATGAAGCCCTCGCGTTTCAGTGGGTCAATCCCAAAGCGTGGATGATGGTGCTCACCGCCGCGACGACCATCCATCTGCATGCAAGCCTTTCGCTCAATGCCGCGTTGATGGCGGTAATGTTCGTGCTGGTCGGGCTGCCGTGCATCGTCGCGTGGGCGGCGTTCGGGATGTCGCTGCGGCGTTTTCTCGCGCGTCCGCGTCTGCTGCGCGCATTCAACATCACGATGGCCGCGCTGCTCGTGCTGTCGCTCTATCCGATCGTGGCGCATTACTTTGCGTAACGCGACGAGCGATCGTTATCCGATAAAGCACTTTGCCTCGCTGCCGGACCCGTGCATACTTGGCTTACGCGCCGGCCACGCAAAATGTGCCGTTCCGCTTGCAAGAATGGGACGGCGGTTTGATCACCCATCCAGCGTTTTGTGCGTTGAACGCTGCCGTCATGAACGATCGCAACGTCCGCCGCCCTGGATGATCCTCCGAGGCGGTTTCATCGCCCGGCGTGTACATGCCTCGTTGTTCCCTGGTTCGCGCCGGTTTGGGCGCGGCCGTGAAATCCGTTCAAGGAGTACGCCATGTCTGGAGCCAACCGCCCGTCCGGTCCCGCCACGCGCAAATCCCTCGACCTAGCCGATCAGATCGAGCGCGATGAACTGAAGAGTCATCTGGATGCACAAAACAGCGTCGAGGACGACGAAGACGAGGACGATGAAACCGACTCCGATCGCACGCTAGGCCGTTAGCCCCACAACCTTCTCCGCGCGTTCACGCAACGCGCATCCGACGCCGCAATCACCCTGTTTCCACGGGTCTGCGGCGTTTTTGCTTTGACCAGCGAGAACGCGATGCCCTGCTTGGGCACGCGCGTTGCTTTGACGCTCCGTACCGCGCCACCTTGAACAAAAGCGCGGCACGACCGATGAGCGAAGGCGGCGACGGTGTCCAGTCCGCATGCGAATCGAATCACCAACCGATCCCCGTGGGAGGCTTCATGCTCCGTTACGCTGTCATTTTCTTCATCATTGCGCTCATCGCGGCCTTTTTCGGCTTCGGCGGGATCGCGACGGGCGCGGCGGAAATCGCCAAGATCCTGTTCTTCATCTTCATCGTGATCTTCCTTGCGACTTTGCTGCTCGGCGTATTCAGGCGATGACGCCGACAGCAACGCGAGTGCTGCATTGACTCACGCGCGGGCTTCGACGCCCGCGCGTTTTTTTATGGGCCTTGCGGTTTAGCGAGCCTGAGACGCGGTATTAAGACGGATCGTCTGGCCGTGCTCGAGTACGGTGAACGCATCGGCGGGAAGGCCCGCGTCGCGCACGGCATCGGCAAGGCGACGCGGCGGTTCATCGAGCGGCTCGTCGGTCAGTTCGAAGGCGCCCCAATGAATGCCGATGGCTCTTCGCGCGTGAATGTCTTCGAAGATACGCACCGCTTCCTCCGGATTCACATGCTGCGCATGCATGAACCAGCGAGGATCGTAAGCGCCGATTGGAATCAGCGCGAGGTCGAAGCCGCCGAAGCGGGCGCCGATATCGCGGAAATCGGGCGAGTATCCGGTATCGCCCGCGAAGAAGAAGGAATACGGGCGCGCCGCGCCCTGCGGCGTCTTCACGACCCAACTGCCCCACAACGTTTCCGCGCGGTCGAACGGCGTGCGCGCCGACCAGTGCTGCGCCGGCGCGAACCAGATATCGAGCCCGGCGGCGTGCGTTTCATCGCCCCAGTCGAGTTCCTCCGCGTTCGTCACGTCGATGCGCGCCATCCATGCTTTCACGCCCAACGGCACGAGAAAGCGCGGCGGCCCGCCCGCTTGCCGGTTCAACGCTTCGATGCTCGGCTTGTCGAGATGATCGTAATGATTGTGCGAGATGAGCACGACGTCGATGTGCGGAAGCTCGTCCAGCGTCAGCGCGGGTGGCGTCTTGCGCTTCGGCCCCGCGAAGGAGAACGGCGACGCGCGCTCGGAAAAGACGGGATCGGTGAGAACGTTGACGCCGTCGATCTGCACGAGCGCACTCGCGTGACCGATCCACGTCAGCGTATCGACGCTGCGATTAGCCTTCAGAAACGCGACATCGGGATGCGCCATCGGGAAGCGATAGCCGTTCGCCGGCGGCTTCGGCAACCCTTGCGTGATGCGTTCCCATTGCCACCTCAGAAAAGATTCGCGAGGCAGATCCCCGTAATTGTTTTCGAAGCCCGCAGACGTGTGCGTCGCGTGATGCAGCGGTTGCGGCTGGTTCGCGATCGGACGATGCGGTTCCTCACTGCGCGAGGAGCATCCCGCAAGCAAGGCGAGCGCGCAAATCGACATCCGTGGATAGAACAAAGGGAATTCCAACAGACGAGCAATGCGTCGGCGCATAGGCGTTCGTTCATACGTAATGTAGAAATGGCGCCATGCGCGTACCGACTCTAATTCGCCCGGCGCCCGCAGACACTCGCTAGTCAAGCGAGTCAGCAAGTTCCGAACCGTCGGCCCGCTTCTTGCAATAACCACGCGACGCCGTGAACCGGCGCATCGAACAGACAATGGCGGCGCGCGTCGGAGAAGAAGACGCAGCACGCCAGCATCGACCACGGGGGCCGTATGGGCAGCAGCTCGAGAAGTCACGCATCGCGCACGTTCAATCCGCAATTGCATTCGATGCACGCGATGCTCGTATCGCGCACCGCATCGCATGTCGCAAGCGCATTCACCTCGTACGGACGCGATCAAAGCCTCGCTGAAGGCATCGCGGATGTCGTCGCCCATTGCGGTCACGCGGGGCTCGGCCTTTTTCTCGCTGCCGTCTGGCATTGGCTCGACGAGCGTCGATACTTCGACGCCGCCGATGCCGTGCAGCATTACATCGAAAGCGGCACGATGCCGACGCTCAAGCCTGAGCCGCGCATCGCGCGACGCCGCGATGCGCGTGTGTGACGCTCAGTGCGAATGCCGCGGATTGCCGCGCGTCTCGATGACCTTGAGATAGAGCGTCGCGGGTTCGAGACAGCCGCCCGTCGATAGCTGCCCCACCGTTTGCCGATACAGTTCCTGCCACGGCGTCTGCGCGACGGGCGCGGCGAACGCGGCCTCGTCGCGGCGGCTTTCGAGTTCTGCTTCGTCGAGCATCACGTTGACCGAGCGCGCGTTCAGATCGACACGGATGCGGTCATTCGTGCGCAACAGCGCGAGGCCGCCGCCCACGGCCGCTTCCGGCGACATGTTCAGAATCGACGGGCTCGCCGACGTGCCGCTTTGCCGGCCATCGCCCATGCAAGGCAGCGAATCGACGCCGCGCTTGATCAGTTCCGCCGGCGGCGCCATGTTGACCACTTCCGCGCTGCCCGGATATCCCACGGTGCCGCAACCGCGAATCACGAGGATGCAATGCTCGTCGATCTCGAGCGCGGGATCGTTAATGCGGTCGTGGTAATCCTCGGGGCCATCGAACACGATCGCCCGCGCTTCGAACGTGTTCTCGGCGCCCGGCTCGCTGAGGTAGGTCTTGGTGAACGCTTCGCCGACAACCGACATCTTCATGATCGCGCTATCGAAGAAATTGCCCGACAGCACCATGAAGCCCGCACCGTGCTTGAGCGGGTCGTCCGCGGTGCGGATGACATCGCGATCGGCAGCGGGCGCTTCGTCGGCAATCTCGCCGATCGTGCGGCCCGAGACCGTGTGACAGTCGCGATGCAGCAGGCGCGCGGCATCCAGCTGACGCAGCACGGCCGGGACCCCGCCCGCACGATGAAAGCTCTCGCCAAGATATTCGCCGGCCGGCATGCAATTGACGATGAGCGGGACCTGCTCGCCGTCGCGCTGCCAGTCTTCGAGACTCAGGTCGATGCCCATATGCCGCGCAATGGCGATCAGATGCGGCGGGCAATTGGTCGACGCACCCAGCGCCGACGCCACGACGATCGCATTGCGGAACGCATCGCGCGTCATGATCTTCGACGGACGCAAGTCCTCGCGAACCATATCGACGATGCGCTTGCCTGTCGCGTACGCCATCTGCCCGCGCTCGCGATACGCAGCAGGAATGCTCGCGCACGTCGGCAAGGACATGCCGAGCGCTTCGGCGAGGCTGTTCATCGAGAGCGCGGTGCCCATCGTGTTGCAATGACCGATCGACGGCGACGATGCCGTCGTCAGGCGCATGAAGCCTTCGTAATCGATATCGCCCGCCGCGAGCAGGTTCCGCGCATGCCAGATGACCGTGCCGGAGCCGACGCGCTTGCCTTCGTGCCAGCCGTCGAGCATGGGACCGCCCGACAGCACGATCGCCGGCATGTCGACGGTAGCGGCGGCCATCAGACAGGCGGGCGTAGTCTTGTCGCAGCCGGTCGTGAGGACGACGCCATCGAGCGGAAAGCCATGCAGTATCTCAACGAGGCCGAGATACGCGAGATTGCGGTCGAGCGCGGCGGTCGGACGGCGGCTCTGTTCCGCAAGCGGATGCACGGGAAATTCCATGGGAATGCCGCCAGCGTCGCGGATTCCGGCTTTGGTGCGCGCGGCCAGCTCGATGTGATGGCGATTGCACGGTGCGAGATCGCTGCCCGTTTGCGCAATGCCGATGATCGGCCGGCCCGACTGCAACTCTTCGCGCGTAAGCCCATAGTTCATGAATCGCTCGACATAGAGCGCGGTCATGTCGGCATGCGAAGGATCGTCGAACCATTCCTGGCTGCGCAGGCGGCGGGGTGTTTGCTGGGACATGTCTCTCTCCGTGGGGCGTTCTTGTGCGTTTGTTACCGGTAACATCTGGTCGATATTAACATGCAATGTTCGCGACTCCGTGGGCTTACGCGCTCTCGCGCGGGATCACGTGATAGTCCACGCGAATGCGCTTGCCAGCGCGTCTCACAATGCCCTGCTCATAGGCTTCGAGTGCGGCCAGCAGCGCGGCGCCGGTGCGCGTGCCGATACCATACGCGTCGACGGAGACCGTTGTGATCGATGGCGCGCAGCACGCGGCCACTTCGAAGTTGCCGAAGCCAGCGACGGCGATATCGTCAGGCACCGAAAGCCCGCGCCGATGGCTTTCCATTATCGCGCCGAACGCGGACATGTCGCTCACGCACATCACGGCTTGCGTATCCGGCCATGCATCGAGGAGCGCGGCCATCGCGGGACCGCCGTGACTCATGGTGATCGGTGAATCGCCCAGACGAACGACGCGCCCGGCGTCCAGGCCACGCGCCTTCATCTCCATACGAAAGCCCTTCAGACGATCGAGGCCGCGCCGGTCCAGTTCGCTTGCGCCGCCAACGAAGCCGATGCGCTCGTGGCCACGCTCCGCGAGATAGCGCACCATCTCTCGCGCGGCGTTGACGTTGGAAAAACCGACGGCGGCATCGATCGGATCGGACGGGAAGTCCCACATCTCGACGACAGGCACCCCCGAGCGGCGCAAGAGTGTGCGCGTCGCGTCAGTGTGCCGCGAGCCGGTCAGCGCGATGCAGCGCGGCTGATGACGCAGCATCGAGCGCACCAGGTTCTCTTCGCGGTCGAGGTGATAGTCGGTGTCGCCGATCAGCAACTGCAGGCCGTGCGGTTCCAATGCGGCGGAGAGGCCGCGGACGGTATCGGAGAAATTCGAGCTTGCCAGCGACGGCACCAATACCGCGACGAATTCCGAGCGCCCGGACGAGAGCGCACCGGCGGCGGCATCCGCCACATAGCCGAGATCGTCGATCGCTTTTTGCACGCGCTCGCGCGTCGCAAGGGCGACGCTGTGGCCGGCGAGCACGCGCGACACGGTCATCTTCGACACACCCGCGAGCCGCGCAACGTCCGACATGCGCGGCGGGCCGACCGGAAGTTCATCAACAGTCGCCGACACGTTCCTCAGTCCACCCGTGCCCAGCCGTCCGGCCGCTGCTCGAGCGTCAGATGGAGTTTGGTCTCGCCCGCTTCGCGATCGGCGGCGACGAGATCGGCGAACGCGCGCTTGATATCACGATCGTCTGCCCACGAAGCGACATTGTCGAGCTTGTAGGTGTAAGTCACGTCTGTACGATGCACGTTAGGGTCGGGTTCCGTCCAGGCGACGACTTTGTCGAGCTTCACGCGTGCGTAGCAGAGCATCCATGCGCGGTTGTCGGGAGTCGCGTTGGGGTCACCCGCTTGCCTGACGGTTTCCACCGCGTACTTTTGACCTTCGCCCGTGAGGCTGTAGGAAACGGCGTTTCGCTGCGTGCTGGGAGTCGCGTTGCTCGGCGCGGTGGTCGAGCGAGCGATCAGGCCGCTCTTTTCGAGCGCAGCCAGCTGCTCGCGCAGCGCAGCGGCTGAATATTCGTTGAGGTCGCGTGCCGAATAGGTCGACGGAAAGGTGAAAGGACCACGCCCGCTGCGGTTGAGGCACAGGAGCCCGCGGTTGGTTTTCATGTCGGCGGTGATCGCGTCGCCCAGGCTGGACTCGCTCGCATCGTTCTTCTTGCCACACGCCGTCGTCAACATTGCGACGCTAACGGCGGCAATTACCAGACTCGTTCTCATAGGCGCTCCGATGGGGTCCTCGTCGCGCCATTTTACCGACAGATTCGCCTGGTTCCGCTCTTGCAGCGTTGGATCGCATGCAGAATGCGGCGCCCCAACGCAAAAACCCCACCTTTGTGGGGTGGGGTTTTTGTTTGCGGCATGAGGAGCCTGACGATTACCTACT
>NZ_JBFUPT010000060.1:0-13617 GCF_041360715.1 Caballeronia sp. RCC_10
TTTCTTAAAGCTAGCCTGCGCACTCGTCTGCTGGAACATCTTCAGCCGAACGGAGCGCGCTTTTTGAACTGGCCTTTTAAAGACCGTCACCCCAGCGCACAGAATCGGCGCGATCTGATCGAAGGCGACCTGCTGCGGAAGATGCCCCACATAGTCAGGGTCGGCTAGGACGTATTCCGCGTAGCCGCCGTTCACCGAGTAGCCCGTGTTCTGCTGGGAATGGCAGAGCGTCTCCCATCCGGAGAGGCAATGTTCGCAACGTCGCAGGCGGTGTACATCCACGGCACGCCACGCGGTCGCCTTCCTTCACCTGCCTGCCTCCGCGCCGACGGCGGCGACGTACCCCACGCCTTCGTGACCGGGGAAGAACGGCAGCGCAGGCCTGACGGGCCAGTCACCGTCGGCTGCGTGGATATCGGTATGGCAAACGCCGGATGCGGTGATCTTCACCAAAATCTCATTGCGGCCCGGGACGGGGACCGGCACCTCCTCTATGCGCAGCGGTTCTCCGAACGCGTGAACGACAGCAGCTTTCATCGATGTGGTCATCTAACCCTCCCTGAATGGGCGGTGTCCCGTGTGTGGAATCAGCCGGCGGATGAGCGTCCAGTATGCGCAAGCGGATTAGACGGCTTTTGACTCATATCAAGCCGAGCTGCCGCGAGCCTTGACGACTGCGATAGGGAGAGGCGGGCGCTTGTTCAAGACGATGCCAGCGACCTCGCGGACCAATGCCGCACGAGCGCGAGCGCGCCCGCCATGCCGCCGAGATGCGCTAAACGTGCAACGCTAGTCTCGTTTGCCGCTGATGCCGACCCTCAGCGAGAACCGCAAAAACGGAGGCGAACCTACAGGCAGGCATCGCCTTACTCCGCATCCACTCTTGCTGTGCGCGATGCCGTGATGATGCCCCTGAAGAAGAGGCAGCCCCGACTGTTGATGACTCGACCGGCATTGACTCACGTCAACCGGCTGCTCGCTAGCGTTTGCATACTATTGGTCACGCTCACCGTCGAGTGGAACGGCGAATGTGAAGCGATTCCAACGGACCAATCCCAACCGCTGCAGCAAAGCACGCTTCATGGCTTCCACAACGCGATCCACACCTGGTCTTTTCGGGCGACGATGGTCAAGGAGCAGCGCAATGCGTTTTCGGATATGGATGTCGCATTTCAAAGGCGCGGTCGATTCGGTCACTTCTGCATCGGCGACGACCGTCTCGTGGCTCCCCACCCAGCGTGCGAGACGACGTTTCGGGAACCCGCGTTCGCTACGGCTTGTCCGTTCCGCGATCGCGTCGATACCATTCGCCATTGCGCATGCCCACGGCTCGCCGCCACAACTGCCGACCGGCGGGCACTTCGTCGGTGGCGCCGGTCGAATCAATCCCGGCGCTAATTCAATGAACATCGTCCAGACATCCTCGCGCGGGGTCGTGGACTGGTGCACCTTCTCGATTGCCAGCGGCAAGAGCGTCAACTTCGACAACGGTCATGGCGCAACGCTCAACCGGGTCGTGGGAGGGGATCCTTCCCTCATCCTGGGCCGTCTAAATGCCAGTGGCAGTATCTATTTGCTCAATCCGCAAGGCATAGTCATCGGGTCGGGCGGCGTCGTCACGACGGGCGGACGTTTCGTTGCCGCTGCGCTCGCTGCGGACAGCAGCGCGTTCATGCAGGGCCGGCCGATCGTACTTTCGGGAGATGGCTCGGGCGTCGTTATTAATCTCGGAAGGATCGCATCGAGCGGCGGAGATGTGCTGCTCGTATCACGTACTCTCGCAGCGAACTGGGGGGTGATCGAGGCGCCCTCGGGCTCGGCGGAGCTCGTGGCGGGCGAAAAGGTCCTCTTGCGCGATACCTCGAGCTCGCCGCAGGTATCGATCGAGGTACAAAGTCCGGGATCTGTGGTCAATGCCGGAACGATTCGTGCAGCCCAGGTGAACCTTCACGCCGTCGATGGCAACGTCTACGCCCTCGCTGGAAAGAATTCGGTGATCCGTGCGACAGGAACGCGCACGCGCGGTGCTCGCATCTGGCTCGTGGCGGAATCGGGGACCGTGCATGTGGACGGCGACGTCACCGCGCAGGACGGGCAAGGCGCCGGTGGCATCGTTGAGACCCACGGCGAGAGCCTGGACTTGAATGGCGCAACGGTCAGGGCTGGATCGTGGAACATGAGCGCGTCGGTGCTGCAGATGGGTCATCGCGCGACTGCTGCCTTGTCCCGCAGCCTGAATGCGGGGACGTCCATCGACGTCAAGACGACACGTGGCGATGCGACCATCGGTGCGAACATCGAATGGAAGGGCGACGCGACGCTTCGCATCGGCTCGCAACGAGACGTGAACATCGCACAAGGTGCGACGATCCGAGATGTCGGCGGTGGAAATCTCACACTTCGCGCGGATACGGGAGCGATCGACAACAACGCGAGCATGCGGGCGCTTGGCACTATCGACTGGTCGAGAAGCACCGGCACCGTATCCGCGCTTTACGATATGGGCGGCACTTACGCTCGGGGCACGATACTGTCCAACCCTCACTGGAGCGCAGCACCCTATAGCGGACTGCTGACTCAGGTGACCGATTATCAGCTCGTTAATAGCCTGGCGGACTTGAGGAAGGTGAACCTGAATCTTTCGGGAAACTACGCACTCGGAAAAGATATCGACGCTAGTGCGTCGTTCAAGGAAGGCTTCGCGCCGATCGGCCCCTTGCCTGCCGTTGCATTCAGCGGCCAGTTCGACGGGATGGGGCATGCAGTCGACCACCTCTATCTTCAGGGCTACACCGAACAAGGCAGCCTGCCGACGGGGCTCTTTGGCGTGATCGCGGCGCAGGGAGTCGTGCGCAACATCAAGGTCACCAACAGCGAAATCTTCAATGGCGAGGAAGGAACGCTGGCCGCGTTCGGGCTATTGGCCGGCATGAACCATGGACTCGTAACATCCTCATATTCGTCGGGGACGTTCGGCATTGGCGGATTCGGCTATTCCTCCGGTGGAGGCCTGATCGGCTCCAACTACGGCAAGGTCGAACGGTCTTCGAGCAGCGCCTTCACCGGCTCACAAGGTCCGCTGGGCGGGCTGGTCGGCATCAATTTCGGAACAGTCGAGCAGTCGTTCGCAACGGGGATGTCCGCGCACGGCTCGCACGGTCTTTCCGGCGGACTCGTCGGCACTAACCTCGGAACAGTGAAGCAGTCCTATGCCACCGGCTATGCGGAAGACGCCGGATTAGTCGGATACAACGAGGCGTCCGGAATCGTCGAGGAATCTTTTGCGGCGGGTCGCGTGGCGGGGCCCAACGCGCCGCCATTCGGCTATTACGGCGGCATTTCCGTCAGCAACGATGGAACGATAAGTGGCAGTGTCTACTGGGACCGGACTGTTACCGCTCAGCCTTCCGCTACCGCCTTCAACAACGGGTCTGCACCCACCGCTAAGAACGGTTTGAGCACCGCGGAAATGAGCACGCCGGCCAGCTTTGTGAGTTGGGACTTCGGACCGTCGGGAGTTTGGAGCATGCCGGCCGGGGCGAGCCACCCTGTGTTGCGCTGGGAGTCGATGCAGCGTCAGGATTGAAACAATTTCGGCAGGCCACCGACATATGAGGAGCCTTTTCATTCGCTCGATGAAGGTGCCTGAACGACGGCGACGTCATCGCGCGCAATCTCCCGGCCAACCGCGGAGTTCACGAGCAGCAAGGGAGTGCAAGCGATGCGGGCGACGTGACGCGCGACGTTGCCGAGGATCAAATGGCGGCTACGCGGCGTCATGTCTACCCAAGACGACGATGTCGGCTCGCCATGCGTTCGCCTCACGCACGATCGTATGGGCGATATAGTGCCCGCGCTGCGTGGCGCTCACGATCTCGGTCGTCACGGTACCGGGAACGTGATCGAGCACGCGGCGCGCCATCGCAATCGCCGACTTGCCTTCTTGACGAAGGACGGATCAAGCCAGGCAAAAGGGCCGGGGATTGTCGAACCGCGAAGCTTTGTCGATGACGTGATGGCGCGGCTGTGCGTTTCCGAATGTAGCGAACGCCGCGCCGACTCGGAGAGCAGGGAGCACTTCGGTGCTTCCGTCCACTGCGAAAAGGACGTGTCGTGGTTCGTTTGCCAGTGTCGCGTCGAAAGACTCCGGAATGATCAGCAAGGGCAGGGCGATGGTGCTGACCAACGGTTCCGCGATGCTGCCTTCTATCCAGCGCAAAAAGCCGCGGTTTGCGTGCGTTGGAGCGGTGATTCGAGCGGGGCATAGGCGTGTCGCGGCGGAGACGTTGACCGATTATGCAACCTCGCGCGCTTCATCGCGACACATTATGTTCACTTTCACCTATTAAATGTCGATGCGTCGCACTGTCGTTCGTTCGTCGCCGGTTCACGGCCGGGGCGTCTTCGCGCTCACGCCCATCACTGCTGGTGATGTGCTGTTCGAGTATAAAGGCACGCTCCGTTCTTGGAAGGAAGCGCAGCGTCGCTACGAGCGTTCGGCTGCTAAGGACGGCCACCCCTCCTTTTTCGATCTCGGCGATAGACGCCCTGATCGACGGAGGGCAGGACGGAAACTCGGCACGCTGGGTGAACCGCGGATGCGCGCCGAACTGCGAAAACCGAGCAGAAGGGCAGTCGCATCTACTTTTACGCCTTGCGCGACGTTAAATCAGGCGAGGAACTGTTCATCGACTATCGGCTGTTTGTCGAGGGACGCCGCACGCTCGCTCTGAAGAAGCTCTATCAATGCCGCTGCGGGTCGCGGCAGTGTCGAGGAACCATGCTCGCGCCACCGGATCATTGACGCAGTGACGCTGAACGGGCATGCGTGCTGCGTATTGGCGGTTGTCGCCAGCACCTTTGTAAATCTCGCCTTGATCACGACGGAGCAAACTTTACGCGATGGTTTGCTTCGGGCTTGATGCTGGAGACTGAATCGCCAATCGCCTGACGGCTTCAATTGCCGTTTCCAAGGGAGCAATTTCAGCGCGAATCGCTCGTGCGTCTTCACTGCCTGCTGACTCGGCCAGTGAAAGTTGCTCTTGCACGAGTAGCAGCTTTTCTTCCAAGCGTCGAACGACGGACCATAGTGCATCCTCAGCGCCTGCGCGTTGCTGCTGCTCCAGAGACATGGCGGAGAATGCGTGGCCCGTATGACAACGATACCTAAGCGGGTAACCTTCACCGATGCGCCAAAGAACCCCTCCGCAGTCCGGACAAGTCATGCTGGTTCGATGCCCGAGTCGTGCCAAGTCGCTGGGCGATGACCGCCCTGTTTGCGCGATTTTGAGCTCAAGCGCGGCGCGCTCCCTTTCATTCATGTCAAAACCCCTGGACGACGAGCCTGTCAACGCTTTGACGATGGCCGGGCCTATGTCCTCTATCGGAGCGACCACGTCCGGTGGAACAGCTTTTAGGGCAGCTTGGGGCATTTCAGGTGCGACGCACGTCGACGGGTCCTGGATAATGGTATAGCCGCCGCACGCGTGAACAGCCTTGAGTCCCGCGGCGCCGTCATCGAGCTTTCCGCTAAGAACAACGCCTATAGCACGGTCACCGAAGTTGACGGCAGCGGAGCGAAAGAGGGGATCAGCTGCCGGACGCGTGAAGTTTTCCTTAGGCGCAGTCGACAGAACAATTCTTGCGTCGCCCAACAGCATGTGCCTGTCAGGCGGGGCAATGTACACCGTCACTGCAGCAATGGCTTCGCCGTCCGAGGCATGAACCACCGGCAGGCGGCTATCGGCGGCGAGAATTTGGGGAAGCCGACTTGGCCAGGTGCCGATATGCATGACCACAAAGATACTTGCCGGAAAATCAGCTGGCAACCCAGAGACGATTGTTCTCAGAACGTCAAGCCCACCCGTCGACGCTGCGATCACGACAATGCAACGGCCACTTAATGTTTTGTTCACGTATGGTCCTCCGTGCTCACAAAGCAGCAAACCATGAGCCTGTCGAAAGCATTGAACTCGAAACGCCCGCTGAACGGACTCAGCAAACTATCGCACGGGCCGGTCGACTCTGCGAATCCTTGCCGTATTCGAGGCCATATCACGACTCGTTGTTCATGATGAAACATTTGTCTTCGAAGAGGGGTACTATGGGGTGTTACCCAGCCAACGGTGAATAGCCCATGCCAAGCAAATATGCATTGAGCATCAGCGTGACCGAACATCTCTCCGCATTTATCAGATCGGAAGTGGCCACCGGTCGCTATAGCTCGGCTAGCGAAGTCGTCCGTGCGGGGCTAAGGCTATTGGAAGAGCAGGCGTCACACCGTGCTGCTTCGGGCGCCAAGACTGCTGCGCGACCGAAGCGACCGGCACGGGCGCATGGCAAGGCACGCGCTGCGTTGGAGAAAGCATGACATCGGTGGCCGATTTTCCGATCGTGGGCCTGGGCGCCTCTGCCGGCGGCGTTGAGGCACTGGAAGGCTTCTTTCGCGGTATGCCCGAGAAGCCCGGATTGGCGTGTGTGATCATCACGCATTTGAGCCCCGATCGCGAAAGCATGCTGCCGGAGATCGTCGCGCGCTTCACCGCCATGCCGGTGCGCGTTATTACCGATAACACGGTGATCGAAGTCGACACTGTTTATCTGTTACCGACCGACGCGGTTGTAAGCGTGGAGCATCGCAGGCTGCACGTGCATGCGCAGGATGCACATCGGCGAGAGCGAAGACCCATTGATCTATTTTTCAGCGCACTGGCGACCGACGTCGGCGAATTGTCCGCCGGCGTGGTGCTCTCCGGCGGCGACTCGGACGGGACACTGGGCATCAAGGCCATCAAGGAGCGCGGCGGGCTCACTCTCGCGCAGGTGGCCGACGGGTTCGGTCCTCATCACAACAACATGCCCGAGAGCGCAATTTCCAGCGGTCTGGTCGACTTTGCCATACCCGCAGAGAAGATGGGCGCCAAACTGGCTCGCTTTGCAGCGGGTAGATTCATGCTCGACAAGCTCGCCGGAGCTTCCGATGCGCAGCTCGAGAATGCCGCTTTTGACGGAGCCCGCAATGCGATCTACACCATCCTGCGTCACCAGGTCGGCCATGACTTCAGCGGCTACAAGGTAAGAACCTTCCTGCGCCGTGTGCAGCGGCGCATGCAAGTCCTGGACGTGGAGACGCCGGAAGCGTATGTCGCACGACTGTCCAACGACGCGCAAGAGGTCACGGCATTATTTCGCGACCTGCTCATCAATGTCACCAGCTTCTTTCGCGATGCTCAGGCGTTCGAAGCGCTCTCGGATGTTGTCTTACCGAAACTGTTCGAAGCGCGCGGTGTCAACGACACCATCCGCGTCTGGGTGCCCGGTTGTGCGACGGGCGAGGAAGTGTATTCCATCGCCATGCTCATGCGCGAGCACATGGACCGGTCCGACCAGGCGCCGCGTGTGCAAATCTTTGCGACCGATATCGACGACGCGGCGCTCGGCGTGGCGCGCTCGGCACGTTATCCGCTGCCGTTGCTGGATGGCGTGTCGGACGAGCGGCGCCAGCGATTTTTCATCCCCGACGGCAGCAGTTATGTTCTCGCAAAAGAAGTCCGCGATCTCTGCATCTTTTCGCCGCACAGCGTGATTCGTGACCCGCCGTTCTCGCGGATCGACCTTGTCTCGTGCCGCAATCTGCTGATTTACTTCGGCGCAGAGATTCAAAACCAGGTCATTCCGACTTTCCACTACGCACTTCGCCCCGATGGCTACCTGTTTCTCGGTACGTCGGAAGGCGTCAGCCAGTTCGACGAGTTGTTTGTACCGATCGAAAAAAAGCACCGGATCTTTCGCCGCCGCGCTGACGTGTCGCCGCAGCTTCGCGTGCCGCTGTCGGTGTCGTCGCTCAAGATCGGTCACATCGCCGGGCTTGCACCCGGCCGCCCTGCGCTGACCGGTGCGTCGCTGCGCCTCGTGGTCGATAACCACATGCTGGAGCGGTTCACGCCACCTCATGTGCTCGCTTCGCGCGATGGCGATGTGCTGTACTACTCGGCACGCACGGGCAAGTACCTGGAGGCCGCAGCCGGTGCGCCGACGCGCCAGCTATTCACCATGGCGCGCAAGGGACTGGGGCTCGATCTGCGTTCGGTGTTCCGCGAGGCCGTCGAGTCGGGTCGACAGGTCATACGCGAAGGCGTGGTGATCGAGAGCGAGGACGGTCGTGTGCAGGAGATCAGCCTGACCGTCGAGCCGCTGACCGACCAGACCAACGGTGAGCGAATGTACCTCGTGGTCTTCAACGATCAAGGCCCCGTGCTTTCACGCGAGGAGGCGCTCATGCGCGCCCAGGCCACGCACGAGCGGACCGCCGTGCAGGTCGAGAAGGAGTTGCGTGACACCCGTGAACGCCTGCAGTCGATGATCGAAGAGTATGAGACTGCGCTCGAGGAGCTCAAGTCATCGAACGAGGAACTGGTGTCGGTCAACGAGGAAATGCAGTCGTCCAACGAAGAGCTGGAGGCATCGAAGGAAGAACTCGTGTCGCTCAACGAAGAGTTGCACACGGTCAACCTCGAACTGGGTCGCAAGATCGAGGCGCTCGATCGCTCGAACAGCGACTTGCAGAACCTGTTCGAGAGCACGTCGGTCGCCACCGTATTCCTCGACCGTAATCTCGTGATCCGTTCGTTTACGCCAGCCTTGGACCGCGTTTTCCACATTCGCACGATCGATCGTGGACGTCCGATTACCGAGCTTGTTACCCGGCTGGATCTGCCCGGACTGGAGGCGGATATCGAAGCCGTGCTCAATACGGACGAGCCGCGGGAGCGTCATGTGTGCAGCAGGGACAGGCTGGCTCATTTCCTGATGCGCCTTGCGCCCTATCGAAGCGGCGAGCGGAAATCCGACGGTGTCGTGGTTACCTTCGTCGACGTAACGGGCATGGTGCATGCGGAGGAGCGGCAGAACGTGCTGATAGCCGAGCTGCAGCACCGCACCCGCAACCTGCTCACGGTGATCCAGTCGATCGCGCAGCAGACGCTCCAGCAAGACGTCGCACTCGAAACCTTCAACAGCCGCCTGGCCGCGCTCGGTCGTCTGCAAGGTCTCATCGGTGAAGCGGATGGCAACCTGATCAACCTCGGGGACATGGTGAAGCTGGAGTTCGATGCACTCGGCGTCGCAGGCAGCGACCGGATCGTACTTGGGGGGCCGGTGGTGCCGCTTGGCTTTCGCAACGTGCAAACGATCGCGCTGGTTTTACACGAATTAACGACCAACGCGGTCAAGTATGGTGCCTTGAAGAACGAAGCAGCTCGGCTGGAGGTGCGGTGGAACGTCGAGCCCGAAGGACACGACGCCGCGTCTCTCGTCATCGACTGGATTGAAAGCGGCGTGTCGGTTCCACCCGACAACTCGAAAATTGGTTTCGGGCGGCAGTTGATTGAGAAAGCACTGCGATTCACGCTGCGCGCGCGTACAAATCTCGCTTTCGCTCCGGATGGCGTTTCGTGTCACATCGAAATACCGTTACCGTCAGCGAACTCGCACGATGCATAGAGGGCGGACATGGATGAACAGGCGAGAATACTGGACGGTCGAAGAATCATGGTCGTCGAGGACGACTATCTGGTGGCGCTCGGGCTCTCAACCGTATTAGAGGAGGCCGGAGCTTACGTCGTAGGGCCGGTTGCCAGCGCGCAGGAAGCGGTCGCGCTGCTCGAAGAGGGGCGCGAAATAGTCGATGCTGCGGTTCTCGACGTTGATCTGAACGGTGAGAAATCGTATCCGGTAGCCGATGCGCTCGCGTTGCGGGACATCCGTTTCATTTTTGCGACCGGATATGGGATTGATGCCGTGGCTGAAGGCTATCGGCACCATCCGCGTTGCCAGAAGCCGTTCGATCACCAGGCAATTCTTAGAGCACTGAGAGGCTAACGCACGAAAATGACCTATACGATTTATGTGGCCCAGCCAGATTGCTTCCTTCGATTGCTATGAGCATCGGTGACGTTAGAGTCAATCGGCCGCATGCCTAATCCAACGCAGCGGTGCGTGCGAAACTGCAAAGGCCGGTTATTAATACCCCCGGCATTCGAACTTAAACTTGTTCGTGCTGCTGGATAACCGGCTGGACGACGTCTGCTCGCTGCGAGCGGCTCAGGGCGGCGGTAGTCAGCGATCCTCCATCCAATAGGCGCGTCATAGCGGGCAGACACGAGGCCGATGCGGCAAGTGAAATCACTGTGATTGGGCAGCCCACATCGGATGAACATGCCAAAGGGAATGGACTTCCCTGGCGCGCACAAACTCTGGACGCAACGGATTTTGCGGCCGCGCTCAAACAGCGCCGCGTTGCCAGCGAGCGTCGCGCGACGAAAACGGCGCATAGCGCGGCGCGTGCTCGAGGGGCGCGGCGCGCTAATGCGCCAGCGAAGGACGAAAGGGCAGGTGAGCATGTGAGCGGCGGAACGAACCTGGGGTCTTGGCCCTCATGGAATAAAGCGAGGCGGCGACAATGTCAGCCAATGTCAATGACCTTCAGTCCGCCTTCCTGGCCGCACTAGTGGACGGGCAAAGGTGCCTCAAGGTGGCCATGAGCCGCCACTCACACCCAGCGTGGCCCGACGTTGAAAGGTCGGCTACGCTCCGTAAGCGGCCAACCGACAGGTCGTGCCGCCGGAAAGCGCGGCGGCCGAGCATCGGCTCACCCGCACCGTTGCACACGCCTGGGCATTCAACCATCCCTCCTCAGGTTGATGCCCGCGAGTAACGTCGCCAGCTGTTCGATGACAATTGGTTTCACCAGATGGTGATGGAAACCGGCGTGCGCACTGCGGTGACGGTCCTCGTCCTGGCCGTAGCCGGTGACAGCGATCAGCGTCGCGTCAGCCATTTCAGGGGACGCGCGCAGATGCCGCGCCAGTTCGTTGCCGTCCATATCCGGCAGGCCGATGTCTAGCAAACACGCATCCGGGCGCTCCCGCAGCGCAAGCTGGAGCGCGCTCCGCGATTCATGTTCGATGATCACGTCATGCCCGCATGACGCGAGCAGCATGCCGAGCGCTTCCGCGGCGTCGACATTGTCGTCGACGACCAGTAGCTTGAGGCGCCGGCTCGCCGCCGAACTGGCGATTTCCGCTTGCCGTTCTGAAGCCGCCGGCTGCGCCTGCATCAATGGGAGTTTGACCACGAAGGTGCTGCCGGTGCCGAGCCCCGCGCTGTAGCAGTGCACTGAGCCGCAGTGCAACTCGACCAGATGCCTGACCAGGGCGAGACCGAGTCCGAGGCCGCCCAGCGAGCGGTCAGCCGAGCGCTCAGCCTGTGCGAAGAGGTCGAACGCGCGCGCGGTCAACTCGCGTTCCATGCCGATGCCCTCGTCGCGCACGGTGATCACCAGTTCGCCGCCCTCTGCGTCGGCGCAAATTTCGATGCGGCGCCCATCGGGCGTGTACTTTGTCGCATTGTGAAGAAGGTTGGCGACAACCTGAATCAGCCGCGCCTTGTCGCCTAGCACGATAGCCGCCTGCGATGGCACGTGCACCGACAATTGCTGGTTGCGCACCTGCATTAGCGGGCGGACCTGTTCGATCGCTTCCGTGATCACGGTTTGCGTATCGACCGGCGCCCTCGCCAGCGTGACTAGCCCGCTCGTGACGCGCGACACATCGAGCAGGTCATTCACGAGTCTGGTCATGTGGGCGACCTGGCGCGAGATGATTGCGCTGCTGTGGCGCACCTGCGCTTCGTCGAGCCTGCTGATCGTCAACAGCTCGGCGGCGGCAGAAATGGGCGCGAGTGGGTTGCGTAGCTCGTGCGCAAGCATCGCGAGGAATTCGTCCTTGCGCTGATCAGCCGCTCTGAGCTTCTGTTCCGTCTCCTTGCGGTCGGTGATGTCACGAAAAAACGAAGCGATCCCGCCTTCGCCGGTGCGGTAGGCGCGCACCTCGACCCAGATGGCGCTACCGTCCGGATGGCTCTGACAATACTCCAACGCGCCGGGATCGCCGCTTTCCATCACCTGTCGATACATTTGCGCACAATCGGGGTCGACCGGTTCGGGCCAAAGTTGCCGGTAGTTGTGCCCGATCCCTTGCTCTTTCGTGACGCGCGCGATGCGCAGGCCTTCCGCGTTGATGTAAGTGACGTTCCAGTCGCGGTCCATCAGCATGAAACCTTCGCCAATCGTGTCGAAGATGTAACGGCTGCGGTCGCGTTCGGCGCGCAAATCGGCCTGTGCGCGTGCCGCCTCCACCGCCGACCAGGTGCGCTCGGCCATCTCGCGGGCGAGCCGGATATCGCTCGCGGTCCACCGGTGCGGTTCGGCGCGGTGCAGGCCGAGGAAGGCGACCAGACGCCCGGCCTTGATCAGTGGCACCGCGATGAATGCGCGGACGCCGGTCAGGGTGTACGAGCTTGCGAAGTCTGCGGTGCGTGGATCGGTGGCGCTGTCGTTTGCGGTCACGATCTGTCCGGCGCGCAGCGAGTTGATGATGGCCGGGCCGAAGTCGTCCAGTGCGAAGCTCCTGCCGGCGAGACTCGGCAACGGTGGCACAGTCCAATCGCGCGGCACGAAGACAGTGTCGCTGGTTTCCCAGCATTCTCCGTAGATCACGCGGGCCAGTTTCAATTGCTCACCGAGCAGCGCGCTCGCTCGGGTCACGACGTCCTCGGCAGAGGTCAGCGGGCGCAGTGCCTCGGACACCTTTAGATCGAAGATCGCGCGCCGTTCTGCCAGCACGCGTTCCGTCGTCTCGATGACAGTGCAGTACATGCCGCCGACGCGTCCGGAGTTTTCGTGCAGCGGCGAATACGAGAAGGTGAAGAAGCTCTGCTCTGGGTAGCCGCGGCGTATAACCGTGAGCGGCAGGTCCTCAAAGTAGGCGGACCGGTTTGACATCGCGCCGTCGATAATGGGCGCGATGTCAAACCAGATCTCCGCCCAGATTTGTTTGAAGCGGCCACCGAGCGCAGCCGGATGCTTGTCGCCCAAGATTACGGCGTATGCGTCGTTGTAGAGGAAGCCCAACTCGGGGCCCCACGCGATGAACATCGGGAAGGCCGAACTGAGCACCATGCCGACTGCAGTGGTCAATGGCGCCTGCCAATTCGAGGGATGCCCGAGCGGCGATGTGCTCCAGTCGAGTTCGCGTAGCAACGCGCGAACTTCGCCGTTACCTTCGACTGCTGTGTGCCAAAAATCGGGCATTTGTGCTGCTCCAAGATCGTTTCGTACGCGCTTGCCGTAATTCGAAAACATCGCTTCGCGTGGTTCTGGTCGAGTCGACCTTTGCCGTTTCGCTGTCTGAATGCGGCGGGCCCGTAGCGGAAACGGCGCAATGGACGACGGCGACAAGCCCAAATGCCTGTGTCGCGGGGGCCGGTTGGGCTAAACGGGCAAGCTCCAACTGCGGGCAGCTCCCACGAATGTGAATACACTCTCGATACCAGCGCCCCACTATTGACGGCTGTGAAGGCGGACCTTATGGGCCGCGTGATCGCAACCGTTGTGCCGCCGCCTGCTAACTCTCGTCACCTCTCTACGCCATATACCCGAGAAAAACGGACGCCGGATTCTACAAGCTGCCGCTGCATTTCAGCGGCCCAGAAGCCCATCGCGCCATCGCCGACGGCAAGCAGCGGACCAGTCTGCAGGCCTCTCGATTTCAAGTCGAG
>NZ_JBFUPT010000061.1:0-13585 GCF_041360715.1 Caballeronia sp. RCC_10
CATATAGAGATGAACCTGTTGGTCGGTAATGCGGGTTCCAGACATGAGCTGACCGCTTCTTCTTCAAGCTTCGATCATCCCATCCTAAAGCCCCGTCGACCTGGCGCTGCCGGTGGCTCGTCGTCTCCTGCGGCTACGCCGCCTACGACTCCTCACCACCGGCCAAAACAAGCGTCAACGACCGGCCACGACAATTGTCGCTGCCCACAAGATGCTGGTCCAAATCTTGGAAGAAGCCTTGGAAGCTTACGAAAAAGCAGCTAGAGCAGCTACTCGGCAGGTATGAGGATTGTTGACACATGGCATCCCCTCCTGCGTCCTTGTGCTCTCGTTCGGACGCGGACTTAACCCGCTGTTGATTCCCCTCGCGGCGGATTTTCTTTGTTTATCGCTTCCGTCCGCCTAATCTACTTATGGCGTCCTCATGGCGTGGACGCGTTGGTGATTCATTCCCTGCTTGGCCCGCCTCTCTCCGGTGCGCGGGCTTTCTTTTTGTCCGCACGGTCTCTCGGTTCTGGCTACGTCTATTCTCCCTTTCCCGGGTTCGGCAGACTTGCGGCCCGTCCGTTGCCTACAGGCGCCTCTTTTAGATAGTTTTTATATTGTTTATGGGGGCTGGAACCGTTGCCCGGTAAGTTTTGCGGGACGCTATTCTCCCTTTCCGGGTTTGTCTCCCTTTTCCGGGTTTGTCTCCCTTTTCCGGGTTTGTCTCCCTTTTCCGGGTTTGTCTCCCTTTTTCCGGGTTGCTCTGCTTCGCAAGCCCGAGTTATCCACATTCTCCCATGGTTGCACTGAGGGGAGAAACGGTCCAGTATGCTCCCCGCCGTCTAGTTAAGGGCGAATGACCCGGAAAAGGGAGAATAGATTGACAGAAGAATTGAACCCGTCAACCGGGGAACGCTGGATAACCATGTCCAACGCCCTTACCCACAAGCGGGGCGGGCAGCCGCTTAAGCCTCTGCGGGTTGATATGCGATGGGTGGGTCGCTGCACCTATCACGAGGGCGAGGGATGGGTAGAGCTAGCGTGGTGGCCGGAGATACTCTCCGCCCTGTTCGGCCTCAAAAAGAACTTCACCACGTACCAACTCCAACAGGCTACGGCCCTGCGGTCGGCGTACTCGTGGCGAATGCTAGAGCTACTCTCCCGCTTTCAGTCTACGGGTTGGGCGGAATACGACATTGAGGACTTCGCTACCGCAATGGACGCCACGGAGAAGCAACGCGCGGACTTTGCGAAACTGCGGACAAAGATCATCGAACCGGCTAAAAAAGGAACTGGAGGAAAAGGACGGCTGGAAAATCGGTTGGGAGCCGATCAAGGCAGGTCGCAAGGTTAAGGCTATCCGTTTCACGTTCGAACGAGCCCCGCAAGGGCGCTTGCTCTAGGAGAAAAATTGGAACAAGACAAACACGATTCCATTACGCTGCGCATCTACCGCGCGCCCTCGGGCCGATGGGCGGGCTGTCTCCTTGTCGGTGAGAAGGACATTGGCTCTTTCGACGGATACGACAGTCCCGAGGACGTGGAGGAGGCCGTGCGGGAAAGCGGCGTATATCCCGACCACGTAGAGGTGTACTGAGGCATGACGACACGCGGTAGCGTAGCCCTCGGGGACGTGGCTATCCTGAAACGGCGGCTAAACCACGTACGATGCCCCGCCCCTAGCCTGGCCCTTTCTGAGCGGCAAAAAGGCCGTATCCGCACCTATCCCGGTTAAAGGTACGACCTTGAGCTAGCCCCGGCAGATATCGCAGACCTTTGAAGCGGCGCTCCAACTGGCCTATGCGCGGCGGAATCGGTTGCTTCGAGTGGTAAACGGACATGCTGCACCGCAGCAAAACCGGCTTTTCCGGGCCGGAATTCCGCTCGAAATAAACCCCGGTTGTCCTCAGTTTGGCCGAATGGTGCGCGGCCTCGTCCAGTGTGGTGAACTGGTTGATACTCATTCCACGGATAGCGAGGAAGTCCGTTAAGCCCTTCGTTAATCCGACCCGGATAGAAGACGCTGCGCGAGTCTATTGGGGCAACCAACCGCGTTGCGGCGCGTGGGCGCGTGTTGGTGGCCCGACGATGCGGACCGTCTTACGGCCTAGGACCCCGGACAAGCTCCTGAAGAGCTTCCCATCGGTCCAACTCATGCCCCAGCAGCACAAGCACATCAGAGGCTCTTAGCAAGTCCTCGAAGGATAGAGGCCTATTTTCAATCAACATCTGAAGCGTTGCGATCCGCGCTTCGTGTTGGGCTATTTGCTCCTTGATGACTTCCAAGGGCGGTGTTGGCTGAGTGTCCATATGGACACTGTAGGCGCTCAGGGTTCATTGGGGCAATAGCCGGGTTCGTGAACACAAAGTTCCCGGTTACTTTCACTGGGCACAAACGCCCCGTTGTGCGCGCGTGCCGCGCCCACGAGGCAGCAACTGGCACTCGAGGTCCGCCGAACCCAGGCTACAAGGGACCGGCGTAAAAGATGGGTGCTTCTCTGAGCGGGTTCACGCAGGCAGTGTTTTGCACTACAGCGGCTTGATGTTCGCCGCCTGCAGACCTTTCGGACCGCGCTTGGTTTCGAAGCTTACTTTTTGGTTCTCAGCCAACGACTTGAAACCCTCGGCACGAACCTCCGAAAAATGCGCAAAAAGGTCATCGCCCCCATTGTCGGGTGTGATGAAGCCGAAGCCTTTGGCATCGTTGAACCATTTGACCGTACCGGTTTCCATGATGATCCTTGAAGAGATAAGACTACTTTGGGGTGAGACACTGTGAGAGGTAGCCGGCCGGCGCATCGATCCTGGCTATGCCTGCAACGTTCGAAAAGCCGACTGCCGACGCGGCTGCGATTCTGTCTTCGGAACCGCCCCCTGATCGATCTCGTCCATCCCATGCTTCAAAGCAAACCGCCGTGCGTCGAGCGCGCAGGCGAAACTGCCTAATACTCCGCTGGCCGTTTGAATGCCGTCGCCATTCCGAAGAATCAGCATGGCGACATACATGCCATCGTCATAAGCTGCGAGTGGTCTGAGAACGAAACTCTTATAAGTAACCTCGCCGTTTTCCATCTATTTCTCCAAAACGAACGAATCATGTGATTGCCGACAGACGCTTAAGTAACTTGTCCGCGTGCAATCCGATATCTGCGTCTAGCCTCTTGGCGCAAACGTCTAGGATGCGACCTTTCCAGTATTCAGGGTCAATAATGAATGAGGTGGCGAAGAAAGCGTTTCTACTAGGAAACGTTTCTAATCGTGCCAAAACCACTTCGATATGGAGAAGCTCGCTCCGGGCTAATGCATTCGCGTTCATGTGAACTCCGCTTATCGAAGTGTTCTTCGGCTGCGCCGGCTCGTGATGACAAGGCGTTATCGCGCAGGTGTTGAAGGAAGATTTCGCGTCGGTGTTCGCGGACGTAATGCTGGAAGATTAACGGGATCGAAATCAGCATCGCGGCCCCGGTCACCGCGCATCCAATAAACGTTTCCGTCATGCGTATCCTCACTTAGCGGCGGCTAACGCGGAACGTGTCGAACTGCAAACACTGGCTTTATCTAAACGTTTGAGACATTTTATCGAAACAAAAGGTGTGCACAATAGGTACGTCTGGGTGTTTACCCTTTCTTTCTAGATTATCTTCTATGAGTTTTTAATTTTCAACGACCGATCGTTTTAAACAGCGAAATTATTACTGATATTTCGTGTCTTAATTATATTAATAATATAACAGCGCGATTAAACAGCGCGCGTCAGTCTAGTGTTCCAGACGATGCGCTGTGAGAATTGATTTATGCACTTGAGTATTTGGTGCAAGCAAGGCGACCGACGTTGCGCGACCAAACCGGACGCGGAATACCGACAAGCTGGTAATTGTCGTGTCGCGAGCGGCGACCCGTTGC
Source organism: Caballeronia sp. RCC_10 (assembly GCF_041360715.1). NCBI lineage: Bacteria > Pseudomonadati > Pseudomonadota > Betaproteobacteria > Burkholderiales > Burkholderiaceae > Caballeronia > Caballeronia sp. RCC_10. Next base: position 3,889 of record NZ_JBFUPT010000061.1, read on the forward strand.
GGCGTTCCCCGTCCGGTGGCCCCGGGTGTCTTTTTCTGCAAAGAAGGGTCATTCGGCGGGCCCCGCCAGTTCAACGGGCCGCGAGATCGACTGCAAACACCACTTTGCCGACGTGCCCACTTGCTATGGCTGCTGCGTGATCGCTCCGATAACCTGCAGTAACGCAGTCAAGGTTACCGGTTTGCCGAGATGCGCATCGAACCCGGCGCGCAACGCCCGCGCAGCGTCCTGATCACGTCCGAACCCCGTCAACGCTATAGCAGGAGCTTTGGCCATATTCGGCCGCTTGCGCAGTGCCTCGATCAGTTCATACCCGCTCATGCCAGGCATAGCGATGTCCGACAGAATCAGATCGAATTGACGTTCCTCGGCCACGGCAAGTGCTTTTTGCGCGCTGGACTCAATGGTGACCTGGGCGCCTTCGATTTCGAGCAGCGCGCCAAACGCCTCCAGGCCTTCGATCGAATCGTCAACCAGCAGAACCCTGAGTCCCTTAAGGATGCTGGCGTCGGCAACACCCGGCGACTTCGAGCGCACGGCAAAAGGAGAATGCTTTGGTAACCATAACCGGAAACAAGCTCCCCGACCGACCCCGGCCGATTCCCCTTCAATCCTTCCGCCATGCATCTCCGCCAGTTGCTTTGTAAGCGACAGGCCAATCCCGAGTCCGCCGCTATCGCGTTTGACGCTCCCGTCGGCCTGACTGAACATGTCGAAGACCTTGGGCAAGAACTCCGGCGCAATGCCCTTGCCCGAGTCTTTGACTTCAATGCAGGCAAAGCGTTTATCTTCGGACAGAGCAACCCTAACACTGCCCCCACGAGGTGTGAATTTGAGCGCGTTGCGAAGAAGATTCCATAGCATCTGTTCGACCCGCACGGAGTCACCCTGAACGACAAGTGCAGTGTCGGTCCCGGACGTACTCAGCGCGATGCCGCTATTTTCCGCATCGGTAGCGCACGCTTCCGTTACGGAGCGAACGACGGCGGCGAGGTCCACGTCGGCGAAATTCAGGGCGAGCTTTCCCGTGCGTACCCGGGACAGATCGAGAAGATCGTCGATAATCTTTGCTTGACTGATGACAGAGCGCTGAATGGCCTGGGCCGCGTCCCAAACCAGAGGAATATGCCGTGCATCGGGAGCACGACTGAGCAGCTCGGCCTTCACGTGAATGAGATTCAGCGGATTCTTGAGTTCGTGTGACAGTACGGCGAAGAATTCATCCTTCTGGCGATTGATGGATTCGGCCTGCGCACGCGTCGCTCGCTCCAGCTCAAGTTGCATCTGCTGTTGACTCTCCACGCTCTTCTTATCGGTCATGTCACGAGCGATCTTGGCCAATCCGCTGAAGCCTTCGCTGGTGACTTTGGTCATCACCCCGCTGCAGTAAATTCTCCTGCCATCTTTACGTTGATGCCATCGTTCGTCTTCGGCACGACCAATCGCCTTTGCGGTCTCGCGTTCCCGACGTGGGACATGTCGCGCGCGGTCCTCCGGCGTGAAGATCAGATCGACGAGCTTGCCCAGCACCTCCGGTTCGTCATAACCAAACACGCGCTGTGCACCCCTGTTCCAGCTCACGATCCTGCCGTCCAGATCCTGGACGATGATCGCGTAGTCGTCGGTGGCGACTGCGGCAAGCTTGAGCCGTTCCTCTCCCAGACGAACCTCCTGCTGCGCGAGGCGTCGCTCCGTGATGTCAATCAGCGTCATCACAGCGCCGTCAATATGGTCCTCGCCGGTTCGGTAAGGCAGCAGCCGGATCAGATACCATTCACCGCTCGTCGTGCTAACTTCGCGTTGCGTAATCTGCAGGCTTTGGAAAGTAGCACGCGCGTCGGCGGCCAGCTCCGGATAGATGAGGCGATGCGTCAGGTCGAACAGCGAACGGCCAATGTCCGTTTCGATCAGGTTGAATAATCCGACAGCGGGTGCGGTGTATCGTTTGATGCGCATCTCGCTGTCGACGAAAATCGTGGCGATGCACGTCGACGCGATCAGGTTTTGCAAGTCGTCGTTGGCCTTCGCCGTTTCTTCGACCTTCGCCTGAAGCGCGCTGTTGACGGTGATGAGCTCCTCGTTGACCGACTGCAGTTCTTCCTTGCTCGTTTCGAGTTCCTCGGTCGCTGAGCGCATCTCTTCGTTAATCGCCTGAAGTTCTTCGTTTGAAGCCTTAAGTTCCTCATTTGAAGCATTAGATTGCTCAATGCTCAGTCGCAGGAGTTCCTTGGTGCGATGCAATTCGCCCTCAAGATGTGCGACGAGCGGATTTTGATCCGGGTTGCTCTGCTCTGCCTGGTCGGGGCGAGTCGTTTCCTCAACCTCATCGAAGAAAACCGTGCAGAACACCGCCGAGTCCGTAGCATCGTTGAACGGACGAACCGTCATGTTCACGTAGGAATGAGTGGCGCCGTGCGAGAACCGCACACGCTCGGCATCGACGCTCCTGCCGTTTTGCAGTGCCTGAAAGAGCGCGGCGCGCAATTCAAGCCCCAAATCAGGGTTGATGAGTGTGAGCAGATTGTGCGAGGGCTCACCACCGACATAGCGTAGGAATCGCCCGACGTCGTCGGACATGTGCAGGATCTCCGCGTTCCTGTCCACTAACACACTAGGCGGTGCGTACCGTTCGATCGCCTGCTGATGAAGAGTCGCGAAAGTCAGGCCTGCGGGGTCGCGCATCGGTGCCGGCGCGAGCGGGCGCGGCGCGGGGGCCTGATTGCCGGTCACAGCCGGCGACGAGATCGACGGGACCTTCGTGGGTAATATTCTTGCCCGATAAATGCGGTGTTTCTTATCGACCGTACTGAACAGATCGTCCGCGATGTCGACCGACTCCGAGGTCCCCAGAAACAGGAAACCACCCGGCTCGAGCGCAAAATGAAACGTTTCGAGCACCTGACGCTGCACGCTACGGTCGAGATAGATCAGCAGATTGCGGCACGACACCAGATTGAGATGCGAGAACGGCGGATCGCGCAGCACGTTGTGAGGCGCGAACAGAACACTTTCCCGCAGCGCCTTGTTGATCACGTATCGGCCGCGCTCCAGCGTGAAGAAACGCCGCAGGCGCGCAGGCGGAACGTCGGTCAGAATTGACTCCGGGTAGCTGCCAGCCCGTGCGGCTTCTATCGCCTGCTGATCGAGGTCCGTTGCAAAGACCTGCAGCTTCGGTAATTCGGTGCTCTTTGTCTTGCCCTCGTTGAACAGCATGGCGAGCGAGTAAGCTTCTTCACCCGTGGAGCACCCGGCCACCCATGCGCGAACGGACTCACCCTCCGCCTTGCTGCCGATGATGGCTGGCACGACTTCACGCTCGACCGCCTCAAATGCCTCACGGTCACGGAAGAAGTTCGTCACGCCGATCAGCATGTCGCGAAGCAGCGCGCCTGTTTCGTCCGGATGGGTTTCAACGAAGCGCTGATAGGCAAGCACGTCCGGCAGGCCGTTGACCTGCAATCGGCGCTCGATCCGCCTCAATACCGTCGCGCGCTTGTAGTGCTGGAAGTCATGGCCAGTACGGACACGCAACGCCTTCAGGATGCGTTGCAGCGCGTGCTCTGCCGCATCCATGCCGTCTTCAGCCCCTTCTGCCGCCGTCCCGCTCGGGTCGACGTCGGCGGTCGGAAGACTTATCGAACGGGCGTTCCCGGCCAGTTCGATCAGCTTCTGCGGGATGTCGACAACCGGCAGCACGATGTCGACCTGCCCGGTTGCCAAAGCGTTGGCCGGCATCTCCCCGTACTCGGCATCCTCCGGCGATTGGGCCAGCGTAATGCCACCGCATTCCTTGACACGGCCGATGCCGACTGCGCCGTCGCTGCCCGTGCCTGACAGAACGACGCTAATCGCACGTTCGCCGTGTGCTTCGGCCAGGCTGCGAAAAAACAGATCGATCGCGACAGGTCCGCCCCGGCCGCGCTCGGCTGGCGTCACGGACAGGTAACCATCGGTCAGCGACAGCGCGGTCGCCGGAGATATCAGATAGACGTGGTTTTTCTCGACCGGCGTGGCCTCGGTCACCTGCAGGACCGGCATGCGGGTGACGCGCCGCAGAACGTTGTCGGCCTGGCTTTCGTGCGAAGGCGAAAGATGGAGGACAACCACGAACGCCATGCCCGGGTCCCGCGGCATGTGTTCAAAAAATCGGATTAGCGCTTGAACACCGCCGGCCGACGCACCGATTCCGACGATCGGAAAGTCGAGGGCGGAAGTTTTGCGAAGCGCTGCCGTCTGGTTGCCCGCAGCATGATCTGATTTTTCCATCTGACGAAGACAACCTAGACTTAAGTATCGACCAGTTTAATCTGATATGGAGCAGCAGAAGTAAGCACTGGTTTCTTCTAAAGACCGGCGCGCAGCAAGAACCGGAAGACCCGGGTCTAACGACATGGGTCTAACGGGGCGCATTTTTTCATGCTGATGCAAATGGCTCGTCGTTTGCTGGTCTGCTCGACGGAGGGGAACACATGGATCAAAGACGCAACGGAGGGCAGGTCGTGGTAGTGGCGGCGTCGCTGGGTGGGCTGCAAGCGCTGCAAGCGATCGTCTCCACACTGCCTGCCGATTTCCCGGCGAGTATGTTCATCGTCATGCATATTGGCACGTGGCCAAGCCAGCTACCCAAGCTGCTCGCCGCAGAGAGCTGCTTACCGGTCGTCCATGGCTCCCACGGTGCGGTCATCACCGCGGGGACGGTTTATATTGCACCGCCTGATCGGCACATGCTTCTTGCTGAGGGCAGCATTGTCCTGTCGAGCGCGCCGAAGGAAAACTTCACGCGGCCGGCCGCTGACCCGCTCTTTCGTTCGGCAGCGGTCAATTATGGGAACCGCGCAATCGGCGTTGTGCTCACCGGAAAACTGGATGACGGCGCAGCGGGATTGAAGGCCATCCATGCCTGCGGCGGCTATACGATCATTCAAGATCCGTCGACCTGCGTTGCTCCCGACATGCCCAAAGCCGCTCTCAAAGCTGTTCCACCCGACGTGGTCGCTCCGATCGAGGACGTAGGCCCGGCCATCGTCAAAGCGTTGACAGACCATTCGTCGGAGGGTGTTGACATGAAAGAGAGAGCGCGCGCCGCGCTTGAGCTCAAAATTGCCGCCACCGGCCATTCATCGCCAGCCGAGCTGGAACGACTCGGACATCGCACGAGCTTGACCTGCCCGGACTGCGGCGGCGTCATTTGGCGCATCGGTGAGGGATATCCACTCAGGTATCGGTGCCATACAGGCCACGCCTTTTCCGCGATGTCGCTGGAGGCGGAGCAACGCTCAGGTGCCGAGAATGCGCTGTGGTCAGCGGTTCGACGCCTGGAGGAGAAGCTGCTTCTTGCGCACGAGCAACTTTCTCTGGCGGAGACGACACACAGCGTCGACGTATCAGCGTTTCGTGCCGAAATAGCTCCGTTGGAGATCGCGATTGAGACGGTCAGATGCTTAGCGATCGAGTCGGTCGCTACACTCCCCAATCAAAGCGTTGAGTAATGCCGCGGCCGATCCGCCTGCGGCCGGTCGGTTCGGCGCGAGGGTCCAGGTGCTTGGCGGCGCTTGCCCGCAACATAAAGATCACCTTATCTCCGATTCGCTCGTTGCTGCTCTGCACCAACAACCACGAGTAACGTCTTGTTTGGTTGCCTAGGCAAGCGCCCTTCTACTGACTGATAGGTGGACAAACCTACTATCCGGGCCGCACCGAATGAGAGGCCCATAGTAAGGGCTACGCGTACAAATTCAATTTAGCCGATCTGCCGCTAATCAGATCGCGCGGAGCTTCAGTTGCTTGTGGACCTCGGGGTCCACGTCTAGGTTAAGGCGGACAGGCTTAGTGAACCGCCCCTAAAACGAACTCCCCGGCGGCACCTCAGGCAATCGTGCGAGCAGAGGTCGTTCGATGGCTTAATTATGTTTAGGCCCTTGCTGCACTGCCGCACTGCTGGCCCCGTCGCTTCGCGTTATGTGGAATGGCGAACATCCTCGTTCTACCGGTCGATAGGTGCCCGTTGCTTAGCCAACTATCTGCCCCTCATTGCCAGCGTGACGCCTATATTGCAACGTGTCGAAAGATTTGCCCGCCGCTCTCGCCATAGCCGCGCCCACCAGCCCGCCTCGGCTTTCTCCGTGGGCGTCGTGGCCACAATCAACCGGTTTACCGCCTTGTCGAGGTGGCGCAGCGCATAAACTCGGCGCGGATGTGGGTTGCGTTGGCAATCGAGTGTGATGACAAGACAGGTCGGACCGGGACTCGCCAAACCGATAACGCATGCAAAGCAATCGCCGCGATTCCGGGCGTTGGCTTGCTGACAGCGACAGCTACCGTTGCGACCTTCCGCCGGTGCCAACCTGCTTGGGCACGAGACCGAGCTAGGCAGCAAACTCGCGCCCGGACCTGAAGGCCTTCGCGTCGCCCATGGGTGAAATCGAGGCACGGTCAGAAAACGAGCTGCTGGGCAAGGAGCGGCAGGCCCGACACCCTTTGGTCAACCGGAGGTCGTCGAAATGAGCCGCACGATCTCCGCTGACACTGGCAAACCTTGTGCAACGGTTGCAGGTCGCGCGCCGCGAGCTCGCGCTGGAGTCAGCCATCAACCGGCTGGATCGCTTCGACCTGGTCATCCTGGACGATTTCGCATATGTCAGCAAGGGATGTCGCTCTACTGGCCGGGCGTCCCGGTCCCTGCTGCTTGCGCTGCAGGGCAGTACGGCGACGGTAGCTTTCGACGTTCAGTTCAAAGGAACAGCGGCTCATTCGGTGAGGTCGATGCCGTGCTGATCCTCCTGTGTCGGTGGCACGCCAACGCAGGCAACGCTAGCCGGCGTCAATCAACCCCGGCATCACCTGAATGTGGTGGCGTGGGTCTTTCATCCACGTCTGCAGACGCCGTTCAATGTCAGCGATCTGTTTGTCAAGCCGCTCAAGGTCGCTCCAGAGTTCGCGTAACGACTCAATCAGCATCGCCGGCAGACGCTCGGCCAGCTTCGCGAGCACGCCGGGAATCGCCTTGTCGAGCGCGGCGCGGCTCTTGGCCATTACCTCGCCGTATTGGGTCAGCAACCCCCGCAGACAGTTCATCTGCGCCGTTCGAAACTTGATCTTCTGTTGCCGCAACCGGTGCAGCGCCAGTACAGCCTGCTGCCCTTCTGTCTTTACTGCGACGGCCTTGCCGGGCATCTGCGTGGCCATCCAGATCGCACGCGCATCCGCCGGGTCATTCTTGTTGCCCATCACGAAAGCCTTGACGAACTTCGCCGGCATCAGTTTGACTTGATGGCCCATCTCGATTAATCGTCGCGCCCAGTGCTGGGCACCTCCACAAGCCTCCATGCCAATCAGACAGGGCTCGCGATTCGCGAAATGCTCAAGGAATACGGCACGCTTCAGTCGCTTGCTCACGATCTCACCTGAGTTAGCATCGACCCAATGCAGTTGGAAGACGTTCTTCGCGATATCCACCCCGACCGTCGTATACTTCATTTCGGACCCTCCGGTTCGCCTGTGAAGATCTCAATGATCTTCCATTTGGGCACTTTGATGCCGTCGGCCCGTGAGGGTCCCCTTCCTTCAGCCTCTCGCATCCGGTAGGTGGGGGCGTTCATTCCATTTGTCGCGCGTCTCTCATCCGGATTGTGGCGCCACAGGCTCGATCCGCCCAGAGTTCAAGGTTAAGCGAACAATGTTCAAAGTTAAGCGAATCTCGACAGCTCAAGCCTTTGTTCGTTATGGACCGCGAATCTCGCGCGGCTTCTGTTACTGCTGCTCGATCATGAAGCGATCACGGTTGCGAGCATTTGCGATCCAGCCCGGCGCACGGCCCATTCCGCTCCACGTCGCGCCAGTCTTGGGGTCGCGATACTTCGCGGTTGTACGCCCTTGAACGGTGCCTTGCGCTTTTTGCGGCGTTCGCCCGACGCGCGATTGCTCGTGTCGTTCGCGTCCAAAAGGTCCGCGAGCGTTAGTCCGCATTCAGCCAGCGTACTTTCGACCGCCGCCAAAACGGCGGACTTGTATTTCGCGTGTTCCGCCTCGATCGTTGCTTGCAGCTTCACCAGCGCCGCGTCTTTTCCTCTTGCCATCGATATGCCTCAGTTTGCTTCCGGCGTCCGGCCGGTCGGAGCGCTGACGCGCCTGGTTTTATATCCGGGTGCGCGACATGGTTCGTATTGGGCGAAGTCTCATTCCCACGGGATCCGCCGGCCTAGCTTGCAGGTTCGTTGGCCAGATCAACTACCGGCTAAGCGGAGCTTGTCTTTCTTTCGGCAGCTGCTCGTCGGCTTCCATCCTGTGCATTGTTTTGGTTGCACAACCGATCGAATCCGAAAAGCTTCGCACCGTCCAGGTATATGCACGCTACCAGCCTGCAATATCTCTATCTTCCGCCACTCGATATCTTCGTCGCCATACTCCGCAGGCTCCTTAAGCAGGTCCTCGAACTCGTACGGCGCGCCTATGTAGAACTTTCCCTCCAGCGCAGACGGGGATGCCGATAAGGTCTTGCCGATCGAGCGGTGTGACGAGCCTCATAAATGCTCACGCACGAGTGTTACTCCCTTCCCCATTTTCGCGTTATCTGCTTCGCCAGCGGTCAACGACCGCTTGAGCCCACACAGTTCCCAGCTCACTGAAAGCATCGACAATTGAGCAACCTTCATCTGCTAAAAGGTCCGCTCGGTTAGCCGCGATTGCAACGTAAAGGCGGCCTGCCTTGCCAAGCGTCTGATAGTCAGACAGGTCGCCGTTGATAACCGCCTTCGCCGATGCGTCCAGACTGTTGAATGGGATGTCGTTCATGTTCTTCCGTTCGGTTCGGTTGGCGCTCATTGTAGTGCTCAAACGCGATGGCCAGACGCGAGAGCGCTGTTGGTGCGTCGGGCTTGTCCATATACGCGACGTAGTTGTGCTTCACGGTCTTCACGAACGATTCGGCCGTGCCATTGCTCTGCGGTGTTGGGCGCAAAGTAATAATGAGCCACTCCGCGCGAAGTAAAGCTGAGCCACCTTTCAGTACAGTCGGTCTTTTGCGCGCAGAGGCCGGCGATGCTCCAGAAGGAACAGTGGATGCAAATCCATGTGCTCAAAGCTCAGGGCGTATCCGAACGCGAGATCGCGCGTCGCCTGGGCATTTCACGCAACACGGTGACGCGGTATTTGTCGGCAGAAGAGGTGCCGCGCTATAAGCAGCGAGCCCCCCGGGCTACCAAGCTTGATGCGTTCGAGACGTATGTCGTTGAGCGCATGCGAGCCGCCGCGCCTGAGACGATCGCAGCGCCTGCCCTGCTTCGAGAGTTACGTGCGCTGGGCTACGACGGGCAGTTGCGCAGTCTTCAGGCGCTGATGAAGCTTCACAAGACGGTGGCGAAGCCCGACCCTGTCGTGCGGTTCGAGACCGATCCGGGGCGCCAGATGCAATGCGACTTCGTTGTGTTCCGCCGAGGCGCGCAGCCTCTCTACGCCTTCACGGCGACGCTCGGGTTCAGCCGCTGGCGTTGGGCGCGTTTCACCACGAATGAGAGGGCCGAGACCCTGGTCGCGTGTCACCACGCGTTGTTCGATGCGTTGGGCGGTGTGCCGCGCGAGATCCTGTACGACAACGCCAAGACCATCGTGGTTCAGCGTGATGCCTGAAGCGCACCGGGAACCTCGGAGACCGTTTTGCTGGAGTTAAGCAGCCATCGGCACTCCAGCGAGTTGCTCATAG
>NZ_JBFUPT010000062.1:0-13554 GCF_041360715.1 Caballeronia sp. RCC_10
CAAGGGTTCGCTGCGCGGACCTTACGCTCGCCCTTGACCCGCCAAACCACCCACTGAGAATTCAAAAGAGGCATTTTATTTGTTATACAACGGTGCTTGATAGGAACCCCTGCGGAAACGGCAGCATACCTCAGGTTATTGGCAAGAGATCGAGAATGTGAGCATGAAGTCGGTGACGGGATAACGTGAGTGACCGCTTCGGGCGGATTTGAACGTCCCTTGCGGGTCGCAAGTTCTCATTGGCGGACGGCGTGACCGGTCATTCGAGACAGGCTGACGTGGGAACGGCCGGAAAGCGGCGGTCAGATGCCTGACGAAAGCCGATGCTCGAACGATGGCAATGGCCGACTCTGGCAAACGGCTTGATCCGGCGATCACGTCGACAAGGAATGGAAGAGATCTGCCGCTGCGCGAGCTTAGCGCACGTCTGAACTTCCCGCTGTGTTTGTGAGCCAGTCCTTACCAATAGACTTGGAAGGGAGGTACGCTAGCGGCTTACTGCCTCACGTCCGCCATCAGGCAAACAGAAAACGACGATGTCGCGCCCGCTGGTGGCTTCCGCGCGACGCCGCACGTCCGTGCCTCGGCGGCGGCCAGCGTGTATCGCGGGGTCCGGTCGGGTTGCGCAGTCGCTGGAGGTTGCGCGGCCGCGATCGCGACCACGTGGCGCGCGTATCGGCGACCAGAGCGAGCACAGCCGCCCAAGGATCCCCGAGATCGGATGCGATGCTCTATCGTCCCCCCTTTCTTGGTGCGCGTTCATCGTATGGCTGCAGTTGGCCGGAATATGCAAGCGTGCTTGTCGTTAGTTCACACCTATCAACGCGAAGTATGCAATTGCTGTGACGCTCTTAACATCGGCTGGCGGCCGCCCACCGATGAAGAGTGCGTTGCAACTCGACGGCCTACTGTAGCCGTGCTGGCGTCGCGAATATGTAGCTAACGGTTCAAAAAACCATCGACAGATTACCGCAGCCCACGCTGAACGCGAAAAACATTGATGTTGGATCGGCGGGAGGCAACGTTGCGTCGGACTTAGATTGGGAGACAAAGATGGACGTGTTCCGTCGCTGCGGCAACTGCAAAAGACGATTCAAGATACGCCCACAGTCACCTTCTCAGCGTTTCTGCTCTCGGGATGAGTGCCAGCGCGCACGTAGGAGAATCTGGCAGCGGGAGCGACTGCAGTCTGACCTGGACTACCGAGAGAATCAACTTAGAGCCAGCGCTGACTGGCGTGCTCGGAACCCCGATTACTGGAAAGTCTATCGCCGAAAGCATCCGGATTACGTGGCACACAATCGAGAGCATCAAAAAGAGCGCCGGGCCAAGGTCTCGACTTCTGCAAAGATGGATGTCTCATCACGCGTATCACCCCTCTACTCGGGGACCTATGTGCTGACTGCTATCGCAACTCGATCGCGCGCAAAAATGAACACGTGGATTGTTGACTTGACGGTACTCAGAGCTACGGCAGGGCAATTTACCGAAACGTTGCAAATAGATGACTCGTGCCGTGACGTGTGACGCGCTGCTACTCTGGTTTCGACGCGAAGCGCTCCGAAGCTTCTCCCACAGGAATGAGTGCTAGGGTGCGAGGGCCGCACTGCGTCCAAGACGGGCAACTGCTTATTGGAAGCGCTATGGGAATGGCAGGCGATCTCGACTCATCGATAGGCGAAGCCAGCTCACCGCGGCGAGCGGCAGAATATGTTCGCATGTCGACCGAGCATCAACAGTACTCAACTGAGAATCAGCGATCAAAGATCCGAGAATACGCGAGTCGGCACCACCTCACAGTCGTTGCAACGTACGCTGATGAAGGAAAGAGCGGCCTCCGCTTGGACGGGCGCGCTGCGCTGCAGCGCCTGATTCGGGATGTGGAAGCTCGTTCCGCCGACTTCAACGTGATATTGGTATATGACGTCAGTCGTTGGGGACGCTTTCAGGACGCAGACGAAAGCGCCTATTACGAATACGTATGCAGGCGCGCGGGAATCAACGTGGTTTATTGCGCGGAGCAGTTTGAGAACGATGGCTCGCCCGTTTCGACCATAGTGAAGGGTGTGAAGCGGGCCATGGCGGGAGAATACAGTCGCGAGCTGTCTACAAAAGTCTTCGCCGGCCAATGCCGGCTGGTTGAAATGGGTTTCCGACAAGGCGGACTGGCGGGTTTTGGCCTGACACGGGTGCTGCTCGACCAAAGTGGGCTAGTGAAGTCGGAACTTGCTCGCGGCGAAAGGAAGAGCTTGCAAACAGACCGAGTGGTCCTAGTCCCTGGTCCCGAGAGTGAAACGAGGATCGTGCGCTTAATGTATCAGTGGTTCATCGAGGAGTCGCTAACGGAGGCGCATATCGCGGGAAGATTGAACGCGATGAACGTCAGAACTGATCTCGACCGTGTTTGGACCAAGGCCACTGTTCACGAGATTCTTGCGAACCAGAAGTACATCGGCAACAATATCTACAACCGAGTGTCGTTCAAGCTGAAAAAGCTCAGAGTGGCGAATCCGCCGGAGATGTGGATTAGGAAAGATGGAGCCTTCGAATCAGTGGTACCGCCAGACGTGTTCTACATGGCTCAGGGAATCTTGCGAGCCCGTGCACGCCGCTACTCCAACGAGGAACTGTTGGAACGGTTAAGGCAGCTCTATAAATCCCGCGGATTTCTGTCAGGCATTGTAATCGATGAAGCTGAAGGCATGCCTTCGTCTTCTGTCTATTCTTTTCGATTTGGTAGCTTGGTAAGGGCGTATCAAGCCGTTGGCTTCACGCCAGATCGTGACTACCAGTACGTCGAGATCAACCGACTGCTTCGTAGACTGCACCCGGAGATCATCAACGAAACCGAGAGGCTGATTGCGAAGCTTGGTGGTGAGACTGTGAGGGATCCAGCAACGGACGTGCTATCGGTCAATCGGGAGTTCACCGTTTCAATAGTGCTGGCACGTTGTCAGTACGTTGGGCTTGCAAAGCGTAGGTGGAAGGTTCGCTTCGACGCAAGCTTACTTCCAGACATCACAGTCGCCGTCAGGATGAAGGATGGTAACGAAGCTCCCTACGACTATTACCTGCTGCCGCGGCTCGATTTTGGGAAGCGAGACATCCATCTAGCGGAGCGCAACTCCGTCGAACTTGAGACCTACCGCTTCGACACACTCGAATACCTGTACCGGATGGCTCAAAGGGCTCGTCTACGGAGAGTGGCATGAGACCAGACTCGAATCCCCTTGTTATTCGAACAATTCCCATCGACCGGATAGAAGTAGTAAATCACCGAGACCGAAACAGTCGGGTATTCGAAGAGATTGTTGGGAACATAAAGGCGATCGGACTGAAGAAGCCGATTGTCGTTACCCCCCGGCTTGCCTCTGATGGCACTGAACGCTTCGTCCTCATTTGTGGCGAAGGCCGCTTGACGGCCTTCACTTCGTTAGGCGAGCGAGAGATTCCGGCTCTCGTGATTGACGCGGATGACGAAGACGCGCTTATCATGAGCCTCGCCGAGAACATCGCACGTCGACAATATCGCCCTCTTGAGCTTCTTTACGGCATTCGGCAACTGGCCGATAGAGGCTATGCAGCGAAAGCCATTTCTGACAAGACGGGACTTACCGCTTCGTACATACAGGGCATACTCACCCTTCTAAAGCACGGCGAGGAGCGCCTTCTTGTATCGGTCGAGAGCGGGGCGATTCCGTTAAACGCTGCGCTGTCAATCGTTCGCGCCGGTGACGACGATGCGGCCGTACAAAGCGCTCTGCAGGAAGCGTACGAAAGCGGTCAGCTTCGTGGACGCCAACTCGTTCGCGCTCGCCATCTAATTGAGAAGCGCCAATTGCTCGGGCGGTCGATCGTTCATAAGCCGCCGGGAAAAAGATCCACTCTGACGGCTAGCGGTCTTGTTAGGACTTACCAAAACGAAGCAAAACGGCAACAGGCGCTTGTCCGAAAAGCAGACTTCGCGCAGCAGCGACTTTTGTTCATTGTTGAAGCGCTCCGCCAATTGTTCGCCGACGACAACTTCGTCAATCTTTTACGGGCAGAGGCGATCGGGTCATTGCCAAGGTACTTGGCGGACCGCGTGTGGCCAGGGAGCGCAGCATGAGCCGAGTGCACCTAGGCTTTATCCCTGAGCCAATAAGCGTTCCCTTGGAGTCGGTCTTACCATCGAAGCAACCGACGGCCGGACTGGTCAACTCACGGAAGTTCAAGCAGATCGTCTCGTCGATTGACGAGGTTGGCCTAATTGAGCCCCTATCCGTCATGCCAGAGGATAAGAAACTTGGCGGATTCGTTTTGCTAGACGGCCATCTCAGACTTATAGCGCTGCGTATGCTTGGCAACCCGCACGCTGCGTGCCTGGTTTCGACTGACGACGAGGGGTACACATATAACAATCGGGTCAACCGACTGTCGGCCCTGCAAGAACATTATATGATTCGCCGAGCTATGGAAAGGGGTGCTTCGCCGGAACGATTAGCCAAAGCACTTGGCGTCAATCTCTCCCACATCATCAGTAAGGCGACATTGTTGGACGGAATCTGCCCTGAGGCGATAGAACTTTTGAAAGACCAGCAATTCTCGCCAAGTTTATCGCGGGTGCTACGCAAGATGAAGGCAACACGTCAGGTCGAGTGTATCGAGTTGATGCTGGCCGCCAACAATGTCAGCGCCACTTACGCGGAAGCTCTCTTGGCTGCAACACCTACAGACCGTCTTGTCGATGCCCGACGGCGTCCGCGTCGAATCGCAGCTAGTCAAGAGCAGATCGCGAGGATGGAGCGCGAGATGAACAACTTGCAAGGCAGGTACAAGCTAGCGGAGCAGAGTTTCGGGCAGGATGTTCTGAACCTTGTTCTCGCTCGGGGTTACCTCGCAAAATTACTAGAGAACGAAGAAGTAATGCGGTACCTACTGACCACAACCCGGACCTTGTGAAAGAATTTGAATTGATTCTTGAGTCCGTTTCCCTTGAGCAATCGTAACTGCTGTGAAGTGCAAATCAGCGTTTGCAGCGCCGAGCCCGACATCGACCTAGCGGTGACCGAGTGCTTCACGGCAGCGGTCCCATAACTCGGTCACGACAGGACTTTCGAGCTTCAGTGCCAGCGTCTCGGTAAAAAGGCACTGAACGGGCGGGCAAGCGATTCCTTCCTTGACGCGCTCCCTGCAGAGCCTCAGTGCGATCTGTCCCAATTTGATTCTGGTCAACCAGTCGAGCGATTTGCCGTGCCGCGTCTGCCATAAACGCGCCGATTCAACGAGGTGCGGCAGCGACCAAGACCGTGTCAGTGCGTACGAAGCAAGCGTGGCCGAAACCAAATAACAGACGCAGTGTATGAGGATGTCGTCCGCGTCCGACTGGTCGTCTGAATTGAGCATAGCGGTTTGATATTTCCGAGCTTACGTTGTCAGTCACGTCTGTTGATGCCGGGCGGCTCTAAGGTTTATGAATAAAGAATATCCGTTTGAGGTGGCATGGTCGACGCAGGAGTGCGAAACGCTCCATTTCGCGAACCAAACGGATGGCTCAACGATTTTCTGAGGAGCCGACTTGTAACACGGGCGGTGGGAAGCGAGAATCCGCGTCACACGGCGGCTACCGACAGATTCAATCCGATAGCGTGGCCGCAAACAACGGCTTGACGTATCCCCGTCGACGCGGGTATCTACGGTGACCGACGCTTGCAACACCGCTGCCCTTTAGGACGGAGGCAGGCCTGCATGATGAAACGACCGTTGCACGATCATCATACACACCCGACGAACCGCCGGTAGAGATCCTTAAACTGCCGTTTGAATGACGATCGTTGAACGTCCGCAAAGGCCGATTCTCAGACCGCTCGATAGACGGCAGTACAGCCGCGGAACATCGGTGAGACGCTGCTGTTAGACGGCAAGGAACGTTCACAAGGGGAGAGGGTGATCGCCGTCGCGTTCGTCGAGTTGTCGCGGAAAATCGAGCCGCTACGAGATTGAGAGTTATCCGAACAGCGGCGTCTTGAAGCGTTCCTTAGTCGTGTCGTTAGTTGCACTATATGATTACCCTCTCGATCCCGACTTTGGGGTACCGTGCACTGCCGCCTGCGCCGCCTGCGCCGCCTGCGCCGCCTTCAGACGATCGTTGCCCGCGGCAGGTGTTTAGGCGGCTTGGTTCCCGCCCGTGCGCACTCGTTTTCGGCAAAATGACGCGGGTCTCAAAAATCGGCGAAGACCGTCCCGCAGCGACGGGTTCATGCGGACATTCCGAGGCGTGGGCTCCATTAAGTTGCCTCGTTCGGTGAAAATGGCGTGGCAAGCTCTGTCAAATCGCGGTGATGGCTCAATTCAACAAGACGGGGCTTTGTCAACTTGTCGAGACTGAGCCGGAAAGACGGCAGGAAAAAGCGTCACCCAAAACCCGTTATTCGCTTTCTAAGAGGGCGTCACACCGGCTTCGTGCCGGCTTGCTCTCGGTAAGTTGACAAAGCCCGCGCGGGACGTCGCGGTGTCCGAAATTTTTACGCCGACATGCACTAGATGCCGGTTTGCCGGTCAATAGGCTGCGCGCAGTGCTTCATCCGCGACCGCTAGCCGTGAAGCAATCGTCTTGACGAGAAAGCGATGGAACTGCTGCGCGGTTACGGGATCCTCCTGCTCGAGTGCAAGCAGCGTCTCAAGTGACAGGCGCCTGACACGCGTGGGCACTTCGGCGAGCACATCAGCGCTGCGCCGATTCTGCGTGTACACCGCCATTTCGCCGACCACCGTACCGGGCCCGAACGAGCGCAGCCGAACCGACCGGCCGTCCGCAAGCTGCAGCCATACGGCAACACGCCCGCGCTCGACGATGTACAGGGCGTCACCCGGCTCCCAGCGAAGGAACAGCGGCTGCCGGGCGTCCAGATCGCGCACGTCCATGCTTGCAGCTAGCTTTTCCAGGCAGTGTGGTGTGAAATGCGCCGCGAGCATTGCGGGGAAATTGTCCTCCTCCTGATGCGGGGCAAGGACACCCGGCGCAAGCAGCTTCTCTTCGATCCATTCCAGGCCTGCATCCAAGGTTGCAAATTCGCGTATCTGCAGATTTAGCGTACCGGTTCTCACAAGCAGCTCACGCGAGCGCGGCGGCAATCCCGTCAATACTAAATCTGCGCCTATCGTTGCACAAAGCTGTCTGAGCTTAACGAAACTGACCGATATGGACGCGTCCATCCCGCTTGTGGCAGCAAAGTCGAGCACCACAAAACGCGCCGGCACGGGACCGCGCGTGGCTAGCCGTTCACGCACGCGCTGCAGAACCGAATTGGCCGTGCCGAAGAACAGGAATCCTTGCAGGCACGTCCCGCATACCTGCGTGTCGAGCTCGCGGAGTCGCTGGGTGTCCTCGATGCTGCGCTCGACGTTCGATGTCCGGGTGCCGGCATCGAACTCCATGCGCACGCAACTGACGCGGCCATAGAGCAACGCGAACATCACGCACGCGGCGACGACGCCCGCCACCACGCCAGTAACAACGCCATAGAGAGCGGTGATGCCGAGAATAATGGGAACAAGGAGATATTCGTACCAGTCGAGCTTCCGGTATGCACCAACCAGCCACTGGATCAACAGGCGTAGTCCCATGAAGAGCTGAAGCCCGACGAGCACTGGCACGGGGAACAGCGCGACGAAGTCTGGCGAGATGACTAGCAAAAGCAGGCACGCGAGGGCCGCGAACACGCCAGACATCCGGCTTGTCGCGCCCGCGCGCGAGTTGAGCATCGACCGGTTAAACGATTGATAGCCGACCATTCCACCCAGCATCCCGCTCGCAAGGTTGGCGATACCCGCAGCCCGCATCTCGCGATTCAGGTCGATATCCTCGCCTGTCGCCGCGCCGATCGCGGTCGAATTCATCAGAATGGTGATTGCCGACGCTGACGTAACCACGAGCGTCTCGGGCAGGTGTGCACCGATGGCCGCCCAATCGACGTTGCCATGCACGAGCGGCCCGGGCAGGTGAAACGCGGGAATCTGGCTCGAACGCAATCCCGCATGAGGAAGTAACAGTCCCATCTTGCGCGCGTCATCGATCGACAGGCCGTCGATGTGCAGCAGGAAGTAGAAAAGCGCGATACCGAACACCAGCACCAGCGGCAGCGCGGCCGCGTGTCTCCAGCTGCGCATCAGAACCGTGATGAGTGCCCCGACGAGCACGGCAGGCATCCAGGCGAGCCAGTGGAGATGCATCAGGAA
The DNA here is from genome assembly GCF_041360715.1 of Caballeronia sp. RCC_10. Taxonomy (NCBI): domain Bacteria; kingdom Pseudomonadati; phylum Pseudomonadota; class Betaproteobacteria; order Burkholderiales; family Burkholderiaceae; genus Caballeronia; species Caballeronia sp. RCC_10. Next base: position 8,218 of record NZ_JBFUPT010000062.1, read on the forward strand.
CACCAGCGTGCGCCAGTGCAGTGGCTCGCCGGTCAGTACGCGAAACGCTCCCGACAACAACAGGTAGCCCGTGCCGGCCAGGAATCCGCCTACAACGGGATAGGGCAAGAACTGCAACGAGCGGCTGCGCCTCGACGAACCAATCGCGTAAAGGATAGTACCCGTCACCACTGAACACAGCGCGATGGCCATCAGCACGGTCAACAGGACGGTCTGCGTCGATCCTCCGTCCGCTCGCACGCTGCTGGCGACTCCTGCCGCGACGCCCGCGAGAAACGCTGTTGCATTGCTGTCGGGCCCCGCGATATTCAGGCGCATTGAACTCATGAGCGCGATGACCAGCGCGGTCACGACGCAACTGACGAGCGCGGTTGGCACGCCCAGTTCGGCATAGCGGGCAAGATCCGCACTGAAGATCATCGTGCCGAGGCTCATTGCATAGCAGAGCATGACGAGCGTCGATACTGCGCCGCCAGCCAGGTCACCGAGCAAACCGGAGAGGCAAGAGCGGGAGCTGGTGCGCACGGCGGTTGCTGAACCGGTCGTGTCTGGCTTCACGGTACTCCCCGACGAATGCAGGTGGGCGTGCTTCGGACGTCGCTGGAAGAGCGATTCAGTATCCGCCGCGGGTTTCGGCCGTGTCAAATTGCTTGCGTGACGCCTACACTGTGTATTCACGGACAGACGTCGGACACGGAACAGGGAACAGACTGGTGTCGGTTCGATGCTGCAAAACGTGCGGCGTCAATTCGTCTGATTTTGTTTAAGGCGGACAGATATGTTTTGAGCAGGGAGGAGAACCGAGCCGCGTGCGCCCCAACGAGGATGGCCGCTTCGAGAAACGGCTTTCGGTGACGGTCATGAATATCGAACGATGGCTGAGTCTGTTGGGGCTTGAGCAATACGCGCGCACATTTGCCGACAACGACGTCGACTTCCCAATGTTGCCCCGGCTGACCGATGCAGATCTGAAGGAGCTCGGGGTTCATTCGCTTGGCCACCGCAAGCGCATGCTGTTGTCCATTTCCGAACTGGCTACGGCGGCGTCTTGCGCGACGCCGTCCGTGGTCGAGGCGCAAGCGAATGAGCGCAGACAGGTCACCATTCTATTTGCTGATCTGTGCGGCTTTACCGCGCTGTCCCAGTCGCTCGATCCGGAAGAATTGCGCGAAGTCGTCGGCCGCTATACCGCGCTTGTTGACGGTATCGTGCTGGCTTACGGCGGTACGATCGACAAGCACATCGGCGATGCCGTCATGGCGCTGTTCGGTGCTCCGCGCGCGCACGATTCCGATACCCTGCGCGCGGCGCGCGCCGCGCTGGATATTCACGACGCGCTGGCTCAGCTTAACGCGCAGGCATCGCGTCCTTTGCAGGCGCACGTGGGGATTGCCAGTGGTGAGGTAGTCGCGGGCGCGCTCGGACGTGCCGACGGGCAAGACTACACGGTGCACGGCAATCCGGTCAATCTCGCCGCACGGCTCGTGGCAGCGGCCAAGAGCCGCGAGACCTTGGTTTCCGACGGCGTCCGCCGCGCGCTCGGCAACTACGCAGTCTGCGACCCGCTCGACGACATGCGCTTCAAGGGTATCGATACTCCGGTACGAGTATGGCGGCTGCGCAGCATGGCGGGCGAGCCATTGACTGTCAGCCGCGGCCGCTTCGTCGGACGAAACGCTGAACTCGAGCAATTCCATGGGATTGTCCGCGCATCGCTCTCCGGGCGAGCAGGCCATGTCGTGTATGTTCGTGGCGATGCGGGCATCGGGAAGACACGGCTTGTCAATGAAATGCGCGGCGTCGCGCAGACGCAGGGATTTGAGATTCATCGCGGCCTCGTGCTGGATTTCGGGGTCGGCAAAGGTCAGGATCCGGTGCGAGCAGTCATCGGCAGCATGCTGGGGCTGTCGCCCACCGCAGGTGGCGCCGAGCTAAGCACCGCGGTCGAGCGTGTCGTCTCGGCCGGCGTCGTCAAGCCTGGGCAGATCGTTTTTCTCCATGATCTCCTCGATCTGCCGCAATCCGGTGAATGGCGGGCCCTCTTTGATGCGATGGCACACGCCGCGCGCAAACGAGGCAAGCAGGCGCTCATCGCGACGCTGACTGAAGATGCATGCCGGAACGGGCCGGTCATGATTGTCGTCGAGGACGTCCATTGGGCCGACCCGCAGGTACTCGACGACCTCGCGGCTTTCGCCTCGGGCGTTGCCAACGGCCCGGGCGTGCTCGTGATGACATCGCGTGTGGAAGGCGATCCACTCGACGCCGCCTGGCGAATGCGCTGTCGCGGTACGCCGTTTGCCACCATCGATCTCGGGCCATTGCGAAGAGACGAGGCATTGAGCCTTGCGGGAGACTTCATTGACGCCAGCCAGCGTGTAGCGCTCACCTGCATCGAGCGCGCGGGCGGCAACCCGCTATTCCTCGAACAGCTCCTGCGCAACGCCGAAGAGGGTAGTGGTGAGACTGTCCCCGCCTCGATCCAAAGCCTAGTGCTGGCACGCATGGACCGGCTGACCCTGCCGGACCGCCAAGCATTTCAGGCGGCTGCGGTGATCGGACAGCGCTTCGACGTGGCGTTGTTGCGGCGGCTCATTGATGAACCCGAGTACGTTTGCGATGCTCTGGTCGCCAATGCGCTTGTTGTACCGGAAGGCGACGATCTCCTGTTCGCGCACGCGTTGATTCAGGAAGGTGCCTACTCGACGCTGCTGCGAACGCGTCGGCGCGAATTGCACCGGCGAGCCGCCGACTGGTTCGCGGCTACCGACCCCGTGCTGTACGCCCGGCATCTCGATCGCGCCGACGATAGCCGCGCCCCGCAGGCGTATCTCGACGCGGCCGCCGCCCAACGCACGGCCTACTTTATTGAAGCGGCGGTACGCCTGATCGAACGAGGCCTCGAAATCGCGAAAAAGGACGCGGATCGCCACGCGCTCATGTGCCTCAAAGGCGAACTGCAACGGGACCTGGGCGATATTGCGGCGTCGCTAGACACGTACCGGGCAGCATTGGCCGTTGCGCCGGACGAAGCAGGCGTATGCCGGTCGCAGCTCGGGCTCGCAGAGGGCTTACGGGTCAACGAAGGTCTTGCTGAGGCCCTCATTCTGCTGGAATCGGCCCAGGAAGTGGCGCAGCGCGATGACATGGTGTTGGAACTTGCGCGCCTGCACCACCTGCGTGGAAACATCCTATTTCCCCTCGGCAAAATCGAGGAATGCCGCGCCGAGCATGAGCGAGGGCTTTCTTATGCGCGGCGCGTGGGCGTTCCTGAAGCGGAGGCGCGCGCTCTCGGCGGGCTTGCAGACGCAGCCTATGCGCAGGGGCGAATGCGGACGGCTTTCGAACACTTCAGCCGTTGCGTTTCGTTGAGTCGGGAACACGGCCTCGGCCGCATCGAGGTTGCGAATCGCCCAATGCAGGGTTTCAGCCGGATGTACCTCAACGAAGCGCCGCAAGCGCATAAGGACGCGGTTGCCGCAGTGCGTGCAGCAACGCTCGTTGGACAGCCACGCGCGCAGATGCTTGGCGAGACGCTGAGTGTCTTTGCCTGCCTCGAAATGGGCGATTTGCAGGCGACCCAGATCCATCTCCAGCAGGAGATGCAACTGATCCAACAACTGGGAGCGCGCCGCTTCGAGGCGCAAAACATAGAGATGCAGGCGCGCGTGCTGCTTGATTGCGGCCGCCGGAAAGACGCCGTGAGCCTGCTGCATGAAGCGCTGGCGATCTGTGGCGAGGTGGGCATGCAGTTCTGCGCCCCCAAGGCAGTCGGCGCGTTGTGCCGTGCGGTGGAGGACGACGCCGAGCGCATACATTTCCTGGTGAAGGGTGCCGAACTACTGCGTCTCGGGGCGGTCGGTCACAATCACCTGTGGTTCTACCGCGACGCCATCGAAGCGATGCTCTCGGTCGGCGACGCGTCCGGCGCGCTGCGCTACGTGACGGAGCTGGAGCAATACACGCGGGTCGAGCCGCTGCCTTGGGCGGAGCTGTTCGCGGCGCGCGGCCGTGTGCTCGCCCTTTGCCTGCAAGGCCAGATTGACAAGGCAACGCGGCTTGAACTCGAGCGCGTCGGCGCGGTACTTCGGGATGCCGGGTTCAAGAGTTACTTCGTCGCCGTAAACGAATTCCTCGCCGCGTAGCTGCAGTGCTTTCCCAAAACATCGCGGTAACTGCCATCCGTGACGAGGGACTGGTGATTGGCCCATCATCCGTGATTGGCTCATGCCGTTAAAGGTTATTCGATGCTTGCCATCGATCACAGGAATGTGACGGTGCCTCTGCGCGTGTTGGCAGGCGTCGAATAACCCCGATGGAGGAAACCGCGGAGTGCCCCACTGCGATTGGCGGGTTCGCGGCTATGACGATTGGTAGACCGGGATCGTCAGTGGTGCTGGATACGGCGCGCTCAGGCGGGGTGTCGGAGGGACGCTGACGCCGTAGCAAAGCGGTGTAGTCGTGCACTCGCGATGATGACGCGCACCGGTTGCATCCTGACCATCAGCTCGGGTCGGTCGAGCGTGACCGTGAAGAAGAACTTCAGCCCGGTAATCGCGTGGTTTAGCGACACCGCCGATGTGCCGCTATCGACACCTGGTAGCGGCGCAAGTCCTCGACGGCGGCCGTGTAAGGTGAGCGCCCGAGAAACCTGGCGAAGAGCCTGTCAGATTTTCTGTGTGCCGAGGTCATGAGACGATAAGGGAAATAACGTCCTATGACCGAATCAACCGTGACAAAGAAGAGTAAGAACCCGAAGGCACCGAAGCTGTTTCCCGATGAGCTGATCGACCAGTTGCTGGCCCAGGTGCAAGGCAAGGATGCTGAGGCGGTCCTGGGCGAATCAGGTCTGGCCGGCCAACTCAAGAAACAGCTGGCCGAGCGCATGCTTGCGGCCGAGCTGAGCCACCATCTGGAAGCCGAGACCGAGCAAGGCCAGTCCGGCAAATCACCGCAACGGCACCAGCTCCAAGACGGTGCTGACGCCCAATGGCGAACTGATGCTGGATATTCCGCGCGACCGGCAAGCGACATTCGAGCCGCAATTGGTGGGCAAGTATCAACGCCGACTGCCGGGCTTCGATGACCACGTCATCAGCATGTATGCGCGCGGCATGAGCGTGAGCGAGATTCAGGGCCATTTGCTGGAGCTGTACGGGCTGCAGGTGTCGCCCGATCTGATTTCCACGGTCACCGACGAGGTGCTGGTGGAGGTTGGGCAGCGACAATTGTTTTGGCCGGTCGTTGACGATCGTTTTGGCCGGTGGTGAGGAGTCGAAGGCGGCGCAGCCGCCGTAGACGATGAGCCACCGGCGGCGCCAGGTCGACGGGCTTTAG
>NZ_JBFUPT010000063.1:0-11783 GCF_041360715.1 Caballeronia sp. RCC_10
TTTGCCAGCCATTATGGCCGACTCGGACCCCAGCTTTTTCCACTTACCGAGCTGTCCGAATTCCCGGCGCCACCTCTTTGCTTCCCTCGGCGCGCTCCCAGTACAGCCGCGCAAATTCGCGGATATCCATTTGCGCGCCGAACATCTTCACGTACTTGCGATAGTCCGCCTGAATTTGCGCCGAGTAGCACATGCAATCTTCTCCGTGTGTCGATTTAGTGGCCGGACAGGTCAGAGCGATTCCTTGCACAACTTCATCATCTTCTGGACCACCGTGCTCGCATGGTTCAGGGTCATCTCTCCTGTGAAAAGCGCTTGTACGTCGCACTGCCGCACAGCGATGCCCGCGTCCTTTAGCTCGCGCTTCGCAATCTTGAGCGCAAGCTGCCCAAGCAGCACTCGGTCGAGCCAATGCATCGATACGACGCTTCTCGCGAGCCAAAGTCGACTGCTCTCGACGAGATGGTCAACGCGCCATTCGCGCGTCAGCGTGTGCGACGCAGCGAAGGTTGCGACCAGGAAGCAGAGCAAATCGGCGCGAGCGCCCGGCACTTTGTCTATATCAAGTTTATCCATTCTCTGAGACCCGTTTGTTTTCCCTGCTCGAACTTTGATGCAGTCGATGAAGGGTCGGTCGACGAGGTGCCGTTCAACCGGTCGGCGCCGTCAATCGCTTAATCCTCCGCGCTGACTACACCGCGTACTCATTCCGACGCAAGAACCGTCGCACCCCTCGCAATGATGGCAGTCTCGGATGCTGCCATCGACCCTCCACTGGGTGTCGTCCTTAATCGACCTCATACCAACGGTCAGCCTGTTCTCTCGCACGAATTGCCGCGTGCCACAGCTTCGTCGACGGCCGCTTCGCCGAAGGCTTGGCCCAGCCGTGCGACCAATTCGGCGACCTCGGGCATAGGTGCTCGCACGAGCATAACCATTCGGCTCTCCGGGAGCGACTAAAAAGGGGCAAATCACCGGTTCACTTTTTGCGTTACGATACTGTACATCCATACAGTATTTCAGAAAGATGGCCGCTCTGCCCCAACACATCGAGTCGATTCATCCCAGCCTGTGGCGCGGGTCTCAGCTCGCCCGTGCGTACGGCAAGACGGTCGACACCGGATACGCCGCGCTGTCGGCCGAGTTGCCGGGGGGCGGCTGGCCGCTGGGCGCGCTGGTGGAGCTGCTTGTCCAGCAGCCAGGGAGTGGCGAGATGCGGCTATTGAAGCCGGCTCTCCTAGAGCGCAGTACGCGCCCCATCGTGCTGTTGCAGGCGCCGCACGTTCCGAACGCGTTGGCTTTCTCGTATCTCGGTTTACCGTTGAATAAGGTGTTGAGATTGCAGGCACCCAAGACGGCGGACGCCCTCTGGTGCGCGGAACGTGTGCTGCAAGCCAAGACCTGCGGTGCCCTGGTGTTCTGGCAGCAGCACATCCGGGCTGAAGCGCTTCGGCGTCTTCACCTGGCTGCCCAAGCGACCGAAACCTTGCTCATGCTCATTCGGCCGTTGGCCAGCGCTCACGACGCCTCGCCGGCAACACTGCGGCTTGGAGTGAGACCCGCTGATGGCGGCCTCATCGTTGATGTGGTGAAGCGACGAGGCCCAACCAAAACCGAACAGCTGTCCGTCTCACTGCAACCATCGCCGATTCTCTTGAGCTCTTATGGCCGTGTTCGTCGCCATCTTCCTGCCCCGACTTTCGCTCGAGGTGTTTCGCCCGAGGTGGTTACCTCCGACTGAACACGGGTGTGCGGTGCTTGAGCGCGACAAGGTGATTGTGACGGATGCGGCGGCGCGAGAAGCAGGCGTTCTACCAGGGATGAAACGAGGCGGGGTGATGACGCTTGCCCCCGACGCTGCGGTGTATGACCGAAGCGTCCAGCTTGAGGCGGAGATGCAGCGCGCAGTCGCCTTCGGCTTGCTGCGCTTCTCGCCACAGGTCGCGCTCTGTGACGAACAAACCATCGTCATGGAAGTGACCGCGAGCCTGCGGCTCTTCGGCGGCATTCGAAGCGTCTGCTCGCAAATCCGGAGCGTCGTTAAATCGATAGGCGTAACGGTTCGCATGAGCGTCGCGCCGACCGGGCAAGGCGCCTGGCTACTTGCCAAGCGCGGCCGTTGCCGCGTACTCAAGATGCGCTCCCTCGAGCGGCATCTCGACTCGTTACCGTTCATGGTCGTACAGGAAGTGCGCGCATTCGCTGACTGGTTGCACGGTCTCGGATGCCAAGCGTTGAGTGACATCCGGCGCCTGCCGCGCGCTGGGCTAAAAAAGAGATGTGGTGTCGACATGCTAGATTCTCTTGACCGTGCCTATGGTCTTTCTCCCGAGCTTTACGAATGGCTCGAGGTCCCGCCGACCTTTAGCGTGCGCACCGAACTTCCGGACCGTGTCGAGCATGCCGAAGCGGTGCTGTTCTCGGCACGTCGGCTTATCGTGCAGCTCTGCGGCTGGCTTAGCGCGCAACAGCTTGCGCTCACGCACGCGACGGTGTCGCTCGAACACGAGCGCGGTCGACAGGCGGTCGAGCCGACCGTCCTGGAAATTGCGCTCGCGGAGCCAACGTGGCAGGAGGAGCATCTCGTTCGTTTGCTGAAAGAACGGCTTGGGCGCACGGAACTACAGGCGGCGGTAATCGCAGTCCGCCTGACGGCCTCGAAGGTCCAACCAGCCGAGCCACCGTCCGAAGACCTCTTCCCGGACCCGGGCGGTTCGGCAGAGGACCACAACCGCCTCCTTGAACTACTGGTGGCGAGACTGGGTGCTGAAAATGTGCTGCGCCCGGCGCCAACGTCCGACCACCGGCCGGAACTCGCGAACCGATGGGTGTCCGTCCAAGATGACGCGAAGTTGTCGGTGCCACCGGAGGGTCTCCCGCGTCCGACCTGGCTACTCCACGAGCCGCTACGCTTGATGATGAAAAATCATCGTCCTTTCTATGGCTCGCCCCTCAAGCTCGTCTCGACGGGCGAACGCATCGAAGCTGGCTGGCACGACGGCCAGCTGGTCACCCGCGACTACTATGTCGCCGAGGCGAGCGACAAGAGCTGCTACTGGATATACCGCGAACGCCCGAGCGTGAAGACGGAAGAAGTCCGATGGTTTCTCCACGGCCTGTTCGGATAAGCAGGTGTCGTCGTGGACTTCCCCTCGTCGGCCTTGCCGGACTACGCGGAGCTATTCGCATTCACCAACTTCTCGTTCCTCCGTGGCGCTTCACACGGCGAGGAACTGGTGCTGCGCGCATCGCAACTCGGCTACTCCGGGCTCGCCGTTACCGATGAGTGCTCGCTGGCGGGTGTCGTGCGCGCTCATGTCCAGGCGAAAGAAGAAAAGCTCCCGCTTATCATTGGCTCGTTTTTCCGGCTTGTGAATGCGGACAAGAGTCCAGCATTCGGGCTCATTTTGCTGGCTCAGAATCGCAACGGCTACGGTAACCTCTCTGAGCTTATCACGCTGGGCCGAATGCGGGCAGCCAAGGGCGAGTACCTGCTCACCCCAAATGACATATCGAGGCCCGAAAGAGAATACGCACATCTTAGAGGCATGCCCGATTGTCTCGCGATTCTCGTGCCAGATTTCCCCGCAAAGGACGATGCGCTCGCGGCTCAACTTGAGTGGATGAACGATGTCTTCGTTGAGCGGGCGTGGGTCGGTCTCACGTTACATCAGCGTGCAATGGACGACATTCACCGCGGTGTGGTCGAGTACATCGCCGACCAGTATCGCGTGCCGGTTGTCGCGACGGGCAACGTGGTCATGCATGTGCGGTCGAGAAAGCCGCTGCAAGACACGATGACGGCAATACGGATTGGGAAGCCTGTTGCCGAATGCGGCTACGACCTCGCACCCAATGCGGAAGGACATCTGCGCTCGCGGTTGCGCCTGGCAAATCTCTATCCACAGCACACGCTGTCCGAAACGCTCAACATTCTGGAGCGATGCAATTTCTCGTTGCACGAGCTTCGATACGAATACCCCGACGAACTCGTACCCGAAGGCTTCACACATGAGGCCTACCTGCGCCAGGAGACGTACATCGGCGCCCATCGTCGGTTCCCGTCCGGCGTCCCGCATGCCGTGCAGGAGCAGATTGAGCACGAACTGCAGCTCATCCACGAGTTGCGATACGAGGCGTATTTCCTCACCGTCTATGACATCGTACGGTTCGCTCGCAGTCAGCATATCTTGTGTCAAGGCCGTGGTTCCGCTGCGAACAGCGCCGTGTGCTACTGCCTTGGTGTAACCGAGGTGGACCCGTCACGCGGCAACATGCTATTCGAACGTTTCATCTCGAAAGAGCGAGGCGAGCCGCCCGACATCGACGTCGACTTCGAGCACCAGCGTCGCGAAGAGGTCATCCAGTACATCTATCGAAAATACGGTCGCGACCGCGCCGCGATTGCCGCTGCTGTTTCGACGTACCGTCCGCGCGGGGCACTGCGCGAAACAGGGAAGGCGCTCGGCATCGACCCGCAAATCGTCGACAAGGTCGCCAAATCGCACCAGTGGTTCGACCATTCGCAAGACTTGCTGCGGCGGTTCGAAGAGTCCGGGCTCGACCCATCGAACCCAATGATTGCAATGTGGGCGAATCTTGCGGCGCAGATTCTGAACTTTCCTCGTCATTTGTCGCAGCACTCGGGTGGTTTCGTCATTAGCCGGGGCAAGCTCACGCGGCTGGTGCCAGTTGAGAACGCAGCGATGGCGGACCGGTCCGCGATTCAATGGGACAAGGACGACCTTGAGGCGCTCGGGCTGTTGAAGATTGACGTGCTCGCGCTCGGGATGCTGTCGGCCATCCGTCGCACCCTCGACATCGTCTCCGAGCAACGTGGCGAGCGATTCGAAATGCAAGACATTCCGGCGGAGGACCAGGCGACGTACGACATGATTTCGCGTGCGGATACAGTGGGTGTCTTTCAAATCGAGTCGCGTGCTCAGATGAGCATGCTGCCTCGCATGAAGCCGCGCGAGTTCTATGACCTCGTTATCGAAGTTGCCATTGTGCGTCCCGGTCCTATACAAGGCGGCGCCGTTCATCCTTATCTGCGACGGCGCCAAGGCCTTGAGCCCGTGAGCTATCCAAGCGAAGCATTGAAAACGGCGCTCGGTAGAACGCTTGGCGTGCCTATCTTCCAAGAGCAGGTCATGCAGGTCGCCATCCTTGCTGCTGGTTTCACGCCCGGCGAAGCCGACCAACTTCGCCGGGCAATGGCAGCGTGGAAACGCAAAGGAGGCTTGGACAAGTACTATGACCGTATTGTTGGCGGCATGCTCCAACGAGGCTATGACAAGGAATTCGCTGAGTCCATCTTCCAGCAGATTCACGGCTTCGGCGAATACGGTTTCCCGGAGAGCCATGCCGCGAGTTTCGCGCTCTTGGTTTATGCAAGCAGTTGGTTGAAATGTCACGAACCCGCCGCTTTCCTCGCTGCCATGCTCAATAGTCAACCGATGGGTTTCTACTCTCCCTCACAGTTGCTGCAGGATGCGGCCCGTCACGGGGTAAAGGTTGTTCCTGTCGACGTGACCATCAGCGGGTGGGATTCTGTTCTCGAGAAACAAGCTGACGGCTCTGTCGCAGTGCGCCTCGGACTCTCTCTGCTCAAGGGCATGAAAGACGGTGCCGCAGAGCGTATCGAGGCGGCACGAGCTGTGAAGCAATTCTTCAGTGTCAGCGACCTCGCAAGACGTGCGCAGTTAGACCGTCGTGACCTGCAGGTGCTGGCCGCAGCAAATGCACTTTCGTCGCTTGCCGGGAACCGGCGCGAGGCGCTCTGGCAATCAGTCGCGGCGGTCCCCGACCGTGACATCCTCGCCGAAGCGCGCACCGATGATGAAACGCCCATGCTTGGCGTGCCGTCGGAGGCGGAGAACATTGTCGCTGACTACAACTCCACCGGGCTTACACTCGGCCGGCATCCACTATCTTTGCTGCGTCCAGCATTGCTCGAGCAGCGCCTTATGCCGGCCTCGACGCTGATGACTTATCGGAACGGCCGGCTCGCCCGAGGATGCGGGCTTGTCACGGTGCGCCAGCGGCCTGGCACTGCGAAAGGCGTTATGTTCGTAACGCTGGAAGACGAAACCGGGAATGTGAATGTCATCATCTGGCCGTCGCTGCTTGAGAAGCAACGACGAGAAGCACTCGGCGCAGCGTTGCTTGGCGTGTACGGAACATGGCAGTGCGAAGGCGAGGTTCGACATCTCGTCGCGCAGCGGCTTGTCGACATGTCTCATCTCTTGGGCGGCTTGAATACAGTAAGTCGTAACTTCTGCTGATTCGTGCCAGCAGCCAGAAGGTCGCGCCGGGTTGAAGTCATTGCCTCTGAACGGCGGAACGGCAATTGCTTTCGCTCGATTGGAACCAATAAATTGGAGGCAAATATGGCTGGCGACACTGCATACAAGCCGGGCGAAATCGTGAAGGTTTCAGGCATCTATTCGGTCGTTCATGATGACGGCAAGGATACGTTCGAGGTGACGTGTGTCGAGCGTGAGCACTTCCCGCCGACCCGGAGCGGCAAGGGAGCGCATTTCGAATTGAAGTACGGTGCGACGCATTCCCACAAGCATGACGCGTTGAAGGGCACAGAGGTGCGGAGCTGACGTTTCCTGGTCATGGGCGTATGCGGAGGTTGACCACTGATGCTGCGCCGTGTGCCCTGCCACAAGCGCTCCGACGTCAACTTTGGGACTCAATCCATGACCGGGGACAAGTGAAACAAGAAACTGGCGAAGCTGCGGCGGTTACAAGAGTCGCGGCCGCAGCTCGCGATGTCCTGTCCGCTTCCGAGAATCTCGAACTAAACATTAGCCAAGGCGACCAAAGCATGCGAGCTCTCCATTTGGCTCGCCTGGCTGCCGCTGTGGATGAACTGCAGTCGGCGCGCGTTGCGTTGGTCGAGTTGCTCGCGGGGAAGTCAACGTACTGACTAGCCCTGCACGAAGTCACGTTCCTGCCTCCCTGCGTGCCGGCGTAGCGAATTACGGAAGACGCTTTATTGCAGCGGTGAGCGATTGTGCGCACGACCAGAACTCGACCCATGGGTCTGCCGTTTGGAAGCTGAGATACTCACGCGCTGTCTGAACGTTCCACTGGGCTCCGCTTTTAAGGTCGCCGAGCTGTTCCCAAGCCACTGGCATCGACACGCCCATGCCGGGTCGCGCACGTGCCGAAAATGCTGCCGCAGTCGTCTGAGCCTTGCCATTGCGTAGGTAGTCAACATAGACCTTCCCCACGCGGTTCGCGGGACCGGACACGGCGGAGAACCTGTCCGGAATCGTTTTCGCAAGGTGTCGTACGAACGACTGCGAGAACGACTTGACGGTCGCGTAGTTCAGCCGTGGTGCGAGCGGGACAACGACGTGCAGTCCCTTTCCGCCGCTTGTCTTCAGCCAAGCCTCAAGCCCCAACTCGGATAGTAGGGCTCGGACGAGCTGCGCAGCTTCTTGCACGTGTAGCCACTTCACGCCTTCGCCCGGGTCCAGGTCGAAGATGACCCGGTCAGGCTTGTCGAGGTGAGCGACTATCGAGTTCCAAGTGTGGAACTCGATTGTGTTCATCTGTGCAGCTGCCAGCAGGGCATCCGCCGTGTCGACGGTCAGCAACGGCGGATGCCCGGGCCACAGGTCGCGGTCATGCGCCGCCAGCCCGGGCATCGCCGTCCGCTCGGCATGCTTTTGGAAGAAGAGTTGCCCGGATACGCCTTCCGGCGCCCGAACCAGCGCTACAGGGCGGTCCTTAACGTGAGGCAGCATCCACTCGGCGATGCTCGCGTAGTAATGGACAAGGTCGGCCTTCGTTACGCCCGACGACGCGTCAACTACTCGCTCTGGATGCGTGATTTTGAGCTCGAGCAACTGCGTCGGAAGCTCGGTCTTTCCGCCCTCGCGGACCACGCTACTTGCCGGCTTGTCCAATCGCAAGCCGTTGAACGAAGCTTGACGAACAACACCTTCGGCCGTCCATTCCGCAAACTCGACCTCGGCGACCAAGATGGGTTTCACCCACAACTCACTTCCGGCGGCGCGTCTTGACCATCGGCCTGGCTTCCTGACCGGCGTGTCGAATGGCGCGGCGCCCACCTGGAGCGGCGCGAGTTGCTGCCACAGTTCTCTAGCAGTCTTAGAACTCCAACCGGTACCGACACTTCCGGCGTCATGGAGTTTTTTGCCAGCGTAATAACCAAGCAATAGGCTGCCGACTTCGCCTGCGTTGCCACCACGTCCGGTCATACCGCAGACAACGAATTCTTGGCGCAACCGCGCTTTCGCTTTCAGCCATGTCTCCGTGCGACCTGATTCATAGGGCGCATCCCGGCGCTTCAACACCAGGCCTTCGAGTCCAAGCCCGGCAGCGGCTTCGAACACCTTTGCAGGCGGCGCGTCGAAATCTTGACTGAAGATGAGATGCTCGCCACCGCCTTCGAGAAGAGTCGCCAACCGTGCGCGTCTTGACCACAATGGCACTCTCCGCAAGTCGTGCCCGTCGAGATACATTAGGTCGAAAAGAAAGAAGACAATTTCGCTACTGTTCCCACCGTCGATTGCATCTTGCAGAGCAGAAAAGCTCGGAATGCCGTCTTTCAACACGACAATCTCACCGTCGAGCCAGGCGCTCGAGACGGTAAGCTTTTGTATCTCCGATTTGAGCGTTGGAAACTTCGCGGTCCAGTCGTGACCGTTCCGTGTGAACAGCTTCACTCGCCTGCCGTCAATGCGTGCGAGCAACCTGTAGCCGTCCAGTTTCGTCTCCGTGACCCAGTCGCCTGTTCGTGGCAGGGTGTTGGCAAGCGTAGCAAGCTGAGGTTCAAGCTTCGTTGGCAGGGGGGCGAGCACCGCGGCGGAAAGGTCGAGTTCCTCGTTGGCATGCCCATGCCGCGAGGTCTTGGGCTCGCGCTCTTCGATGGGCCCGAGCGGATTCGCGATGACGCTGTCAGGCAGCGCTTTGATGACATCGTATTCGCCAAGTGAGCGCGCCCACTCGTCGCGCTTCTTAAACATCATCCACTGGTCTTGCTTATCGTCTGGCTTCGAGATGCGTACAAGTTCCCATAGGCCGGCGAGCTTCTCGCCATGCAAGCGGAATACGAGCTTACCGACATCCATACCCTTTCTGGCGTCGCCTACCGGTTCCCACGTACCCCGGTCCCACACAATGACGGTGCCGGCGCCATATTGCTCCGGAGGAATCGTGCCTTCGAAAGAAGCGTAATCAACCGGGTGGTCTTCAACATGCACCGCCATCTGCTTCTTGCTCGGGTCGTAACAAGGGCCCTTAGGAACCGCCCACGACAGCAAGACGCCGTTCAGCTCGAGCCGAAAATCGTAGTGCAGCCGGCTCGCCCAGTGCTTCTGAACGACGAAGCTCAAAGGCCGTGCGGCGGCACGCTTGCGAATAGTCGACGCAGACGGCTCAGGTGTGATACGGAAGTCCCGCTTCTTCTCATAGCGAGCGAGCGGCTGCGCCTTTGTTTTACGGCCAGAAACCATGATGAGGTGCCTCAGGCGAAACTTGCGAACTACCTGCGTGGCGATGTGAACCATTGAGCGGCCGGTTAAGGCCGCAACGGACAGAACGCGCTCGGTCGCCCCGGAAGTGTCGCGCTCATCTGTGGCGTCGTCGCTTCGATGCGCGCACGTTCCGAGGCTTCGCTGTTCGCGTTGTGTTCCTTGGAGGGCGAAGCCACGGTTTCTCCGGGAGTCTTCGATGAGCGGCCACAGCAAAAGGCGTGCCGTTTGTGCTGCCAGACGCTGACGCCGACGCGCCGTTCTTCGGCGGTTCTGGTGATATTCTCTTCTTCACGCCCAAGCGGTTGCGGGCGACAACGGCATCCTTTTTGTCGGCGGACGCTCATTAGCCGGCTAGGAGAAGCGTATGGTAGCCCGCTCGATTGCTTCGCTGTCTCTGTCGTTTGGACTCGTTTCAATACCGGTGCGGCTCTACTCCGCTACTGAAAGTTCATCTGAGGTCCGATTCAACATGCTCGCGCCGGACGGCTCGCGCGTTAAACAACAGTACGTCTCCGAGAGCACCGGCAACGTCGTCGAGCGAAGCTCGATGCAGAAGGGGTATCAGTTCGAGAAGGACCGTTACGTTGTTTTCACCGGCGATGAATTGAAGGCGCTGGAAGAAGGCGCGAGCCACGTCGTGGAAATCGTTTCGTTCGTGCCTGAAAAATCAGTGGACCCGCTGTTCTACGACAGAGCCTATTTTATTGCTCCAGACAAGCGTGGCGGCAAGAGCTATAGCCTTCTTCAAAGAGCGCTTACTGAGACTGGCCGATGCGCTCTCGCTAAATGGGCATACAAGGGGAAAACACGAATCGTCCAGGTGCGCGCTGCTGAGGACGGGATGGTTTTCCAACAGCTGTTGTTCGCAGACGAAGTGCGGTCGCTCAAAGACCTCGATATCGAACACACGTCGGTGTCCGATTCTGAGCTCAAGCTGGCTGTACAAATCATTGAACAAGGAGCCGAAGACACGTACGACGCGTCCGCTTACGAGGACGAGGAAAAGAAGCGCATTCTTGCTGCCATCGACGCGAAGATTGCCGGCAAGCAAATTGTCGCCAGTGCGGAACCGGAGGCAGCCGGAGGCGGCGAGGTCATCGACCTGATGGAAGCTTTACGAGCGAGTCTTTCCACGACGAACGGCAAAGCGAAGCCGGCGGCGAAACGGAAGGTCGCGGCGAAGGCGGCTGAAGAGGTAGAGGAAGTTACGGTTCCGAAAGCGCGTAAGCCTGCTGTTCGGGCGCCGAAGGTGCATGCTGGCGCTCCTGCAAAAGTGGCACGTGCACGCAAGTGAGCAAACGCGACGTATCGCACGACGTTTCGCTGGCCAAGCTGCAGTCAATGCTCGGTGTGTCACGCGGCGTGGTCGACGGCCTGATTGAGCTGGGTCTCGTGACCCCAAGTCGTGGACCAAGGAACTCGTTGCGCTTTACTTTCCAAGATATCGTCTTACTTCGTACCGCCTTGCAGTTGCGAACATCGAAGACTTCGCCACGCAGACTCCGCGACGCGCTCGCGAGGCTTAAGCGTGACCTTCCGAGCGAGCTTCCGCTGTCTGGGATTCGCGTCGCTGCTGTAGGCGAAGAGATTGTCGTGAAGAGCGGCCCAACGCGGTGGGATGCGGTGACGGGGCAGATGCTTCTCGACTTTGAAGTGGCAGAGGTTGGCGGGGATGTTGTCCTGCTGGATGCGACGCCCGAGCGCAAGGGCGCTGCGGCCGCTCAAGCGCGCGAGCGGTACGAGTTGGCTGAGCAGTTGATGAAGACTCAGCCAAGCGCCGCGGAGCTTAATTATCGAAAAGCAATCGAATTGTCGCCGGAACCGTTCTATGCGGCTTACGTGGACCTGGGTGCTCTGCTGTGCGAGCAGGAACATCAATGCGGCGACGCGCTAGCTGTGTTCGATGAGGCGTTGGAACACTTTCCCGACGACGCGGTCTTGCATTTCAACCGGGGTGTCGCGCTCGACCAGCTAGGACAGCTTGATGAGGCCAAGGTAGCGTACGAACGATGTCTTGCGCTTGACCCAAGTTATGCTGATGCGCATCACAACCTTGCGATTCTGTTTGATAAGCGCGGCGACCGGCGCGGTTTGATTCGGCATCTGAGTGCCTACCGCAGACTAAGTAGCTGACAATCGCGGCGTGCTTGGTGGAGCAACTTCCCGGCGGTGATTCGGCGAACGATTTCTGGCTCTTTTGAAAACGGAGTGGGTAACGGCCTTCAGCGGGCATGCGAGTTGAAGGCGGAGAAGTCCAGTTTG
>NZ_JBFUPT010000064.1:0-11435 GCF_041360715.1 Caballeronia sp. RCC_10
TTGCCAGCCATTATGGCCGACTCGGACCCCAGCTTTTTCCACTTACCGAGCTGTCCGAATTCCCGGCGCCACCTCTCACGCCCAACTTAACTATGCGGGCTTGGGTGCGTTTGTCGGGATACGCAAGCGACGTGACGCGCCTGTTTCCCCTGACCGCCGGCTAGCCGCTGCAAACACGGTCCGGGACCAAAACGATGCCCTATGACAACCCTCACGGCGTCGCGGTCGGCTTGTTACCGGTGATGCGAAGTGGACGAATCGAGCTTGCGGGCATTGTCCGCGGCAAGTTCGGTGACGACGGCCACGGCAAAAACGCGCTGTTCGGTGGCTACGTTGATAAAGGCGAGAGCATTGAGCAGGCCATCGCCCGTGAAGCGGAAGAAGAGATTGGCTTCCTGAGCACGCCCAGCGACTGGCGCCTAATGCATTCGCGCCACGTTCCTGAGAAAAACATAAACTTGGTCTTCTGTCTCTACCGCAGTCTCCTCGAGACCGACGTCCTGGCTGGTACGCCGATGTCCGATGAGGTATCGGCTTTCTTGTACATCGACCAATCAACGGCTCTCGCTTTCCCGCTGCATGAGGAAGCGGTGAGGGTTTTTTACACGGAATATGTCCGTCTGTTCTTCGATGAGCGGGATGAGCGGCGCTAGACTGATGCGCGAGCTGCAAGTGATCACGAGTCGCATGGCGAGGTACGCGGATTGCCAGCACCTGACTTAGCGTCCCTAACAGAGCGCGACCACTTCCATATTAGAGACCTGATGCGTGATAGCCATTTCGCCCGCTCGATTAACGCAGTGCTCACGACTGCTGCAACCCTGTGCATTGTCGGGGCTTGTACTACTGGCGGCGATGTCTCAACCCGCGCGCAAGTGCGGAAGGATCTCGCCACGTATCGCTGCGCCGGTTTCGATCCGATCTCAGACGAGATCACGTATCCGGCTGACGTTGAGCGAGCGCAAGCCCGGGTCGCCGCGGGGGAGGACTGCGCTAGTGATCGGCAGCCGGCGGTTCGCCCCTGAACTCAACCACCGAGCGCAAAAGACGAAGCACGAACCGATGTCTCCAAGCTGATACGAGCTAACCTGCCGCCGAACAAGCTTCTCAGAGGCAGCAATGACTAGCGCATACTTGATTGACCCGTTAGCCCGGACTATCACCATCGTCGAGCGCGGAGACAAAACGTCCCTTTCGCCAGTCTACGCGCTGCTCCACTGCCGAGGCGTTGAGCGATACGCCTTGGGTGGCGGCGACCTGCTCTATGTTGACGAACAGCCGCCTGCGGGCGGCGGCGCATTCGTCTGCCACCTCTACCCCGACACTTCGTTCATCGGACGCGCACTATGGATTGGCTCAAGCGCCGAAGGTGAAGAAGCCGACCCGGACGTGTCGCTTGATATCGCGGCGGAATCGATCGTTTTCGTTAGCGGCGACTTCCTCAATGAATCGCCGGTCGATGACCGATCGGCCGCGTAGCAATCTCAGGCGTGCAACTAGGCTAGACCAGGAAGGAGGGCATATTGTTGACGCTCAATAGTCACAAAAACGAAGCCCCGACCAATGAGGCTTTGGCCGGGGCTTGTGCGAACAACCTGACTGCAACGCCTACAACACTGCGATAAAGCACTACTGCTGAACAACTACTACGACCTCTCGAATCACTATACCGACAACCGCTGCTTCCGATAGAAATTAAGTTCGGCCGGTTTGCTCGGTGAATATCGTTTCGCGCTTTCGCGTTTGTTTCGCCGCGATCAGAAGAAGTGTAGACGCGAAGGGACTTTTCCTATTCAGCAATAGCCTGTGAAACCACGCTCTATGCGCGCGACCGACCGACTACTGGCCTTGGTGCCGATAAGGCGGCTGCCATGCAATCAATTCAACGGCGGGTGCGACTCGTTTCCCTGGCCGACGGTACTGACGGATAGCGCCCGCACTCCGAAACGTCCGCGCAAAACCGCACGGTGGGTGACTGCCCACTACTGGCTGTTCTTCGTTGATCCCGCTGAGCCACTGCCCGCACCGTGGCTGCGGCCCGAACCGGTGCTCTTGTGCGTTCCGCCGTTGTTAGTCCTGTTCGACGAGCCATTCGTCGTTGCGCCGATGCCGGTTCCCTGCGTCATACTGCCAGCAGCGCCGGCATGGCCGCACGCCGCACCGCCGGGCATTCCTGCGCCCCCACCGCTCCAGCCGGCACCCGTACCCCTGCCGGTTCCCCACCAGCGCCGGCGGCCGTCCCACCGCCCGCTCCACCGCCGCCTGCACCGCCGGCGCGCGCTCCACCGCCCCCGCCTGCTTGTGCGCAAGCGGCGCCGGATAGCGCCATGACAAGCGCCGACGCGAGAATTTTCTTGGTCCTGGATTTCATTGTTGGCCCCCAAATTTACAATGACATCGCGCAAGCGCCGCCTGCCTGCACTGACTAGTGTGCATAGGTCGTGCCGCCGCACTTTTTGGACGTTATCGATACAGGCCAACGAGCCGCAGGACGGTGTCAACTTAGTCGCGTTCGTGACATCCCGTGCCGCATCGGGCCGCACCGCTTCGTGGCTAGCGATGCGGAGCGGATTTATGACTGCATTTGAGCATACTCAAGGCTGCCGTTGACCACCTTGATGCATTGGTTGCTTCGGTTGGTTCTGTTGCAACTGCCCTTGGGCTTTTCCTTTTCCTTGATCGTTACGCGGGTTCGTCGGGTTCTTATTGCCAAGCTTGGACTTCGGCATTCCAGTGCTCCTTTTCCAAAAACAGTTGGGGCTGTCACTACCGCATATGGTGTTCCTGCTTCGCGATAGCCATCTTTTGACTATGCGGCTGTATTGGCCGTCATGGACGCCGGCAGCAGCGGTCAATCAAGTCCCGACGGTTATTCAGCTTGGATCCAAGGCCAGGAGGTTTTTCAGCATCTCTGCGGTTGCACGTCCGCAACTACCGCATACCGACGGCGCGCCGCATTGCAGCGGTGATTCCTTGGTAAGTGCGGTGGAAGTCCCCGTGGATCCACTCCGAGCGAATGCATGCGCGCTGCAGCCGTCTTGATTGTCCACCCCGTCTGCGCGGCTGATCTCTTTGAAATGATCCCAGGCGATCGGCATTCAGACGCCCATGCATTGGCATGCGACACATCGAGCACATCACGATGCGCCGCGCGGGCGACGGGCAGGCAGAGACCCGCGAAAGAGCAGATCCAACGACATTGACGCCGATTATCAGCAAGCAAATCGGGCAGATTGACTCCAGACGATGCTACTTTCAATCGCCCAGTCACAGTTCCGTACGGCGGGGCGGGCCGTCCGTGGCCGGGTGCGGCGATTTGTTAGCCGTAGCGAAGAACGCCGATATCGGTAAGCTCTCGAGCTGCGACGAGCCACCGCATCGGCAGTACTCACATTCCTACTCAAGCGCAGTTCCGCGCTGCAACGTTGAGGTAGTCTCGCCCATGGGTCGAGCGCCGGCCGCCGCCTTAACGAACGTGGTCATGGCCGATCAAATTTTTAGCCGACGTGGTTCGGAACGGCGAATAGGCATAGGGAATGCGAGCGTGCCGCACGTGGAGCATAAGCAAGGAGACAACAGCAGATGGACACGGTGACCGGCAAGCGAACGAACCGGCGAGATTGGCGCGACCGGCTTCATTATTTGCTACCGGCCACAGCATCGATTTTAGTGAATGCAGCTGGAGTAGCAAATGCCGAGCAGCTTTGAATCGGATGATATTTACCGCTATCAGGAAGTCAAAGAACTCCAATGCGATTCCCAGGGCCGCATCGCCGCATGCGAATTGTCGCAGCCCGATCGTGCTTCGAATGGCAACCAAACGTTCATTTGGCTTTTGACCCTCGACGGCTCGAAGGAGCCTCTTCAATTGACCTATAGCGGTTCGGACTCCTCGCCACGGTTCCGTCCAAAGGAGCATGCGCTCACCTTTCTATCGAGTCGCGGCGGCGGGCGCCAAGTCTATCTGTTGCCGCTCACAGGCGGCGGTGAAGCGCGGCGGCTGACCGATATTCCGTCGGGGATCATGTCGTTCGAGTGGGCGCCCGATGGCGGCCATCTGCTCGCAATCTGCACGATGACGGTCGACCCCGAATTGCGCGGCGATACCGCAAGCGGTGGCGGCGATGGCGCAAGCCGTCCAGCGGACGCACCGCATGTCGTTTGGCGTCTTCCGTACAAACTCGACGGAGTGGGATACACGCTTGATTCTGAGATCCACCTTTTTTGCGTCGAGGCGGCGACAGGCGAGGCCACGCAATTGACGAAAGGACCGTTCGAGGTCGATAGCGCCGACTGGTCGCCGGACTGCGAGCGCATCGCATTCACGCGCACACGCGAGGGCCGCACCGCGCATCGCTCCGATTTGTGGATAGTTGACCGCACAGGCGAGAATGCGCGACGCGTAACCGAGAAAGTGGCCACATGCAGCTACCCGCGCTGGTCGCCAGACGGCCGCTACATCGTTTTCACAGGCTCCCTGCAGGAAGGGGATGCCCAGATGCGGCTGTGGCTGCACGACGTCACTTCCGGCCAGACGTGTGGACTCGGCGATGAAGACATCGAGGTAGTCTCCGGATCGACGGTGTTCTGGACGCAGGACTCGTCAAAAGTACTTTTCGTGCAGGCGCGCAACGGCCGGCAGGAGATCACGGCGATATCGATCCCCGATGGGGAGCTTACCCGGGTTGTCAAAGGCGACAGGCAGGTCGATGCCTTCTGCATGCACGCAAGCGGCCTCGTCTATGCGATCGAGGATGGTACCTCGCCGAAGGACGTATGGGTTTGCTCGCTCGACGGCGCCGGAGAGCGTAAGCTGACTGACTTCAATCCGTGGTGGCGCGACAAGACTGACACCGAAATCGTCATGCGGCGCTTCGAGGTGCCCGACGGCGACGGCGGCACCGAATTCGTCGACGGCTGGATATTCGGGGCGAAGAACCGTGACATGAGTGGTCCACTTTTGGTTGACGCGCATGGCGGGCCGTCGAGCTATACGTTATTGAGCTTCAACTGGCATGTGTACTGGTACCTGCTTGCCTCCAAAGGATGGAGCGTGCTTGCGTTGAATCCGGTCGGATCGAGCAGCTACGGAAGAAACTTCAGCTCGCGAGGGCGCAAACGTTGGGGGCAGTGCGACCTCGATCAGCAGATGGCGGCTGTCGATGCTCTGCGCAACGAGGGCCTCGCCGACGAGCGACTAGCGATCACGGGCAAGTCGTACGGTGGCTACCTCAGTGCATGGGCGATCGGCAATACGACGGCCTTCAGGGCAGCGATCGTCTCCGCGCCGGTGACCAGCATCGAGAACCACTATGGGGTTTCAGACAGTGGCTACTATGCGGATGCCTATTCAATGTATGGGGAGCTGAGCGTCAAGCGTGACGAAATGCGCGAGTTGTCGCCGCTCAGCTACGTTGAGCGCGTCGTCACACCGACGCTCATATTGCAGGGGGAAGCGGATCAGCGTTGTCCCGTGTGCCAGGCTGAGGAGCTTTACACGGGAATCATGACCCAGACCTCGACGCCGGTGGAGATGATCATCTATCCGGGCGGCAGTCACCATTTCTTTGAAAAGGGAAAGCCGTCGCATCGCAAGGATATGTTGGAGCGCATGCTGCAGTGGCTGTGCCGGTGGATAGAGCAGCCAGGAGCCGACAGCAATCAAAGCATGGAGAAAGGCATGGATCGACCGCGATAGTCGTCGTCTGATCAGAGTGCGGTTCTTTCAGACACTTCCCTTTAACCAGAGTCGCATGAGCCTTGGCTCCGGTGCTTTTTTTCGCGCCTCGCAAATCGGGCACCGGCAAAGGCAGCCTCGCTTGCAGTTCCTTAGTCGGAGTAGTTGCATGACGCACGTCAATGGAAGGCGCCCGAAACTCGTGATGTTTCCCACGCGAAACGCTCCGCCCGCCCCAGGGTTGACCGAAGACGACTTTTGCATATACGCCTCGTGCCGCGGCAGCAGGGCAAGCGGCTACTACGGGACCTTGAAAGTTGTGAGAAAGACTGACGGACGGATTTTGTTTCCGTTCGATGGGGCGGATACGATTGGCCCTTATGCAACCAGGGACGCTGCCGTCGCCGCCGCCGAACACAGGGGCGATGAAGTGGTCAGGGGTGATCTCCGCACGCCCGAGCTCTGAGTCTTTTGCCAGCTGCGCCCTCATCGACGCGACCTAAGCGTTCTGAACGAGCGTTGAGCGTAGCCAGCCGGCCATGCTGAAGACGTTGACGGCCCTCGGGGGCGCTGTTGCTCAAGTCGTGGTGACGGCAACGACCCGTTCTCTCGTCTTGATACTGGCGCTTGGCTTGTGTCGGCGGTTGCTCCAGCATGGGTAGATGCGTCACTCCGTTCCGGCCATGACCGGGCCGTGCAGCATGGCATTGCGACGCCGAATCGAGAGCAATCCTTGAGGCTGCGATGACAGTCGGCTGCGGGATAAAGCAAGCATTGAGACAAAGGTGGCAGTCGTAACGCGCGCGAACAGTCGCTTTTGCAGCAGATGATGTGCTTAGCGCGGACGTTAAGCGTCTGCATGCGGCACCAACGGCCGGCTCTGTTCCATCCGCTGTGGAACAGAGCCGGAGGCGCTACAACGTCGAGCGCATAACTCTCTCAGCCGCCGCTTTATTCGTCGCGGTTCTCGTTGTTGCGGTTCTGATTGTTCTGGTTTTCGTTGTTCTGATTGTTTTGATTCTCGTTGTTTCGGTTCTGATTCTCGTTGTTCCGATTCTGATTGTTTTCGTTGTTTTGGTTATTTTGGTTCTGGTTGCGTTGGTTCTCTTGCGTAGACATGGCAAATCTCCAAGTTGGTACGAGCGCGGGATGCGCGACGTGACTTCGCATTCCGCATGCCTATCAAGGTCGGGGGCTGTCCCAAGTGCGTTCTCTCAAATCAACGTTGGTAAGCAGTGCGATGTGGCCACGGAATATGGCCCTGGCGTCGTCAACGCGCAAGCCACGGCGCGCGAGCACTCGTCGTTGCGGACGGGTGGGCGAACGTGATCTCGTCGAAACTGCAGCATTGCGAAAATTTTCAGATCGCTGCCTCCCTACCGTCTCCGGCCATAGGTGCCGGATCGGTCCTTTCCGGCCGATCGGCCATCGCTATAGTTACCCGCAGGCACGCAAAAGGGCGCTAGTTAGACCCTGTCCAGTTGCATGCAGAAGCCGAGGTGTCCTGACAACCTTGCCTCATCCGACCGGGAAAGGGGTATTATATTTTGGTATCTCTTGCCTTTAGACCAAACATGCCGAGCAAACACGCGTTGAGCATCAGTGTCACGGAGCGCCTAGCGGCATTCATTAAGCAAGAAGTCGACGGCGGGCGATATGGTTCCGCGAGTGAGGTCGTGCGCGCTGGGCTGCGCCTGCTCGAGGAACAAACGCATATCGCCAGGTCGCCCGGAAGTCTCACGGACCGTACGCTTGACACTTCGGAGCCCCCCGCGAAAAAGCGCGCGCCGACTCAGGGGAAAGCATGACCGCGCCCGACAACTTCCCAATTGTGGGCGTGGGCGCCTCCGCGGGCGGAGTAGAAGCCCTGGAGGGATTTTTCCGCGGCCTGACGGACAACCCGGGGCTGTCGTGCGTGATCGTTGCGCACGACAGCCCGGACCGCCAAAGCATGCTGCCGGACAGCATATCGCGCTTCACTTGCATGCCGGTGCGACTCATCACTGACAATGAAGCTGTCGAAGTCGACAGCGTGTACCTGTTACCGACCGACGCGGTGGTAACGATCGAAAACCGTAGACTTCGCGTGAAGGCACAGGACAACTATCGTCGCGAGCGCAAACCCGTCGATATCTTCTTCAGTGCGCTCGCCGCGGACATTGGTGAACTCTCGGCTGGGGTCGTCCTGTCAGGCGGTGACTCCGACGGTATGCTCGGCATTAAAGCCATCAAGGAGCGCGGTGGGCTCACGCTCGCTCAGGCACCTGACCGATTCGGCTCTCACGACGCGGGCATGCCCGACAGCGCCATTGCAACAGGGCTAGTCGATCTGGCTGTACCGGTGGAACAAATGGGGCCAAAGCTTGTGAGCTTCGCCGCCGGTCTGTTCGTACTCGACGGGCTGGCAGAGAACGCCGACAAGCACGCGCAAGGCCAAGCGCTCGACGAAGTTCGCGAGGCCATTTATTCGGTTTTGCGCAATCAGATGGGGCACGACTTCAGCGGCTACAAGGTCAACACCTTCCTGCGTCGGGTGCAGCGGCGCATGCAGGTGCTGGAGATCGAGACGCCTCAGGCCTATGTGGCGCGTCTTGGCGCTGATCCAGAAGAAGTCACTGCGCTCTTTCGCGACCTGCTGATAAACGTGACCAGCTTCTTTCGCGACGCACCGGCGTTTGAGACCCTCGCGGAGCTGATTGTCCCCAAACTGTTCGAGGGCCGCGGCGTAGACGACACGGTCCGCGTTTGGGTGCCGGGCTGCGCGACAGGCGAAGAAGTCTATTCGATTGCGATGCTTATGCGGGAGTACATCGACGGCCTCGCTCAGCCGCCGCGCGTGCAGATTTTTGCAACCGACATCCACGACGGGGCGCTCGCCGTTGCGCGTGCCGCGCGCTACCCCCTTCCTCTACTGGACGGTGTCTCCGAGGAGCGGCGCAAGCGGTTTTTTATTCTAGACGGCGACAGCTACGTGTTAAGCAAGGAAGTCCGTGATCTGTGCATCTTTTCGCCGCATAGCGTCATTCGTGACCCACCTTTTTCCCGTATCGATCTCGTCTCATGTCGCAACTTACTGATTTACTTTGGCACCGAGATTCAGAACCAGGTTATCCCGACATTTCATTTTGCGCTGCGCCCGGATGGATATCTGTTTCTCGGCACCTCGGAGGACTTGGGCCAATTCGATGAGCTCTTCTGCCCTGTTGAGAAACAGCACCGCATCTTCCGGCGTCGCGCTAACGTCTCAAGGCAGATTCGCGTGCCATTGCCCGCGTCTTTCTCAGCGACCGGCCATCTGGCCGCTGTCGCTCCGATCCGTCCCGCGCTCGGCGGTGCCGCCTTACGTCAGGTCGTCGACAGCCACATGTTGGAGCGGTTCACTCCGCCGCACCTTCTGGTTACACGTGAAGGCGACGTCGTCTATTACTCACCGCGCACCGGCAAGTATCTCGAGGCCGCGCCGGGCGCCCCGTCCCGGCAAGTTTTCGCAATGGCACGCAAGGGCCTCGGCCTGGAGTTGCGCGCGGTGTTTCGGGAAGCCGTCGAATCCGACAGCTCGGTCACGCGCGAGGGCGTGGCAATCGACGGTGAAGACGGCCGGGTTCAGGTCATCAGTCTGACAGTCGAACCGCTACCCGAACAGGCGCACGCGGAACGCATGTATCTGGTCATCTTCGCAGACCGAGGGCCTGTTCTGTCCCGCGAGGACGCGCTCGTGCGCGCCCAAGCCATGCGCGATGGTACAGCGCTCCAGATTGAGAAGGAGCTTCGCGATACACGTGAACGCCTGCAGTCGATGATGGAGGAATACGAAACAGCGCTTGAAGAGCTCAAATCAGCCAATGAGGAACTTGTTTCCGTCAACGAGGAACTGGAGTCTTCCAACGAGGAACAGGAGTCATCAAAAGAGGAGCTCGTCTCGCTCAACGAGGAGCTTCATACCGTCAACCTCGAACTCAATGGAAAGATTGACGCGCTAAACCGGTCGAACAGCGATCTACAGAACTTATTTGAGAGTACGTCGGTAGCCACCGTTTTTCTCGACCGCCATCTCGTGATTCGTTCGTTCACGCCAGCGATGGCGAGCATATTCCACATCCGACCGATCGATCGCGGCCGCCCTATCACGGAGCTGGTCAGTCGTTTTGATATGCGCGAACTGGAGTCGGACATCGAGGCAGTCTTCAATATCGACGAGCCACGCGAGCGCAAGGTCGTTAGCAACGACGGACTCACGCACATCCTCGTGCGTCTTGCGCCCTATCGAGACGGCAACGGAAAGACAGATGGCGTAGTCATTGCATTTGTCGACATCACGGCTATGGTGCATGCCGAGGACCGGCAGAACTTATTGATCGCGGAATTGCAGCACCGAACGCGCAACCTGCTGGCGGTCATCCAGTCAATCGCGCAGCAGACCCTGACTGGCGACCCAGCGCTTGACACTTTCACCAGCCGTCTGGCAGCCCTTGGCCGTCTTCAGGGACTGATCGGTGAAGCAGACGGTAACCTCATCAAGCTTGGCGATATCGTGCAACTGGAGTTCGATGCACTCGGCGTCGCGGACAGTGGCCGGATTACGGTGGGTGGCCCCGTCGTGCCGTTGGGCTTTCGCAACGTACAAACGATCGCACTGGTGCTTCATGAACTCGCCACCAATGCCGTGAAGTACGGCGCTTTGAGGGACGAGAACGCCCGGCTGGATGTGCGGTGGAGCGTCGAATCCGAGGTGCAGGGAGCGGCCCACCTGGTGATCAGGTGGCTCGAGAGCGCACTCGGCACGACGCCAGATAGCACCAAGATCGGCTTCGGTCGGCAATTGATTGAGAAAGCGCTCAAATTTACGCTGCACGCGCGAACTGAATTAAAGTTCAATCCTGACGGCGTCTCATGCCATATCGAGATACCGCTGCCGTCAGGCAATTTCTACGGCAGTAAAAACCAGTAAGACGAAAAATGGTAGAAGCGACGAGGAAACTGGAAGGCCGTACGATCCTGCTAGTAGAGGACGACTTCCTGGTGGCTCTCGCGCTATCAACCGTGCTCGAACAGGCTGGCGCAGACGTCGTCGGGCCTATCTCGACGCCACGCGAAGCGGTCGCGCGGCTAGAGAAAGGCAGAAAGCAGATCGACGCTGCAATCCTCGATGTGGACCTGAACGGCGAGAAGTCGTATGCAGTGCCGATGCGCTCGCATCGCGGAGCATCGCACTGTTCGCAACCGGGTATGCCGCCGAGACCGTGGACGCTTGGTACCGCCAATACCTGCGGGTTCAGAAGCCGTTCGAATTACCAGGCGCCCTTGAGGGCGCTGACCCGTTGACCTTGTAATCAGTGTCCGTCCACCGAGACGCGTTTCTGAACTGCTGGGCTCAATGCTTGCTGGGCTTTCGCATGGAGGCCATTTCATGCAAAGAACGACTATTAGACGGGACATCGTTGTGGTGGCAGCTTCGCTTGGGGGGCTTGCGGCACTTAAAACGATTGTTGCCGCGCTACCTTCGGACTTTCCGGCGAGCATCTTCATCGTGATGCACATCGGCACATGGCCAAGTCAGCTTCCGCAACTGCTTGCGGCGGATAGCCCGTTGCCAGTTGTCCATGCCTCCGACGGCGAAGCGATTGCAAAAGGTACGGCCTATGTTGCCCCTCCCGACAGACACATGTTATTGCGCGACGGTATTATTGGCTCTTTTGAAAACGGAGTGGGTAACGGCCTTCAGCGGGCATGCGAGTTGAAGGCGGAGAAGTCCAGTTTG
>NZ_JBFUPT010000065.1:0-11086 GCF_041360715.1 Caballeronia sp. RCC_10
GCGTTTTGCTTTGTCGATGCTTTCCATTTCCTCATTCTCTCAGGAGTTGAGGTCTCCGGAAAACCCGGTGCGCTTCAAAGCCAAGCGAACGCGCTCTGCATCCGTCGTCGGGTGGAGCACGCGCTACGCCGCTCTGCCTAGTGTACGAACGAGATCGGCCAGCCGGTACGGTTTGTGGATGAAAGCAAAATCGCTAAGATTGCCGTGGTGCGCCTTTAGGGCTGGGAGCGGATATCCCGATGCCAGTACGATCTTGATATCAGGATGAAGGTCTCGCGTCGAACGCGCGAGCTGGATACCGTCGATGCCCTTCGGCATGACCACATCGGTGAACAGGACGCGGATGTCGTCGCGACGGCTCAGGGCCTCCATCGCCTGGGACCCGTTACTGGCCGTCAGGACCTCATAACCGAGGCTGCGGAAAAGCTCAGCCGTCGCATCCAGTAAGTCCGGCTCATCCTCGACGACTAACACCGTATCGAGCATGGGACCCGTAAAGCTCTCCTCATCGCCGCTTGTCCCTCTTGCTACCGGCAAGTACATGCTGACGACCGTGCCCCTACCGGGCTTACTGTCGATCACCACGTCACCGCCGGACTGCGTAATGAAGCCGTACACTTGACTCAAGCCGAGACCGGTGCCCTTACCAACCTCCTTGGTGGTAAAGAACGGTTCATACGCGCGAGCCGCAACCTCGGGGAGCATTCCTGAGCCGGTGTCAGAGACGGACACTCTGACGTACGGGCCGGGCATGAGCGCGCCCACCGTCCCTGCGGCGAGTTCAACATTTTTCACGGCGATGACGATCTTTCCGCCATCGGGCATGGCGTCGCGCGCATTGACGACGAGGTTAAGCAGTGCGGCTTCAAACCGCGCGGCATCCAGGAGAACTGGCCGGGGTCGGGGCTCCTGCTTTACTTCGAACTCGATCGCGGCATCGACTGCCCGCCGAAGCACTGCTTCGAAGCTGCGCAGCACGCCATTCAGGTTACATTTTTCGGCCTTGAGGGGCTGCTGCCGTGCGAATGAGAGCAGTTGCTGGGTCAGTGTCGCACCGCGGGCGACCGCGCGCTGCATCGTTTCAAGCATTCTGATATCGGCGTGCTCGTGGAGCCTGAGTGACATCACATCCAAACCGTTCGACATCACGGCCAGCAAATTGTTGAAGTCGTGGGCGACGCCGCCGGTCAGCTGACCCAGCGATTCCATCTTTTGTGACTGAAACAGCGCGGCGTTGGCGCGTTCCAGTGCCTCGGCAGCCTGTCTGCGCTCGGTCACGTCGCGTGTCACCTTCGCAAACCCGACCAGTTTGCCGACGTCATTGTGGATAGCATCGATCACCACATGCGCCCAGAAGCGCGAGCCGTCCTTGCGCACTCGCCAGCTTTCCCGCTCGACGCGGCCCTCTGTGGCGGCGATCGACAGCATCTGGGCAGGCAACCCGCCGGCGCGGTCTTCTTCCGTATAAAAGACGGAAAAATGCTTTCCGAGAATTTCGTCGCGCGCGTAACCCTTGATGCGCTCGGCGCCAGAATTCCAACTGGTCACTTCGCCGGCCGGCGAAAGCATGTAAATCGCATAGTCGGTCACGCCTTGGACCAGCCGGCCGAATTGCTGCTCGCTTTGACGCAACGCTTCCTGGGCGACCTTCCGCTCGGTCATGTCGCGTGTGATCTTGGCGAAGCCAATCAGCTCGCCGGAATCATCGTGGAGCGGATCGATGACCACACTTGCCCAGAACTGGCTGCCGTCCTTCCGCACCCGCCAGCCTTCGTCCTCGAATTTTCCTTCGTCAACCGCAGCCCGCAGTACGCCGTCCGGCCGACCGGCAACCTGTTCGTTCTTTGGGTAAAACACCGAAAAGTGCTTACCGAGGATTTCGCTGGCCGCATAACCTTTGATGCGTTGTGCCCCGGCATTCCAAGTTTTGATGAATCCGGCCGTATCCAGCATGAGAATCGCGTAATCCGTCACCCCTGCCACGAGCAGTCTGAAAGATTGCTCGCCTGAAATGGCCCCGGTGGTCTGTGTGTAATTTTTCATGGTCTCTGCGTTGTAATGCCGCGTGGACGATCTGTCGTCAGCGATGGGGGCCTTACCGCCACGAAGCAAGCGTCGCGCCAAAAGGGGGCACAGGTTACGCGCTCGCTGCCAACACGGTCAACGGTTCGGGTAACAACGCCAGATTTGACGAAAATTCCCAACCTTGATTACATCCCCAACTTCGGCCTCGGCAACCCTTATAGATGCTGAACCGCAGTCGCGTAGGACTTCGCCGCGTCTTTCAGGTGGCCGGCCGCCGCCTGGACCTGCGTCGGCAATTCACTCAGCGCGAGCAGGGTGTCGACACCGTCCAGCCGCCTGCGCAGTTCGATGACGAGATCCATGACGCTGGCCTCCCCCACCCGCCGGCGATTGCTTTGTCTGGAGCTCACCGCGGAGCAGTCGACAAGGCGATCGACCTTGCGGAAGTATGCTTGAGCAGCTACGCGATGCCTCGCATACAGCGAAGCAACATTTGACTTTGAAAGACAGTCTTTAACAACGGCGGCGTTCATGCCGAGATGAAGCTGCAGCGCGTCGGGGGCGTCTGCCCGGTGAAAACATGCCACCTCATCGAACAGCGTCTCGCCGTCCCTGTCGATTAGATCGATCCAGACCTCGCCCTCTTCGAGGGTCTGGCCGGCGCGACGAATCACCCGCTCATCTTCATTAGCGCAAGCAAGCATCCGGTGTCCGTCGACATCATCGACCGGCATTTCGAACACCTCCACCAGTTCCCCGCTAACTGCAACCTGCACGATCAATAACGCCATCTCTGCTCCTTGTGATGGAATGACGGGAATACCGCTGCGCAGATCAAGCGATCGAACGTGGCGATCGTTTTGAGTGGCATTTTGAGGAAACGAGGCGTGAGCCGAACATCTTCGCGGTTCTTCAGTACGCCGTTAGCGACAATCGGGTTGACGTGGGCACTGGGTCGGACGGCACCTACCTGACGGAAGCAGCACCCCGGGGCTATGAAACTCTCGGTCGGGCAGCAAATATGGTACGCATACCGCGATGAGACAGATTTTTTCAAGCGCACCGCGGGAGCACCCCGCATGGCCGCTTGTGCGCTTCCGGCCACGACTTAACCGCGACTGTCGACCCAGCCACGCGCCCATGCTGTAGCGTGCCCCACCGCCTGTGTTTCACTATCGAAATAGTCGAGCACGTCGAATTTGTAGGAGACCGCTTCAGCACTGCCGGCGTCACCTCTGGTGAGTAGCAGATTTGCAGCAAACCAGCCGTCAGGTAACCGGTGGGCGGACGGCGAAATCGAATAACCGTTGTACTGGTGAATATAGTTAGTGTTTTGCATACGCGACAACGAACGCACGGCATCAATGTCGTACGAGCGAAAGTAAGTCAAAAAAATTTGAGGCGAGACAGATCGTGTCGGAGACAAATGATGCGCAGTCGAATGCGGCGATCAGATCGGGAGCGCGTGGCTCAGCGAGGATGCTAGTCGGCTAACAAAAACAAAGGGCCGGTAGACCGGCCCTTGAATTACATTACTGCGGCGAGATGTTCGCGGCTTGCATACCCTTCGGGCCACGCTTTGTCTCGTAGCTCACCTTCTGGTTTTCTGCGAGCGTCTTGAAGCCTTCGCCTCGGACTTCCGAGAAGTGTGCGAACAGATCGTCGCCGCCAGCGTCAGGAGTAATGAAGCCAAAGCCTTTGCTATCGTTGAACCACTTAACAGTACCGGTATCCATGAGAATTCCCTGAAATAGAAATAACAGCTCCGGTGCGGAGCGACAAAAACTTCAAGGAAGAAGAGAGGACAGCGAGTACCGCGCAGATGAGGCGGAAAATGGTGATCAGCAATCGAGCTTCTTGAACTTTCGATCCTCAGGATATAGGCCCCGACTGCGCCTGTCAATTAATAGGATGGTCCACCCCTCCCGATATCGCATAATCCGCGGTGACGCTTACTACCCGCACGGAGGTGCGTCATGAATCAGCAACCTGTAAATCAGGCATTGCTCGTATGGGCATCGACATCGGCAAGTCTGTGTTTCATGTGGTCGGACTTGATGCTGCTGGCAAGCCTGTTTTCCGAAGCCGATTTACAAGGGACCGGCTTTTGGAGTTTCTGGCGCGTACGGCACCGACAGTGGTCGGAATGGAGGCCTGCCCGGGTAGCAATTGGCTGGCTCGCAAGGCAGCGCTATATGGGCACGATGCCAGGATAGTTCCCGCTCAGTTTGTCAAACCGTTTGTCAAATCGAACAAGACAGATATCGTCGACGCCGAAGCAATAGCGGAGGCGGTATCCCGGCCTACAATGCGCTTCACACCGCCCAAGACAGAAGCGCAACTTGACTTGCAGGCCCTGCATCGCGTGAGGCAACGCTTGATATCCAGCAAGACCGCCATCATCAATCAGGCCCGAGCCTTTTTGCTTGAATACGGACTCACTATCAGTGTTGGTGCTGCCTACTTTGTCCGCGACATGCCATCGATACTTTCGGATGAGCAGAACGGACTTACGCCATCAATGCGCCGACTGCTCGAAGAACTTTGGCAGGAATATCGCTCCGTCGAGGCACGCCTGCTGCAGCTGCGGCATCAGATTGAATCGATTGCCAGCGCGGATGATGCCGCGACCCGCCTCACGTCGGTGCCAGGTATTGGCCAGCTGACGGCCACCGCAATTACCGCCTTT
The DNA here is from genome assembly GCF_041360715.1 of Caballeronia sp. RCC_10. NCBI lineage: Bacteria > Pseudomonadati > Pseudomonadota > Betaproteobacteria > Burkholderiales > Burkholderiaceae > Caballeronia > Caballeronia sp. RCC_10. Next base: position 4,715 of record NZ_JBFUPT010000065.1, read on the forward strand.
GCCGGCACAGGAACCCAGTTTAAGTCCGGACGTCATCTGGCCTCCTGGCTCGGGCTTGTGCCAAAGGAATTTTCAACGGGAGGGAAGCAGCGCCTCCTCGGTATCAGCAAACGTGGGAATCCATATCTGCGCAAGCTGCTTGTTCACGGCGCTCGTTCCTGTGTCCTGCATCTCGACCGGACGAAGGACCACCTTGGGGTCTGGATAAACGCTATGGAAGCGAAGGGGATACACCGTAACAAGGTTATCGTCGCGCTCGCCAACAAGCTCGCACGAATTGCCTGGGCAGTCCTTACCCGACAAGGTGCTTTTTATCTGAGACAACCGCAGCAGCAATAGGAGCCTCGCTCTCACCACTTCCAAGTTTGCTCGCCCGCAATTGATGACGAAACAGTGCGACGGCGTTTGGTAAACCCGGGACAAAAAAGCGGCCTTCGTGGCCGGTCCAATTTATTGGGAACTGGACGCGCATATCCCATCATGGCCTTGCCGCCAAAAGCGGCTGACTCGCGAGAGGCCGGATACATTTACGCAAACTGCTTCGTTGCCAATGCTCGCTTGCAAAACCGGGGTGGACCATACATTTTTTATTAATGGGCGCTTCTCTCATTAGACGGTCCGTCAGCGCGTATGGGATGGCTACAGGCTCTTGAGCAGTCGCTTGACGCGCATTCCAATGGCAACGGATCGGCTCGATCTAGGCAAGGTGAGATCGCCACATGCCTAGCTTGTCGTCCAATCCTCAGCACCGGACCCCTTCGTGCCACCCGACACGTCGCCAGTCTTCTCATTCCTACGGATCACAATGGTGCGGTACGGCGCACGTGTCTACGATGTGGCTAAGGTGCGATTTGCGGCCGGTATTAGGGCGCTATAACTGAACTGCATTTTTGTCCGATGCCATATGCAAGCCATCTTGCCTAAATAAGATGGCGTGTATGGCAAGCAAATCTCCCCCGGAGTGGCAGTTTCACGCCGATGTGCAGACGTAACGCCACTTGGCGGCGTTGACATCGATGCCGGCGTAGTCAATGCCTCGCTGTTGAGCGCGCTGGACGTCCGCGAGCTGCAACGCCGCAGCTCGCGACTTCTGTGCGATGACGTAGTCGCTCTGCCTAGCCGGCAACGGTGCGTTCGATCTTGATCCAAATTTGAAGTGCGAAGAACGACGAACGGCCCGCCTCGTGTTGTTGGGGAGAGTGAAACGGAGCGCCCCGATCGGCTCCCCGAGTGCCCGAGTGCGACTGGGTTCCTCCCTAACGCCGTAGCCTTTGTCAGAAAGACCGTCTAGCAAAAACCGCCGGCGGATGGTTCCGGAACCAAGTCTGCGACGCCTGATAAGGCACCCGGCATAGTGCGCCGTGCGAGAGGCGACGCGAGGAAGTAAGGGAAAGCAGAATCCACGCACACGGCGCAGCGGTCAAGCATGCGCTCAATAGCACGCGAGGCAAGCAAGTTCCTCTTACGCCCGATACGAGCCCGCCTTGCCCGACAGTGTAGGGAATAAGCCGCCGCTGATACGCCTCGACGTGGGCCGGCCGCGCGACGCGGGGCGCCGCAAAATCGGAGGGGCTGTGCTGACAAGCTTGCCGTACCCCGACGATCAAGCATCGTTGGCGGATGGATTTCCGCAACTCGACGAAGCACGTGTCACCTCCTACCCATCGCCGTCACCCCATGCCGCTCCATCCGAATGTCCGGTACTGAGTGGATAAGCCTATCGATTGACCGTAAAAAAGAACACCTAGCTGCCCTCAGAAGCAAAGGATTGGTCACTGTTTGAGACTGCAGGAAGGTCGTGCAGGAAGCGAATGTCCCGGCCCTTACCCAAGGTGGACGCTAAGCGTAGGGCTGACATCGCATCGCTAACGACTACCACGAAGGGGCCATCGAGCCGGGGAAGCTCTATGCGCCAGCCAGCGCCGGTATGCGGTCTTACAACGATCTCCCAATAGCTGTCGTCCATGGCGTGAGTCATTTCGGAGAATAGCTCCCCGGTTAGGGAAAGAAGGCCCGACACTAGGAACGGGCCAAGCAGACAGATGCTCTAAAGCGCGCCTTGCGACAGGCGCAACAAAAAGCTTAGGCGTGGTAGTACGCAAAGAGAAGGCGAAAAAGAAGACACGCATGAGCGATTGCTTTCTCGGCCGACCGCGTGGAAAGCTTGGCCCGCCGTGCTTGCGCGGGCTTTTTTAAGTATTAAGTACCACATCGCAAGTGAGACACCTGAAAGCTCGATGATGCGCGTCACGTGCAGTCAAGATCCTTTTCGCGCCCCCGACGGCAGGGAAGTCCGGGCTGCGAGCCCAAGGCCACTGAATAAGCCCAAAGCCAATCATTTAGGGAGCGGAAGATTCGACGGAAGCCCCTTCGCGTCCGTAGTGGCTTCATCTGCCAACCCGTTGGTTTGTACGCCAAGCTCATGTTGCGCTTGCTGCCAAAACTCATCTGACCGCCCATCAGGGCGACCGGCTTGTTCCCATAGTTGATAGGCAAGCGTACGGAGTTGTTCTTCGAGAATGGGCTCTTCCATATCGTCCTCTTGGGCAATTGTTACTCGCGGTTCATCTATAGGCATGGTATGCATGCAACGGCGAAATGGAAAGGGTTCTCCTTTATTGGGTCTTTTTGAAAGTGGCCGTTTCTTTAAAGGCATCCTTTTTTGATAGCTTTAAAGAAATTGGGACATGTCATAGCCAGGGCAAACCACCCTGTGATAAGGTCGCGCTAACGTTCGCGTCTCGACGCATCGACGTAGGCTCAACCGAGTCGATCCCATCTTTAAGCCGGGCACTTTGCCCGCAAACCGCTTACGGCAAGTGCATCGGATGCGTCCGCCCTGCACAGCCCCCTGAGCGATTTTTTTGAGGCGCTTCGGCGGGGCTCTGGTAGTCCGTCCATTCCAAGCGTAGACACTTTTCACCTCGCGCCTTGCCCGCGCATTATATTTCTCCGAGCCACCGTGCTCGAACCTACCCTCGTCTTTCGGCGGCCAACGAGCAGCCCATCTAGCGCATCGCGTCCACGCTTCCCGTTTGCTGTGCCGACAGCCAAACGCAGTAAGCACGACGCGGTGCCTTCACCGCCTTCCGCGGGCTGATCATCAGGCTACATCCGCCGAAGGCAACCACGTGATTTTGCGCGTCACTGCTTCGCATCGCGTAGCAGTGACGCGCTTTCGCGCACCCCTCTCGCCCTCGCCACATAAGGCGCCCGTCTCGCGACGTGATAGTTAAGCGCACGTCAGCGCGTCGAACCGGCCAACCGGCGAACGACAAACGACCTCATCGGCAGCAGCACCCTGGCCATAAAACCCACCTCCAGGTGGCGGCCCACAGCTACCTAAACGCACGCAGTACCCGGCTCGCTGGAGCGACCCGGCGCAAGACGAAAACGAACAACGCAAACAAGATGACGATGAAAAGCACAAGCAAGCCCGCGTCACTGCCGAAGCGATCTCAGGCGCGAGAACATTCTGTTGAAGCGAAGTTCATGATGGCAGCGCTTTACAAGGGGGCTGCGACGTTGACTCGGCAGAAAATGCTGACGACGTTCAGAGCATTTGCGACGCATGCCAAACAGCGGCGCTATGGCGATGTCGATCCCGCCACGGTCACCGAGAAGCAGCTTCGCAACTATGTCGGCACTCGGATCGAAGCCGGCATCACGCCGCGCACAATCCAGAACGAGGTCAGTCACCTTCGCCGTGCTTTGCAGGGGGCAGGCCGCGGCGACTGGGCGGATGCCGTTACCAATGAACAGCTTGGCGTGCCGACCGGCACGCGGATCGGCATTGGCCGCGTAGTCGATGCAAACGTGCTTGGGCACGCCCTCGAACATGCATCGATTGACACACGCGCCTGGATCCAGCTCGAGCGTTGCCTGGGCTTGCGGCGAGAAGAAATGATTGAAAGTTATAAGAGCTTGAAACAGTGGGAGGCGGCGCTCGCACGCGGACAGAGCTTTGTGACGATCCGCCACGGCACAAAAGGCGGACGCGTCAGGGACACCGTAATCCCGGAACCCTATCGGGCGAGAGCCTTGGCTGCAGTCAGGTCAGCGCTGGAGGTCACGACAAAGACACGGCCATATCTGGTCAACGCTAAGAGTACGCGAGCAGCTCAAAAGCAGGTCCAAGACCGCTTTGCGGCTTTGGGGTTGACCGGTAAGGACTCCGGTCACGCATTGCGCCGCGCTTTTTGTCGCGATAACTACGAGCACTACCGGAGCGAAGGTCATAGCGAGAAAGAAGCGCTCGCAATGTGCTCTCGTGACCTCGGGCATGGCGAAGGCCGCGGCCGGTGGGTCTGGAACAACTATCTGAGGGCCACCTATGAACAGCAAGCCTGAATTCGTCACCGTGCATCGGCTACCGAAGGGCAGTGTGTGGAAGGTCAAGGCGGAACTAGTAGGCGGAACGCGGCTTGAAGGGCTCTCTGGACCTGCCGATGCGCTGCCGAGACTGCGGATCTCATCTGAGGCGTTTGAAGCCCTCCGAGGACTCAGGAATCGGGGTGAGACGATCCGGGAGGTAGTGGAACGATTGATCCTTGCTGCTACTGAGCAGGCGAACAGCAATCTGCGCGGATGACAACACTTGGGGCCGTCTAGGAACCCTGCTTGGCCCCTTGGGCGGCTCTGATCCGAGATTGAAATATGGCAAGAGACTTTGTGGGCCCTGTATGGGCTCTGGAGGGCACCTGGAAGTGCCCGATAAGTGTCAGATATCGGCCGCTTTTGTGACGTCAACCGATTACGGCGGTCCGCACTCCACCCATAGGGGCAGAAAAGTGGCAGTTAAGCGGCCGTTTGCGGACAGCAGCTCCGTTTATACCGGTGTTCTTCGGCCAAACCTGGCTTTTCCCGCAACTTTGTCAAAACAGAGCGCCTTGCGGATCGGGCTCGAACTCGAAGCGCAGTCTAACCACCTTCCTGCCGGCCTTTACTGGCTCCCATTTCACGACGGGGCCGTTCTTATCGAGTAGCTCCTTGACCGATGGCTCGATCACGCGCTTGCGCAACTCCTTGAAGTTCGCGCGGTAGGCCGGACTTGCGTCCATCGCGTCTTGAAACTCTTCGATACTCGGGGATTTGACGAGCGCATTCGCGCGATTGCCGTGCGTGAAGGCAAGATTAGACAGCGTCAAGCAGCACGGCCGATCAGCGACAATTATTTTGGCCGGTCAACGGGTGTAGTTGTCGCTGGCTAATTCATAGTTGTCGCGCCTCCATCGTAATTGTCGTCGGGTAATTGTCGCCGGCGCGCGCTCTGTTTGTCGCTGGCCTTTCGACGGCGATAGCTTTCTACATTCAGTTCGAAGATCGTCGAGTGATGGACGAGCCGGTCGATGGCTGCGACCGTCATGCCGGGGTCGGGGAACACGTCATTCCAGCCAGAGAACGGCTGATTGGCCGTTATTAAAAGACTTTTGCGCTCATACCTCTCGGCGATCAGTTCGAACAGCACACTGGTTTCGGCCTGGTCCTTGCGCGCGTACGACAGGTCGTCCAGGATGATGAGATCGAACCGATCGAGCTTAGTGAGCGCGGATGGAAGTTGCAGACTCTGGCGCGCGGCCTGGAGCTTCTGTACGAGCTCGCTGGTGCGCGTGAACAGCACGCGATAGCCGACGTCGATCAAAGCATGTCCGATGGCCGAACCTAAATGACTTTTGCCGCCACCGGGCGGCCCGAACAGGAGAATCGTGGCACCTTTCTCCAGCCACGAATCTCCGGTAGCCAGCGCAGTGACATGCGCCTTCGAGACCATTGGCACCATGCCGAAGTCGAAGGTGGCCAGCGTCTTGGTCGGGTCCAGATGCGACTCGGTCCGGTGCCGCTCGATGCGTCGTTTGGCACGTTCGGCCAGCTCATGCTCGAGCAGCGCCCCGAGCAATCGCGTAGCCGGCCAACCTTCCTTGTCAGAGCGCTCAACGAACTCGGGCCATAACCTGCCGATCGTCGGCAGGCGTAACTCGTTCAGCATCAGGGCCAGACGGCCGTTGTCATGGGCAGGGATGTTCATGCTGCCACCTTGTCGAGCAGCTCGTCATAGACCGCGACGGGCGGCATCTCGACCACCACCTCGGGACATAGGGCCTGACGTGGCGCGAATTCATCGCGCAACTGCTTCAGATCGGGCAGTTCGCCTGCTTCGAGCAAGACGTCCAGCCGCTCGGCCAGCAACGCTTCAACGCCATGGTGTCCTGCGAGTTCGAGCAGCCCCACGATCGTCTTGCATGCCTGACGTTGCGTCAGTTGCGCCTCCAGCCTCTCCCAGGTTCGGCGGTAGGCCTCACGGGGAAACAGCGCGTCGCGAAACGCAAACCCCCTGAACGCCTGCGGCTTGCGCTTGAGAGAATCGATGAAGTG
>NZ_JBFUPT010000066.1:0-10514 GCF_041360715.1 Caballeronia sp. RCC_10
CACACTCGCTTCCGCAGCTCAACCTCATGGCTCTAAACATTAAATTCGCTGTTGCGCTTCAACCTTGAAACCGCCCATTATTACAGGTTTTAACGACCCCTTAGTACAGACGTGATGCTGCGTCGGCCCGCATGTACGTATTAGCGTTCCGGCTTACCGCGCTGAGCCCATTGCTTGCCGCGGCCCCGCGCTTCTGGGCGCAGTCAGCCCCCGCTCTTATTGCTGTCGGGAGCGCGCCTCCTGCAATGCGCTTGAGGTTGATCGACTCTTTCCGGGGCATTTTTGGGCATTGTTTGCTCTCGGGTCCAAGTGAAAATGCAACGAGCCATCGTATGCTGCACTGGTCTGGACGCACGCAAAGCGCGTACGGCGGCCAGGAGCCGATTGACGTCGAAAGCGATGGCGGCCCGATGTCATCTCACCGCGCCTCTGGATGCCGGCCATGTCGGGGCTCGACGTCGCCCGGCTATTAAGAAAAGCGCTCGATACAGCGAACGCAGTCATCGTCGGGGATGCGGCTCGTTCTCTGGACAGCCGGATCTCGAAGCGGCAAAAGAAGCTCGGTTCGCCGCATATTGCTTGAAGCCGACGGACCCGGACACGCTTGCGCCTCTGCTGCGCTACCTTCTCGACTAGCGCGACCAAGCCCCGCTCGTCTGCTCAATGTCGGTCTGAGTCGTTCGCTCAACGGGCACCCTGACGGAGGACTCCCACCGCTGGAACCCACATGCCTGGCATGCCGTGGTGGGGCGCTCGTCGGACTGCACTGTGAAGCCGCAGCTCCAGCACGAGAAGTAGCCGCGAGCGCCGATGGCATCGAGCAGGGACTCTTCCATATCGGGGCGCACCGCCAGCCCGGGACACTGCTGCGCCTTCCAGACGATGCTGATCGAACCGGAAGCCTCGAGGTAGACGCGCCGCAGTTGCCCGAGATGCGCGACGTTTGCGGCACGAAGCTCAGATTGCAGCATCTCGCGGGAAATCAGTCCACGCTTCAATTCGTCCAACAGTATCCGTCCGTCTGCAACAACGATCGAAACGTCGCCCTGCTCTAGCACCTCAAACTTTCGCCATCGCAACCCGGCCTGCGCGCTGAGCCGTTGAAGGGCCACCACGGTCGCCAACACGACGCCAGCCGGCAGAACACCTTGCGACGACACCTGAATCGGCAGACCAATCGCCGCACCCAGCATCAAGATCACCGCGAGCTCGATCGTGCTCAACTGGGCCGCCATGCGCTTGCCCATCATGCGCATCGCGACCAGTAGGAACAGGTACATCACGATTGCGCGCGGGATGATCTCAACGAGGAACGCCCACGGGCCATCACCGATCAACAACCGCTCCATGAAGCTCATCGACGTTCCACCTCCGTGACCGCGTAGGTCCAGTCGTGCGCGCCACAGTGGTTGCAGTCGTGCGCTTCGGCTTGCGTCGCCCTCACGGTGTTGCCGCAAGTGAGGCAAGCGCAGTAGCCGTCGACGCGGCTTTCTTTGCGCAACTCCTCATCTATTTCGGGGAGCACCGATAGTCCGGGTTTGGCTGGCCGCGCCGGGATGAATGAAAACGATCCCGATGGCTCCATATACAGCCGACTGATCTGACCGAGGTGCTGCCACCCCGCCAGGCGCATCGCCTCGTAGATCTTCTCGCGCGGCATTGCGGCGCGCTTCAGCTCGGCGGCTTCGAACCGCCCCTCGCGGACCAGTGGTGTAACGTCTGTCGCCACCATCGTCTCGACCTGCCGATGGTTGATTCCGGCCCTTGCAATAAGCCGTTGAAGGCCAATTGCAACCAAGGCAATCAGCAACGGCGGCAACATGCCTCGATTGGCGGCCTGGAGCGGAACGCCGATCGCCGCCGCAAGGGTCACAACGATGGAAATTTCAAAAAGGGTGTACTGTGCCGCGACGCGCCGACCAAGCAGCCGCATGGCAATGACGAGGAGGACGTAGGTCACGCCCGTCCTCATGAGCACCTCAAGCAGGAACGGCCATGAGGCGTTGCCGAAAAGAAAGCGATGCCAGTCAGCAAGACTGAACGGACGGGACTCCATTGCTGCACCGAAGCGAACCTGTCAACAAAAGCGCAAGCGCATTCGCTGTGCCAAGCTAAACGCCCATCGATGCGGCGCGCGTCGCTCAGGCCGCAGCGTCATGGCGGCGCTTCCACGACCACCAGGACTCAAAGTTTGCGAATGCCGGACAACGAGCAAGGCGACCTGGAAATAGCGATGTTTAAGCTGCAAGGAGCCGTCAGCGGGCGACGGTCTCAGCCGGGTCGCTCCGATCTGTCGGACCTGTCTGAGGCCGAGCGGTCGCAGACAGGACCGAAGGTTACCCACAGAATCTGTGGGTAAGGTTGTGCGCAGGCGCAGCCGCGGGACCTGGGTTGCGCGCGCGTATCGCCTCAACTGTAGCGCGCATGCTCGTTTGGCCTCGCTTGCATCACCAGCGATGCCGCTCTTTTTTTTGGACGCGCCCGCGGACGGCCGCAGCAGCCGTCTGGCCCCACCCAAGAGCACGCGCAGCAGTGCCGTCAGTGCGTTGTATTACCTGCTGCGACGCGCCCCATTCAACGATGGCTTTCACTGGCGGGCGGACGCTCGCGCCAATCTCTCGTTCTGGGCTGCTCAACAACGTGCGCTTCGCAGACGGTAGACACGGCGCTTTTGAACACCGTCTGAATCCCCGTCGGGGACTGAAGGGCAAGAACGTATTCGTCGAATGCCACCAGCTGGCCCGTGAGTTTGATGCCGTTGACCAGAAACACCCAAACGACCTTCTTTTCACGCGTTAGGGCGTTCAGGAAATCCGCTTGAATGTCGCCCCATTAATGGACATGGTCACCCTACCGCTCTTAAATCTACAAAACCCACCGTGCTTGGTGACGCCGCTCCGATGACGTGCCCTACTCCGCATCTTCGTCATAGTAGCGCGCGGCGGCTTCGAGCACGCGCCGTCGTTCCGCTCGCACATAGATCGACGTGGTTTGCAGCGACGCGTGACCGAGGATCGCCTGTTCGACGTCGGTCGGCATGTCTCGCGCGACCGCCCGTGTGCCGAACGTATGTCGAAAAGCATGCGCCGACGTGTTCGCCAACTGCACCACGTCGTCGGTGCTGAAGTCAGCCAGCGCGGCACTCTTCCTGGCGAGTCGTTGAACGGCCATCCGCACGAGCCGCCCGAACGCATCAACGGAATAGGGCCCTTCGTCTGTCTGGGCATCATGCCGCTCGCGCGCGGTGCGCGTGGCCGGGATCCACAGCGGCGCGATCAAGGGTCCGTTTGCATGCGGCGCATCAAAGTCGTGCGCCCGGTCTTGCCAATGTGCGCGCAGCGCCGCGACGGTCGCGCCACTGACCGGCACCGTGCGCTGCTTGCGGCGCTTGCCGATGACGGTCAGTGTCCAGACCGACGACGGGCCGCGGCCTGACTCGACCGACCCTGCCGACTCGACCGAGCGGGACGACGTTGGGGGCGACGGCGATCGGGGCGAGGGGCTGCGCGACGCGCGCCCGTCCCCGGCCACCTCGGCGAGGCGCAAGTCTTCGCGCCGGGCGAGCGCCGCTTCCGCGCGCCGCAATCCGGAGTCCCCCATCAGTATGGTGGCCGCGCGTGCCGCACGCCACTGCCGGCTTTCGTCGTCGGACTCCACGTTGTCCCCGCTTATGCCGTCGCAGCGGACATCGAGCGCCTCACGCACCCGCGTCCATAAGCTGGCGGGCAGCGCCCGGTGGACTTGCACCGACAGCTCCCGCGTGACCGTCGCGGGTTCATGCACCGCGCTCCACGGATTGCCCGCGAGATACCGCACCTCGACCAGCCACGCGAACGCCGCGCGCAGCACCCGCACTGCATACGCCTGACTGTCGGCCGACAGGCCTTCCGGCGCGAACGGCCGCCACCGGCCGCTGGTGCGCGGGCGCTTGGGTCCGGTGAACGATGCCAGCGGCGCGTTTAGAGAATCCTTGTACGCCTCGCAGTCCTCGACGGTCAGCGACGACAGTGCCTTCTTCCGAACCACCACGCTCCACAGGATCAGCCGCTCAAGGTCGCGCGTGTAGGCGCGCAAGGTCGTCGGCCGGTCGCGATAGCGGTGCAAATATGCGTGCACCGCCGCCAGATCGTGCTCCGCGCGAATGAACGCAAAACTCGCCGCGCGATTGAATCGGCCGCGCCGGATAACTCGGCCGGCACCGCCAGGTGCTCGAACGGCGCGAGCCGCGGTTCGCCTGGATCGCCGCCAATCACGATCACGCAATCGGCCCCCTTCCCTTCGCTCCCGCTTGCCGGGACCAACGACGCGGTGTCGACGTCGACGACCACCTTCACGCCGAGCGTGGCTTCGTGCCGCCGCAGCCACGCGACGATCGTGCGGGCGCGCAACGCGCCGATGCGGGGTACCGAGCGCCACCAGCTGCCGCCTCGCGCATTGCAGTAGTCGATTAGCGCGCCGAGGGTAGCGATGCCCTCTCCGGTCAGGCGCTCGGCGATCAGCGGCCGGAACCACAGGTGCACCGGATGCGCCGCCAGCGGCACCGCCGCGGCGAGCGTCGACGCCTGCTCGACCATGCGCAAGGTCATCGCGGTGAGTTTCGCGCTGCCGTGCTGTTTGATCGATGCCTTCAGGTGATCGGCGAGCACCGACGAGCCGTGCAGCAGCGCGAGCTGCACCAGGTCATCGCGCCTCGTGCGCAGATACCGCTCCATCGCGTCGGCGCTCGCCGCGTGCGGCGCGTGTTCAGGATCGTAATAAAGACGCGCGATGTGGCCGCAGGCAACCGTTGCACGAATGCGCGCAGCGCGGTGAAGTCGGTGCGCGTGTAGGTGCGCGGCGGGGGCAAGGTCAGTTGTTGTGGTTGGTTGGCCATCGTGATGCTGTTTTTGGTTCATGAACGGAAGCCCACGGCTCCCGCATGCAGCTCGTTTGGTGAGCCTTTTCGGGCAATGACGGTGAGCCGATACGGGTACGTCTGGTCTATCGCCGCATAGCCGTCGGTACTTCACTGCGCCCCTAGCGCACGGAACTGCAGCGGCCCCACGTCGGCCGACGGGCAACATCCGACGACATCCGTCTAATCACGGCATGGCATTCCGCTCAACTGACAGCGGCGCCAGCCTGTACTCGTCGCTCCGGTACGACAGACGACGACAAGGCGGCGCTCAACTGGCTCCTTGTCCGATGCGCATGCACATGTCAGGCCGGCATGATCAGCGTTGGATGGTAGCGCCACAGCTTGGGGTCGGCCGTCAGCAACGGCATCGCTTCGGTAAGCGCCTGGGCAACCATAATTCGGTCGAATGGGTCGGCGTGATCCGGGTACAGCGGCAATCCAGCGACTTCCTGCGCATGGTCGCCGCTGACGGGCAGTTCGGCGAACCCCGATAAGTGAAAAGCGGAACGCGCGTCGCGTGGATGCACCCGCAAATTGCCCTTCGCATACTTGATCGCGATTTCCCAAATCGCCGCAGCGCTCACGAACAGCGTCGTGTCCGGCCGCTCGATGAGTTCCGTCGCGCGCGCCGGGAGCTGCGTTGCGCCCTGCGCCGCCCAAAGAGCGATATGGGTGTCGAGGAGGATCTTCATGGCAACAGATCTCGCTCAGCGCTCGCATCAAAATCGGCGGCAATGGCGTCATCACCGGCGTTGAACGCCTCGATGCTGTCGGGCACCGCAAGGCCCGCGAGTAAGTGACGAGCCGCGCCAATGCGTTTGGGTGCCGAAAAGGGCACGAGCCGCGCCACCGGCGTACCGTTGCGGGCGATGATGACTTCGTTTTCACGGCCATTCTCTAAACACTCGACCAGGCCCGACAGCTTGGATTTGGCGTCGTGCATGTTGACAGTCAGCATCGCGACCTCTTCGCGGTTAGCTAGGACAGGTTAGCTAGTATGCGGACGCGATGGGAAATTTGCAAACACAGCGGTTTTTCTGCTCAAAGCCCATCTGGTGCAAGGCGCGATGCGCTTTCTCATCATCCTAGCCATTAAATCGATCACTGCTAATAACAACTATCAGACAAGCGTTTTCGATAGAAATTGACATTCCACCTCAACGAACGAGGAAACTCGATGGGGCGCACACCCCCGAGGGCCCGTATGAACCTCCCGTCGCTGCGGGAAGTTCTTCGCCGATTTTTCAGCCCCGTGTCATTTGCCGAAAGCGAATGCCCAATAAATAAGGACCTCTTCTAGACGCCGCTGTTCCGATAACTACCCTTAACGGATTGATTCTCCGCCGCAACTCGACGAACGCGACAGCCATCACCGGCTTCCACTTAATCATTCCTGTTCGGCGTCTCGTCGGTGTTCGGCGGCCGCACTGTCGTCCATCGACGAACGGTGATCGGCCTTTGTCGACGTTCGGCGGTTAGCCGCGGACCGGCCGCTGCATGTCGGTTTGCCGTCATTGGGACGCGGCGCAATCGAACGTCGGCCTCCGCAAATGTGAAAGCGTCTTCACGCATCAAAAGCGGCTCGTCAATCGTCCCGGCCTCGCGTCACCCTGGGAAGTACTGCGGTCGCTCGACGCATCAACCTTGCGCTCGCTGTGTGACGGTCTGCCAGCTCGCACCCTCCGCTTGAAGGACCCTTCAGATTCCGCCCTTTTTGCCGTTCACGTAAAGAAGAGGACCCAGAAGTTCGGATGCTTGCCGGGAGGACTTCAGTGCGAACGGCGATCAGAGTCACGATCGCGCTGTCCCGACTTTCCAATAGTACGTCGATCGCTCTATCGCGACCCAGACCATCGTTATCTCGAGAGTATGAAGGAAAAAGAAAGCCACTCGCCCAAAGGTGCGTCTGACAAAGCGCCTCGCAATCATCACTATGTTCCGAAACACTTTCTGAAAGCGTGGTCCGTAGATCCTGCACGGCAAAAGGTTCATCGATACAAGTGGATACCGGCGGCGGGCAAGGTGGAGTTCAAGCGCGGAAAACCAATCACAGCTTGCGCGTCGGCCAACGATCTCTACACCTTGTCGAACTCGACGGAGACACACGAGTTCGAGAGCTCCGTGATGACCGACCTCTTGGACACACCGGGCAGCAAGATCCTGCGAAAAATCCGCCACGAAGGGATCCGCCAATTAAGTGCTACGGAGCGAACCCTCTTTGCCCAATATGTGGTCTCGCTTGAGGCGCGGAACCCCGTAGTAATGGAAAAGATGCACCTATCCGGTGAAACGATAGACAGAATGGCGACCGCGCTCGCACTCAAACATCAGGACGTGCAGGGAGACATTGGATCAGTCGCGGCTCTAATGAAGGGATTGCGAAGTACAGGGACGCTCGCCGCCGGCGCCTACGTGCGTTTCGGCGGTATGGACCACGCTCGCGCATTGTCAAGCCGGCAGTGGGTCGAACTGCAGACCGATCCGTCTAGGCCATTCTTTACTTCGAATTACCCGGTAGGACGTTGTGCTTGGTTTGACCGTGAAGACTTTTTTGCTTGCCTCGCTGTTTCTCCCACGCTGGCATTATTCTTTGTCCCACAAACTCAGGCCTGGCATTCGGCGTTATGCCGTCAAGGCGGCAGACTGGCAGCCCGTATGCTCAGCTTACTTACGCTACGAGGCGCGTCAGAGGCATACACACGTGATTCTGTCTGTGCAGCGTTCATAGTCGACGAGCTGTCATGGCGCAAGAGGAGAACGGTTGAGCCCGGTCAGGAAAAAGACTATCTTGTGTCGGCAATGAAACGATACGATAGAGCGGATAGCGGCGAATTTTTCGCCCGTTGGTGATCACCCTCGCCGAGAGACGTCTACTGTTCCAGACGGCGCTTGGTCAAACACCGGGCGGTGGCTGACGCGGGCGCTTCGGCCTTCGGATATTAAGGTAGTCTTTTTAATCGTCAGCCAGGCGGATTAGCGACCTTAGCGGCGTCGCGCGGCACAATCACGGGCGCCGCTTCACAAAACTCGCACTCGCGACCCACTGCTGCAGTCACTGGGTCACGAAGCTAAGGGCAGATAATCCGGGATCGACGGACTTCCAGCCTGGCAGTCACGAGAAACGCCGAAAGGCATGTCGCGTAGAGACGTGCGGTGAGGTCGACTGTGACGACTGCGAAGTCCAGCGATAGCGTCATCTAGCCAAATGTCGGCGCGCGACGTATAAAGGATTACTTCTACCAAACGCGCGAGTTGGGCCGCATGTCACGAGACAACTTCTCTAAACCCGTCGTTACCGCGCTCCGAATGCGCGCCGGCTTCATTTGTTCGAATCCTGTGTGTAGAGCCAATACCGTCGCTGCCGCCGAGTCAGACGATGACAGCGTCGTGTGCCTCGGGAAGGCTGCTCACATCGCCGCAGCCGCGGCCGGCGGACCGCGGTTCGACGCACAAATGCTTCCTTCGGAGCGGGCGTCTATATCGAACGCGATCTATCTTTGCGCCGCGTGCGCCGATCTCATCGACAAAAACGGCGGAGCTGACTACTCGTCGGAACTGCTGCAAGAATGGAAAGGTCAACACGAAACCTGGGTCAGGTCGAACCTCAATAAGCGATCTCAGGGTATCGGTGGTGAGGGCGGCAGCGGGATCATCGTAGGCAACAGAGGGACCATTATTGGTGGCAAGGGTGGCGACGCACGCGTGTCTGGCTTTGGCGGCAACGGGGGCAGCGCGCTGAGTTTCCACCCTGCCCTCCATCAATCACGAGTCCATCGCCAAGATCGAAAAAGAAGGTGTGGCCGTCCTCAGCAGCGGAACGCTCGTAGCGACGCTGCGCTTCCTTCCAGGAGAGAAGCGCGCCTTGATACTCGAACAGCACTTCGCCCGCAGTGATGGGCGTTAGCGCGAATACGCCCCGGCCGTGAACCGGCGATGAACGAACCACAGTGCGACGCTTAGACATTTAATAGGTGAAAGTGAACACAATTTGTCGCGATGGAGCGCGCTAGCTTGCATAATCGGTCAAGGTTCGCCGCGACACGCCTATGCCCCGTCGAATCACCGCTCTAACGCACGCAAGCTGCCTCGCGGCACGCTGGCCCGTTACCGGGAACGGATCGTAGAGGTGTTGGGCGAGGCCCGCGGGCAACGCGTCATGATCGGGTCCGTCCATTCGGACGGTGCCGAGCGCCTCACGGCAGTAAAACTCATCAATCTGCTGCCGCTGGATAGCCAGCTTTTCTGAGGCGCGGGCGAGTTTCTGCCCGCGCGGTCTAACGCGCCTGTCTCACGCGCCGTTGATCGCGTCTTTGAACGCTTTGCCGGCCGTGAACTTCACCGTTTTCGCAGCGGCGATCTGAAGCGTCTCGCCGGTCTTCGGATTGCGACCAGTGCGCGCCGCGCGTTCGCCGCTGCCGAAGGTGCCAAAGCCGATCAATTGAACCGCACTGCCACCGGCCACTTCCTTCGAGATCGTGTCGAGCACGGCGTTGATTGTTTCCTCTGCCGCGCTCTTGCTGGTACCCGCCTGTGAGGCGACCGCGTCAATCAATTCCTGCTTGTTCATCCGTCGTTCCTCACTCAAGATCAACATCCATCTTACCGAACCGCGAGCCAGCGCGGCGCTGAACCGAAATATCGCTGCATGTATCTGGTGAATGACGGGCGGTGTTGACCTGCTAATGAAGTGCCGTCGGCGTAATGATGAACGGCTATCACCGTACCTCCGCGGCGGCTCGCCCCTTGACGAGGTGCAGTCGGCTGCGCACGCCCCAGACCTCGTACGCGAGCGTCCGCCCGCCCCAACTCAACGGCCTAGAAGACCTCTCGCTGCCGCCCTTAATCAGTCGCGAGCACGCTCCGCGTTGAGGAGGTCGTCGAACAGGATGCCCCGCCATCGAACGAGGAACACCCTACCGCTGATGATCTAAGCACTGACAAATTCGTCAGCCTGCTCCTAGGCGACGGCGGGACGGCAGATCGGCAGCGATCCCCACTTGTCCTGTACATGGTCCTTCACGCACTGTTCGACAGCCGACAACCTGGCAAGTTGAACTGGGAGCAACTCGTAGCAACTTCGGAGGTCGTGTATTCGCGTCATCCAATACGCTGCGCCAACTGGCAACTCGATTCCTGTTGACGCTCGTACCGCAGATACCACCTGCTCCAAATGCGCCAGTTCGACATCCGCGTGCCGCGACGCTCTCTTGCGAATCTTAGCGGTACTGCATATCCGTCCGGGTCCGGTGGACCGGTTTTGCGACGATTGACTTCATGTTTGCCTTCCCTGATGCGTTCAAATCAGCGTATCCAGTGCTCAGAGAAGTCAAGGACAGCGTCGCATCAGGAGAAGATTCGTATGTAGCGGGACCAGCGTCAGCAGGAAGTGAACGGCGCCCAATGGGGGAAATGCGGCCGAGGTCCAGCCGACAACCATCAGGCATCGTCGAGGCCCGACATCGGTGTAAGTCAAACTTGTGGACTGATCTCACCTGCACGGAGCTATCGTTGAAACTGGTGTACGCGGCGTAGGGAAGAGGCGGAAGAAGGCGGTGGCGATTGAAGGAGAATGTTGCTTCTCACGGTAACACTTCCACAATCGAACTCCACCACCATG
>NZ_JBFUPT010000067.1:0-9676 GCF_041360715.1 Caballeronia sp. RCC_10
GCGTTTTGCTTTGTCGATGTTTTCCATTTCCTCATTCTCTCAGGAGTTGAGGTCTCCGGAAAACCCGGTGCGCTTCAGTTTCACCATCTGCGCGTTCTCCGTCGCTTGATCTTCGACGGCAACTCACTCACCAGAGGCGATCAGAGCGGCGATGACGAGGCCGAGCGCGAGCCCCCGGAACGTTAGACAATGCAGCGTCACGGACTCACCACGGCTGCTCGGAGCCGTGCGAAGTTCCGAGGCGCAAGCATCAAACACCAGTCGTCAAGATGCGGAACCGTGCACGCAAGGCCGGATTGTCATTGACATTGGAGCTATCGTTGAAACTGGTGTACGCGGCGTGGAGAAGAGACGGAAGAAGGCGGTGGCGATTGAAGGAGAATGTTGCTTCTCACGGTAACACTTCCACAATCGAACTCCACCACCATGGCGAAACATACGCAAGAAACTAGCGGCAGTCAAACAGCAGAAGAAGCGCAAGTCGCGAGGGCCGCCGGCCTGGACGATCTGATTCAGCAAGGGGCGCGGCGAATCATCCAGCAGGCAATCGAGGCGGAACTGGCAGTGATGCTCGAGCAATATTCGAATGTGAAGACGATCGATGGGCGGCGGGCGGTCGTGCGCAACGGCTACCTGCCAGAGCGCGAGATCGTTACGGCCGTGGGACCGGTGCCTGTTCAGGTGCCGAAGGTTCGCGATCGTTCGGGCTCCGGCATCAAGTTCAATTCGACGATCGTACCGCCGTATGTGCGCAAGTCGCCGCGGGTGTCGTCGTCGCTACCGTGGCTTTACCTGCGTGGTGTCTCGACAGGCGACATGGGCGAGGCGCTATCGGAGTTGCTGGGCGAGCAGGCCAAAGGGCTGTCAGCAAGCGTCGTGAGCCGTCTGAAGGGCGCATGGTCAGAAGAGTACGAGCAGTGGAACAAGCGTGACCTCTCGGCCTCGCGCTGGGTCTACTGGTGGGCCGACGGCATCCATACGCAGGCCCGCGCGGAGGATTCGGACGGGCAGTGCCTGCTGGTGATCATCGGCGTAAAACCGGACGGCTGCAAGGAGCGAATGGCGCTCAGCGACGGCTATCGCGAATCGAAGGAATCCTGGAAAGAGCTGCTGCTCGATCTGAAGAAGCGAGGTCTGCAGGCGCCGCCGCTGCTGGCAGTCGGCGATGGCGCGATGGGGCTGTGGGCAGCGCTTGAAGAAGTGTTTCCACAGACACAGCACCAGCGCTGCTGGTTCCACAAGGTCGGCAACATCCTCAACGTCATGCCCAAGTCGCAGCACGGCAAGGCCAAGGCGGCGCTTACTGAAATCTGGAATGCCGCGACAAGAGCCGATGCGATCGTCGCGTTCAACGAGTTCGTCGACACTTACGCGGCAAAGTATCCAAAGGCCGTCGAGAAACTCACGAAGGACCGAGACGAATTGCTCGCATTCTACGACTTCCCTGCCGAGCACTGGCAGCATGTGCGGACCACGAATCCGATTGAATCGACGTTCGCGACGGTGCGCCATCGCACAAGCCGCACACGTAACTGCCTGTCGCGCGCAACCTTCCTCGCGATGGCGTTCAAATTGATTGAAGCCGCCGAAAAGTCATGGAGGAAAATCCGCGGCGCAGAGAATATCGAGGCGCTTCTGAAGGGTATCCCCTTCAAGGACGGAACCCCGGTGATTGAAAGCACACCGGCTCCTCAATCACTGGCCGCCTGATCACGCCGTCCGATCCGCGTACACCAGTCTTGACGATTGCTCTTGACATTGCTTGCCTCGATAGAGGCTTCGAGCACGGGCGCCTGTTTGCATAACTCCAATCCTACTGATGTCCTACGACACGTCGTCGCGAGCGGTGAAGTTGCTGGAAACACGTTGCCTCTAGACGCTTCTCAACGCCGTCAGCGCGAACTTGAACGACGTCGGACGGCTGCCCACAAAGATCGGCACGATCGGATGGATAAAAACTGTTCTCTGCTGCATTGATCCGCCCGTTACGGATATTCGTCTTAATATTTAGCGGAGTCTTCTTGCCAAACAATGGGAATTTAGACGAACGATCGGATTTTAACGGCAGTTTCACGTTATCCCTACTAAACAAGTCACTTGGATACATGTTTTAATCGCTCCATGCGTGAACAAAAATATAAACTGTCTTAGTTAAACGACGTACGGATCAGCGATATGCGGATCCCCGTGACCTTGAGGACGTCGCCATGAGCGACATATTGGTCGGCTGTAGTTTCGCTGGAACCGCCGTCCTAATTGCAGTTCCTGCGATACTGAAACATTACATTCGAGAGCGCGAACGTGATCGCGTGGTTGCTAGCCTGAGAGAACAAGCGGCCAATTCAAAGCCGGAAAAAGATGACCCACCGTCGGTTATCAAGCGAATATGAACGTCAATGAGCTTAGAAGAAAAGAGCTTGCTCACATTGAGACGGTTCTGACAGTTTTGGAAACGTCGCAAAAGGCGTTTTCCGCCAAATGCCTGCTCAGTCGACCGAGCTATTGGAAGGCGAGGGTGCTTACCGTTTGCAATGAAAATGCAGAGGCCGATATATCGGCAAGGGCGCAGAAAATTCTCGACCGCCTGGCTGCGATTTCTCAATAGTCGCGCGGATGCCAATAACGCGTGTATGACAGCAGCGGGAGACGTGGGAGCTGACGCGCTTCTAGCTCGCGACAGCCGGGAATGACTTTCTTGACGTGGGGTTTGCTCTTGGTGTGCTCCGTAGGGCTGCGCCGCGAATAGTTTCGAGGGCAGCGGCCGTCTGAACGTCGCTGCGCTGCAGTCGAGCGAGGCCGTTCGGTGGCCCCGAACTAAGCCATCGATGGGCCTGCTTCTGATTTTATGCGATCGCGTAGTCCGCCTGGCGTGTTCCCGTACGCGCATCGGCGTTCCGAAAGGCTTCAGCCCGCGCGATCATTCGGGATAGAGCGTCTACGTGTCGCGCCGCTCTAGCCTTTTCCATTTCGCGCAATGTTGCCACAGTTGCTCCACTCGACGCGGGCCTGCCCCAAGATAGCGTGCCTCGTCGCGTCATCGCCTGCTTCGTGGTGAGCTCCAGACAAGCCAATCGCCGGCGAGTGGTGACGCCAGTGCGGTCTCGTCATTGAGCTTCGCGGACGGCGGGACGGTGTGGACACGGTGCTCGCGCTCAGCGATCTGCCGACGGGCCTCCAGGCGGGCCGGGCAACTGAAGGAAGCTACGACGTCGTACGTTTCCGCTGTTCAGCATTACGAAGAAAAGGAAATGAGCGTCATGCGTCGAACCTGCAGCTGTCGGGGGCTCGCGATTTACATCGAACTGCGAACACGTAGTAGGAGAGGTGAGAGCCTTGCTCCGCATAGACCGGCGAGCCGGAATGCGGAGCAGCTTCCTCATCTATTGGATCAAAAAGGTTTGTGGCCTAGGTTCGCATCCTTGGGTTCGTATCGTTGCGAAGGGGGAAGGGCAGGCGTCAGTGACCTCATTGTTGATTCGGAAGGGCAGGCTCCGCGTGCGGTACATGCTCGCAAGAGCCATACGTATCTGGGGCGAAGACAATGGAACGACTCTAGCTGCGGCGCTTTAAATGGAGGACTTCGCGGACAGACCCGGCAGCGCTCGCGCTGCATCGACGCGCGCTGCTTCCTCGGTAGGAAACGCTTCGGATGACTGCCCAAGCACGACAGGCGCGGCGTTGTCTGCGGAATAGGACACAACCCCCCAAACCCACCCGCCGGCTTGGATTTCCACTTTGATGTCCAACGGTTGAGACATCTCGGCCTCCCGTCTTCCTTGTAGACGACCTGTACGATGGCCTCAATGTGAACCGAGATCTTGTATCGCAAGGTCCGCCGCCTCGACGTTCTTTCCGAGCGCGATCTCGCGATCGTGACGATAGCAAGGGTTACTAGCACCTTCCTGCGCCTGCATCGAAGCGGCGCATCTTGCCGTCTTTCACTGTCACTCCTCGGACCCCTGAGGTGCTGTCTCGCGAACGTTCGCACAGCACCCGTGTGCGTTTGCTTACTTCCCTGCGAGCCCCTTTGCTCACGTTTTTGCGTCCTACGCTCCTGCGTCATCCCGATGCCGGAGCAACCTTTGCTGCTCTACACGCGACGTCACATCTCGCGCTACGGCGACCGAACCGAGGACAGCGCCTTGCTCGCCTCGCACCAGTGCGAAGCTCATCTCCACGTAGAGTTTGTGCCCATCCTTGTGGAGCGCGCGCGTGAGCGTCGCTCTGCCATGCAGACGCGCCGAGCCACTCCGTACCGCCGCTTCGAACGCCCGCCAATGCGCCGTGCGCAGATGCTCGGGAATGATCAAGTCGAGGTTCTGACCGAGTGCTTCGGGCTTGCTGAAGCCGAAGAGCCTGACACAGGCCTCATTCCATCGCTCGATCGTCCCCGACCGGTTTGCATAAACAACCGCGTCTGCGATGTGCTCCACAATCTGTTCACTGAGCGAGATAATGTCCTGCATGGTGAGGCCCCCCGCGGCACTCGCCGGCATCAATGGGCGAGTAGGTTGAGTGAACGCTGACAATCATGGAAATGGGAATGCCAGTTTTCGCGATCTTTCGGGCTGCGGCGCGTAAGCACGTGGGGCGCTTTGCCGGATGGCGGTCCGGAAAAAGTACAATGCACTCTCGCCTTGCTCAGCCGCACTAGCCGTCATACATGTACCTACGGGACCACGGTAGCTTGCTGGCGCGCATCCCCGCCTTGCGCGCGACGATTTGATAGATGGCGACATCATCGTTCTCAAAGGCGTATGCGCAGCCACCCAGATAGATGCGCCAGATGCGGAACGTCTGCTCGTCGACCATTTCGCGCAACGTTGGCGCATTCGCTTCGTAGTTGGCACTCCACAGTTGCAGCGTGCGCGCATAATGGCGGCGCAGGTTTTCCACGTCAAATGCTTCCAGCCCGCCTTCCTGCATGGCGCTGAGCGCGAGGCTAAGATGCGGCAGCTCGCCATCGGGGAACACGTATCTATCGATAAATGCGTCGCCGCCAAATCCCGATTCATCCGACTTCGCGCTCGTCGTGGTAATGCCGTGGTTCATCGCGATACCCTCTTCGGTAAGAAGGCTCTGCACACGCGTGAAGTACTCGGAGAGATTGCGGCGGCCCACGTGTTCGAACATGCCGACGCTCGTCACGCGGTCGAAGCGGCCCGTGACATCGCGATAGTCCTGCAGGCGAATTTCTACGCGATCGGATAGGTTCATGCCTTGACGCGTTCCGTGGCCCAGTCGAACTGGTTCTTCAACAGCGTTATGCCGACGCACCTCGCGCCAAACTTGCGTGCCGCGCGAATCACAAGCGCGCCCCAGCCGCAGCCGAGGTCGAGCAGGGTCTGGCCCGGCTGAAGCTGTATCTTTGTGAGAATGTGGTCAATTTTTTTCTGCTGGGCTGTCGCGAGATCCTCTTCGCCGTTTTCAAAGTAGGCGCAAGAGTAGACCATGCGGCGATCGAGCCAGAGCTTGTAGAACTCGTTCGAGACATCGTAGTGGTATTGAATGGCCCGCTTGTCGGCGGCCTTCGAATGCGCAAAGTAGTGTTCGATGCGACGCCGCCTTCCCAAAAATTTCGGGGGCGGTTCTGGCAAGCGCATAGCCGACGTCGATAAGGTCGTTAAGGCTCCCTTCGATATCGATTTTCCCTTCCACGTAGGCTTCGCCCAGCGTGTCGAGCCCGGGCGAAACCAGCAGAGGCATGGCCGCCGCCGATTTCGCATGGAGCGTTACCGCAGGCTTCTCGAACGTGCCAAGGTCGTGCGACTGGCCGTTCCACAAGGATATGCGCGCCGGGACATTCGTTCGTGTGCGTACGCTGTCCGCCCACGAGGCTAGCTTCTTTTCCCAGAACATCAGCTTTTCCTTTACAAGGCTGCAAGTTGCGTACTGCCTACGGACGAGCCCGTTGCGGGGTCAGCCGTCGAAATCGCGATGCGAACGGTGACGAACATGATCCGCGCAGGTCAGGAATTCCTAAAATGTTTGATCAACGCGTTCCCGTGCTGAGTACCGAGCGTGATCGCGAGCGCGTCGAATCGCTTTCCAACATGCGTGCTCGAGATACGGACGGCTTCGCCGCGGCCGGCCCTGACCGCCGGGAGGCGTCGTCAGTTGCAGTGACGGGCATCCCTCAACATCTACCCTTGCCCCGATACCCAGGTGATGTCACGGTCTAACTGTGAGACGAGTACGAACATGCGAGCCGCGACCAGTCGTGACGTTGTATCACGTCATGATACAAGTTATCCACATGAACTTGCAATGGGAACACTTTCTTCGGCGCGACGGCGACGGCGGCGACGGTCCCCAACGGTCACTTGCTCGCATGACAACGCTGCCTCGCGGCGTCCAACGCGCACACCCGCACTGATCTGCATGATGGTGAGTGATCCGGACCTTCGTCAGGTGACGTTGAGCAGCGCATCGAGTGGGATCGCAGGCTTGAGGCGTCGCCGGTGATCCTCAGCGAAGGCGATGAAGCGACGTCGCCGCATTCCCGTAAAAAGCGGAACGCATTGGCATTGCGACGCCAGATCGCAGCGCCCAGGTTTCGCGGATTGGTTGCTGGTGGGCGAGTACCAGCGTAGGCTGGCTGCACGGATGAGTCTAGATCGAGCGCGACCGCGTGTCACTGTCGCAGCTGACCTCGCAGCGTTATGTTGTGCCTCATCTCGGGTCACGTAGAGCCGGTTGATACTCGCGCTGCAGGGGCGGTATCGGTATCGGTATTGCTGCAAAAGCGTAGTTGAAACGTCGGGAGAACAAGGATGCTTACGCAGAAGACGAAGGAGATAGTAAAGGCCACCGCGCCCGTGCTCGCGGAACACGGTTATCCGATCATCAAACGCTTCTATACGAGACTGTTTGAAGCGCACCCCGAACTTAAGAACGTGTTCAACATGACGCATCAGGAGCGCGGCGAGCAGCAGCAGGCGTTGGCGCGTGCAGTGTATGCCTATGCGGAAAACATTGAAAACCCGGCAAGCCTAGCGGCGGTGCTTCAGAATATTGCGAACAAGCACGCGAGCCTTGATGTTCGTCCAGAACAGTACCCAATCGTCGGAGAGCACCTCCTTGGCGCGATCACAGACGTGCTAGGCGATGCCGCGACTGACGATATCATCTCCGCATGGGCGCAGGCGTATGGAAATCTGGCCGATTTGCTCATGGGTATGGAAAGCGAACTGCGGGAACGATCCGCCGGTGCGCTGGGCGGCTGGAACGGATGGCGACGCTTTGTGGTGACTCAGAAGCGGCCAGAAAGCAGCGTCATTACATCATTCATTCTGGAACCTGCAGATGGTCAGCCTGTCGTCAACTTCGAGCCAGGTCAGTACATAAGCATCGCGGTCGACGTGCCGGCACTGAAGCTACAGCAGATTCGCCAATACAGCCTTTCTGACATGCCCAACGGTCGGAGCTACCGCATATCGGTGAAGCGGGAAGAGGGCGATGCGACGCATCCGCCCGGTACTGTTTCATCGCTGCTGCACGATCATATTGAAGAAGGCGACCAAGTCAAAATCGCGGCGCCGTACGGCACGTTCTTCATTGACGTCAACGCGACGACACCCATTGTGCTCATCAGCGGCGGCGTTGGTCTTACGCCGATGGTCAGCATGCTCAAGCGCGCACTGCGAAGCCCGCAGCGCCAGGTCATATTCATTCACGGGGCACGCAATAGTGCCGTGCATGCAATGCGCGATCGTCTTAGGCAGACGGCCGCGACCTACACGAACTTCAAGGCCATCGTCTACTACGACGAGCCGTTGCCCGGCGACGTACAGGGGACGGATTTCGACCGAAGCGGCTTCATCAACTTGGCTGATCTGAAGGAGGTCATTCTTCTGCCAGACGCCGATTTCTACATCTGTGGGCCGATTCCTTTCATGCGCGTTCAGCACGACGCGCTGAAGGAGCTGGGCGTGCAGGAAACGAGAATTCACTACGAGGTCTTCGGGCCTGACCTATTTGCCGAGTAAGCGTCACATGCCAGGTGCTGGGTGGAATCGGGAGCGGTTGCGGGATGCTCGTAGAGAGCCGCGGTACGCTCCGTCAAGCGAATCCAGCGCCCGACGACGGGGGACATACGAGCGTCGTTGGCCTTTTTTAGGGCCGACTGTGCAAGTGCAAGCCATCCCACAAAAACCGGAGTCGTACATCGCTCTGACGCGTTCGTCACGGTCACCAACCCATCCGTTGAACTAGTAAAACGGGCTTTCATGCTGCGCCTTATCGCATTTCCACCCATCGGTTCCGCTAGTGCCTTCGAAGCCTGCCGTGATAACGACGAGATAGTGCAAGTCGGCGCAGACGCAAACTTGCGAGTTCCGAGCGGCGTCGACCGCGCACCGGTTCGCGAGGTGGGCCCTGTGCCCAACCGTATATGCGATATGTACGAGACAGAATTCGCGTCAGCAACGTGCCGGTACTCGACGGCGTCCCGATGAGGCTGGCGCTGACTTGTCGCGATGACGACGTCAGGCCATCACACGCCTGAGGCTGACCTGCTAGTTCAGCCGCCCCGACCGTAGAGCGCGAGTAAAACGAACAGTAGTGCCTTTAGAAGACTGTAGGCCAATACGCTAGCGAGAGCGGCACCGGCCAAGACAGAGATGATGCTTATCAAGAATTCGCTGGATGTGGTTTTCATCGCCGCCTTCATCGACATGTAAAGCCGTCAGCAGAAATGCGGCTGACCGCTAGCCATCTATTCAACGGACGCACGGGCGGCTCGCCCGCCCGATGGAGCGATAATCGCGGCGTCATTCGGATAGACAAGGCACTGAGATATCGCGGGAGTCATGCTGCGGGTTGGTCGACGCCCAGTCTTACATGATAGGGCGATTAGCCGCTCGTTCGACATTCGGGTCCCACTGCGTCCTTTTACATCATAATGTGATATAATTGAGTTAATGTGGCGGGGGCATGATGGCCAGCTATCGTCGATTACTCTTGTGCTACAACGCCACGCGCGAAGGGCGCTGCGCGCTTCGTCTCGGCGCTCATCTTGCCCGCGAGCTTCGCGCTGAAACGCATCTTCTCGCCGTTCTCGACGATTCAGAGTGGATGCGAGGCCTTGATGTCGTTCCTGCGATTCCTTTTCACCTTGAACAGGAGACCGCAGCGGAGGTGCTGCGTGAAGGCGTCGACAAATTGGCGAGCCTCGGCGTCGTCGCGCAGGGCCATCTGGCGATCGGAAATCCGATGATGCAGATTCCTTCCTTTGCGGAAGCGCTCAATATCGATCTTATCGTCGTCGGACATCACCGAAGCGGTTTCCTCTCCCGTTGGTGGACCGGTCAGGACGATGGCCGGCTGCTTGATCGCGTCAGGTGCAGCGTGCTGGTGGCGATGGATCAGCAAGAGCCCGACACGCGACAGCAAAAGCCCGCAAGATCTGCATAAACTTCAAGGCCCTTGCGCCAGGGAGTACGACTATGTTAGTCACGTTTCATTCGAAGGCTACGCCCGATGTGGTGATGTTGCGTGACCTGGCAGGTTATCTGCTCGGCGTCATCGGGAAGCGTATCGGTTCCAGAGGCGTCATCGTGCACGCAGAGGTAGACGCGGCAATTGAGCGCCTGGAGACGGTGAGAGGTGGCGCCGGGAATTCGGACAGCTCGGTAAGTGGAAAAAGCTGGGGTCCGAGTCGGCCATAATGGCTGGC
>NZ_JBFUPT010000068.1:0-8457 GCF_041360715.1 Caballeronia sp. RCC_10
GCAGGCAAACTGGACTTCTCCGCCTTCAACTCGCATGCCCGCTGAAGGCCGTTACCCACTCCGTTTTCAAAAGAGCCCTTTTTGAATTCCTTGGCGAGAGCGATTTCCTTGTTGATCCACTTGCTGTAGGTGGAATAAACACCGCCTAGGATCAGCATGGCGTGACATGGACGCATCTGGTCGCGAATGGCACGTTCGAGCGCCACGTCGCCGACTGCGTCGATGATCGGATCAATCCGCGGAACCGAATAGTTCCGGAAATCAAAATAGCCTCGGTTTTGCAGCAGCGCGACCAGCCGGTCGTACGCGTCGCTGTACTTCCATGAGTGGCTGATCAGCAAGTTATATGTGTTCATGACTTAAAAACGAGCGTAAAACATGTGTAAGAAATACTTATCGGTGACGGCAAGGTAATTGTGCCTGATTTTTCCGGTTTGGCTGCTACGGAAGCACGTTTTTAGCGGAGGGCAGACGGCACGACATGCTGGCATCGGCACGCCGTATCGGCCGTCTGTGCTTCGCTAAAAATTCGTTGAGCTAAGCCGCTCCGCTGAGCGTCGTGGCTATGGATTTAATGTATCCGTCAGCGCATCCCGTGTTGACAGGTTCAATCAGATATCGAGGATTTTCCGCAGTAGACCGTACGAGACGCGCCAGTGTCCTTCGGAATCTGTGACGGCGATGGATGCCGTTTTCGCATTGAGTCTGACGACGGTTCCAACACGCTCGTTCAGATGTTTGTCGGTGAATCCCACGGTGTCGCCGATGAAGAACTCTTCGGGGCGCGGGCGAGGTGGCGGCGCTTCCTTTTGAGTTGGGGCTGCGGTGGCATCGAGGAGAATCGCCGCATACAACACTGCCCATCGGCGGCGAGTCACGTTGTCCTGTACGACCGCTTGCGTATGTCGCAGCTCGGTGACAGTGCCTTCCAAAGGCGGTCCCAACGGATTGTCACCGATGTATCTGACGGTCATCCCAATGTGCAGTCGTTGACGGACTTCGAGAATGCGTCGGGGGTCATCGAGCATTTTGCCGATGGTCAGATAGAGGCGATATAACTCAGCGCTGGGCGCCTGCCGAAGGGAGTCCAGGATGTCCATGAATGTCGGGGTGGTTAGCGGGCAAGCGGCAGCAGTTCGTGCACGCGATTGACGGGATACGACGGCAACTTCTCTAGTGTTTCCTTCAGCCATGCATACGGTTCGAAACCGTTTAAGCGAGCCGTGCCGAGCAATGAATACATGGTGGCCGTCGCACGAGCGCCTCGCGGTGAGCCCGCGAACGTCCAGTTGACTCTTCCAAGCGCAATCGGCCGGATTTGCCGTTCCAACGCGTTGTTGTCGGGTAACAGAACACCGCTCTCTGTGTAGCGAATCAGCGCTTGCCAATGACGTAACGCGTAGCCGAACGCTTTGGCGAGCGGTGCCTGAGTCGGCAAACCGATGACGTTGCCTTCCAACCATTGCCGGAACTGCGCTAATACCGGCAAGGTCTCCGCTTGCCGCGTCGCATATTTGCGGTCAGGGTTCTGATGGTTGATTCGCGACTCAATGGCGTATAGCTGGGCGATCCACTGCAGCGCCTGTGCCGCGAGTCCCGGCTTGCTTTGGGTCTTGGCGATTTCAAAGAACCGACGGCGGCAATGCGCCCAGCAACCGACCGCGATGATGTCGCCGGTTTCATAGAGCGCCTCATGCCCGCTGTATGCATCAGCCTGTAAGTAGCCTTTGTACGTTCGCAGGTACCTTTGCGGATTCGAGCCCGCGCGCGATTCAGCGAACTCGAACACGACCGCCGGAGGGTGATCGACCCAAACGCCGTTCTCCTCGCGTTGGCCCGCACCCAGATAGCCCCATAATCGAGCGGTGCGGGTGGTCTTGCGGCCCTTCTCAAGCAAAGGCAGCGTCGTGTCGTCGACGTGCATGCGCGGCGCCTGCAACTGGTGCGCACGCAGCGGCGGCAGAAGCGCAGCGAGCAATTCTGCTGCGGCCAGCTTCCATTCACACAGCGTGGCTCGCGGCAGGTGAATACCGCTACGCGCATAGCGCATCTCCTGCCGATTCAAGGGCAGATGATCGACGTAGGTGTTGACCAGGATGTTTGCGAGCAGACTCGCGCTCGCGTTACTCTTGGGCAGCGGCGAGGGCTGAGCGCTCGCTGTCACGATGGTCGACTCGCCATGCTTCTTCGCCGCATACTTGAAGCGGACGTGTTCAATGACCGTGAGCCTTGACGGCTCATAATGCAGCGTCTCGCTACGCTCTTCACCGATGCGCTCGAGCGCGTCGAAAGCGGCCTTCTGTTCGTCGCTCAGGTCATATTCGACGCGCGTGCGTGGCAGGTCCTTTGGCAGTGCGGGGCGTCCCCGGCGGGCGTGCCCCGTGACAGGAACCTTCGCCGTCTCGGGAGGAACGGGAATATCTATGGCGGCGTCAAACAGCTCGGCCTGACCCGCCAGGCGCTCAGAGCTCGCGCCAAAGCGTGCGCGATTGAGTTGTGCAATCTGATGCTGAAGGCTCTCCAGTTGCTCCCACAACACGCACGCGAGCCGGTTCTGTTCGAGTGCAAAGGCTTGCAGAGCCTCGAGCTCCAGTGGCAGATCCCCGGCAGTGACGGCGGCGGGCAGCATGTCAACCATGATGCCCAACATGGGCGACGTTTACAAGCTTCGTAAGCGCTGCGCGCGATTCCGGGCAGCGCTTACGCCACGTGCGTCACGGCGACGGCGCGATGAGGTTCGCGCGCTGGAATCTCTATACCTTCGAGCCATGCATTGAGCTCCGCGAGCGTGAATCCACGTTGCGCCAGCGCTGCGGGTGATGGGAAATGCCCATGTTCAAGCCGCTTGTACCAGAGCGCGAACCCCGTTCGATCCCAATACAGGCACTTCACCTTCGTGCGGTCCCGGCCGACGAACACGAACAGGTTGCCCGAAGCCGGCTTCTGCGCGAGAAGCGGTTCGACCAGATAAGACAGCGTGTCGATCGACTTGCGCATGTCGACCGGCTCGCGGCAGATGTAGGCTCGAACGTCAGCGGCGATCAGCACCGTGCACCGCCAAGCTGGCCAAGCACAAAGCGCACGATGCGCTCCGCATGCACGCCACTCATTTCGATGCGAACGCCGGCAATCGATAACGTCACGCGATCACGCGTCGATGACGATGACGACGGCGTATCGGCGGAAGCAGATGGTGGTGTCGCCGCAGGCTCACCTTCGAGGCGAGCAATGACGAACGCGGCGTCGGCCGTCACGGCCAGCGGACTCGTTGCAGGCATCTCGCCCGTAAACTTCTTGCGCCACAATCCAAAAGTGCTGACGGCAAGACCTTGTTCGCGACAGAAGCGCCGGGTGCCAACGCCGCTCATCTTCCATGCGGCGACCATCTCGCGCCAAAATGCTTCGCTTTGGCGAGGGCGCCGAGCCCCCGTTCTCACGACAGCTCGCTCATCACGTCGTCGTCCATCGCATCACTCCGTCACTACGATGGCGAAACCTTCGCATCATGCACCCTGGCACTCAAGACGGGATGCGCTGACAGATACGATTTAATCGACCGGAATTCGCTGGCCGTTTTGCTTTTGCGATAGCGTGAAGACTGTGCGTGCCCAAATCACATCATCCAATTGCCAAGCCGATAAACCGGCAAACGGAGGTTAATTGCACCCCGATGTGGCCATCAAAACGTGAATCGAGTGCAGCGGATGCGACGCCGGAACGAAGTCGTCAAGCTTGCGAAAGCAAAACAAACTCTCGGTGATGTGTCGGCGCCGCGCAGGATCTGCCGAGGGGGCGAGTCGAATCCTTCTATCAACGCTTCAGGGGTGTCCCGCAATGACCTCTGCGGTCAGTATTTCAGCGGCCTATTAAGGCAGCAAGGCATTGGAATTCCTGCAAAAGCATGGTCGGCCGAACGACCTGCTTGATATCCACCGTTTTGTGCTGCGCCAGAAGGTAGGCGCATCCATTGCTTGAATCGACCGACACCCGTCGCAGGAGCGCTCGATGAAAGCTGTGGTGTTTCACGATATAGGCAGTATCTCGCTGGACAACGTACCAGACCCGGTCATGCAGCACAGCCAAGACGCCATTGTCCGTCTGACGGCGAGCGCGATTTGCGGTACGGACCTGCACATGGTCCGCGGCACGTTTCCCGGCATGGAGCCCGGAACCATCCTCGGACATGAGGGCGTCGGCATCATAGAGGAAGTAGGGAAAGGGGTGCGGAATTTCCGACGCGGCGACCGCGTGCTGATCCCGTCGACCATTTCGTGCGGCGCGTGCTCTTATTGCCGGACCGGATACACGGCGCAGTGCGACAACGCGAATCCGAACGGCCCGTCGGCGGGCACTTCTTTCTTCGGCGGCCCGAAAACCACCGGGCCGATCAACGGGCTGCAAGCCCAGTACGCCCGCATCCCGCTCGCGCACGCGAGCTTGATGAAGCTACCCGAAGTGCTTGACGACGACCGGGCGATCCTTCTGTCTGACATCTTTCCGACTGGCTTTTTTGGCGCGCAACTTGCGGAGATAACGCCGGGGGATACGGTGGCCGTGTTCGGCGCCGGTCCAGTGGGGCAGTTCGCGGTGGCGAGCGCTTTTATGCTCGGCGCGGGGCGCGTGATCGTCGTGGACCGGCTCGACGACCGGCTCTCGATGGCGTGCGGGCAAGGGGCGGAAGCCGTCAACTTCGACAAGGAAGGTCCGGTCGAGGCAATCATGGCCTTGACCGCGGGCGTCGGCGTGGATCGCGCCATCGATGCCGTCGGCGTCGACGCCGTTCATGCGCAGAGCGGGCCGGCAGTGTCGGCGGAAGAGACGCAGCAGGCGGAGCAGGAAAGCCAGACCGTCACGCCTGCGCGCAACCCCTCGGACGGGCACTGGATTCCCGGCGATGCGCCGACGCAAGCGCTCGACTGGGCTGTGTCTGCGCTCGCGAAAGCGGGCACCCTCGGCGTGATCGGCGTGTATCCGCCGGCCGACCGCTTCTTCCCGACCGGCCAGGCGATGAATAAGAATCTGACCATCAAGATGGGCAATTGCAACCATCGCGCGGTGACGCCGCGTTTGATTGAATTGGTGCGCAACGGCTCGTCCGATCCGCTGCGCGTGCTGACCACGCGCGAACCGCTGATGCATGTCATCGACGCGTATAAGGCTTTTGATCAGCGGCAGCCGGGGTGGATAAAGGTAGCGCTCGAGCCGCTCGGTGAAAGCCGGGAGTGAATCCGGCGAGACAGCGCGGGCGCGGCTCGGTCATCCCCGGTGCGCATAGGCATCCACGACATGACGATGGCGAACGGTGGCAACTCATCCAGCGCCCGCGACGGGAGTTGTAATGAATCTCCATCTGCACATTAACGGAATTGCGCATTTTCTCGATCTTGACGCCCGCGCGGTGCATTCGCCGGTGCAGTTTCTCGCAGGCGGAACCAATGTTATCGATTTGATGAAGCTCGGCGTGATGACCCCCGAGCGGCTCGTCGATGTCAGCCGTTGGAGCCGCGCAACATTCGTCGATCGAATCAGATGGCACCGGACTGAGGCTCGGGGCGTTCGCGCATATGGCCGATGCCGGCATCACCCGATGATCCGGCGTGAGTACCCGGTCATTGCGCAATGGCTGTGGATGGCCGCCAGTCCGCAACTGCGCAACATGGCAACACTCGGCGGTAACGCCGGGTGCCCCCGACTATACCAACGCATCGTTGAGCCTTAGCGGCATCCCCATGGACACGGAATGGTTCGACGACGCCATAGCCGTCTACCTCAATGCTCTGCGCTACCGACCGAACGATCCGGCATTGCAGTTCAACGTTGCGGTGGCGCTAGAAGATTCCGGGCGCTTTCGTGAAGCACTGCGATCATATGAGCTTTGCATCGAACGCGCGCCCGAGTTCACGGACGCTGACTTCAACGCCCCGCGTATCCATGAAGAGCTTGACGAGACGACATAGGCAATCCGCCACTTCAACGCGCACCGCCTGCTGCAGAAGAACTCCTGGGCCGCAGCGGAATGTGTCTTGCTGGAGGCCGAATGAAACAACAACGAGAAGACGCGCATGGCAGACGAGCACAAACCCGGCAAGAAAGTCCAGACCTCGGGCATCTACATGTGGTGGAGGAAGGTGATGGCGGCGCTGGTTTCGAGGTGACTTGCGTCGAGGGCGAGCACTTTCCGCCGACCGGGAGCGGCAATGGTGCGCATTACGAGTTGGTCCACGCGGCGACTCATTCACATAAGCACAGCGAGCTCGGCAGCGGCGACAAGTAACGGTGGTGGTAAGCGATGGCGGTTCCGAACGAAAAGCGGTTCGCAGTCTCGATCGTCGATGTGAGGGCGATACCCGGTAGACCGGGGAAGGTCACGTTCAAAGTTTGCAGTCAATCGAGCGAAGCAGTTGAGTTCATCAGAAGCGCGGTCGACGTACGGCGGCGATTCTCAAGGAGCCGCCACCACTTACCCAGCGCGAGCCGCGGATACGCGGTCGTGACAGCGATTGAGCCGGGAATGACGATCGATTCTGGTGGCCAAATGCCGTTCGTTATCAACGTGGACCGGCGAACTGGTTTCAACGGCGTAACCCGTGCGGAGGCACCGGCGAGTCAAGAACCAAGCCTCTATTTCGCCGCGCGGCTCTTTTACCGCAGGGCAACGGGCGAGCTGTTCGAAACGGCAGTGTATCGGCGGCTGGACTATTCGGACTTAAGCTTCTCGACGGTCGAGCAAGCTATCGCGCACCTGAACTACACGGGTATCGCTGCCTATCAGGCGGAAAGCCGTGAGCGACCACCGGACCTAAAGGATCAATGACTCGCCGAGGCACCATGAAGAAGGCTCGTGCAAACACCGTCGCGTACATGATTTTTGCGTCGCTGCTGCTCGCGGGGTGCGCTGCTGGCGTCAGCGTCCCGGCCAACGGGAGTCATCTGACCGACGCGGAGTGCCGCGACCTCACTGCTTTGAGGAGCAACGCTACGCCCACCATGGCGCAACACCACAGCGAACTCGCTGCGCTCCAAAAAAGCGGGCTATGACCCGTCGCCGTGGTACGACCCGTACTATCCAGAAGACCTGCAGGCCGCACAGCGACTCGTCGACTATTGGTATCAAACCGAATGCCGATCGGCCGCCGCCCTTGCTTTAGGAGGCGCGCTACGCGGACAACCCGACCGGCGGCACTGGCAAAGCGTCACCTTCAATAAAGGCCGTCGCGGACAGAATCGCGAAGTGCATTGCGGACTCTTCACTAGCAAAGGAGCCTAGCTCTCCGAGCGACGTCGAATGACCGTCCTCTTCAAGAATGGCGGCAGTTGCGACGAAGACTTTTCCGTCACGCATGACGTTCGGCTCGAACGCTGCCCCACCGTGGTAAATGATCATCGGTTCTCTCTCAGGTTCTCACGTGGACCGGCATTCTCGTGTGCCGTCTCCGACGGGTTTCCGCCCCGTTGATCGGACAGACGATCCTTCGTTAGCGCGTTACGTCATACCGTCGGGCTTTGGACGTGTGATGTTACTGGCTCAACCTTCGTCCAAGCATTAGTTGTAACCCCTAAGAGGTGCAGCGCTTGCAGGGCACAAGAGCGCCGCCGGAAAGCGACGACAGCTTGTGGTGACGCCTTTACCCTGCCGATTTACACCGAAAATCGATCCGACATAACCAACTTGCAAACGGATCATGACACGGTCCCGATGTCGTCATCGTCAGCGAAAACTCAATGGTTGCAGTCAACGGAAAGCCCGTGCGTGGGCAGACTCGTTCACGCGCCGCTATCACTACACTGAAAATGCTGAAATTTGCCCAGACGCTACCCGACGGGCTGTGCGTCGACGTGATCATGGTCAGGATAGAGGAACCGAAAAAACCGCCGCGCCCTCCCCGAGAACCCTGCAGGAGGCGCAGCGACTGGTCAGAGTCTCGACAGCTCTCGCCCGGTTGAGCCCGGCGCGCCCGCCTAAGCCGACAAGCGCACAGGCGGCACGGGCAAATCGTCGCCTTGATGAACGCCGTTGCCGCGCGAACCGCGAATTGCATCGCGCAGTGCTCACTCGCGAAGAAACCCAGTTTCCCCAACGACCTTACCTGCCCGTCCTCTTCGAGGATTGAGGCCGTCGCGACGAAGACGTTTTCGTTGCGCGTGACAGTCGGCTCAAACGCCGCTCCGCTGTAGTAAATAATCATTGGTTATCTCTCAGGTTCTGCACGGTCTGCACTCATGGGCACCGACTTCCGTGTTCTGCAGCTCTCGTCAAATAAGTGCAACGGCAATGAAGAAATGACTTCGCTTGGTCGTCCTTATGTTTTATCGGATATGCCGTGCTGACGAGGGGCGATCTTACTGGCAACCTTTTTGTCTACGCAGCAGCTTTAACCATGGCAGCCTCAAATCTGAAGTGCAACACCCGTTTCGTATAAGGTGTTGCGATGCACGAAAGAACTCAGTATCAGCAGC
>NZ_JBFUPT010000069.1:0-7464 GCF_041360715.1 Caballeronia sp. RCC_10
CCGGTGTGCTCATCGGCGCTTCTCACTCCCAGAACATAGGCTAATTCCATATTGGAACTGGGAGTTCCGCAACCCTCGGTTTGCACCTATTACCACGCGGCGCCTGGCTTCACGGCATTCTGCAAGACCGACCAAGTCCGAAGACGATGCCTAGGCATGTTAAATGCGCAACATCCAGGCGCAATCCGCGCTGTCTGAACTCTGGAGCCTTCCATGCGTTCCTACATGGGTTCCAGCACAGCTTCGCGATGAGAATAACGACAGTGCGACCGACAAAGGCACGACGGAACGCAATACTAGCTTCTCTTGCCATGCGGAGCCGCCTTCAGGGCTACTAAGCGCAGATTTCCCGCTGTGCAGCAGAAGGCGTGCCGCTACGGATGCCTCGGCAGGCCGTAGATTCGCTGGCATAAACACCTAGCCACGCAGACGCCAGACCGGCGACTTCCATGAAAGATGCAATCGAGCTGGACTTTAACGGGTACTTGGTCACTGGACTTGCAGTGTCCGACGGGACCGCGTTCGCCGCAATGGTGATCGTGCGCCTGCCAAGCGGTGACCAAGTGGTCAGCTGTCTGCTGGAACGATTTGATGAACCGGACGAGGCCAAACGGTCAGCAATTGAGTATGGGGTTCATGAAATTGATCGCTTTCTAGCTGTGCGCCGTGGCTTAGGCGCATGGGGGACGCAGTACGGCCGGCCAAATGGACCTTAGGAAAGAGTCGGTGTACCTCACACGACCGGGCGTTGTGGCCGTCGAGTTTTTCAAACAGCCGCCGGAAGTAATCGTTCGCGCGGCGATCGCTGCAAAACGACGACGTAATCTCGGCCTACTCGGCGCTCTGTTAGCGTCCTCCCACACAGTCTTCTGAAAGCTTTTTGTCTTAGTGCTCGGCCTCCATGGCGGGACCGCAATTGACGGAAGCCTTGCGCTTAGCTGCGTGATTCCAAACATGCACACTGATTTGATAGGGCGGGGTAGTGGTGTTCAGTATAACTGAGTACTGCGCGGGGTAGACTGTCGCTCTCTCGGGCGTGGCAATCGCGCCTTTCGCCGCATGCCCTTTCGTATGCGGTTTTTTTGTTACTCCATCGCTTATTAGACGCCGCTTCCGCCCTCTGCACGCTTGCGGCTTTCGGCGGGCGCTGCATTGGCTACAACCCCCGTCGGCAGGTTGGCTGCACTGCCAGCAGCGGTCACGTCGGTAAGTGCCGCTGACCTTCGCCACGTCTGCAACGCGCCGTTCCAAGTGTGCGGAAGATGCGACGTAGGCGACGCTTGTTCGCTCCACATCGTCAGAAAGCGCTTGTACGCGTTTGTCTGCTGCACTTTCCGCGACCGCTCGCAACGACAGGTCGTACAGTTCGACACTCAGAGCGAGTTCGCGACTTAACGTACGACTGTTTTTTGCCGCCAAGTAAAAATACGTTTGCCGCCGGTTCATTCAACGAACCGCAGTATGTATCGAACAGGAGGCCGCCGACGAGCTGGCTTGCCACGAGGGGGGCGATAGTCGCTGACGCCTCGACGTTGCGATAGTTGAACGTCCCGGCAGAAAGGCAAACGAAGCCGCGAACGTCGAGCTTGAGAAACATGAGTAGCGAAGTCCTTGTATGCACACCAGTGCTTTTTCGTTGCTCCTGTCATTCGCTGCATGAACCACCGGCTTATTCGACGTGCGCTTTCACATGCTCAGGCCGGCCGGCCGGCCGCGAAGCCGAACCATGCAGACAATACGGCGATCGCAGCGCAAAGCGCGGCCAGGCTCTTTAACGATTCCGTTGCGTGAAGCAGCGATCCGGCGACGAAAGGCCCGCTCGAGGCAACGAGGTAACCGATGCCCTGCGACATGCTGGAAAGCTGCGCGGCCACGTGCGAATCAGAGGACCGCAGGCCGATGACGGTGAGCGCAAGCGTGAACGATGCGCCTTGCGCGACACCGAGAAGCAAGGCCCAACCCCCCATCGTCGATAACGGCGCAAAAAAGCAGCCCATCAGGGCCACACCTGTCAGTACGACCGCGGTTACATTGAGCACACGCTGATCTGGCGATCGCGCGACGAGAAGCGGCAACAGCAGAGACGCGGCCGCCTGCGCGATTACGCTCAGCGAGAGGAGCAGTCCTGCGTCGAGTGCGCTCATGCCTCGCATACGCAACACAGTCGGCAGCCAGCCGAACACGATATACGCGAGCGACGATTGTGATCCCATGAAGAGCGTGACCTTCCACGCAAGCGTATCTTTCCATAGTCCGCGCACGAGCACCTGTGCGCGTCCGAGATGAGCGTCCTTGGGCGGCAGATGGACGCGCCAGACGACCGCCGCGAGAATGATGGGCAGCACCCACAGTGCCAGAGCCGACGCCCACGAATTGCTCGTGGCATTGTCGGTGAGCCGATCGATCGCATGAAGAGCGGGCACTGTCAAGGCGGCTGCGGCCGCGGCGCCGGCGCCCATCGCCGCACTGTAGACGCCGGTCATCAGCGCGACGAGATGCGGAAAGTCGCGCTTAACTACCCCTGGCATCAACACGTTCATCAAAGCAATCGCAAAGCACGCTATCACCTGCCCTGCATACAACGCCTGCCACGTTGGTATAACCCGCATTGCAGTGCCGGTTGCAAGCAATACGAGCAACGCGAACAGTGCGCGCTCACTTCCCAAGCGCCGTGCGAGCATCGGGGCGAGCGGACCGAACAGGCCGAAGCAGAGCGAAGGAAGCGTTGTCAGCACGCTTGCGCCGGCGCTCGTCAGCTTCGTCGCGCGAACCGCTTCGAGCAGGATCGGACCCACACTTGTAATTGGCGTGCGCAGTGAAAACGCTATGAGAGCGAGGCCCGCAGCTAGCGCGAGGCTACGGCCGGGACCACCGACAGTGCTGCCCAGAGTCTTCGGATTTGTCATCGCGCCTCCGTGCGGCCGAAGCTGATGGCCACCATTGAGGAGACGTGCTTCAGCACTGATGCCAGGGTTAGGTACGGGGCAAAGTGCGTTACCAGGCACATGCAGTTGTTTTCGCTGGTATCGGGCAATGTCATTTAAAGGTTGTCTGCACGCGGTGATGCGCGTGATTGCATTTCTCGCGCATCATTGTATTCGCGAAGGCATGGCTTAATTCGCCACGTGGATGCGCGGTGCTCATAGAGCGACGGCACGCGGGCGGGACGTTCAGGTCAAGCTCGTCTGTTCGCCGCTCCAGGAAAGCGATCCACGGATGCGCACCTGGCAAGCGCCCACTCAGGAACTGCTCGGGTCCGCATCGCGCCAGAAACGCTCACTGCGTGTACTCCGCACTTGCCAAACATCGAGCTTGCGTCTTGCGTGGCGGAACAACAGAGCACGGACCTGACCGTCAAGGCATTGCGGCGAATCCGGAGGCAGGGCCCTAGGAGAATGAACTTACGATCAGTTTCTAACAGAAATCTGGCTCAGGTAGCTGCCATAACAAACGGCGTCTATCACAGCAGCGCGTCACAAGGGAATGACATCGGCCGCGACGAAAGCACCACAAGGCACAAGGCAGAGCGGCGACGCGTCGCCCCACCCGCGCTATCATCCAGACAACCAAACGAGGTGAACTCTGGGGAATATTCGGACAGGGCCGGCCATTAGCGGGCATGACAGCAAAGAGGAAGCCGAAGCCTACGACGTGTGGTTTCGCGGGTGCGCCTGGCCCTCGAGGAAGGAGTCAAAGACACTCCCTACGATAAAGCGGTGGCTTGGGCGCGCGCGCGGATTGCCGCCCGACGTAACGTGACAAGTGATTCGTTGACTGGCGCCCGCGTGCAGTGGGAATTCAAGTCAAGTTGCATCGTCGAGCCGGAGCCGCCGTGCTTAGAACGCTTGCTTGCGAGGCAGCGCTTTTCTGCGCGATGCCCGCCTTGTCCGAGAGTTGGTACGCTCGCTTTGAGAGCGTTCAAGAAAAGGGGTTGAGCACGGTCAGCTGCTCGAAGATAACTTGACCATGGTGCACGTCTTCCGTGTAGAGCACCTCGCAATCTGCGAGCAATGCAAAAGCAATGATGCAGGAATCGTAGAACCTAAATCCGTACTGCGCCGCAATCCTGCGCGCTTCTCTATGAACGTCGAGCGTCAGGGGCACGACTTCACAAAGCACTTCGACGTCGTCTAAGATGCGCTCAATTTCAGGCCACGATAGGCCCATCTTCCGGCTCATCACAAGCGTGACCTCGTTCATGACCTGGGTACTGCTGACTGGCTTGGAATTTCCGCCAGCCACCAGTGCTTCAGCCCTGTCTGCCTTTGCGACGTCGCAAGAAAACAGATAGACGATGACGTTGCTGTCGACGGCGAAGCGAGTCGGTGCTGCCTGCGTCATTGGGCGCTGTCCCGGTCGCCGAGTGATTCCCGCTCGAACTTGAAATCCGCGGGCAGACGTCCCCGATACTTGCGCAGGCGCTCGATACGCTCGGTTACTGTGGGCTTTTTGCTGACCGAGAACGCGCCGGAACGGTCAGCGTAGATCTCAATGTCGTCGCCCTCCTTCAACTCAAGCGCGTCGACGACGCTTGCGGGCAGTCGCACGGCAAGGCTGTTACCCCATTTCGCGACCTGCATGGTGGCCTCCTTAGATACACATTATTTGAATTGTATATCCGCGCTGGCTTTCTTTCCAGTCAACAACCACTAACCACCTCCGATCGCTAGCATAACGTCACGCGACGGTTCTACTATGTAAAGTCGGGGCCCGAGGCCAGCGGAGATCAAAATGACCGGATTTGCGTCGCACGCGGCGGCAGCCCGCGGCGTGGCTGCAACCGCTGTCGCCGCGGTAGCGATCCTCGCGGCGCCGAATGCTTCGCTGGCACAAACTGGCGGAAACATGCATCCTGGTGGCGGAGCGAACGACTGAAAACGGCTGCTTCGTGCACGCCTGCCGAAGAGCGCCTCGAAAAATTGCCTCGCGCGCCGATCTTCTGGCACATCGACCGCTTCCTGAGTCGCTCTGCCGCAGAAGCGGCAAAGGAGAAGAACGGAACAGTCGTCCAGATTTTTGGACATGTGTGGCTCTTCACGATCGCGGATGAATCATGGCGATCATCCGGTGGAGAGCACGTTGCAAGCGTCGGGCCTCTGGAGCTTCCGGCAGCGCGAGAGTTGATGGCCACGTACATGGAGGGAAATTTCATGCCGGGGATGCAATCGACGGTGCATCGTCATCTGGGAACGGAGGCTTGGTTCGTTCTCTCGGGCGCGCAATGCCTGGAGACGCCGCGCGGAACGCAGATCGGCCGTCCGGACGCCCCGCCAGTCATCGTTGCGCCCGGAGATCCAATGCTTCTCACGGGAATCGGTAGCGAGCAAGGCCGCTGGCTCATGCTAATCCTGATGGACGCTCACATGCCTCGGGGATCCGCTGCCGACGACTGGACACCAAAGCATGTTTGCGAACGCGCTGACGCCGGCTGAGGAACTCGCCTAGCCGCACTGTTTGATGAAAATCGAATGGCCGGGGTAGCCAACCGCAATCGAGAGGAGGCGACCATGTAGCGCGTCCTCTTAGGGTCGGCGAACTGGGTAGCCTGCCTCATGCTCTGCAGGGACAACGCTCATGACCCCGGAGGAACGCGAAAGACCCCCAGGTACGACGCGAAGCGTCCAGCCACCGGAACTGACATCAGGGGCACGACTGCCGTTCAAAAAAGCGACACACTCACAGACGCTTTTGTTGAGCGAAGAATCGAACACCTAGCGAGGATGATCCGTTCGCAACATTGGCACCGGATCGGCTGAACGTCCCAGCCCCGGGATGGTCTAACTGGCCACGCCGAACGACATCGTCATCCCCTCGCTCAGGCGCGATGCAACGCCTGGTCCGCTTGGCGCCAAGCTGCCTCGATGCCGTGAGCGCGCACATCGCCGAATACTCAACCTGAACGGACAGTCGGTCCGACCCCGTTACCTGGCAGTAACCCTCCTTCAGTTAGCTTTAAACAGAAGCCTTAGCTGTTCATGCAGACGGTCGGGCAGCCGCATAAGCGTTTATCGTATCGGCCAAGAGCGGGGCAAGTTCGATTTCTCACTACTGGATTAGAGCCTGCAGGGCATCCTAACGAGAAGAGACCGGTCTCCACAGTGATCGCTGCGCGGCGCTCGAGTTACGGAGGGCGGCTCTATGCGAAGCACAACGCCGCACGAAGTCTGTTTTTCTTGAGCAGCCTCGAGCCGATGGCTGCGCTCCACGACGTTTTGGATATGATGAAGCCGGGGCGGGCCAGCACTCGAAGGTAGGTGGCGTCAACGCATGGCGGCTGGTGCCAACTGTACCTGCCGGGCACTGCGCCGCTACGCAAGAGAGGGCAATTATGAAGACGGCAATCGGCGAGTTTGCGAGCAACGTCATTTCGGTCTTACTCGGCGCTCTTCTTGTTAGCATCCTCGCATACAGTCTTCTCAAAATCCTTTTATTCGTGTTGCTCGGCCTTCATGGCGGGACCGGCTGATGACGGAAGCCCTGCGCGCGTATCGGCCGCTACACCGGCGACGCAAGGTCGCTACAGAAGCGCGGCTCTCTCGGAGCAACAATCGACCTACTGACAGACCGTTCCTTACGTTCAGCCAGGCGACTCCTGCGCTGTCGCGCGGCCGCGGCGCTTTCGCTTGTTACTTCGAGCGCCAGCCTTCAATCAAATTCGTCCGAGCCAGCTCACGCATGGCCTACGGGAAGTCCGCGAGAAGGCCGAAGCCTACGCTAAGCTCGAGGGCCATGAACTCGAGATGGCCATCGCGGACAAACTCGTGCCGATTGTGTACGGCCCTGGAGAAGCTCCATTCGCGATTGACCATCATCACGTCGCGGCTGCGCTTTGGCGAGCGCATGTAAAGCGAGTTCCTGTCGTTGTTGTTAAGGACCTGTCCGCGTACTCGACGAACGAGTTCTGGCTGACGATGGAGAACAATCGGTGGGCGTACCCCTACAACGCTTTGGGCAAACGTGTGCCATTCTGTGAAGTGCGCGAGTTTAGCTGGGAGCTTGAAGACGACCCATTACGCAGCCTGTCTGCGCGCGTTCGCGACGAAGGGGGATATGGAAAGACATCAGTACCTCTCGAGGAATTCCGCTGGGCCGACTTCTTCCGCCAAACGCTGCCGCTCCCCAAGAACGATGCAGAGTTCGACTCCCGGTCAAGAAAGCAGTGAAGTTGGCAAAAAGCAAAGAAGCGATTGGGCTGCCGGGCTTTCTTGGAAAAGCGCTTGCCGCAGCATCTTGCATCGGAAGGCTTGACCACGCGCGTTACAGGAGGAACGGATGAGCCTACTCCTAACCATCTTCGGTGAGGGGCGAGACCTCGACTCCCTCCAAATGGCCGCCCATGCGGTCGTCGTGTTTGCCAGCGCGCTAGTTTGTATTCGCATAGCAGGACTGACCTGCCTGATTTCTCCGGACCGTTTCAATCTTGAAGAACGGCCTTGGCTGCTTCAATTGAACAATACCGCTGCT
>NZ_JBFUPT010000070.1:0-7361 GCF_041360715.1 Caballeronia sp. RCC_10
CGTTGTTCAGGCATCCAAGGTTAACCGTTTCGAAGAAAAGTAAACAGCCCTTCCGAGCTCTTTTTGAACTGGCCTTTAAGAGAGCAGCGAAGGTTCGATTCCCAGGTGTAGCGGACCTTCGGGTGTCCGATCGAGTTGCTGGCCGAACGGCCGTTCATGGCCCGACGGATAGGGGTAGGAAACGGCAGTCGCCGTCCCCTCCCTCCGAACCCGGTGTGCAGTTCTCCCGCGAAGGGCTCTCCAGTCAGTCGTTTCCACATCGGGATCGGCGCGCCAATCGAAAGGCCACCTTCGATGAGCGCGGCGTGACGTGCCGCTGGAAGGACTACCGTGCAAAGGGAAAGCTGGCAGGCCGCGACCCGCGCGCTTCGGTGCACTCCGGACGGGCTCGGCGCTTCGCAGGCAAAGCCTCTCCATAAGGCCATTATGATTCTCACTGCCCAATCGGCTGTCTGGAAACGTGTCGCGGGTTTGGCAACCCTTCCCGGATTCCCTGTGAAAAACCCGGATCTTGATCAAGGATTTTCGCTCGAGCGTTGATGTGACTGCGCCGACGCAGATCATCGAAGGGAAGTCGCGTATCGATATTGCCGTTCTCATAAAGCATCTCGTCCCCGTAGCCGTTTGCGAGCAGCCGCCAGTCGACGGGGGGCGCGTCCGCGATGGCGTTCTTGACGTGGCCATGAATACTCGTCGTGCAGTTGTTTACCAGTGCGTTGTAGAACCGCGGCGTTTTGACCAGCGCGTTCATGGTCGCGACATAATCCATCAATAGCGCCCGCGCCTGCTCGGGTGTCACCTTGAGCCTATAGAGATATACCTGCTCACCACGGTAGTTGGTCCGCAACCGGATAACGTCACGCTCGTCCGCTGCCACATAGATCAATTCATACTGTTTGAAGAATCCTTTGACGGCCGAGTACTCCTGCCCCTTACTCTTTCGGGTCTCAATGGAGATCGCAAGGGGCAACGAGTCTTCAAAATCCCAGCTCATGATGGTGTGCGCGATGGCAGGCGAGCCCCAGTAGGACATGAAGATGTCCAGTCCGCGAAGCTTCGAGAGATCGAAGGTGCGGTCTTCGTAGCGAGGTGTGAAGTCGGTCTCTGTGCGGTAGTCGAAGTTGCGAAGATTGTGGACCCTTAAGTAACCTCCATCGAAGTCGAACGATGCTAGTTTCACGACATCTGGCTGCCATTCGCGGTCACTGCTGGGTTGAAGCATGTTCCACCAGACGAGGATCGCAACGAGCCCCGTGCTCCAGACTGCAATCGCCCGCCAAGGCGGCCGAAGCCAAAGCAGCACGGCGAGGCTTACCAACGCGTAGACGGTTGCGATGCCACCTCGAATCCAGGTGGCTTCGACAGGCAGGGTGAAAAGCAGAACAAGCGCACCCCAATCCGGTCGCGACAGGAAGGAGCGGGGCCAGCATGGCGATGAATACGCGCTTCAACGGTTTTCCTTGCGCAGGTGCCTGTGCGGTGAGCGTTCCACTCGGTGACACGATAGCGCCCGGGCGCATCGGGTCCCGCGCATGGACCAGCGGGGGCAACGCATCGATCGATGGGAACAGCTTTCGGATCGTTCGATGTTCTGGTCCGCAGTGTAGAACTTCGCCTTGAGCGCCGTCGTGAGACGCACGTCTGGAGTCCTTGATCAGGCGCGTTGTTCCCGTTGCCCCTGAACAAGTTAGCCTACACCCTGCATGCCTTGCCGTGTGCAATGCCGCGATTGAGCCGGTCAATCGCCCATCCTTTGCACCGTTATTCTCGGTTCGTTTGGTTCTCGTTAGTCTTGCCGGTTCTTTTCGTTCGGTCGGGAATCTTCCAACCAGCAGGATAACTGTCATAGGGCAATCAGTCGGCCACCTCAGCCACGACGGCCAACTCTCCGGCCATGAATTGCACCGTAGCCCTATACATCTTTGTGAGTGCAGCAGGTATTGTGGCTGTATCGTTGGCACGGTACTGCGCTCCGGTGGGCGCCAAAGGGCGGCG
This sequence comes from Caballeronia sp. RCC_10, assembly GCF_041360715.1. Lineage (NCBI taxonomy): Bacteria > Pseudomonadati > Pseudomonadota > Betaproteobacteria > Burkholderiales > Burkholderiaceae > Caballeronia > Caballeronia sp. RCC_10. The sequence continues at coordinate 1,996 of NZ_JBFUPT010000070.1, forward strand.
CCGCTGGTCTGCCCGGATATCCCCTGCGCGCGCATATCGGCCAATCCAGGGGGCGCAGTTGCCCCTACGGACCGACACATGACTTTTCTGCGCATATCGCTGTTGTTCATTGTCGCGTTGCTGCTGCTCGGCGGCTGTGCAACACGGCCTATTAATCCACCGATCATTCAATATGTCCCGACCGAAGGGCCTCCATTCGAAAAGCTGGACCAGAATCGAGGCGACCAGCAAGACCTTGTCGTTCTGGCGTTCTCCGGCGGAGGTACTCGTGCCGCCGCACTCTCCTACGGGGTACTGAAACACTGCGGCGCATCCAGGTTGTTACCGCGTCGGGCAGACAGATCCGTTTGTTGGACGAAGTCGATGTGATCACTGGCGTCTCGGGTGGCAGTTTAACCGCACTGGCATATGGGTTGTATGGCGAGAAATTGTTCGACATTTACGAGAAGAGCTTCCTCAAACGCGACGTGCAGGGTGAGCTGGTTGCGCGAATCCTGAACCCCTTTAACTGGCCTGCCTTATCTTCCACAGGTTGGGGGCGTTCCGAACTGGCGGCGCAACTGTATGACGAAATACTGTTCAACGGCGCCACATTCGACGACCTCGATCGCGCGGGTGGGCCGGCCATTGCGGTAGGCGCGACGGAGCTTTCTACTGGATCACGAGTGGTTTTCCTGCAGCAGAATTTCGACGTCATGTGTGCGGAGCTTGGCCCGTTCAAGCTTTCTCGCGCCGCTGCGGCGTCGTCGGCCGTGCCTGTCGCACTGTCGCCTATCACGATCAACAACTACGGTGGTAGCTGCGGATACCACGAACCCGACTGGATTCGGCAGTTTACGCATACCTACAAGCCACCAAGGCCGGCCGGGCGCCTGCTGAAGCGCCTTCAGGAACTGCGGGAACTCGATGATGCCGAAGAAGACCGATATTTTCATCTTGTGGACGGCGCCGTTGCCGACAACCTCGGCCTTCGTGGCGTCCTGGACATCCTTGAAACGTTCGAGGCGTTGCGACTGGCAGGCCAACCAACGCCACTCGATCACGTGCGGAGAGTCATCATCTTCGTGGTCAATTCGGTGTCCACGCCGTCAACGAATTGGAACGCTTCGGAAAACCCGCCCAGCACGCTCGCTATCCTGAGCAAGGCGACCGGAGTGCCAATCGACCGCTATTCCAGTGAATCGGTGGAACTGCTGAAGGACATCGACGCCCGATGGACAGCCATGCGCGAAATAGGCAATTCCCTCGCGTTGGGAAAGAACCAGGATCCGAAGCTGGCCAAGCTTATAAACGTACCCAATGCTGACATCTATGTCATCCACGTGGCGTTTGAGGATTTGAAGGATAAGGCCGAGCGCGACTACTTCAATCAATTGCCGACATCGTTTGTGCTCCCCGCCGATGCGGTTGACCGCTTGCGCGCCGCTGCGGGCAAGCTCATCCTGGATTCACCTGACTTTCAGCAACTGTTAAAGATAGCGGGAGCCCGTATTGTTGATCTCTCGACTAGCAAGCCTTCGGGGGATCGCGCGGGAAGCGCTTCCGCCGGAAGCGGAGCACTTCCCATTCGATCCATTACAACACGCCGGAAATTACCTTGATCTCCGCGGTAGTGCGGACCGCAGCAAGCCAGCGCGCGAACCCCCACCTGCTGGAAGTCACGTAGCTCCGGTGTGGCCGACGACACCACAGACATGTTCCCGCGCACGAAGGGCCGCTCCCTGGTGCGGAGCCGACACTTAAACGTCCGAGTGAAAGCGTGGGCAAACGTCCGTAGATGGCCGGCAAGCGCCCGCTCGCCGGCCATTACCTATCAGACCTCCGTTTGCTCGGCCATCTCGAGCGCGTCGTCAACCTCAATTCCGAGGTAACGCACTGTACTTTCAAGCTTTGTATGGCCTACAAGTAATTGAACCGCCCGAAGATTTTTGGTGCGCCGATAGATCAACGATGCCTTCGTGCGGCGCATCGTGTGGGTGCCGTACGCCGCGTCATCCAGTCCAATCGAAGCGACCCAGCGATGGGCGATGCGAGCGTACTGCCGTGTCGACACGGGCGCCGACGCATGCAGCCGACTCGGAAACAAATAATCGGCTGGCCTCAGCCCCCGCGCTGAGATCCAGGCTGCGACACTCTGTCGAGTCTGCTCGGTGATTTCGAACTGCACCGGTCGTTGGGTTTTCTGCTGCATGAACGTCGCTCGTGAGACCACGTGGCTTCCCATGCAGATGTCCTGCACTTGCAGTCGCGTCAGATCGCATGCCCGAAGCTTGCTGTCGATTGCCAAGTTGAACAGCGCCAACTCGCGAACGTTGGATGACATCTGAAGTCTCGTCCGAATCGCCCATATTTCACGCAGTTTCAACGGAGGCTTCTGGCCAGTCAACCTCCCTTTGTTCCATGGCACGCGACGAGCGCTGAAAGAATTGAGCGTTTCCATGTCAACCTCCTCTTCAGTCAAGGGAGATCGATTGTGCGCGCGGCGCAGCGGTCGCTCTTCGACCCCCATCTGCCGTTCGACATGCGGTACGTCGAACGTCTCTTGACGGAGTGCAACGGCCTCTCGTTCGCCGTTGTCGCCGGCGCTTCGTCGGCCTTATATGAAGCTTTCCATAAAGCAGAGGATTTTTTGGTTAGCGATCGCGGCCGCGGCGGCATAACGGAGCCGGCCGCGATCATCCCGCGATCGGTAACTAAAAAACCATTTGTGCTAAGCCGCTCCGCAGGCGGTGACCGCTATGGGCGTTGAATGACCACCGCGGTTATTTCTGATGTCCAAGACGTGCAGCCGCAACCGGATTTCCAGCGATCGGTGGAAGCCTTGCTGACGAGAGATGAAGGAGAGGAAGCCTTAGCAGGCCCATAACCCGTTGTTTTGAGATATTCTGGCGCGTTCGCGGATCGAAGACACGAGTCCGGTCGCGTTTGCCTCGCCGGGAAAGGCAAACGTGTCTGGAAACGGGTGCAGTGGCAACTAAAGCGCATGGTCGGGACCTGGCGGGGCTCGTGGGAGGCTGCCGGGCATACCTTCAATGCGAAGCATGTTGCCCTTGCCGCACACGGGGCAGTCGCGCAGTGATTTGCCGGTGAGCCGCTGGTAACGGTCGCGGTAGTCTTCTCTGATGGTGGGTGATTCGGCGGCGGGCGTGTCGACGCCGAGCAGTTGCCGGCAGATAGCCAGGCGCTGCGCCCTGTGGCAGTTGGCGAGCCAGCCGTAGCTGCGGATGCGCTTGAAGCCGTCGGGCAGCACATGCAGCAGGAAGCGGCGGATGAACTCGTCGGCCGTGAGCGTCATGGTGCTGTGCCGGGCGTCGTGCCGGTAGTCCTTCCAGCGGAACTGCACGGCGTGTCCGTCGAAGGCGAGCAGCCGGTTGTTGGAGATGGCCACGCGATGGGTGTAACGGCCCAGGTAATCGAGCACGTGTTCCGCGCCGCCAAAGGGCGGCTTGGCGTAGACCACCCACTCCGCCCGTGCCGCGGGTGCAAGCCAGGCTGCAAATTCGACGGATCGCTCAGGGATTGGAACTGACCGTGCAGGCGGAGCCCGCCGGCGTCGTAAGCGCGACACAGCTGTTCGAGAAAGAGTCGCCGGAAGAGGCGCGAGAGGACCCGAACGGGCAGGAAGAAGCCGGGACGGCAGGCGATCCAGCGCTCGCCGTCCGGGGAGAGGCCGCCGCCCGGCACTACGCAATGCACATGAGGGTGATGCTGCAGATTCTGTCCCCACGTATGCAGGATCGTGAGGAAGCCGATCTCGGCACCCAGGTACTTCGGATCGGCGGCCGTTTCCTACCCCTATCCCATGACCCAATTCAGCCGACCAGCCTGCGCGGCCGTGGCTGGCGGCTTCCGAACGTACATCGGACGATCGATCGGTGCTAATGTCGGTGGACCAAGATCGACGCGGAGAGTGGCCGCGACGATGGCCCGACCACTCCATGCCGATCGCCGACCCAAGCCGGCTCTCCCCCTACGGTGGAACGCTCTCTCGCCGCTTTACGGCTTACGGACTAAGAGATGGGCGCCGTACGAAAGCAGTTCTTCGTCCTCCATTGATCTGAATCCTCGATTCAAGCGGGCCCTGGAGACGGGCAATACGTCCCATCGCTTTTGTTCAAGAATCTCAACTCTAAAACCAGCTTCTTCGAACGCTTCTCTGATCTGCCCCAGCCTGAGTCGGTTCGTATAAACGTTTGTATTCTTTACGAAACTACTCTCCCATGTCGCACTCGAGAAGCGAAGATGATTCAGGCTCCCAGCAAGCATGTCGCGGAAGTCCAGTAGATGCGAGCCAGTGCCCCCGTCCGCGGTTACGCGGTATAGCTCGCGTGCGAGCATTTTAAATTGGTCCAACGGAATATGCTGCAAACACGAGTGCGAAAATGAAAAATCCATCTCGCTGTCATTCAACTCGGAAAGGCTGGCGACGCCATCTGTTAGATACGTGCAGTGAAGCGCGCTAAGCAAGCTCGCCCATGAAAAATCTTCTGGAACGTCAAGCATGCGTTCGCCCTTGCTGCGGAGTTGGTCAACTAAGGCAATGTATGGATGCGGATCGGTTTCGGCAAATGGTCCTGCATCAATCAAAACGCTCCTTTCGAATCGCGTATATGCGTAGACCGCTGTGAAAAGAGAGTCGCCCGGCCCGAGTTCCAGAAGCGTCTTCGCCGTCGGATTGGCGTGACCAACGTGATGCTCGTAGACGCTTCGAGCGTAATTCGGATCCAGCATCGCGCCCAGTTTAAAGATCCCATGACGCCGCCAAAACGTGTATGGAACGCCCAGGTTCGCCGCGATCACTTTCGAAGCCAGCTTCGCCTGCCATGGAAAACGCGCGTGCATTTCCTATTCCTACGACGGATTATATTACCTTAGGAGTACAAGCCTTAGACGAAAGGTCCGATTACTGATCCCAGTCTCGGTCATCAGAGGTAAGTGTTGACCGTGGCAAGTACGGGAGGTGTCTGGCCCACTCCAGACGCCGAGACCGATGTATAAATCAGACGAAGATCCGATTGGCAAGGATCCGCAAGGTCCGATCTGCCTTGGACCCGCTATATATCGACGGCGCGGAGCCGAGACGCCGTTGAAGTTATGCCCCCTGTCCGCCTTTGAACATCTGGAATTACCCGAGGAACGCTTTGCTTACTGAATTCCCCACACTCTCGAACAATTCACATCGTCGACGATAAAGACCACTGTCCGCTGCACTTTGGGCAGTCGGCTACGCACGATGGCACTTACATTGCTCCGCATGATCTGGTGTCAGGCGGTCTCCCTCAGATCGCTAATTTAGGGACGGGACAAGTTGCGAGGGCCAGCGCGATGCAAGCTGTCAACGTTGCGCAAACCGGATTTGACATCGG
>NZ_JBFUPT010000071.1:0-7353 GCF_041360715.1 Caballeronia sp. RCC_10
GAAATCCGTCCTGCGCCTTCTGAGGGACGCTTTTTCTTGCCGTCTTTCCGACTCAGTGTCGACAAGTTGACAGAGCCGCACTGGCCGTTCGCGCTGCGAAAAGCAGCTTGTCGCGCAGCACCGCGTCTCGCTCGACCGCCTCGAGCAGGAGTTCGCGAATTACGTCGTCGCTCAACGTCGTTACGTATTCGCCAATGAGCTCCTCGGCGCGGGGGAAGGCGTATTTCCATGACGGAGCGGTATCGCGGCTCGACGAGCGGAATGGTGTTTTGAGCGCAAGCGTCAATGGCACAAGCCGTTACAGCGTCGAACTCAAAGTCGGGCGCGACGACGAACTCGCGTACGTCTGCGATTGCCCGGTCGGACAAACGGGCACCTTCTGCAAACATCTTGTCGCCGTCGCGCTCTCGTGGCTTGAGAATGCTGGGGACGAGGTCGTTCACGCGGTTGAGCGGGAGCCGACGAAGCCGAGAAAGAAGCGCAAGACCTCAGCAGCCGTCTCTTCCCGGTGCCGCCAATATCGGTTGACGGTCGCGACGACTTTCGCTCGGCACTTTGTATGCGTCCGCAATTCGCCGCTGATAGTCGAAATAACCATACGCTGCGATACAGAGCAGTGGAACTAGAATCGACGCGATGAGCGCGATGGTCAGGGCCCGCCGCGTTGCGGCGAAGTTGCGAGAAGGCATCGGCACACTCGCCGCGCCGCTTTTATCGAGTAGCGAGTTCATGCGCTCCGAACGGACTTCCTAATGCAATAAGCGATGGTACCGCTTAAGGTCCGTCATCACGCCGTGAATCTTGCGTCTGTTCAGTTCATCCCGGCGCTTACATAAGAATTCTATCGACGTCTTGCCGACTGGCTCGCAGACTTGAAACAATCCTCTTGCTAACAACGCCGTTACGACGATGCGGCCCTCGCGAGCAACCACCCATTGATGCCCGGCTATTCCGGTAAGCTCCGAAGAGCTTGGCGCTCGGGCGTCACAATCGTTGCGAAGCCTCTTGGCGATGGAGTCGACAAGAGAAGGGACGGCGAACTCCGCTATCACTGACGCTCAGGCACAATCACACCGCACCCGCGGACGGCGGGCGGCAACCGACTAAGTCGGAGACGTGAGCATTGGACGCCGCCTCTCCGCCTCCGCCTCCGTTTGCGCCGACCGTATCACCTCACCAAAACTGGCCCTCGCAGAGGAACACAGAAGGCTGACAGGCGGACGTTCCAGACGCAGATGGGCGGCAACCAACGCGACGCAATCGGGACAACGGCTCAACAGTTCGCCGTGAGAGCGTGATGTTCATTGACTACAATGGTGTGGCCCGAAGCGAACGTTCATCGATGGCTAGCCAAACTAATCTCAGCGACGTCCTGACATTGGACGAGGTGCAGTCTCGAACATCTTCGCTTCGGCAAGACGTCGGTGACCCGAGCCATGTTCGTCGTGAAAACGTCTGACTGCAGGACCTTCCCGGATAGCGGCAGTGAAAAATAAGGCTTCGGCGCTGACGCTAGTCAGCGAGTTCTACCGCGACCTCACGAACAATGACCCTGCGCTACTGATGGGACTTTACCGCCAAGATGGCAACATCCTCGTCAGGCTTCCCGACGCAGAAAGCGCCGCGAACCCGGCCGCGAATACGCCGTTCACAAAGGCACTCGCGCAGGCGGTCCGGGAGGGTCGAGTCGACATGGCTTCCACCGTTGACGGAACCGACCGAATACTGTCCTTTCGGCGCGTAGGAGACTATCCGCTTTACGTCGCCAGTGGCTATGCGACTGACGCGGCGCTAACACAATGGCGCAGGCATGTCGCCGTTGTGGCCATGCTCACGCTTACGCCGTGTGTCGGCCTTTGGCTGTTGATTGTTTTCTCACTCGGCCCTAACCATGTGCTGGTAGTAGAGGACAACGAGGAAGTGGCCGCTGGAATCTGTGCTGTGCTCGAAGTGCTGGGATGCACAGTACGACACGCGGTGACGGCCGACCAGGCGCTCGACATACTCATTGGCGGCGTCGCATTTGATTTCATCCTTTCCGACGTGCAAATGCCGGGGAAGATGAGCGGCATCGACCTTGCTGAACAGGTCGGGAACTTGTGGCCAAAGCAGAAGTTCGCCATGATGACCGGTTATGCGGATGAAGTAGAGCGTGCCGAACTGGGCGGAATCGCTATTCTCGCGAAGCCGTTCAATATCGAGGAACTGCGGGCGCTGTTAGGTGGTAGCGGGCGATAACCTGCCGTCGGCAGGATGTGTTTCATCTATTCGGTCCGTTCGGCTCGGAGCCGTCTGGCAAGCAGAGGCAAACGCCAGAGGCCCGTTTAACTAACGCATTGCCGTCGGAAGGAGAGGTTATCCAACTTAAGCGCGATATTGAACGCGGAGCGCACCTGTTCACCGCCGTGGCCCCAGAACCGAACTGTGCCGTCTTCCTCGACAACGATGATTTCCTTCACGCCGCCCGATAAGTAGTCGGACACTCTGTCTGCAAGCAGAAAACTATCAGTCTCCCAACAAGCCAATACTTCAACGCATACGTCGGGCACTACAGTTAAGGGTTCTGCTCCGTCGATGTCTTCCCCCGGCCAGCGCTCGTCGGACATCCAGACGATGTCTGGGACCAAGACGCCGAACTCCGGGCTGGCGATAGGCAGGTCTAGTGCCACTCTCGGCCCAAGCTGAGTCGCCAGCTTGCAAAAGACATCCGTTACAGCGATGCGGTGCCATGGCTCGACGCGACGTACCGTCAATCGGCCTCGCCGACAAAGCTCAATCTTTAGTTCGGCGCGACCAAGCGTCGCTACAAGCGCTTTATGCTGTGAGATAAGTTCATCAAGCGAAGCAATCTGATGTTCCATAGCCGCTGACCATTCGAATCAGACGTTGACGGTGGTACTTTCTTGACAGTCGCGCTTGGAGTCACGTCCGCCAGCAGTCGAGCGCCACTGTGCGTCGCTCGACCGAGTGCTCATTAGCGATGGTGCGAACCGGTGGTTCGGTCAAGCAAGCGCTCGAGCCGCTCGCGTTGCGGTGGAACCAGTCCCGCCGTCGCTTGCGCCTGAAGCACGCGACCGCGCCAATACGTCCGCGCGAATATCGAATCCGCACCGTCGACGTCGAGAACCCTCTCGAGGTGGGCAATCGCCCCGTCGATGTTGTGGGGCGTATAAGGACTTGTTCCTGCAGTTAAGGTCTTTGAGATAGTCATCGTCGATGCTCAACAGGTTATGCGTAGGCGGCAGTGATGAAGATATGCGCCTCGCCAATCTCCATAAAATATGATTGTTTGTTATTGTTGATGAAGCGTTTAACGAGCATACAAGCAATTAAAAAACTTGCGGGAGATATACCGTCGTTTCTCTCGAAGCCTAACGCTTAATCAAGTAGAAAGTCCCGGAATTTATCCACTTCGCAGCGCTTTCTTCGATTTCGGGCCGAACGTTCGGACGCGGCTTAAGGAGCCGAGTCACTTACTCGGAAACGGATTCATGAGTGCACGTGGCCGACTTTCTAGATGTATCACGTTGGACGAGCGGTCTCGGTCAGCATCAAGTAACCGACCGGTAATGAAAAGTCCCGGGGAGTAGGTAGTTAACTGGTTGACGCAGCGGCACGAGGAATTAAGAATGAACCTACGTTCAAGCGCCGCCGTCTTTCAAGCTCCTTCGTGGCGCGGGCAGCGGACGGGCTGACGTTACGCAGATGCCGTCCAGTCAGTTCGATAGGCGCACCTTACGGATTCAGCGGGCATCTTCAAAGGAACTGCCGCGTCCAGGTACGCGCTATTGTTTAACCGAGGGTAAATATGTCAACCGGTATCGTGAAATGGTTCAACGACGCAAAGGGCTATGGCTTCATCACTCCAGATGAGGGCGGCGACGACCTGTTCGCGCACTTTTCAGAAGTAAAATCTGAGGGCTTCAAAACGCTAGCGGAAAACCAAAAAGTTAGCTTTGAAGTAAAGCAAGGGCCAAAAGGAAAGCAGGCGGCAAATATCCAGCCCTTGTAGCTGCGCTGCCAGAATGGCATAGGCGCGGTTGGCTGACTATGCCGACGGCGCCTTCGCTGTACTATCGGAGTGGCTTGCCGCAGCATGTAAGAAATGAAACGGAGGTAACTCATGGCTGTCATACAGCACGTCTTCGTTCTCATGCTTGAGAACCGGTCTTATGACAGCGTGTTCGGATGGTCAAACCTCACGGGCACAACACCCACCGGGGAATCAACGCGCGCCGAGGGATTGCCTGCTGCTTCCATCGTCAACTTCGGACGAGCGGGAACTTCCTACCAGCTAGGACGAGGTGCTCCCTATGCGCTTGGCTTCGACCCCGGCCATGAGTTCACCGATGCGTGCGTTCAGTTGTGCGGCGTGCAGGTCGCCAACGCAGACACAGTGCGCAACGACTCCCTCGTCCTGGGCTCGGCAGGCTACCCGCCGTTCGCTACCGACACCTCAACGACGGGCTTTGCGGGAACGTACGAAGACCATTCCGACGTTGTAGCCGATGCCTTCAACGCTTTCACCCCTGACCAACTTCCCGTCTTGAACTTCCTGGCAAGTCAGTTCGGCATATGCGACAACTGGTTCGCGTCGATGCCCGGGCCGACGTGGCCCAACCGCTTCTTTGCCGTCGCGGGGACTTCGTCGGGGCTCGACCATTCTCCGAGTGATGCGCAGGTTCTGGAGGCCGTGTTTTTCAATGCCCCGATTTTCACTTTTCCAAACGGCACGGTGTTTTCGAAGATTCAGGAATCGGACTGGCTTATTGTGCAGGGTGACGTCGCGCAGACGCGCGGCATCTACGGAATGCAAAACCTGCTTGCTCGATTTGTTCCAATGGATACGCTTCTTTCTCGGCTTGCCTTGAACTCGCTGACGGAAAAGTTCATATTCATTGAGCCGACGTACGACGCAAAGAACGACTTCCGAAATGGCAACTCGATGCATCCAGCGGGTGACGTTCGAAAAGGCGAAGCGTTGGTGAAGCAGGTATACGATGCCATCAGCGCCTCTGACCTATGGTCCAAAAGCGTGCTGTTGGTCGTCTTTGACGAACACGGCGGCTTCTTCGACCATGTTACACCTCCGATAGCCGTGCCGCCCGGCTCAGTCGAGAACGCCCGCCTGAAAACGCATAACTTCTCTTTCGACAGGCTTGGAGTAAGGGTTCCCGCTATCGTCGTTTCGCCCTTCGTTCCTGCCGGTACCATCGACCATTCACTATACGACCACGCATCGATTCTGAGGACAACCGACAAATTGCTTGGACTTAATGGACTACTCGACCTGACAGCGCGGGTGCGCGCAGCCGGTGACTTTACGAAGATGTTGACTCTTTCTACCCCTCGCACTGAAGTTCCGGTATGCCCATCGCCTATCCCAACCACCGGCGCCTCCAGACCATCGAGCGGGGGCTCTCCACGCTCGAAGGACCCTTTCTTGCCATTGTATGCGCACCACTGAAGCTAGCGATTGATGCCGACCGTCGAACCATCGTCCGTGACGGCGCCCAACTCGTAGGGGCGCGCCATCTACCTTCCGGTCCGCTTTCCGTCGTCGCTGGGAACAAGGGGCGGACACCGGATGTAGCGACTGCAGGACGGGCGTCTTGCTATGGCGACTGTCACTTATTCAAGTTCATGAGAGACGCAAGAACAGCGCAGGAACGATAGAAGGCGGTCCGGCGACGCGCCTTTTCTGAAGTATCCATCGAAGAGCGCTCCTTCGCGGCTTCGCGCGACGAACTCACCGTCCTTCGATGTGTATGCGCAAATGAACGTCGTAGTTGATTTCGGATTTCCGCGGATGGCCCGCGCCGTCGAAAAGCCGTCGCGTTGCGGCATCATCAGGTCGAGCAAGACTATGTCGGGCCGCCAGAAATGAACGATTTCGAGAGCCTCGGCGCAACCGCCTGCCACCCTCGTTTGCAGGCCGTGTAGCGATAGGCATTCAGCCGTGGCGGCGGCGGCCGCTCGGTAATCGTCCACTATAAGCACGCGCTCCATGCATTCCAGTCGACGCTGTGTCCAATACGACTGTTCGTTCACTATCGCCTCCTTGCGGCTCACTCGACGTTCGAAACGTGTTGGCGTATCCTCTTCAACCGCGAGCTCCCTCGCAACGGTGAAACTCTGGCCGCACCTACTGGCCCCTACACCGATGACGCAAGTCTTCGTTTGAAAGTGGTGCCTTTAAAGGGCGAATGACTCGGCGCGCAAACTTACAATACATCATCGGGCATCTGCCAATTCACGCAGAGAACCTTGGTTTGGTCCAGCTTTGCCGACCGTCTATGAGCGCTACGACACATGCGCGATAGTTTGCATCTGTGACGTTCGAGTAATATAAATATGTTGACGGCGCATACCCTCTGGACCGCAGTTCTTCACCGGGAGCCGCAAGATGTCTCTCGCTGATTTAGTCGAAAGAAGCAACGTCTTAAAAGCGCGAATCAAGGCGGAAGGAAAACATGGCAACAAGCAGTTGCCGACCGATATCGTCCGGCTCGCAGACATCGCAGAGTACGAGCTGGGCTACGAAGCCATGCTCCACCGCAACCTCGCGACCGTTCGTTCTTTCGCGCAAATGCACCATGCATTAAAAGCATTGGCAATTTTCGACGGCGCCCTTTCACAGTTCAATGGCAATGTCAATGCAGAAAAGGCGCGCTCGTCAGGTGCGCAGCTTTCTCGTCGGAACGGCCTCCAGCGCACACCGCCCGGCGGGACGTCGGCCTGAATGCATGGATTCCCGTAACAAAGAGAAGTGTCAAAACTTCTTGCTTGAGTCTTGGCCGCCCGGCTGTTCCTACGAAGAAGCTCCAAGCGGAACTGCGAGACAGCACGACTGCTGAGCGGCCTTCAACGGACACCACCCCAGTCTGTCGCAACTACAAAGTCGGGCTTCGTAAGCGCAGGTGTCGTAGCAGGGCGCGCCGTTATTCACGGCAGTGACGTTGACTCCAACATCAAAGATGGCGGTTCGACCGTCAGTGCATTTCACGATAGCGCCCTCAGGCATCTCCTCCTAGGGAATCCGCCGCTCGTGAGAACGACGTCAGTGACGCGCCCGCCGCGCCCATCCGACAAAACCATAAGTATGTGGAAAGTGACGGCAAGTTCCAGCCGACGCTCTATGAGTATCGCTAATCGTCAGTTCCGACGTTCATCATGCTTCGCTACCCTTACGATACTAGCAAGTCGAGATTCCTTGAAAGACGCGGCGGCATACTCCTTGCGTTAGCCTACGCCGGTATTTAGTCTCACCTGCAAAATTCGATCTCGCTCGCGCGTGCTCCCGAGTGGTCGATCGGGGCGCAGTCCCACCTTTTCATCTCAGACGGTCGCGCG
>NZ_JBFUPT010000072.1:0-7292 GCF_041360715.1 Caballeronia sp. RCC_10
CCTCAAGGGTTCGCTGCGCGGACCTTACGCTCGCCCTTGACCCGCCAAACCACCCACTGAGAATTCAAAAGAGGCCGATTTCTCATGTGAGTGTCTTTCGATTTTGTGTTAGCCACGTCTACTTGCTTGTACGGCAACACCGCATAGAATCGCGCCCTACCAGCAAGCATCTAAGCGCTAAGTTGCGCAAGCATCGATGAATTCAACGCGCTTCTAGTCTCTGACTTACGCTGCGTGTCCCTTCAAGGGACGCTTTCGAGTGCGAACTGCTATCCGTGCTTCACTGTCGAAAAACACCGTTTCACCGTTCCATCTTTTTCGCAGCCGAGAACGGCTATATATTCGGAATGCGTTCTTGCATGGAGCGCATTCATCGTTTCGCCCGCCGCGCGCGGCGGGCATTTTTTCCGCGCAGCCATCGGGTAGGGCGACTAGCGCGATGGCGCAAACGGATTGATTGGTTGAACAAGCTTCCTGTCCTTCACACGCTCGAGCAGCTGTATCCGTTCCCAATCTGCAACCAACGCCTCCAATCCCTGCACCACGTTTGTTTCCAACGGTTGCAGCGCGGCGTCCCCCTTGAACGCAGCGCTGAAGGCAGCGTGCCATCGATACTGGAAGTAGGCGGAGACTTCTTCTATGCGTGCGGGCGTCGATGAATCCGCGTACATCACCGATTCAGGCGAGAAGACATCGTAGAAGAGAACATGCTGGTGCTCATTGACGACGGCAACAGTCGGCTCATCGCTAACAAGAAGCGACGCAATGAGCTGTATCGAGCCCTTCATGCCGCGCGGCGTCCTGAATATCCATATACGTTTTGGAAGTCGGTGTGAGAGCTCGACAATCTTATCGCTGTTGAAGCCAAGCAGGCCCAGTTGGCCCTTTTTGACGTTCTGCTCGAAACTCGACGAGTGAAAAAAGATATCCATCCCGGTCATCGACCCATTCTTGATTGCAAAACTCTTGCGACGGCTCAATGGTACCAATCGTGTGCCGTAACCCCGCACTCTCCCGCCACCACGCGCCGCGTGCGGAACCAGCAATACTGGCGCGCATGTGTCGTGACCTCGCGGCTGACAGGCTCGGCTCCCGTGACGACTTGAACTCGGCCTATCGCGCCCTACAATAGACGTTATCATGACCACGCCTTTCCGCGCACCTATATGACATTTCCCGTTAGCGGCGATTTGCGAGGGCAGTCAGAAATGCTGACCTTTTTGGTCATCTCACACCTTGCGACCAGATTCGCCGCCGGCCGCTGGATGTCAACAGAGAATACTGTCGAGTCTTCCGCCTACTGGTCCAAGGCGATACAGCGCGACGAAGATGTTGTAGCGCGTGTTATGTTGACAAGTCGAGCACTCTCGATTGCAAAGTGCATCGAACAGGAGACGGGCCTCACGCTAAGCGGCAGCGCTTTAGCTTCCATCTTCGACAGCAATCTGCGGCTGGACTTCTCGTCTGCAACGACCCGAGAAATCTACCACCGTTGCGAGACTTATCTCTTGGCGGTGAAGTAGTTCGTGGAGGCGTTCACTTGTTCGCTAGCAGTCCAGAAACTCGTAGACGCTTCGTGACGTCTCGTGTCGTTGGTTCAGTCTAAGGGTTTTAGCAGTCGTTCAAGCCGCGCTGTGAGCATGAATTGTCGAACCTGACTTTCGCTCAGGCTACCGCGCCAATATGATTGACCTCGACTGTTACATGCGACAGTCCTTTGAATCGCTCCAGCGCCGAGTGATAAAAGCTGGGAGTCCGTCGCGGCTCGTTCGTCATGACCGACACCACTGCGCTCACGTGGCCAGGTCCCACCCGCCAGACATGCAGGTCAATAACCTTGTCGCCACGGTCCTCGATAGCAGCACGGACATTCTCTGCCATGCGCCGGTCGGGATTCATGTCGAGAAGAATTGCACCGGTGTCCCGCATCAAGCCGTACGACCAGTTGGCAATCACGAGCGCACCAATCACGCCGGCCAGGGGGTCCATCCATAACCAGCCGAACGCGCGCGCCAGCACCAGCCCGATGATAGCCAGCACGGAGACCGCCGCATCAGCCATCACGTGAATGTAGGCCGACCGGATGTTGTGGTCTCGGGTCGCTGCCTCATGCGCGTCGTCGTGGTGCTCATGTTCTTCAAATTCGACTTCGTGCTCGCCTTCCGGCATTCGCACGATGGCTTTGAAGGTGTGCGGCTCAGGAATGTATTTCTTCGATTCCAGATAGTCGCCACGGTCAGCCAGCGCGAATACCTGTCGCGTCCCGTCGGGTCGGACTGTAGTGACGGACGTTCCAGAAGCGTCCAGCCTTGAACCACCCGTCGCCGGCGCAATCCGGAAAACGGACGGCACTCCATCCTCGAAGATGGAAACGGCAAACACACCGGAGGGCGCGAAAATCTTGTGCGCCGCGTCTTCGTGAGCATGGTCGTCGTGACCATGACTGTGGCCGTGACTATGACCATGGCTGTGTCCGTGGTCGCCGCCGCTTAGCAGCCACACGCTTGCGAGATTGACTAGCAAGCCGACCACAGCGATAGGAATCGCTTCGCCGAAGTGAATGTGCACCGGCGACAGAAAACGCGATACCGCCTCGTATCCAATTAGCAAAGCAATCATCGCAAGCACAATGGCACTCGTGAACCCTGCAAGGTCACCGAGCTTGCCGGTACCGAACACGAAGCGGGAGTCGGTGGCGTGCCTGCGCGCGTAGGTGTACGCCAGCGCTGCAATCAGCATTGCTCCAGCATGCGTCAACATATGCAGGCCGTCGGCGACAAGCGCAAGCGAGCCGAACATACTGCCGCCAACAATTTCAATCAGCATCATCGCGCTGCACAGGGCAATCACAGCCCATGTCTTGCGCTCGTTCTTTTCATGACCGGCACCCAGAAAGATGTGGTCATGTCCCGCGCCGAACGCGGCGTTGTCGAAATCACTCATTTCCTGACTCTATTTGAAATAGCTGTGAACAACTTCGATGAGTTGTTCCGTTGCGCTGCCACCGTGGTCCTCACCGTTATCTGCATCGACAAGGTGGTTTCTGATGTGGTCTTCCAGCACGACAGCCAGCAGGCCATTCATCGCCCCGCGGCAACTCGTAATTCGCTGCAAAACGTCCGAGCAACCGTGCTCTTCCTCAAGGGCGCGCTCGATGGCTTCGACCTGCCCCTTGATACGGCGAATCCTGTTAAGAAGTTTTTGTTTTCCCTGAACCGTATGACTCATTGCGCTCTCCGGATACCCCTGTGGGGTATGTAATCGCTCAAGTGTATCATAGGGGGTGGGGGTATGCGTTTGCACACGAACTTCTCCGTTCCGGCGGATTTCGCCGGATACTTCTCAAACTCGACAAATGTTTGTAGCCCGTCAATCCATGAACGCAAGTCACAACGCCGCATTCACCGCGCTGCTCGCAGCCGCATTGTTCGGCGCAACGACGCCTCTCGCTAAGACTCTGCTTGGGTCCCTTTCACCATTCATGGTCGCGGGCTTGTTCTACCTTGGTAGCGGTGTGGGACTCGCCGTGGGAATTCTCGTCCGACGTCTTCGGCGCACCTCCGGCGATAGACAAAACGAAAGCCGAATTCAGGTTGCTGAAGTGCCGTGGCTTTTCGGGGCAATCGCAGCGGGCGGGGTAGCCGGGCCTGCACTGCTCATGCTCGGCCTCAGCTCGACTTCTGCTGCAACCAGTTCCCTGCTATTGAACCTCGAAGGCGTTTTCACGGCGGTCATCGCTTGGGTGCTATTTCGAGAAAATGTAGACCTGCAGATATTTCTAGGGATGGTCGGGATAGTGCTGGGCGGCGTTGTGCTTTCGTGGCAGCCGGGCGCCGCTGGTCTCTCCCTTGGCGCGCTTCTCGTGGCAGCAGCCTGCGGTGCGTGGGCTGTCGATAACAATCTGACGCGGAAAGTGTCGGCGAACGACGCGATGGTCATTGCTTGCCTGAAGGGTCTTGTCGCTGGCTCAGTCAACCTTTGCATGGCGCTGGTTCTCGGCGCCCATCTGCCCGCCGTTGAGAAGATAGCGGCTGCGATGGTCACAGGCTTCGTTGGCTACGGCGTCAGCCTGGTTCTTTTTGTTGTCGCCCTGCGAAATCTCGGCACCGCCCGAACCGGCGCGTACTTTTCCGTCGCCCCGATATTCGGCGTTGCCTTGTCACTAATCCTCTGGCCCGAGGTGCCATCACTGTCTTTCTGGATTGCGGCTGTGCTCATGGCTTTGGGAATCTGGCTCCATTTCCGTGAGCGGCACGA
Organism: Caballeronia sp. RCC_10; assembly: GCF_041360715.1. Lineage (NCBI taxonomy): Bacteria > Pseudomonadati > Pseudomonadota > Betaproteobacteria > Burkholderiales > Burkholderiaceae > Caballeronia > Caballeronia sp. RCC_10. The sequence continues at coordinate 4,258 of NZ_JBFUPT010000072.1, forward strand.
GCATCCGCACACTCACGAGGTTCTGGACCATAACCATCGACATCGGCACGACGAGCACCATCAACATACGCACGACTTTGAGTGGGACGGGGGAGGAACCGCATACGCACCCCCATCAGCATGCGCCGATTACCCATACGCACGCGCATTTCCCTGATATTCACCACCGACATACCCATTGACGCGTCGGCCATTCAGAAACGGACAATGCCGTCTTACGTGTCGTAGCTTAGGCATCATCCGTGACTGATGCAGGTGCGAAGCACCTCAGGAGACAAACAGTCGAAGTGCGAGTCCGACTACACCAGAAGCGAGCACGACCGGTATTACCCCGACGTTGAACCGGAACAGCGCAATACCGGCGACCAGACCGATTAACAGCGACGGCCATTTGAATCCGCCTTGCATACCATGTGGCCACAACACGTGAATCGCGAAAAAAACGGCGAGGTTCACGATGACGCCGACCACGGCCGAAGTGATGGCAGTCAACGGCGCAGTAAATTTGAGATTGCCGTGAGTCGTTTCGATGAAGGGACCGCCGAGCAGAATGAACAGAAAAGACGGCAGGAATGTAAAGAACGTCACGACGACGGATGCGGCGACAGCCGAGGCGAGAACTGCGTCCGCTCCGAACACAGCCTTGGTCCAGCCACCTACGAACCCGACGAAGGAAACGACCATGATGAGTGGTCCAGGCGTCGTTTCTCCGAGCGCCAGGCCATCTATCATTTGCAACCCGGTAAGCCAATGGTAGTTATCGACGGCGCCTTGGTTCACATACGGCAACACCGCATACGCGCCCCCGAAAGTGAGCAACGCGGCTTTCGTGAAGAACCAAGCCATCTGCGTAAGCGTTCCCCTCCAGCCGTACACCAGCGAAAGCGCCGCGATGGCCGCGAGCCATATCAGCAGGAAAACCGCAAGCACGAAGGCGAATCGCTTCCATGTGAAGAGCGCGTGTCGAGGCGTTGGCGTGTCGTCGTCAATGAGTGCGGGGCCAAACGCCTTGTCGCCCGACTTGTGTCCGCCGCCGACCGCGAATCTGGTTGGAGCGAACTTACCTCCAAAGTGACCTATGATGCCGGCCACCAAAACGATGAGAGGGAACGGAACATTGGCTACAAAGATGGCGAGGAATGCCGCCGCTGCAATTGACCACAGCCAGGCGTTCTTCAATGCGCGAGAGCCAATTCTGTACGCCGCGAAGACGACAATGGCGGTGACCGCTGGCTTGATGCCGTAAAGCACGCCTGCAACGGCTGGGACACCGCCGAACGCCATATAGACCCAAGACAGCCCTATCAGTATGAAAAGCGACGGTAGTACAAAGAGGCCGCCTGCGATTACACCACCCCACGTCCGATGCATTAGCCAACCGATGTAGGTAGCGAGTTGCTGCGCCTCGGGTCCAGGAAGCACCATGCAATAGTTCAATGCGTGCAGGAATCGCTTCTCGGAAATCCAGCGTTTCCGCTCCACTAGGTCCTGGTGCATGATGGCAATCTGACCCGCTGGCCCTCCGAAGCTGATAAAGCCGAGCTTGAGCCAATACCACAGCGCTTGACCGAAGCTCACGGCCTCAACAGCATTGTCGCGCTCGTTGCTCATTTTGTTGTCTTGCGCCACTTTAGTCTGTCGCACTTGATACTCCACAGGCGGTAGTAACGGATGGTCGTCGGCAAATGGCTACGGCTCGACATTTTCCTGCAATCAACTCAGCGCGCATTGCAAGCCAAGGGTGACCGAACCGCAGTGGCGAACGGACCACGCATAACGGACCCAGGGATGCTCAGACGTTCAAACTGGACACTCGACTCACTAACCGCGCGAGCGGTCCGGCGCCCGCGCGCACCCGCTTTACCCGAGGTGGATGACCGGCTGCAACACCTGTCATGAGTCAGTGACTTCCATAATCGCACGCGGCTCAGAACACGATGTTTGTTCGTACGCCAAGAACGAACTCGTTGCCGATGCGCGTCGTCGCGTTATCCGGCTGCGGAATGCCTCCCGATGGACGCAAAAAATACTGCGCATCGGCCTGCATCATCCACCATGGGGTGACCTGATACTGATAGGTCGCCTCGATAACCGTCTCCGCGCTGCGTGATGGAAAGCCTGGTGTCGTGGCGGCCGTATCGCTGGCCAGCTCTTGTGCGTGTGAACCAATCTTCGCGTAGCCGACTGCCAGTCCGACCACGTCGTTGTCCCGCCCCTTGAACGGCGCCTTGAGCGTCACTCCAGCGTTCACGCCCAGGTCAACGAGATTGCGGTCGCCGGGAGCGCCCATGATTCGCGCGAACACATTGACCGACTGCGGGCTGTCTGCGGACGGTCGCCAGACCATCTGGTCGGCGACGGCGTAGAAGCTGTAGTTTCCCTTATGACTCTGCGGAATGCCCGTGCTTGCCGGATTCGCAAGCGAAAAGCCGGTGTTGTCGAACCGCTGGTCGGTGAGATGATTGTTGTTGTACCAGACGCCCAGTTTGTACGTGCCGGGCAGACCGGCGGGCTTCGGGTCGGCGGAGGTCTCAGACGGCTGGTTGATTGCATACTGCACCTCACCTATGAACAGTGCGCCGTTGCCAAGGCCGAAATTCGTTCCGTGGGCGTTCAGCTTCTGGGGGTCGCCTACGCCGGGCGCCGGATTGCCGTCGAACACCCCTGCGAGCACGGTCACCGCATCAGACGTCTTGGCACGCACACGCACGCCGAGCGACGACAGCGGATATGCCGGCCCGCCTGCCGGCATGTCCACGGACGGAAGCACCGGCCAGCCAAACGTCGCGTTCATGAACGGCGTCGCATGCTGGCTCACCATAAACTCCTGGTCGAGGCTTTGCTGACCGACCTTCACATCCATCTTGCCGCCCAGCAGCGTCTGCTGGTACCAGAGTTCCCACAGGCGCGTGGTCGCGTCGGCCTCGATGCCACTCGCGTTTTGCAAGGTCTGCAGATTGAAGCGCACCGGGTTTTCCGGAGACCTCAACTCCTGAGAGAATGAGGAAATGGAAAACATCGACAAAGCAAAACGC
>NZ_JBFUPT010000073.1:0-7093 GCF_041360715.1 Caballeronia sp. RCC_10
CCAATGCAAAATCTTTCCATCCAGTCTACGTCACGCCTGTCGCATGCTTCCGAAACGAATTGTGCAGACGCTCCTTAGAGGTGGCCCCGTTCGTTCGGACAGTTTTTTCGATGTTTAAGTGGAACGCTGGCTGGTCACGCTGCCGTTCTAATCGCGGGCAGCATCGCGAAGTAGGCTTCATCTGGGGTCTTGTCCGACAGACTTGAATGAGGCCTTTGTTTGTTGTACCAAGTGAGGTAGTTAGCGATCGACTTCTGTGCATGGCCGACGGATACGTAGGCCTTCAAATATATCTCTTCGTACTTCACACTGCGCCACAGTCGTTCGATAAAAACGTTGTCCCGCCAGCTTCCCTTGCCATCCATCGACAGAGCGATTCCGCGCGAGAGGACCGCGTCGATGAAGACTGTACTGGTAAATTGGCTGCCTTGATCGGTGTTGACGATCTCAGGCAATCCATATTTCGCGAATGCTTCTTCAAGCGCCGCCACCGCATGCTCAGCTTCCATCGTGATCGCGACTCGGTGCGCTAAAACACGGCGGCTGGCCCAATCGATCACAGCTGTGAGATAGACGAAGCCGTGCGTCATAGGCACGTATGTCGTGTCCAATGCGTACACCTGACTGCTGCGCTCGATCTTCCGATCGCGCAGCAGGTACGGCCAGATCTTGTGGGCCAGATGTTTGCGGCTCAAGTTCGGCTTGCGATACAGCGCTTCAATGCCCATTTTGCGCATCAACGTGCCGACGTGCTTGCGGCCGACCACTATGCCCTCTCGCTTGAGCAGGCGCATCAATATGCGCGCGCCAGCAAACGGATGCTCCAGGTGCAACTCGTCGATACGGCGCATGAGCGCCAAATCCGCGGCACTCACCGGGCGCGGCGCATAGTACGCACTGGATCGGCTGATGCCGACCAGCTCGACCTGCCGCAAAACCGGTAGGGGTGGCCACGATCAATCATTTCTTTGCGCTCAGCAGGCCTGCCTTGCCGAGCGCGCCGGACAAAAAATCATTCTCCAGCGCCAGTTGGCCGATCTTTGCGTGAAGCGTCTTCAGATCCACCGGCGGCTCATTGACGGGCGAGCTCGTCGCGCCGAACACGTCGGCCGCTCGTTCCTGCAACTGCCGCTTCCATTACGTGATCTGGTTCGGATGAACCTCAAACTGCTGCGCCAATTCTGCCAGCGTGCGCTCCCCGCGTACTGCTGCCAGTGCCACCTTCGCCTTGAACGCCGCTGAGTGCGTGCGCCGGGTTCTCTTCGTCATCGTCTGGTTTCCTTTATTGGCATTATGCCTATCTCAAAACCCAGCGACTCCAGCTAACCGACTGTCCAGATTTCCGGAGCCACCTCTCAACAACCCTATCGTCGTGGGCCGCAGTGGTTCTCGTTTGCTGGCTGGGACTAACCTTCGTGATGACGCCAACGCCAGCTCGGAGTGCGGTTTTGCTCGCATCCTTGCTGATGGGTGCCGGAATCGCGGTGATGCATTACTCCGGCATGTCGGCAATGCAGATGACGCCGGCGATCCGCTATATGCCCCCGCGCGCCGTGCTGTCGGTGCTGATTGGCATCGGCGCGTCCTATGCCGGGCTCAGCATCGTGACAAAGCTGCGAAAGTTGGAAAAGACGCAACTGGCGAAGCAAGCTGGCGCAGCCTGCCTGATGGGCGTCGCGGTCTCAGGGTTGCACTACACGGCAATGGCGGCCGCCATGTTTGCGCCCAACTGCGTGAGCCGAGCGGCGATCGATTTCAACCAACGTGATTTCGTTCTGGAGATCTTCATCACGGTCTTGGCGGTGCTCGGCATTGCTCTCATCGTGGCATTGCTTCAGACGCGTAAGGACGCGCGAATCCGGGAGGAGGAGCACTGGCGCCAGCTTTCCATGACAACCGGCGAATTGATCGCTAGCGAGCAACGTTTCAGGGCAGCTCAAGAGGTCGCGATCGATCCGTTTCTGGTATTAAAAGCCGTGCGGACGGGGGCAACGATTACGGACTTCATCTTTGATTATGCCAACCCGGCGGCACTTCGTTTTTTAGGCGCGACCGAAAGTGACGTCATTGGGCAGCGTTTTTTAACGCGATTCCCGACTGCATCGACGAACGGGTTGTTCGCCGTTCATGCGCGCGTATGCATGGGCGGTGGGCCTGCCACGATCGAGCAGGAATACGTGGGCGACCGTATCTCGAGCTGGCTTCGCATCAACTCCGTCAAACTTCTTGACGGAGTTGCGATAACGTTTGCTGATATCACCGAGCGGAAAGCCATAGAACAGCTCGCCGAGGTCATGCTCGAGGATCGAAGCAAGGCCCTCGCGCTCGCTGAAAAGGAGAGCGTGGTCAAAGACGCGTTCATCGCCGCCGTGAGTCACGAACTGCGCAATCCTGTCAATGCGGTCCTGTCATGGGTGGAGGTGCTCAAGCGCACATCATCGACAACTCGTTCGACGATCGGCAATGCGCTTCAGAGAATCGAAGACAGTGCCAAAGCGCAGGCGCGCCTGGTGAACGACCTTTTGGACGCGTCAGCAGTGGCCGGTGGCAAGGTGCGCCTGGCGATGCAAAACGTCAAACTAGCTGACGTTGTGGCCGCAACCGTCTCGGATGCGGCCATCGTGGCGTCAAAGAGCGGAGTCGAAGTCCGTCTCGGAGCGGCGGCGGACTGTGCGGTGGTGGCCGATGAACACCGCCTCCGACAAGTCTTGGCAAACGTGCTGCAGAACGCCGTCAAATTCTCGAACCCCGGCGACACGGTGACCGCAAATGTTTTCCGTAGTGCGGATTCGGCCACGAGTGAGATTCGGGACACCGGCATCGGCATAGAACCTGCCATGCTCCCGCACGTGTTCGAGCGCTTCGCTCAGGAAGGATCCAAGGACCGCAGTCGCCTCCGTGGTGGCGTAGGGCTAGGGTTGGCGATTTCCAGGCAACTGATAGAAGCGCATGGCGGCAAGATCGAAGCCTTTAGCGAGGGGCCGAGGACGGGCACGACCGTCAGCATTTCGTTGCCTGTGTCCAGACCGAACTCAAGGCAAGAAGACGTGCGCACGACGGACTATTTCTAGCGCTCAGCTTCCCTCGGGAGGGCTTACGCCATGGCCACGACCAAGCGTAGTACGAACCGGCGGCCAGCGGAAGCGCTGGTTGCCGGCGATCGGGATCTGATGAAGGCGCTCATGAAGGACGCGCTGCAGGAAGTGCTTGAAGCGGAAATGACCGAGCTGCTGGGCGCTGCGCCCAATGAGCGCAGCGAGACGCGAAGCGGCTATCGTGCGGGTTACTACGGCCGTGCTCTGGTGACCCGCATCGGCAAACTCGAGCTGCGCGTGCCACGTGATCGGCATGGCGAATTCTCAACGGCGCTGTTCGAGCGCTATGCGCGCAGCGAGAAGGCGTTGGTGGCGGCGTTGGCCGAGATGTACGTGCAGGGCGTCTCGACCCGCAAGGTCAAGGCGATTACCGAATAGCTGTGCGGTCACAGCTTTTCGGCCTCGGCGATTTCGGCGATCAACAAGGGGCTGGATGCGACGCTGCGCGGCGGACAGCGCTATATCGTAGGAGAGTTGTACCCGCTCATCCTCGCCGATCTGGCCGATTCGACGCATGTTGCTTGACATAGGAGCGTCAATGCCCCGACCGAAAGCCTGTGGGGTTCGTTGAAAGTTGCACGCCTGCATGGCCGGCACTTCGCGAGCCGGCGTGCGGCAGTGGATGAAATCGTCGACTGGCTTGGCTTTTACAATTCCCGCCGGCTACATTCGACGCTCGACTACGTCAGCCCCATGACGTTCGAGAAAAACCGGCTCGCCGCTCGACTGGGACGAGCCGCGTAAATCTCTCAGCTATGGGATTCGCGAAACAGGGGCAAGGTCAAACCTCGTATTTCTGTTTAGAGTTTTTTGCCATTGCTGGCAATCACATCTCGATACCAATAAAAGCTGTCTTTCGGTATGCGGCGCAGGTCTTTTTCATTGGTCTCGTCACGGTCGATGTACACAAAGCCATAGCGCTTTTGATAGCCATTCAGCCAGCTCAAGATATCGGTAAACGACCACGCGCAGTAACCCAGCAACTGCACGCCATCGCTGATCGCTTGCTGGCAGGCTTCAAGGTGGCCTTTCAAGTAGGCAATGCGGTAGGCGTCGTGAATGGTGTCATCGGCGTTTAGTATGTCGAACTCACCCAGACCGTTTTCGGTAATCATCATTGGCAGTGCGTAACGGCTGGAGATTCGACGCAACGCAATACGCAAACCAGTTGGGTCGATAGCCCAGTCCCAGTTGGATGTTTCCAGATTTGGGTTGGCGGTGGTGCGATACAGGCCGGGCACGCCGCTTGATGGTGTGGTGCCTTTCTGGCCGGTGGTGTTGATTCGCTTCATGCCCACGCCATGGAGTGGGTTCTCGGTAAACGTCGTGGTGTAATAGTAGTTCACACCGACAAAGTCGGGTAAGCCGCGCTGAAAAATTTCCAGATCGCCCGGTTCAATGTTTGGCGCTTCGCCGGTTTGCTGCAGGTAATGTAGCGCCGCTTGCGGATAGCGGCCATAGCAATAGACATCCAGCCACCAGTAATTGGTGAATTCGTCAGCGTTTTCAAAAGCTAGAAGGTCGGTGGGCGCACTGGAGGCCGGGTAGGCTGGCGAATAGGCAAAGCTGGGGCCGATCTGGCCGGTGGGTACGTGCTGTCGGAAGGCGGCAATCACTGTGGCATTGGCCAAAAATGCCACATGATTGGCGGCAAAGAAACGTCTGCGGTCTTCTACGCCGGGCGGGTGAGTGCCCAACTGAAAGGCATTGGTGAAGTTGAAGTTCTGTTCATTCAGCGAGATCCAATACTTGACCTTCCCGGCAAAGCGTTGAAACAGCGTTATGCAATAGCGCTCGAAATCCGTGATGATCTCGCGGCTTTCCCAGCCACCGTATTCATCCTGCAAAGCTTGAGGCAAATCCCAGTGGTACAGTGTGAGGACGGGTTCGATGCCGTGAGCGATCAGTTCGTCGATTAAGCGCTCATAGAATGCCAACCCCGCTTCGTTAAGCTCGTTCCGACCTTTCGGATAAATACGCGGCCAGCTCACTGAGAAGCGGTACGCCTTCATTCCCATCTGCGCCATCAGCGCCGCGTCTTCAGCAAAGCGGTGATAGTGATCAACTGCCACATCGCCGTTGCTGCCCTGAAAAGTCTTGCCGGGAATCTTGGTAAAAGAATCCCACACCGACGGTCCTTTGCCGTCCACGTTCCAAGCGCCTTCTACCTGGTAAGCCGCCGAGGCGGCACCCCAGAGAAAGTCCGGGGGAAAGTCTTTCAGTTTCCGGTGGAACATGAGTGCCCTCCTGACGGTTCACTGCAGCGGTTTGGCAAAAAATAGCTCACCGCGCGTGATCAGGTCAACACCGACTGGCAGCCTGCCTGGCGATATACACGCTGACTGGCGAGGTTTGTTTCGAAATGCCGCACGGGAAGATCGTCGGCCGAGCCGGTGAGGGCATTGTGATGGAGGCAGGACGTTTGCACGCCCTTACCGCAACGGGTCTCGAACAGCGCCTGGGCAGCGACAATTGTTTTGGCCGGTCGGTCGTTGACGATCGTTTAGACCGGTGGTGAGGAGTCGAAGGCGGCGCAGCCGCCGTAGACGATGAGCCACCGGCGGCGCCAGGTCGACGGGCTTTAGGATGGGCTGATCGAAGCTTGAAGAAGAAGCGGTCAGCTCATGTCTGGAACCCGCATTACCGACCAACAGGTTCATCTCTATATGAACAAGCGCAAACAGCACTCTCAGGAAGTCGCGGCCGCCAAGACCGGTATCAGCGTGCGTACGGCGCGCCGCATCGAACGTGACGCCACCTTGCCTTCTCAGAAACCACGGCAAACATGGCGGACCCGAGCTGATCCCTTCGTCGACGTATGGGAGAGCGAAGTCGTACCGCTGCTGCGCAACGCGCCCCACCTGATGGGCATCACGATCCTGCGCAAGCTGCAGGACGATCACCCGGATTGCTATCCCGATAGCATGCGGCGCACGCTGGAGCGGCGTATCCGCCAGTGGCGGGCCCTTGAAGGGCCTACGCAGGAGGGTGTTCTTCCCCCAGGAGCATCAGCCCGGTGTGCGCGGACTGTCAGACTTCACCGATATGAGCAAGCTTTGCATGACGATCGGCGGTGCACCATTCGGTCATCGGCTGTATCACTTCGTACTGGCGTTCTCGCGCTGGGAATACGCGAACGTTGTTGAGGGTGGTGAGAGTTTCGAAGCCCTCGCAGCGGGATTGCAGAACGCGCTATGGCAAGCCGGCGGATGCCCGCGCGAACATCGTTCTGACAGCCTGTCGGCTGCCTTCAAAAATCTGACAGAGCAGGAGGACTTCACGAAACGTTACGCAGCGCTACTTGACCATTACGGCATGGAGGGCACGCGCAACAATCGTGGCCTGGGTCACGAAAACGGCAGCGTGGAATCCTCGCATCGGTATCTGAAGGAAGCGGTCGACCAGGCCTTGATGCTTCGCGGCCATCGCGAGTTCGTGGATCGGGCCGCGTACGATGAATTCATCCGCGAGGTGGTGATGCGCCGAAACCGGCGCAACACTGCGGCGTTTCGCATTGAGCGCGCACAGTTGCAGGATTTGCCTGAACGTCGCACCACGGACTTCGTCGAGGAAGAAGCACTCGTAACCCGCTGCGGCACGTTCACTGTGCGGGGCATCCTGTACAGCGCGCCGTCGCGCTTGATCGGTCACCGGCTGAAGGTTCGGATCTATACTATTACTTCGGCAGCAAAGAGCAGCTTTATGTCGCTGCGTTGGAATCGATGTATGCTGACTTCGCCGAGAAGGAAAGCTGCCTCGACCTTTCTCAAGTCGAGCCGGGAGAGGCAATCGTAACACTTGCAAAGTCGATATTGGCGCACCTTTGGGACAGCCCTAACAGGCCGCTGAAATACTGATCGCAGAGGTCAGCGCGAGATGTGCCTGAAGCGTTGATAGAAGGACCTAACATGCCCCCCGGAAATCATGCGCGGCGCCGACACGTTCACTGAGAGTTTGTTTTCCTTTCGCAAGCTCGACGACTTCGTTCCGGCGTCGCA
>NZ_JBFUPT010000074.1:0-7041 GCF_041360715.1 Caballeronia sp. RCC_10
CTGCCTCCAGGTCGTGACCAATATAGTAGCATTCCTAAGGGCCATTACACGCGCGAGTTACGCAGAGTTTCCTTAACGGTTCGGCACCACGGAGGTCGGCTGGCACCCGAGTACGGAGCGCGTTCGATTTCTTATGTGAGGCGGTCTGACCGAGCTGCACGTCCTCGATCGGACACCGGTGCATTGCGACCGGACGCTGAAAGGCAGTGACATTGAGCCGGTAGAAAGTCAGTATTCTCATCTACCCTCGCTGCGAATTTGTGGATCGAAACATCCGTGAGGTGCCGATGCATCCCACGTCAGCCCTTCGATCTCGCCACGCGGCCTGGGTCTGACTCGACGACGATTATGCCACGTCCAAGTCTAGAAGCCCGTCGTCGCGCAGCCCCGTGCGATGACCGTTTTCGTCGGATACCTTATATACCGTACCCGCTAGCCATATTCACGCGCACAGGGGTGTTGCCGCCATAGCCAGCGTCGCTATAGTCTTAACTACGGTACGTCGACGGACCCTAGACCTGGACGCACGCCCGCGTGCGACGCGCTCCATTCCAAAAAGCGATGCCGTGGGCATGCTGAATGCGCGATCATCCGTGCGCAATCCGCGCTGCCCGTCAGCAGGCGGTGTCTGACGTTGCTTGCCCGATGGGCGGCGTTAAGCGCGCCGCGACGGATGCTATAGCAGGCCCTATATTCGCTGCTGGCATACGCACCTAGCCACCGAGACGCCAGACCGGCGACTTCCATGACAGACGCAATCGAGTTGGATTCAAACGTACCTGGTCACAGGACTTGCAGTGCCTGACGGGACATCGTTCGCCGCCATGGTGATCGTGCGCCTACCAAGCGGTGACCAAGTGGTCAGCGGCCTGTTGAATCGATTTCATGAACCGTACGAGGCCAAGCGTTCAGCTATTGAGCACGGGGTTAGTGAAATCGATCGCTTTTTAGCCGCGCGCCGTGGCCTAAACGCATCGATGGCGTAGCCCGGCCGGGCAAGCGGACTTTAGGAAGGTATCCCCGCCTATCGGTCAAGGCGGGGGGCGGAAAGAGGATGCGAAAGACGCGGCCAGTGGGGCGGTCGATCGTGACCCCGGTTCCGTCGCACCTTAATCGAATGGTATGAGAATGAGGGAGCCGCGTGAGGCTCGGGAGACAGCCATGAATCGCATCTTAGCTCTAACAAGCATTCTGCTCGTAATGACAAGCATGAGCGCGCAGGCGCAAAGCACCCAGAAGGCTGCGTCACCAACGCGTCAGCACGGCACCGCGACGAATCAAGCGGCCGACAGCGCTTCCAGCGGGGCAAGCAGCTCAGGCGGCCCGACACTGATGCAGCAACGTCAGAAGGGCATGTCGCCGGAAGGCGCTTCGGGGGCGGACGCAACCGGAAAGGCAACCGGAAAGATGAAACAGTGAAAGGCGGCATGGCGGGCATGAATCATCAAACGCCGGATAGAGACAGCGTCCAGCGTGACGCTTGCATCGGTCTTGTTATTCTGGACGAATGGACGGATGAACCGGGCGTGCAGCAATACGACTTTGTGACCGAGCGCTGCAATTTTGCGTGCCCACCAGTGGGCGCTCCCGCAGGCTTCCAAAGCGACGCATCCAGCCGCTCGCCGACTAAAGAATTCATAAGTTGTTGCTTCGTGAACTGCCGGTTCACGACCTCGCCAGTTTCCACCTCGATCCAATACGGTTGGAAAGTCCGCTTCGCAATGTCGAGCCCGAACGTCGTAGTATTCATGATGGTCCCTCCGTTCCTCAAGTGGTCGCAACACTTCCACTCTGGCACATCGATGCGTCTGTTCTGCAGGGACCCACTTCTCCGATGTCGCTCCTGCTGCGGCCTCGGATTTCCGTGAAGAGAGGGCGGCGTTCATACCATCTGTCTTCAATGCAGGCCCGGATCTGTGCGGCCGGAAAGACCGCCTCGATCGCTTCGGGAAAGCCGCGCAAGCCGTCGACTACAGCGATCAGGATATCGTGCAAGCCACGGTTTCTCAGTTCGTTGAAGACCTTCAGCCAGAACTTGGCGCCCTCGGTTTGCTCGCTCCACAAGCCCAGCACTTCCATGCGACCGTCGGCACGGATGCCCAGCGCCAGATAGACCGCCTTGTTCTCGACCGTGCCTTCGTCGTGGATCTTCAGGCGCAGCGCATCGAAGTTCACGATCGGATACATGGTCTCAAGCGGGCGTTGCTGCCATTGTTCGACCTCGGCCAGCACTTCGTCGGTGACCGTCGAAATCAGATCGGGCGATACCTGTAGTCCATACAGCTCCAGCAAATGGCCCTGGATCTCGCGCACGCTCATGCCGCGAGCATACATACTGATGATGTGATCATCGGAGCCCGCCAGTCGGCGTTGATATTTGCCGACCAGTTGCGGCTCGAAGGTCGCTTGCCGGTCGCGTGGAATGTCTAGCTTCAATTCGCCGTTGGGCGTCAGAACCGTCTTCGGGCTGGTGCCGTTGCGGTGATTGCCAGCCTTGCCTTGCTCGGTCTCAGAGTCCAGATGGTGACTCAACTCCGCCGCGAGCATACGCTCGGCCAACTGTTTCTTGAGCGGCCCAGCCAAGCCCGCGCCCAGGACCGATTCGGCATCCTTGCCCTGCACTTGGGCAAGCAGTTGGTCGATTAATTCGTCGTTAAAACAGTTTCGGGGCTTTCGGGGCTGCAGCCGCGGCTGCCCATGCAGGCATGGCATTCGGTGTTGCCAACGAGCACATCTCGGCGTCGTGCGGGATGAATGACGGCCGAGGCACCATCTGCCTTCCAAACCCGAATACAGAAGTGGTTCGGGAGCGTACCGTGCCGTTAATCGTCTTTCACGGAGATGCCGACGCTACCGTGCACCCGCTCAATAGCGACCAGATCGTTAAGATGAATCACTTGTCGAGCCTCAACGCGGCTGACACGATGGCGTGCGCTACCACATGCGGCGAGCGCGAAACCAACGGCCGCGCCTACACTCGGGACGTTTGGCGTGATCAAGACGGATCGTTGCTTACCGAGCGATGGCTCGTGCATGGGCTCGGTCATGCCTGGTCCGGCGGTCATCCCGAGGGCACGTACACGGACCCCCGTGGGCCCGGTGCGAGTGCGGCCATCGTTCGGTTTGTCAGCCAGTTCACGCTTGACAACGCGCCGGACGTCCTGCTTATTTAAGCGTTGTATGTAGACATTCGGGCGGATGACTGCTGTGATGCTCGAATTGACGTGCTTGTACAAGAGCAGTAGGGTGAACAATAAAGCCGGTCAGGACGTCCGCTCATAGACTTAGGAAACCGAAATGGCAAAAGATCTTCAGGCTTCGAAGGAGGCAACGTTTGTAGTGAGTGTCCAGGACGCAAGCTCCGAGAGCGGCGAAAACGCGGCGCGATAGAAATGGGCGTTGCCCAACGGTGATCTCCGACACCGAATGCGCGAGGGAGGGCGTTAGAGAGGTGCGCAAATGATAGGGATGACGATGGTCCTGTTGCTTCTCGGCGGAGCGCTCGTCGTTTATCTTAGTACTCAGAATGGCGACGACCGTAGGAATTGGGATATATGGGAGCGCGAACTGAGCGAGTCCCGGAAACACCCCAAAGAAGACGTAACAGACGTGTGACCCGCTTGCAAGGGGCGTAAACCTCACCGATCGACAGGTCCGCGACTAACCGACTCGGCTGTCGCCGTCTACGATCAACTGCCTGAGCTTGCGGCTAGCGGATTGTTCTCCATAACGGGCTGCGTCGGCAGCTTGGATAAACCATGAGCCGTCGCCTCCGTGAGCAATCAGTTCGACGACATTGCCCGTGGTGTGACAAAGCGCCCAACGGGCCGACCATCGAGTGATCTCGTTGAAGCGGCATTCGTAGCACGCAATGTATGCCCGCATGGTTCTATGAACCATGACATGATGATGAACATGTTGCATTGACCACCTCATCCGGCAAAAACGACGGCCTCATAGAGGAGCATTCGCAATGCCAGTGCATCTTAGGTGCAGATTTCGGCCAAGACAGGGGCTAACTCACTCCCGCCGTTGGTGCCACCGCGTAGAGGCGTTCATCGGATGTAACGCTCATTCCTCGTCGCACCGTCATGTAAGCGCAGTTCCGACGACATCACCCCATTTTCAGTAGCACTCGGTTGTGGAGTCCGTGGTTGATGTGACGGCATCGGCCGTCAGTTTTTGAGCGTAAGCCACGGCGTCAAACCGCCCAGCGATTTCTTGGGGCGCTCCTCGTTGTATTCCCGCCGCCAAGTTTCGATCAGAACGCGTGCATGGGCGAGACTCGTGAACCAGTTTTCATTGAGGCATTCGTCGCGGAAACGGCCATTGAACGATTCGATGCAGGCATTCTGATTCGGCTTCCCAGGCTCGATGAAAAACAGCTTCACGCCACGCCGATGTGCCCATGTCAGCATCGCCTTGCCGCAGAATTCTTTGCCGTTGTCCGTTCGGATCCCTTGAGGTAGACCGCACAGCAACGCCAACCGGTCCAGAATGCGCGTAAGCACGTGCCCACTAATGCCCTCTCAGGAACAATGGCCACTGCCTCATGCGTCGCATCTTCCACTATCGTCAAATTCTTAATCACGCGGCCTTCGGCGGTGCGGTCGAAGACGAAATCCATCGACCACATCTGGTTGGCCGCTGACGGCAGGCCCAAGGCTGACGCTCAGAAACCGGCACCTTCTTGCGCTTGCGGCAACGTACTTGCAGGCCTTGCCTGATTTTGTCGAAGCGCTTGGGATTATCTGCCCGCTTAACGAATTGGCTGACCCCCGCGATTAGTACGCTGACGGTGTAGAGTCCGTTCCGACAAGGGAGCGGTCATGAAGAAGCGATTATCGAAGAACAGGTTATCGGCGTGCTGCCGGTCCTGCCCGCGTGCGGCCGTTGAGCCCCGACATTCGGCAGAAGTCGAGCAGCACTCTTAGATCCCGGATCGGGACGGCCGCAGACGGCATGTGCAGGTTCTGCGAAAGGTCATAGACCTTCTCAACCCGCTCTATCGACAACGCCAGCGATTCTAGTGAGCGAGTGACCATAGCCGTTTATCCCGATGATTGATATCTCTGAGACTGTTGGAGGCCAACGAGGAACGATAGAAAGGACTGTCTCGCCATGTAGTTCTCACAGATTAGGAAATTAGCGTCACGTCGTCCAGTGTCGCCGAGCGACTGCGACGTTTGACGGCCGCATGCCGAAGAAAAGGGCCCGCTCCTGCGCCAGGTGGGCGGCCAGGTGAGCTTCCCCCGAAATTTCGCCTCTCAACCAGTCTTGTGGACACTCGACGGAGAGGAAGGGGCCAGGGATGTTTAAGGCACCGAAACTAGCGTACATGGTGGAGTTCATGGTGGCCGCCGTCCAGCGGGTCAGGGAAGGTTAAGGCCTCGGCGCGGTGGCACCGGAATGGGCATGCCGCAGCAGACGCTTCGCAACTGGGTGAAGGACGAGGCGTCGGGCAAGCTGAGGGAGCCGGAGGGAAGCCAGTCACGGCGGAACGATGGAATTGTCCGCGTCTGCGAGCGGAGAACAAGCGCTTGCAAATCGAGCTTGAGATCGTAAAAAAAAGCGGCGGCATACTTCGCGAAGGACCTGCTGGAGGTATGCCGGGATCGATCAGCAGGGTCGGGCGATATCCGCTGTCGTCGCTCACCAGGTGAGCAATCGTCAAGACTGGTGTACGCGGACCGGACGGCGTGATCAGGCGGCCAGTGATTGATGAGCCGGTGTGCTTTCAATCACCGGGGTTCCGTCCTTGAAGGGGATACCCTTCAGAAGCGCCTCGATATTCTCTGCGCTGCGGATTTTCCTCCATGACTTTTCGGCGGCTTCAATCAACTTGAACGCCATCGCGAGGAAGGTTGCGCGCGACAGGCAGTTACGTGTGCGGCTTGTGCGATGGCGCACCGTCGCGAACGTCGATTCAATCGGATTCGTGGTCCGCACATGCTGCCAGTGCTCGGCAGGGAAGTCGTAGAATGCGAGCAATTCGTCTCGGTCCTTCGTGAGTTTCTCGACGGCCTTTGGATACTTTGCCGCGTAAGTGTCGACGAACTGGTTGAACGCGACGATCGCATCGGCTCTTGTCGCGGCATTCCAGATTTCAGCAAGCGCCGCCTTGGCCTTGCCGTGCTGCGACTTGGGCATGACGTTGAGGATGTTGCCGATCTTGTGGAACTTATTCCGATGTCGGAATAAGTTCCATTACGCCGATGTCCGGATTATGCCGAAGTCCGGCTGCAATACCAGGCTGCTGGCGGCGAACGCACTTCGGGTATCGGCATAATCCCGCTCAGTTGAGCGATGCTTCCTTCTCCGCATCTGCGAGACGGAGGCACATCATGTCACATCCATCCCGGGTCCGTATTACCGGACCGCTTGTCTCATTCAGAGACGGCTTCGCTGCCGAGCTGAGCAAACAAGGGTACCGGCCCAACGCCGCAGCGAATCAACTTCAACTCTTTGGGCATCTGAGCCGCTGGCTTGCTTCCCGGCGACTAGATGCAACGATGCTCACCGACCCGGTTCTCGGGGAGTTCTTGGACGCACGACGCGCACAAGGCTACAGGTTGTGGCTCTCAACCAAGGCACTGGTGCCGCTGATCGGCTACCTTGGAAGCATTGGGATTGAGGTCGCAAGTGCTCCAGCGGCCTTGAGTCTCAGCGAAGTGCTACTCTCGCGCTACCACCGATATCTGCTCGATGTGCGCGGGCTTGTCGCTACTAGCGCTCGCGGGTATGTCGACATAGTGCGTCCGTTTGTCGAGGCGAGAGTCGTCGATAGCGAACTCGATTGGAAGACCCTGCAGCCGAAGCACGTGATCGACTTCGTGCTCGCTGCCCGCGACGGACGATCTATTGGTTCAGCGAAACTTACGGTAACGGCGCTGCGCTCGTTATTGACCTACCTGCACATCGAAGGTTTCATCGCGCAGCCGCTTGAGATGGTAGTCCCCTCAGTTTGAAGCGCACCGGGTTTTCCGGAGACCTCAACTCCTGAGAGAATGAGGAAATGGAAAACATCGACAAAGCAAAACG
>NZ_JBFUPT010000075.1:0-6951 GCF_041360715.1 Caballeronia sp. RCC_10
CGGCGTCGCTCAGCCCGCACGTAGATCGAGGTCGTCTGCAACGACGCGTGGCCGAGAATCGTTTGCACGACGTCGGTTGTTGAGGTTCATTAATTCCGCTACTGAGGTGCACTAATTCTGCTAACGGCAAATCCCACAATGCGTTGATTACATTGCAAATTCACGCGATCCGTGTTGGCGAATGCCGTTGCCGCCACGCAACGTCCCTTTGCATCGTGCTCTGTAATTCTGCTCATACGCCTTCACGGTGTCCTAATTGTACTAATGTAGGCTAAGCCGCACTTTATGGAAAACGGGTATGGATCGACTCTGATATCGCTGCTCTCGAAGAGCACGGGACAACACTCGAGCAACCTCCAGCAACAGCTGCGCGGCGGGCACGTAACATGGATCGGCTACTAATCCTGGCAAGCAAATATCGGCGAAAACTTAAAAACCTGCCCGGGCCACCGTGTAGTAGCGGAATTAGTGCACCCAGTAGCAGAATTAGGGCACCTCAACATCAGGACGTCGCCACCACAGGCTCGTGATGTGTGAGATACGAGAGGACGAGCTCCATACTCATCTGCCTCATGCGTTTCGCTTCCGTCGGATCATTCAAGTCGATTCCTAACGTCGCTTCCAAGGAAAACCGATTTGAAACCACGTAGTAGCCCAGTCCAGATAGAACCGTGTAGAACTTAGCGGGGTCAACGTCTCGAAACACGCCCGCGTGTTTCCCACGTTCGAGAACGTGCGTGAGGGCCTCGAGCAGCGGCGAGACGTTCCGCCGCAGGCTCGTCGTTTCCCTCGTGAGCTTTCCTTCGCGAAGATTTTCATCGTTCAGAAGGCGCACCAAGTCGGGATGATCGCGATAGTAATCCCAGAGGAAATGCGCCACGCGCGTTACGCCCTCCTCGGGGGAAACACTGCTGAGATCGAGCGAGCGCTCGGCGGCGTTCAGGGATGCCAACACATAATCGAGCACCGCCAGGAACAGCCCGTCCTTGCTGCCAAAGTAGTAGTAGAGCATGCGCTCATTGGTTCCAGCCGCGCGGGCGATCCGATCAATACGCGCGCCATATAGGCCGCCCTCGGCGAACTCATTATGTGCGGCCGTCAGGATGCGCTGCCGTGTGCCTTGCGGGTCGCGTCGACATCTCTGTTCTTTCATGACCGATTCCATTGGGGTGCCCTCGCGATGCGTACGTCAAAGCGGTTGACATTGAATGCCTGCTTGCCGTTTCGGGCCTTCGTTGACCGTGCCTCTTAATTTCTACCGTTTGAAACGTTGGCCTACGATCTAAGGGCAATCAAGGAAGTGATCCATGCCGCCATCGTCGGGCGTAATACACCCACACCCTTTCGCTTCCTGAGCCGCTTGGCCATGCCGGTCCCTTAGCTCAAGACAGTTCGATGACCCAGCGACAATGTTCACCAAACTGCGGTGACAACGGTTGATCGATGTCAAGCCCGTTGCCACGCGCGGGTCGTGTCGAGTTGCCGGCGGCATGGCGTCCTGCTCTGTGATGCGGCGGTACCGTGGTCGCGCGATATGCCTGTTATTGCGCTCTATGCCGCGCCCATACCGACAAATCACTCTGGAGTGTCTTCGCTGTTGAAGACCTTCACTGGGGGCGGCGGCATGGGCTTGCCTTCAACGTAAGCAAGCGCTGAGCGAATGGCGAACTGCATCGCTGCAGTCCGATTCGCAAAGAGACCCAGATCCAGGAGCGAATCGGTTTCACCTGCCTGACTTTGAATAAGTGCACGCGCAACGAAGCCGTTGCCGACGCGGACCGCCGAAGGTTGGACGGCGGCGCCATGATGGTAGAAGATCATAGCCACCCCCTCGCGTTACGGCCCTTTCTATGGTCAGGAGACGGCGTCGCGTCCAACGTTACGCGATATGGTTGCGGCAACGCGGATTGACACACGCGAACTGGACATCGAAGTCTTCGTCTGACACGACTGAAATCCGATGGCCGCTTGCGGACGTATCGGCACCGAGTCTCATTGGCAGATAACTGACGTGTTTCGTGAATTAATAAGGCAAAGATGGTTTCCACTGAGCATGGTGTGGTTGCATCGCCCCTGTTGCGCGCTACTGTTAGCGTGTAGTTTCTCTCAGCCATGCTGTCCTCCTCAGGAAGCATGTTCTAACCGTCCTCTTTTTTTGGGGCCGGCCTGTTCTTTTTCTTGCAGAAGATATAACGGCTTGATTTCACCGTCGCTTGCTATGGCGCCGCCACTCGCGGTCAAGCCGTGAACGGAGGCGTCAATGGCGCTTTCCGTCAACCTGCGCGATTGCCCAGTTCACGGCGAACAGTGCCGCCGCCTCATCCGATGCGAATCGGCCGATGCCTTCGTAGAGCTGGCGATCTCCGTGCGGGTCGCAGATTAAAACGCTCGAAGTAAAGGTGCGATCCGTCTTGATAATGATCGGACGAATGATTGCGCCGTGGTAGTGCATTTCCATACGAAAGCTCGTCTCTCAGGTTCTAATGTTTGTCCAAGCTTTGCACAGGCTTAAAACAATGTGAAGGGTGAAGGTGCGCTAAAACTGTGTTGTAAATGCATAATCCGCAAAAATTACGGCAACGTCGATTCGACGGCGATAACGACACGCGGGGAATAAGCAAACGATAAGAATGTTTTGATAAGCTGCGCCGCCTTTCTTTTCAGCGGTTTAGTCTCAAGCTGCCCCAGCCGCTGGGCACGGTCGTGACCTTCGCCATCCCCTGAGCTCTCCGTCGCGGCGCCGGGCCCCCCGGGCCAGGAAGAACTGTGACCGACCGGTCAGCTGCGAGCCGAGCGCTTTCGCCTAGCCGTAGTTCGAGCGAGATACTGACTGACTGCGCGAGCTGAGGCCTAAGCTCGAATTCCGCAATCGTCTTAGCAAATGTTTGCTTTAGGCATATACTTAAATTTCTCTCAGCATCCGCTGTCGTGACTGGAGGCGGGCGTTCCCCGGCCGACGCCCTCCGCGTCGGCTCTTTTTCGCCTTTTGTTATCGCACCCGCAATTGCATTGGATAGCGCTGGTTTTGGCGGCCCTTCGCTCATCGATTCGAGCGTCGGTGGCTAGGACGAACGCGCTCTTCCACTTGCAGGAAGCGCAGCGACCGGTCCGCTACTCGTATCAGAGCGTTATCCGCTCTCGCGCGGTCTAGCCCAGTGGACCCGCCTATGCGGACAACCGCACCGGCCGCCAGCGATGCCGCTGCCTTTTTCTCGGCACGCCGGCAGGTGGCCGCCGCAGCCGCCTCCTCAATGACCGTGCGCGCAGCCGCGCAGTCCGTGCGTCGCATCACCTACTGCGACGCTCTAATTCCAACGATGGCTTCCACTGGCGGGCGGACGCTCGCGCCGATCTCTCGTTCGGAGGTGCTCAACACCGTGCGCTTCGCAGACGGTCGAGACAGCGCTCTTGAACACCGTCTGAATGCCCGTCGGCGACTGCAGCGCAAGAACGTATCGGTCGAACGCCACGAGTTGGCCCGTCAATTTGATGCCGTTGACCAGAAACACCCAGACGACTTTTTCCTCACGCGTCAGGGTGTTCAGAAAATCCGCCTGGATGTCGCTCGCATTGATGGACATGGTGAGCCACCCGCTCTTTTATTTGTCAGAACGGCCCGTGGTTGGCGGCGCCGCTCCGAGACAGAAGCCCGCCGTGCCCCTATTCCGCATCTTCGTCATAGTAGCGCGCAGCGGCTTCGAGCATGCGGCGTCGCTCCGCCCGCACATAAATGGAAGTTGTCTGCAATGACGCATGACCGAGAATGGCCTGCACGACATCGGTCGGCATGTCACGCGCGACCGCGCGCGTGCCGAACGTATGCCGAAAAGCATGCGCCGACGTGTTCGCCAACTGCACCAGGTCGTCGGTGCTGAAGTCCGCCAGCGCAGCACTCTCCTTGGCGAGCCGTTGCACCGCCGTTCTCACGAGTCGCCCGAACGCATCGACGGTGTACGGTTCTTCCTCCGTCTGCGCATCATGCCGCCCGAGCGCGGTGCGCGTGGCCGGAATCCACTGCGGCGCGATCAAGGGCCCGCGTGCCTGTGCCGCGTCGAAGTCGCGCGCCCGGTCTTGCCAGTGTGCGCGCAGCGCCGCGATGGTCGCGCCACTGACCGGCACCGTGCGCTGCTTGCGGCGCTTGCCGATCACCGTCAGCGTCCAGACCGACGACGGGCCGCGGCCTGACTCGGCCGAGTGGGTCGACATTGGCGGCGACGTTGTCTGCGAAGGCGATCGGGGCGAGGGGCTGCGCGACGCGCGCCCGTCCCCGGCCACCTCGGCGAGGCGCAAATCTTCGCGACGGGCGAGCGCCGCCTCCGCGCGCCGCAATCCGGAATCCCCCATCAGTAAAATCGCCGCCCGCGCGGCGCGCCACTGTCGCGCCTCGTCGTCAGCGTCGGACGCAACCCTATTCAACCCGTCGCAGCGGGCATCGAGCGCCTGACGCACCCGCGTCCATAAGCTCGCGGGCAGCGCCCGGTGTACTTGCACGGACAGCTCGCGCGTCACGGTCGCCGGTTCGTGCACCGCACTCCACGGATTGCCGGCGAGATAGCGCACGTCGACCAGCCAGGCGAACGCGGCCCGCAGCACGCGCACCGCATACGCCTGACTGTCGGCCGACAAGCCCTCCGGCGCAAACGGGCGCCAGCGGCCGCTGGTGCGCGGTCGCTTGGGACCGGTGAATGACGGCAACGGCGCCTGCAGAAAATCCTTATAGGCCTCGCAATCCTCGACCGTCAGCGACGACAGCGCCTTCTGCCGCACCACCACACTCCACAGGATCAGCCGCTCGAGCTCGCGCGTGTACGCGCGCAGGGTCGTCGGCCGGTCGCGATAGCGGTGCAGGTACGCGTGCACCGCCGCGAGGTCGTGCTCGGCGCGGATGAACGCAAAGCTCGTCGCCCGGTTAAAGCCCGCGGCCCCCGATAACTCGGCCGGCACCGCGAGGTGCTCAAACGGTGCCAGCCGTGGTTCGCCCAGATCGCCGCCGACCACGATCACGCGGTCGCCCTCCTCCCCTTCGGTCGCATGCGCCGGGACCAGGGACGCCGTGTCGACATCGGCCGCGACCTTTGCGCCGAGCGTCGCTTCATGCCGGCGCAGCCACGCGACGATCGTCCGTGCCCGCAACGCGCCGATGCGCGGCACCGAGCGCCACCAGCTGCCGCCGCGCGCATTGCAGTAGTCGATCAACGCGCCGAGCGTGCCGATCCCCTCCCCGCTTAGTCGTCGCGCAATCAGCGGCCGGAACCACAGGTGCACCGGGTGCGCGGGGAGCGGCACCGCCGCGGCCAGCGTCGACGCCTGCTCGACCATGCGCAAGGTCATCGCGGTGAGCTTGGCGCTGCCGTGCTGCCTGATCGACGCCTTCAGATGGTCGGCCAGCACCGACGAGCCGTGTCGTAACGCGAGCTGCACCAGGTCATCGCGCATGGTGCGCAGATAGCGCTCCATCGCGTCGGCGCTCGCCGCGTGCGGGGCGTACTCCGGATCGTAGTAGAGCCGGGCGATGGTGGCCGCCGGCAGGCGTTGCACGAACGCGCGCAGCGCGGTGAAGTCAGTGCGCGTGTAGGTGCGCGGCGGCGGCAGGGTCAGCTGTTGCGGTTGATTGGCCATCGCGGGGCTCTCGTCAATTCATTAACGGAAGCTAGGCTCCCAACATCCGGCTCGTTCGGTGAGGCTTTTCAGGGGAGGACGGTGAGCTTATCCGGGTGCAGCGTCCCGCCCGCTGACGAACAGCCGCTGATCCCATACGACCGGCTGCGGCGCCGACACCACCAGGCGCGCCGCATCCGGATGCGCGGGATTGACCACGGCATGGCATTCCGCCCGCGCCACCACCGACGGCACGACCAGGATGGCCGATCTCGCCTCCTCGATCCACCGGTCGCCGAAGCGCCGCGCGAGCTGCGGGTCCGGTGCATCCCATCCCGCCGGCAAGTGTTCGACGCTGACGCGCTCGATCGCCACCTCCTCCGGCACCTCGGCTTCCACCCACACGTGGTGCTTCGGGACCTTGCCGATCCGCGCGTGCACCAGCACCTCCAGCATCGCCCCCGCGAAATTCAGCGCGCCGTAAATCACTGGCCGCCCCGGACTGTTGAAGCGCCCGCCGACCCGCATCGCGCCGGTGCCGCTCCACACCGGATGGCGGCTGTCGGCGATCCGGATCCGCATCAGCCCGGCACTCCAACCTGTTTCTCACTGCGCCCTATAGAGAGCGTCATGCCGGCAGCCCGTAAAACAGCTTCCACAGCAGTTCCTCGACGCGCCGCGCGCCCAGTTCCGTCAACGCGACCTCGACCGGGGTGCGCCCTTCAAGCAGCGGGTGCGGCGTGTTCAGGAACTCGCGCGCATCCGCCTCGTCGTCCCACACGTAGCGCGCGGTCGCGACGATGCGCGCCAGGCGTTCGGTCTTCTCCGACTCGTCGGGGCTCAGCCGGTCGCGGCGGCGTTTAAACGTCGCTGCCGGCACGATGCGCGCGAGCAGCGCGCGGCGTTCGTCGGCGCTGCGCGTCGCGTGCGCGACGCCTTCCTTGAGCGCCGACTTCGGCAACCCCTCGCGCACCTGCGCGTCGAGTTCGGCGATCGAGTGCGGGATGGACGGCAGCGCCATCACCGCGGCGATCTGTTCGGGCGACACCAGCAGCATGGCGGTCTCCTGGGTTCATGTGAACCTTCATTATAGGCCAAATGATCCCTCTACCCTATCCAAGCTAGACGTAACGCCGCCACCCCGTCATTCTAGCGATTAAATGCTTCACTGCTAATAACGGCTACAACCAACACAACCGTCCATTTGTCTGGACCGCAACCGCCGATTCCATCCAACCGAGCCACTTTCTGAAGTATGCAAAGTAATTTCTGGGACAGGATCCGCGTCGGATAGCATGCTGCGTGATTAAGCCAAACCAGCGCTCCACTTGATTGAGCCAGCTCGAATAAGTC
>NZ_JBFUPT010000076.1:0-6252 GCF_041360715.1 Caballeronia sp. RCC_10
CTCGGTCGCTGCTTCATTTGCAACACCTCCGCTGCTCACGCAAATTTTAGGTGTTGCATCGACCGGTTGAATCCGCCCGCATCCGAAGCCGACCAAGCTACGCTGGCAGCTTCGCCGCGAGGACATCGATGTTCATAACTTCCGGCGGTTTAGCGAAAAGATCCGCGGCCCTCGCCATCAGCGCTTCAGCTACTTTGCCCGATAGGTGCGCCTGGCGTCCCGCGTCGTCAGGGAACGCGTCGAAGATGCCGTACACCGATGGCGCGATTTTGAGGCCGAACCACGCGATGGTCGCGGGCTCTTGCTCGACGAGCGGCAATCCGCTCATCAGGAAGCTTTCGACTTCCTGCTCCTTACCCGGCTTCGCTTCAAGCCGGACGAACAACGCTGTCTTGACCATGCCAGCCTCTGTGTTGGTGCGCTTCAGATATCGACGGGAACTCGCTTATGGTCTCTTCACGAATGCGTGGCGCGCTCTAGCCGAGTCGCGCTTTTAGTAAAAAGAAGTTCCGCGCCAGTGTCTCGTTTGTCGACTGTGGCAATCCGAATAATGCGCGCACGCTGCTGAGTCCTCGCGGCATGTGCACGCCGGAGTCGTTTCTCGCGGCACGGCACGCACGGTGTTGCTGGACGATCTGCCTTATGGTCTGCCACGGGAAGAAGCAACGGAAGCATCGAATTGTCCTCGGCTAAGTATGACCGGTTTTGGCCGGGGTTGCTGAACACGAAAGGACTTACATGATGCTACGTGATAGGCGTGAACCAACTTGCCGACGCGAGGATTCAGCGACGCGGTCTTCGCAATCGCGCTGACCCTGCTGATCGTCGAGATCAAGGTGCCTGGATCTCCCGAGGGCGCGCATGGCTACAGCGACCTGGCAAGGGCCATGGGGGAGCACTGGCGCGAATATCTCGTGCTCGTTCTCTGCTATGTCGTCATCGGGGCCTATTGGCTGCAACACCATTATTCGGGTCGCATCTATGCTAAGAGTGATCACTGTTTGGCGTGATCAACCTCCTGTTCCTGCTGGCGATCGTCGTCATTCCTTATCCAATGCGCGTCTGGTGCTTCCACCTCGGCACGGGCTTCGAACCCGTCGCGTCAGTGACCCTCGTTGCCGGTCTTGCACTGACCGCCTGCACCTGGATGGTGAAGTGGTTCTATGCAATGCCAGGCCGCCGACTGATGGACGAACGGCTCGCGCCACATTTTCTCCACGTTCGACGAGAGTTGCGATCAGGCTCGTAGCGTTGCCATACGACAAGTCACCTTCCCAGTGCCCAGGTATTGCGCGATCCTCCGCCGTAGCAGGGCGTTCACTGATCGATATGGCGTTGCGAATGTTCTTGCGGCCCTCGGTCTTCGTGTGTGGTGACGAGACCGGCGCATGGTTCGAGAGCGTCGGCTAAGGTGCTGCGACCGCACCTTCAATAGCTTGGCCGAGTTGCCTCACGTCAACTGGCTTGGTGAAGTGGAAGTCAAACCCAGCGTCTGCTGTGCGCGCCCGGTCTTGAGGCTGTCCCCACCCGGTAATGGCGATGAGTGTGACGTCTTTCGTGGCGGGCGTTGCCCTGATGTGGCGAGCCACTTCAAGTCCGCTCATGCCCGGCAAGCCAAGGTCGAGCAAGATTACCTGCGGACTGTAGTGAGTGAGGATATCGACGGCTTCTTCCCCCGAATAAACGGTCCGTACCTCATGCCCCTCTAATTGCAAGAGCGCGGTCATCGCGTCAGCCGCGTCGACATTGTCGTCTACGACGAGGATGCGATGCCTGTCCATCGACGTCGCAACAGCGGGCACGGCGTGCGGCGGGACCGGCGGTGGCATCACGCGTGTGTTTGCCGGGAGATGGACGGCAAAGCAACTACCTTTGTCTTTCCCGCGGCTTGACGCCGTCAATCGGCCGCCGTGCAGCTCAATCAGCGATTTCGATAGCGCGAGTCCGATACCGAGGCCGCCCTGTCGGTGATGGTCGGGATTCACCTGCGAGAACATCGAGAAGATTGCCGACAACTTCTCGGGCTCAATCCCGATGCCGTTATCCCCGACCGAAATAGCGATCTCGGCATCATCGGCCGCCACAGCCAACTCGACTCGGCCGCCCGGTGGCGTGTACTTTGCCGCGTTCGTCAGCAGGTTAGCCAGTACCTGCGCCAGCCGCAGACGGTCAGCCTCAACATAGATTGGGCGGGCGGGGAGCTTAACGACGAGCTCGTGGCCCTTGCCGTCAAGCATCGGCCTGGCGGTGTCGACCGCATCGTCAATGGCCTCCTTGAGCGCCACCGCTTCCTTGCGCAACGTCAGCGCTCCACGCGTGATGCGCGAGACGTCCAGTAGGTCATCCAGTAGAAGTGCCATCGCTGCTGACTGGCGGCGCAGCACGGTCACGCACCACTCTTTCCGTCCATCCGTCAGCCCGGGTTGTTCGAGTATCTCCGCGACCTGTCGGATCGGGGCAAGCGGATTGCGCAGTTCATGGGCGAGCGTCGCCAGGAACTCGTCCTTGCGGCGGTCAGCTTCTGCGAGCGCCTGCTCGGCTTGCACCCGAGCAGTCACGTCGCCGAACCACGCGACGACCGAACCCTCGAGCGACGCGGCGACGACGTGAAACCACTGCTCGCCGTTTGCCCCTTGAACACGCACGTCGAAGGCGTCGCGCCCCTGCCTTTCCGCAAGCGGCGAAAGTCGCTCCAGCAAAAGGTCTGCATCCCACCCTGCCGGACGAACATACGAAGTCGAACTGCCGACAACAACGCCTGCGGCCTTGTTGAATAACTGGGCGGCTGCCTCGTTCAAGTAATCCCATCTAAGCTCTGCGATGCGACCTTCGTGCACCACCGGGGTCACGATGAAAAACGGCACGCCTGCACTGTTCAACGCCACGTCGAACCGGTGCCGCGCGTCGCGCTCAAGCCGCAGGAGTCGATTCGCAGTATCCTGCGCAGCCGCTTCCGCTTGTCCCGCCCGTTTTGCTACCTTCGCCAGTTGTTGCCCGGCCGCCACCAGGAAACTTCCGACGACGGTGTACGCAAGCAGGACCGCACGGTCCTCCGGTTGGCCGACAGCGAGGCCAGCAGGCGGCATCCAAAGCGCGCCGAAGCCAATACCGCTCGCCAGCAGCAATAGGCCAGACCGGGCGCCAAACAGCACTGTGACCAACGGCAGGGCTGCACTGACGAGAAGAAATGTCAGGCGGCCATGAGCAAGCATCGTCAGCGTCTGCTGAGCCAGAAGTACGACGGCTGTAGTCGCGATACCAAACAACAGCCGCTTCATCGGTGGGAACTGGCTAATTCGAACGATCATGGAAATGGCCCGCCGCAGTTTCGACGTTGCTATTCAAAATTGGTTTGTCTGCATTAAGCATTCCTCCTATCTTCTAAATGCGAATCACTCGCGAAAAATAGGTCGCGGAGTGTTAGCCCCGGGACGTGTTTGAGAAGCAATCGGCGGCTAGGCCGCTTTAGCAAAAAAGACTTAGCAGCGTCGAGTCGTATCCCGACAGCGCGTCGTGCTCATCGTCGCCGACCGCGTTTTGACCATGGCCTGATACCGCTGAGCCATGCCGGTCGCCAACTTCACGATGCCCTCGTTCAACCGGAGATGCGCTGACTCAATTGCGTCGCGATGCTACGTGTCCAGCATGAAGGCGGTGTCGTAGTGCAGGTGACGAACAAACACGCCGCTTCCGCATCCACCTCTAACTGCGGGGCTTCCTCGAAACACACCGTCTGCTCATCGCCCGTTGTTCTCGCATACCGCCAGGCCGACCGGTATGCCGATACGGATTCCACTGCTCGGCATCGAACGAGCGCAACCCGGTCGCAGGCGCTTCCTTGTCGTACTGACCGACTGCGTACCAGCCGTGCAGCGCGATCTCCGTTCAGGAGCGATTCGAGCGTCGGGATCGGATAGCGACGCCCCAACACATTGACGTCGTGCCAGACGGCAAGCGCGGGAAACGCATGGGGCGCGTAGTGATGCATCGACAGGAAGAAGTCGATCGCCACCAATTGCTGCGGCGTCACGAACTCGAACTGCGGCTCACACGAAACGCGGTTTGCTTCCGTATCGGGAATCAAGCCGGTCGCCAATGCCCCGGAGTGCGCTTCTGCACGGTCACGCTTGGCCGCGTCGATACGCAGCAGCTTCTTGAGCAGATCAACGCTCGTGCCGTAACGGTAGGTATCGGCCTGGATGCGCGTGTAGCCCGCATCGCTCAGCGAACGCCCCACCAGTTCCCGGCGCGACATATCCCATTGGATCGCGAGCAGATAGTTCCGAAAGTCGTCGAGCGGACGAGATGTCCGTATTGCTCGTCCTCGATCGTGGCCTCAAGTGACTTATCACGGTCGCCCGCGACACAACAGAACGCACAACCGCACCTTATATAACGAGAATGGACTGGACAGCACGTGTGTGAGTGAGTGGAATCGCGGTCGCACAAGGGTAGTGCCGCTCATTAGCACGGCAATGAGATAGGCAGGCAGCAAGAAAACCGCGTGTCTACCCAACGAGATGTCAGTGCCAACCCATACTGACGGAAAGTGTCTATCTGGGCCGCCCTCCAGTTTCACATTGCTTTGACGCGCCACGCGCTAAAGTTGCAGACTGCATTTCCCTGATCGACCCACTGCAGCCGGACGACTCTCTCGAACCCGGTCAGTCGGTCAAATCAAGAATCTTCGAACTAGAGTGCCGGTAAGCGGCCGTTGGCGATTTCCCTTCGCCAATATCGGTAGGCGTACCCGCGATGTAGTCGATCGCATCTTCCAGATTGGCGGACTGTTCTGGCGATGCCACGCGTAAGACAATCGTTGATCCAGACCTTCTGACCGCCGGACATGACGGAGACCGACTTGCTGCTATCGGGCTCAGCGTCGTGGACGAGGATTCCGAGGCCTTCACGCCGTTCACCGCTCGCGAGCATGCGCTGCGCGCGGATCTCCTACGTTGTGCATCTTTTTTTACTGCGCAACAGTAACCGAGCACACCGAATGCTGCTCTAACTGCGTAACTGTGAGTTTGCGACGAAAGCATCATGGAAAAAGAGCTCAAGCTGCAAGTGACCGGAGGTAAGGCAAGCCAGATCATGCATGCGCCGGCGGTCAGCCGACTGTTGGACGGCTCAGCAGATTCAAGCGATCTTGTGAGCACTTACTTCGACACCCCCGAGATGCATTTGCGCGGGAACGGTGCCTCGCTGCGCGTGCGCGCCGTCGGCGAGCAACGGGTGCAGACGCTGAAGCTGGAGGGATCGGTCACCGCTGGCCTCTTTGCACGCGATGAATTCGAATGTCCCGTGAACGGCGATCGGCCCGACCTCGACGCGTTGCTGGCGCTCGTACCGAAAGACTCGAAGGCCATCCAAATACTGTCCGCGCCTGATCTCGCAGAGCGCCTGGAGCCGCTCTTCCTCACCCGCATCAATCGGTGCGCCGCCACCTTGCAATTGCCCGATGGCACTGAGCTCGAGCTTGCGATGGACGATGGCGCAGTCGAAGCCGCGGCCGGAGCGTCGGCTCCAATCCACGGAGTCGAACTGGAGTTAAAAAAGGGCGATCCCGAACAGCTTTACAACCTCGCCCTGGCCTTACTGCACGACGTCCCGCTTCGCATCGATCATCTCAGCAAGGCGGACCGCGGCTATGGCCTGCTCGTGCAAGAGCAGATTACCGCTGTACTAGCCGAACCGCTCAAGCTCAAGAAGCGCGATAACGTCGAAGAAGCCTTTCAGGCCATCGCGAGGAACTGTGTGGCTCAAGTCCACGGCAATGAGCGCGGCGTGGTCTTTGGACACGATCCTTCGAGCGTACATCAGATGCGGGTGGGGCTTCGCCGCCTGCGCTCGGCACTCGACCTGTTCTCGCCGGTCATTCCCGCGCCGGCTGATTTTGACAACGAACTCAGATGGATCGCCGGCGAGTTAGGCCAAGCACGTGACTGGGAAGTGCTTGCAGGAACGACCCTGAAAAAAGCCTTAGCCTCCGCTGCCAGCGACGCCGATGCGACCGCCGTCCACCAGGCGGCACAGACCATAGCGACGGAGAATCGCAAGGCCGCCGTTGCTGCAGTCAACTCGGTGCGATACACGCGTCTGATCATCCAGTTCACCCTTTGGATCGACCAGAAGGGATGGCGCACGGGTCAGTCGAGAAAATCTCTGAAGACGCTTTGAAGCGCACCGGGTTTTCCGGAGACCTCAACTCCTGAGAGAATGAGGAAATGGAAAACATCGACAAAGCAAAAC
>NZ_JBFUPT010000077.1:0-6043 GCF_041360715.1 Caballeronia sp. RCC_10
CGACAGCACACCGGCTCAGCAACCGCTTGCCGCCTGATCAGGCCGCGCCTTGCAAACACCACAATTGACATTAACTCCGACAGGCGGTCACGGCACCTCATTGAGGCTAAATACCGGCGGGCAAAGTCAAGGCGTCATTGCGGCATGGAAAAAAGGCGCGGATCGACCATAATGGATGTACCTACATAGTCGAACGCGCCGGGCTGATCGAGGGGGAGCGACATGTCACAGATCTCGGAGACAGGCACGAAAACGGTCAAAAGAGACCCCGAGGGTACGCGGCGGCGGATTCTTGAAGCGGCGACCGAGCAGTTCGGGACGCTAGGACTCGCTGGCGCACGGATAGACGCAATTGCGAAGGCGGCGGAGACCAACGAGCGCATGCTCTACTACTACTTCGGTAGCAAAGAGCTGCTTTATGTCGCCGTCCTGGAATCGATGTACGCGGACTTCGCCGAGAAGGAAAGCGGCCTTGATCTTTCGGGACTGGAGCCGCGCGACGCAATAGCGACACTCGCCAAATCGATATGGACGCACCTTTGGAACAGCCCTGAGTGGCTCAGCCTGATCAACTGTGAGAACCTGCATAAAGGTCGGTACCTGCAGGCTTCAGACAAGCTGGGCGCGACTATCTCGCCCGTGATCGATGTCATCGACAAGGTGCTCAAGCGCGGGGCGGCCGCCGGTCAATTTCGTGCCAACGTTGATGCCCTCGACTTCTACGTGACGGTGGTCGGAATGGGCTACTACACTGCCTCGAACCGCTTCACCATCAGTGCGTTCACTGGACGCGACTACTTGCAACATCTGCAACGGGAACAAATTTTTGAGATGCATCAAGCCATGTTGGACGCATACTTGGGTCCGAACCCGTAGATAACAGTTCAGTCAACGACCGCATTGGCAACGCCTCTAATCGACCCTCAACGGTCCCACAGAATGGCGAGACATCGACGGCTGGTTAAGGAGTCAACGCGACATTCCAAAAGTATGACGCTGACGCTACGTCTAACCTTTTGCCAGTAGAAAGTCGCGGTCTAATATCGAAGCTGGGGAAACCCATACTGTTCTGGTGCCTCCCAGGTGCCGCTTGAGCTGAAGTCCCATGTGGGTCCGTAGCTCGCTGACTTGCCAAGACCTGCAGTGGTCAAGCCCCTCGTCGCGGGAATCATGGTGCCCTGACCCACACCGCTTGTTGCGTTTCCCACCTCTTTACCCCAGAAGACATCCGGTGCAACCTGGCCGACGTTGACCCCAGCGACGCCCCCAAGCGGAGCGCCGCTAAGCGTCGTACTAGTCCGAGCGTTAGTGACCGATTGCGCAATGGAACCCGAGTTTGAGCCGATCAATCCGCCGACAGGCCCGCCTGCGCTGACAGTCGGTGCCTCGGGTTGGTCCCCGTAGTATGTCTGCTCTATGTGGCCGCGATTCTCGCCTGCGACGCCTCCGGCCGGACCGTGTTCGCTCGTCACACCCCCTGACCCGCCTCCACCTGCAGCACGAATTACGATTCCCTCGTTGATGCCAACCGTACCGCCGGTCGCCGCTCCGCCCGATACCGTGATGAAGTTGCTCCTTGTTTTCGCCATCACACCGCGATTTATACCCACGACGCCCCCCGTAGCGGTGGTGCCTCCGCGCACGGTTCCGTCGGCGGAAACGTCGATCATCAGACCGTCGTTGCGCCCCGCTATCATGCCAAGCGCGCCTTCGCTCGCCGTCACTGCCCCATTGACCAGACCGAAATTGCGGACCACCGCCCCCTTGCCGATCACGCCAAACATACCGGTAGCCGAATTGACATTGGTATTGTGAGCATCGACGATTACCGAGAGGATTGAACCGCCGCCGTCGAACTGTCCGGTGAACGGATGCTCCGAGCTGCCGATGGGCGACGGCAGTGTCGTACCGCTGTAGAGGTTCGCAGAGGGATTTACGTGATAATTGCCGGCGAGGTTGGCGTAGATAGCGTTGAAGTCGGCCGAATCGTTGATTTGCATATAGCCGGTGATCTGGGTTTTCAGCCCGCTCAGATGTGCCGGACGCCACGCGGGATTGGTGCGCTGAACGCCCGGTACGTACGCCCCGTTTCTGTCGTAGTACATCTCAACGAGACCCGTGCTGCGGCACCATTCGATCAAGCCGTTATTCACCACGCTGCCACCGTTTCCGACACCGTTAGCGTCGGCGAAGATGCCAAGCGACCCGCGGCCGGCGTTTCCTATCTTGACGCCACGTTCGATCGTGACGGACCGGCCCGCGCGCAGGGACAGCATCGCGTCGCCCCGCCAGGTCAGGTTCGCGCGCAGACCGATATTGCCTTGCGCGCTGCCGCTGTTGAGATTGGCGGTGTCGATGTCGATCGACGTGCCCGCCGACAGGTTGCGAGAGAAGGTCCGCGCGAGGGACTCGTCGATAGTCAGTGCACTTGTGGTGATCGACCAATAGCTCGCGTCGACATGGGCACCTTCGGCCTTGACCTGAGCGGCGCGGACCTCAACGACGCCGTACTTTCCGTCTTTGTCGCCCGCAGCAACGGACGCGCCGCGGATCCCTACCTTGCCTTGCTCCGCAATAAGCCACACGTGACCATCGCGCTGCTCCGTGGCGGTCGCGCGCATTTCGCGGTTCCTGCCCGCGAGCGCATAGATGTTGCCGTCGGCAACCTCGAGGCTGATCTGTGCGGCTCGCACTATGCCCGCATTCTCAACCGTTCCAGCGCTTCCCATTTGTACTGACACCTGCCTGCCGGTGTCGTCCCAAGCGACAAGGATGTTTGCCGTGCGGCCGGCAGCCATTTCAACACTGCCATTCGCGGCGTCTATCTCACCTGCATTGACGACCCGCTTGCCGGCAAGAAGCAGGACTTCACCCGCCTGCGAGCTGATCTTTCCTAGATTAATGACACTGCCTTCGCCGTTGCCGGAGAAAACCATATACGGATAATTGCGCATGAAGTCGCTATTACTGACATCAAGCGTCGACGCGACGAAGCGTCCACCCGTAGCCACGACCCCGTTTTTTCCGATGACAACGCCCTGCGGGTTAACGAGGTAAACAGCCGCGATGCCGGTTAGCGTACCGTCGATACGCGACGGTGTTGGCCCGGTGACGCGATTCAAAGTGGCGCCGCCGGGATTCTGAAGGGCCACCGTATTCCCGGCACCAATCGAGAAGCTCTTCCAGTCGATCACGGCATACGGAGAGCTTTGTGCAACGGTAAGCTTTGCGCCGTCCTGCTTCAGGACGCCCGAGCCGGCAACGAACCGCCCGTCTTGCGGCAGCGCGCCTGCAGCAAACGCGCTAATGCTGGCTAGAGAAAGCCCGCTTACGACCCAACGCGCACATATGTGCGGAAGCCGCCAGCCGCACTCCTCGACTTGACGTATCAGGGACGAAGACATAAACACCCCGCGAACGGTTGCGTGGCCTGAACGGTGCGCCATCGCTTGAGCATAGGCAGTTTTCCTGCAAACGCAATCACGTCGATTGACGGCGTCTTTGCTTGACAGCGTTTCACTGCTGACTGTCGTCGTCTCGGCGACATGCCCGTTCGCAAGTCTCGGCAGCAAGTTGTCACTGATGTCTTCGATTTTCTCTTTTCTGCGGTCTAGGTTGATTCCCCGTCCGCGATAAACGCTTGGTACTCTCAAGGACGAAGCGATGATCGACAACCAACTTCTGCCGCGTAGGCGCGTGCCCCAAGAGAATGCCGCGGACTCTGCATTTGGCGATGATTCGCCCGAGATTCACGACGCGTCCTTGTGCACTGCCCTTGGCCGTCAAGGGACCGCCTCCCATGAACGCGGTGCTGTCGATGTCTAGCGCCGACGCGACAAAGCGTCCGCCGACGCTCTCAACACCGCTGCACCTGATCAGCACGCCTTGTGGATTGACCAGGTAGAAGCTCCCGGTGGCGTTCAAGCTTCCTTCGATGACGGAGCGTTGCACACCGCTCACGCGCCCGAAGGTAGACCCTCTGCCGTTTTGAATGTCGACGCGGTTCGCGTCGCCAATCGAAAAGCTGCGCCAGTCGACAACCGCTCGGGGCGAAGACTGGTGCACCTCTAGGGTGTTCGCGGTCGCCTGCAGCGTTCCCACCCCTGCAATGAACTTGCCGCCCTTGGGTAAGGGTCCTGCGCAGTAGGCGCTTGCCGAGACGGCGCAGGCGCCTATGCCGAGGACGCATCGAAGAAACGCTGTAAGCAGCGGGGCCGCTGCAGAATGGGTGGAACGCTCGTACAACGTCCCGAGCTCGTCAAGTACGGCACAGACGTTCGATCGTGCGAAATGGCGGCGCACGATCCTAATTGATATGTAGTGCAAAGTACGCGCATTCAAGGTACATTGAAGAGTACGCTGTCTCACTGCGCAAGCATAAAACGCGAAGCGCAGGGCTGCATGTGAAGCGGAACATGCTGAAGAGGAGCACTGTGATGGGGATCACAATTACCCGGTCTAAGCCGCCAATTTTTGCCCGGTCGGATCGATCCATACAGCGTCTGCTTGCGTTTCGTCGGTTCTTTCTCAACGGTCTCTGGGCGTTAGGAATGTCCTTGCTGTGTGGGGGACTCGTCCATTCAGCGGTGCTCAAAGAGGGCGACGTTCTGGTCGTCGACCAGTATGCCAACAAGCTCTTCAAAGTAGACGCAGAGAACGGTGCACGTACCGTAGTCAGCGATTTTAGCGATGCCTCCCAGGGACCAAAAAGCGTGACGACTTTCGGCCTCAGAGGCCTTGCGGTCGGGCGACGGAAAATCTTCGTGACGGATGCGTACACGGGCATCTTCGAGGTAGATCCTCGCAATGGACAGCGTACCCTCGTGAGCGACATCACTCACGGTTCAATTCACGGGGAGCTTTACTACGGGGCGGCAGTAGATGTCGACGATCAAGTCTTTGCAAATCTGCAACTATTCTTTGAATCGCAGCAATACGTGGTTCGTGTCGACACCCAGAGCGACACCCGCGTTCTTGTCAGCGACTACGCTAGTCCGGCGCAGGGGCCGCTTTTGTCTCCTTGTTGTTACGTGACCGACCTAACGCTCGATCGATCCGGAGCGATAGTTGCCGGCACGGAGTTCACTGTTACCAAAGGCCACGGAGCCGCGCTTTACCGGATCGATCAGAAAACGGGCATTCGCCGGCTTGTGAGCGACTTTACTGATCGGGCGCAAGGCATCGATACAGTCGGCTTGGAGTTTGCAACCGGCCTTGCCGTTGAGTCGTCCGGACAGATCCTTGTCAATACAGCAGGAGAATATAACGGTCAGATTTTACTTTTGCGTGTCGATCCCGGAACTGGCATGCGTACTGTCCTTAGCGATCTTGGCGACGCAGCGCAAGGACCCATCGGAGTGTCTCTCCATGGTCTCGCTGTAAAGATCTCGGGAGAAATAATTGTTAGCTCCGCTACCGCGACTTGGGTGCCGAACCTTTATCGGATCGACCCGCGAACAGGACACCGGGCCGTGCTTAGCGATTCTAGTGATTCGAAGCAAGGAGAGCCATTCCAAAGGATTGTCGAGATTGCCGTTGTACGTGGAGAGCACGAGGATGCCCGCGTTCGCCATGGCCACCATCGTCACGAAGGCCATCATTGTTTCGAAGGTACGGGGAGGGAAGGACACCACGCGAATCCTACAGGGGATTCGCTTGTAAGTCCTTTTGGTCGGTGACATCCGGGTAACCGAGGCGCCACGAAGCGACGTTCGGTCGATGATGCGTTCGGCCACTGAGCGCATCAAGGTTCGTGGGACAGGGCGGCACTTAACCTCCTGTCACACGCTCCTGGCAGCCTATCCGCGTTAGAAGACAGAATTAGGCTTCACCGACGATAAGGAAAGCAGCCGACGAGACAGTCACGCTAGCGTGGTGGGGTGACAAGGACCGGGAATATCCGTTTTACGCGTGCGACTCAGGTTACGCAGTCAGCGAAACTTACTTTTTGGCAGCGGGCAGAGGTGCTCCTAGTGTCCTGTCCCAGAAATTACTTTACGTAAATGCAGCATGTTCTATGATCAATCTAGAGTGCGCGGGAGAC
>NZ_JBFUPT010000078.1:0-5906 GCF_041360715.1 Caballeronia sp. RCC_10
GGTGTGTCGGCGTCTTTTGCAGTAAGTCGCGCGCCGAGCCGAGCATTCCGTCGGCGATGCTGCCCGAATCGATACTGCAGGTACCGTTGCGCAGCGCTGCTTTGATGGCTGCAACCTTGTCTGCGTCGATGTCGGTCGCGCTCGACGTGCCCAACGCGGAAGTCGACGAAAGCGTAACCGCCGAGCTATCAGCGGCAACGGCGTCGGAATGCTGCGGAGCGGCGGCATAGTCCGTTTCATTCGTTGCACGCCGGACGGTGATCGGCTCCGGCATGGCGCGGTCGTTCGTCGACTGGATCTTCATGGGTTCGTTCCTCGCTCGCATGAGTTCCTTAACGGTCCAAGCGTTGAAATCTTTACCATGCTGCAAGGCGTGCGGCGCTCCGACCACCACGGCACGTGCGCGAAACCCTTATCCGGCGGGGCACTCGTGCAGTTGAAAAAAGTGAACCAAGTGTGAGCGGCCAGTTACGCGGTCGTGTTGAAGAGTATGCGTCAGCGCATGCCGTCTTGAACACACGCGCGTGCGGTGCGAATGTAGTGCCATCGTGACTACGGAGCATTGCGATGGTCGATCCAACCGAAGAGACTGCCGGACTGCGAGCCGCCGTTTTCGGCAAGGCGAGGCATTCTGGCGCGAGATGGTCATGGCGTGGAAACGAAGCGGTCTTGGCGCCCGACGTTTCTGCCGTGAGCAAGGGCTTGCAGTCAGTACCTTCGGCCTGTGGCGCAAGAAGCTCGCGGGCGAGACATCTGCGCGGATGAGCTCGCTCGCCGTGACCCCGGACGCGGCGTTCGTCGTTGCCCGTTCAGATGGTGAGCCAGAGCCGGTCGCGACGCAGCCACTAACGACGGCAGATACGTCGTCACGTGATCGAGTGACCCCGTCGCTTGCCGGTGTCCGCATCGAACTGACCGGCGCACATGCCGAGCGCATTGTGCGCTTCGTGCTCGGGCAGTTGGGCGGTGCACGGTGCTGATCGCGGCCAACGTTCGGGCCTACATCTGCCGTGAGCCAGTCGACATGCGCAAGTCGATAGACACGTTGTCGTATCTGGTCGAACCGCTGCTTGCCCAGAAGCCGGCCTCGGGCAATTTGTTCGTGTTCGTGGGTCGGGACCGCACCAAGGTCAAGTGCTTATATCGGGATCGCACCGGTTTTGCGCTCTGTACAAGCGGCTTGAACACGGACATTTCCCATCGCCGGCATCGCTCGCACAACGCGGCTTCGCGCTCGCCGAGCTCAATGCCTGGCTCGAAGGCATCGAGATCCCGGCACGCGAGCCGCATCACGCCGTCGCGGCCACGCGCGTGAGTTGACTCGGCTTGCTCCTCGCGCTGATTTAACGCTCGGGCATCTTGTAAACGTGGCGTGAGTTGGGCATCATGGTCGACATGCCGCCCGCCGCCCTCACTGTCGCGGATCTGCCATCGAGCCCGAGGCGCTGCAGGCATTCGCGCTCGAACAGAACCGGCTCTCGTGGGTGTTGTGGGAACAACTGGAAAGCCTGCAGCACCAGATCGCCCAGTTGAACCGCGCACGCTTCGGCGTCAGTTCCGAGCGGTTTGCAGGCCAAGCGGAATTGTCCGATGCCGCCTCAGATTTACCGGTTCCACCCGAACCCGCCAAGGTTCAGGTGGCACCTGTGCGACGAACAGAAGGCCTCATTCGATACGCTCGAGCGCATCGGCAAAAAGCGCAGCGAGACGCTGCATTACGGGCCGTCAAAGCTTACCGTCATCGAGCACGTGCGCTTCAAGTACGCGGCAAAGAGGGATGGCGAGTCGACCATCGTGACCGCGAGCGCCCAGCCGTCGCCGTTGCCCAGAAGCAATGCGAGCGCGAGCCTGCTGGCAAACATTCTGGTCAACACGTACGTGGATCATCTGCCGTTAAACCGGCAGGAGATGCGCTACGCTCGCCGTGGTGTGCACCTGCCTCGAGCAACGTTGTGCGAATGGAAGCTCGCGGCGGCCGAGTTGCTCGAAGTGCTGCTGCCACCGCTGCGCGTTCATCAGTTGCAGGCGCCTCGCATGCACGTGGACGACACCACGCTACCTCTACTCGGGAAGGATCGCAAGGCAACACGAACCGCGCGATTATGGGGCTATCTCGGCGCCCGACAACGCGACGAGAATGGCGTTTGGGTCGACCACGCGCCGGCGGTCGTGTTCGAGTTCGCCGAGTCGCGCTCGGGCTCGGGCTCGCACCCGCTGACGTACTTGCAGAAGTACAAAGGTTATTTGCAGGCGGATGCGTATAGCGGACATGCCGCGCTCCATGAAACCGGCGACATCGTCGAAGTCGGATGCTGGGCCCATTGCCGCCGACGCTTCTTCGAAATCGCCAAGTCGCAAAGTAAACCGGGACTCGCGGCGCAAGCGCTGCGATGGATCGCCCAGTTGTATGCGATCGAATCGCGAATTCGTGAGCACACACCGGATCTCAAATCTGCGGCGCGGCAAACCGAGACGCTTCCGCTGCTCGTGCGATTCCGGCAATGGCTGGAGGGCAACGTCATCGGTTGGCCGGTACAGGCGCCGCTGGCGAAGGCCTTCGGATACGCGTTGCGCCATTGACAGGCGCTCGTTCGTTACACTGAGAGCGGCATCCTGTTGCCAGACAACAATGCGCTGGAACGACAGATTCGCCCGATTGCCCTGGGAAGGGCGAACTGGACCTTCGCGGGCTCGCCACGTGGCGCCCGAGCCGCTGCTAGGATGTACTCCCTTCTCGGCACGGCGCGCCTGAACGGCTTTGAGCCGTATGCGTGGCTCAAAGATACGCTCGAGAAGCTGCCGTCGTATCGTGTCAACCGCGTGCACGAACTGATGCCGCTCGCCCGTTAAACGTCTTCACATTTATGGACATTCTCGACTCGCTTCGGCAGGCGCCCAGCGCCGAGTTGTATCGTCTTTATCTGGCCATCGGCAAAATGCTCGATGACCCTCGACGCATCCTCGAAGTGCGTCAGCGTCTGCACCTTGGCATGGCCGTCAGCTATATCGGCGACAACCCGTTGGGAGCTCCGTCTCAAGGCACCATCGCGGAGCTCCGCCATACGCAAGCGGTCGTTCAGGACAGCGCGAGCCGACGCCACTGCGCGATCCAATACGCGGCGATCGTTCCCGACAGCGCCGCCCCGATTCATCCTGACCCGGCGCCGCCGCAGCGCGCAAAACGCGAGGAGTTCTTCATCGGCGACACCGTCGGGTTCACCGACAAACACCTGAACGAACGCGTCGGCACCATCGTCAGGCTGAATTCGAAGACTGCGTCGATCGCGGTGACAGATTCTGAAGGACACTGGCGCGTTTCGTATGGCCTGCTGAGGCATATCGTCGACCTGTAGTCCCAATCGACGTGAATATCAAACGACATCATGGCCAAGACAAAACTCAACGCGGAACGTGAACATCGCGTTGAGATGGAAATCATCGTCGACGCTTATACCGACGAAGAGTGTGCGATGTCGTGGTACTGCTATCTGGAAGAACAGCTCTCCTTCCCATTCAAGGCCAGCGTTCGCAAGTCAATGGACTCCTCGCCGCTGCCCACGGGCGAACACGTCTGCGTAACCGGACTCTCGCTCATGAAGACCTGTGTCGGGTTGGCATCTTCGTCTGGGTACGGTGGAAAGAACGCGACGTGGTAGCGCCACTGGCTCAGATCGCTCCGTTGAGCGGCGACAAGCCGACTCGAGTCGCGGTCGCGGACTGGCACTATTGGCATGATCAAGGCCGCACATTCTGACACCCAGAAAGGCTTGCCTACCCCCGCCTCGTCCTGATCTACCCAGCAACGCTCGTCTCGCACTATCTTCCAGCGGGCACGGGTTACGCTGACGGATACTGATGAGCGACGTGTGGTCCACTCCGACCGCGGTACGCATTGTCGCTGGCCGGGATGGCTATCTCGAACACCTGATGCACGGCTCATTCACTCAATGTCACGTAAAGAATGCTCCCCCGGTAACGCAGCCTGTGAGGGCTTCTTCGGGCGACCCACGACGGATTGTCTTGGTCTCGTGACTAGCGGGCGACGACCGTTGATCACTTCATTGAGGTCCCCGACTCTTACATCCGCTTGTACAAGGCAGCGAGGATCAAGGTATCGCTCGGCTCTCTCAGCCCCTCGGATACGGCAAAGCCTTGGAATTGCCGCATAACCCAGTCCAAGAATTCGTCCG
Organism: Caballeronia sp. RCC_10; assembly: GCF_041360715.1. Classification (NCBI taxonomy): domain Bacteria; kingdom Pseudomonadati; phylum Pseudomonadota; class Betaproteobacteria; order Burkholderiales; family Burkholderiaceae; genus Caballeronia; species Caballeronia sp. RCC_10. Next base: position 4,191 of record NZ_JBFUPT010000078.1, read on the forward strand.
CACCCGGGTTGCCGACGCGGACATCTCTCGCCGCGTCGCCCACTCGTCCTATGCGGAAACAGAACTCGCCAGACGGCGGCACTTTGCGAATCAAAGGGGCTGGCTGAGTATCGCGCCGATCGAGCGCCGTTGGCGAAACGAGATGGATGGACTTGTCGGATCGCCGGTGCGAGTAGGTTAGGCTGCCTCGAGTTGCCCCAGTGCGAAGGCCGTCATCCAAGGAGGCGGTAAAATCAAGCGTTGTCGCCCTCTGAAGTCGGGCTATCTTTAGGACGTGTTGAAATGCCGACTGTTACGCCCATTTGCGCCAAGCTTAAGACTGCTCCCGTTCTGGACGAACGACTCATCGAGGGGCTTCCCGTCGCCGTTTACGTCTGCGATCTCAATGGTCAGATTGTGCGCTACAACAGGAGAGCGGTGGAACTGTGGGGCAGATCTTTAGGGCCCGATGACGCGAATATGCTCTATTGTGGTGCCTATAGGCTTCATCTGCCCGACGGTGCCCTTCTTTCGCACGACCGCGCTCCTATGGTGGAAGCGCTCCGCTCTGGCACGTCGTTTCGCAATCTTGAGCTTCAGATAGAGCAGCCCAACGGCAGACGCCTATGGGCGCTAGTGAGCATTGATCCACTGCGGGATGAGAATGGCACCATCATTGGAGCAATTAATTGCTTTCAGGATGTTACCGAGCATAAGCTGGCCCAGGAGCGCAAGCTCCGGATCGACGAACTGAAGCGCAGCGTGGAACGCCAGGCCGAGTTTATCGCGACCGTTGCGCACGAACTGCGTAGCCCCCTCGCGCCGGTACGCAGCGCATTGGAGATGATGCGCCGTAGCGATCCGGGTACAAACATCGAACCTTGGCGAGCCATGATCGAAAGGCAGGTGGCTCACCTCACTCGCCTGGTCGACGACCTAATCGATGGTTCTCGCGTTTCAGCGGGAAAGATCGACTTGAAACTGTCGCAGGTGGATCTCCGGGACATCGTGGAACGGGGCGTCGAACTGACCCGACCTCTGATAGAAGCCGCCAGTCAGGAACTTGTCATCGGCGTTCCGCAATGCCCAATCTATGTAATGGCTGACGCCATGCGTCTGACGCAGGTTTTCGGCAACCTGCTCGGCAACGCGACGAAATTCACGCCGTTGGCTGGCCGCATTGACGTCAAATTCGAAGTGGAGGAAAACTTCGCGGTCGTCATGATCTCGGACAATGGTGTAGGGATACCGTGCGAGAAATTGACGGCGATCTTTGAGATGTTTTCCCAGGGCGATCAAAGCGCCATGCGTGGTTCCGGCGGGCTCGGCATTGGGCTGACACTGACCAAACGGCTCCTCGAAATGCATGGGGGCGACATCGTTGCCGAGAGTGCCGGCATCGGCCAGGGAAGCGTGTTCGTTTGCAGACTGCCTGTAGCGGTCATCAGTGGACACGAGAAGACGGGCAATCCCGTCGCACGAAAGCAAATCGATGGCCCCGATCCTATTAGAGGAAGCGCATCCCCATGCTAAGCGCACAGCGAAGACTTGCGCCAGAACGCATGGCGGCTACGCCGGTTCCATCGCGCATATCCGTCGTACGGGCATGTTCGCGTTATAACCTTTCTACTCCAGGCCCCTTGCCTCTGAGCTAAAGTCGAAACTGGTGTACGGGGGAGTTGAGGCGGGAGATTGAAGGCGGTGGAGGTTTCAGCTGAGAATCTGATTGTCGAAGTC
>NZ_JBFUPT010000079.1:0-5823 GCF_041360715.1 Caballeronia sp. RCC_10
CATGGGCGAGGCGCTATCGGAGTTGCTGGGCGAGCAGGCCAAAGGGCTGTCAGCAAGCGTCGTGAGCCGTCTGAAGGCCGCATGGTCAGAAGAGTACGAGCAGTGGAACAAGCGTGACACACCGGCTCCTCAATCGCTGGCCGCTTGATCACGCCGTCCGACCCGCGTACACCACTCTTGACGATTGCTCGTACCTGCACGCTCGCTCATCGCATCTCGCTTTTCAGCAGAACGGCTTGACATCAAGCCGAGTCCGTGGGATGTGGCGTCGTGACTGAGTGACGTAGGCGGCTTTCTGGCGGAAGGGGCCGCGCCATGCGTCTCAGAAGCGCAACGCCGCCCCGCAGTGAGAAATCCGCATAGACTAAAACGACGCGTCTTACCTCGCCGTCCAGGTTCGTTGGCGCGCGCGACTGCCGACCGGTTCGCGCGCCAGCGAGGTGCGCGCCACATTTTCGCGCCCTGTGCACTGTTATCATTCTGTCGCGTCGGTCAAACGCAGACTTCTTTCGTTCCATCTACGCTGCATGCCTTCTCACCGCTCACGCTCGCAAGCTTTTCGATCGCTGTCTCGCAAACCTCTCAGCAAGGAGATGTTGCTGCCCCTGCCTTCGCCAGCGGCACAGACGGTTGCGTTGTCGAATCACTTAACCTTCGCGGCCTGTCGCGCCGGCGCAGGATCCGCGTATCTGTTTAACGAGCTCATCCAACTGGTCTACGTCACGTTTTTTGTGCAAGATGCGGGGTATGGCGAGACGGACATAATGGTCTATGCGCGCGCCGAAGCGGCTTTAGATTGCGGGCTGGAGCGGGCTGAGATCGAGCGGATCTGGGCGCTCGATCCAGCCGACCTGCCGTCATTTGAGGCGGTGTTGCAGGAGGCCGATCGCCAACTAGCCGCCGCACCGCGGTACGTCCATCTTGGTGCGCGAGAAAGACTCAAGCGCTTTGCTAAAAGCGGGCTCGCCTCCCCGCTCTCATCGGCCATCTCCCACCACTGACGCAGATGACCGCTTACTAACGGCGATCGCGCGACTTCGTCTCATTGGCTATGGCGACAAGTTGAGACCCGGCGCCCGACCGTGCGAGAAGCGCCAATGTTCAGCGTCGTTCAACGCTATCAGCGACGAGCGTTCGATACCGTCACTGGCCGATATAATTGAATCGTTATTTAATCTACGCATTGCACCGGAGCTCACTATGAGTCAAACCCGCGGAGGAAATGCGGGATATCGGGCCAAGCCAAACAGTCGGCGCCAACCTCATCATGCGGCAACTCCTAATCGCGCGGCGCGGGGCCAACCTTCTTCGAGAGCGAGCGAGAGTGGACCGGCGCAAACGGCGTCAATTATCAAAACTCGCTCATTGAAGTTTCTCGTCGATGTTGTGGGTGCGGAGAACATCGCGTTAGGGCTTGAGTCTAGCCTGGCGCGGGTAGCCGAACTGATCAGGGGCGAGAGGTTCACGCCTGAGACCGCCTTCCATATGGAGACTACGCTCGGGCTGCCTTCGGGCTTCTTCGATCAACATCATCCCGTTCTGTCGCCGGAGATGATCGCTCGCCTCAAGTCGCCGCTCGAGTTCGCACATACGAACGCAACGAGCGATGAAGTCGACGTCCGTGAGGCCAACACCGCCTCCGATACGCACAATCGATCACTGCTTGAGAGCAGTTTGCCCGAGAAAATGAACATGCGATCTAAGAGTTCGAAGGACGCGCCTGCCGCGGCTAAGACCCGTTCAGCTGACGTTGCGAAACAGGTAAGCGGTCGGGCTCCCGCAGCAGGGAGTTCTCCCAAGCACAACCGATCGCGTCAAGCGGCCGGGCAGGGACCTGCTCGCTCCGACGACGGCGCCGGGGTTGAGCGCATCAGACGAGCTAACCTCCACGTTCTCACTAGCCGCAACGGTTCCAAGGTCAAGCTTAGCGCCGTCATGGGCCTGAGCGGGTCGAATATGGCGCATCGACTGCACGGCAAGAAGCGCATGGATGACGCCGAAGCCGACCGTTTCACCGAGCGGCTCGGCCTGCCTCGCGGTTGGCTAGATGCACCGCGCTCGGAAGCCGAGATTCCCGAGTCCGTCATCCTGTTGCTCGCACCGGCATCGCGCGCCCAACTGCGTGGTCAAGCGTCAGAACCGTCAGCCGCCGTAGGGGACGACGGCGCGCCCAGCGCAGCCCTTCTCCGGAGCGCGGACAGCACGCTGCCGAGTATCACCCATGACGAGCCAGTCGTGGCGTCGACGACCGATGCGTTGGGCGAGAACGATGGGCTGATAGGCGGCCCGCACGCGGAGGTTGACGATGCCGTCGCCGCGTCGGCCGACGAGTCCGTTGAACAAACCACAGGTGAGGTGCCAGTCGTCGTTGCTGCAGCCGTGGCATCACCGGCGGCGCCTGCAACATCGCGGCAAACCGCCACATCGTCTATATCGGTTCTCGAAACGAGCTTGGAAGGTCTCGATGGGATTGCGCCGATTGCAGAGGCGCTGCTCAAAACGCTCGCCGGCAAAGCACGCACAGGTCGCTTGGACGAATTGAAAGCGCTCGAGCTATTGCAGCAAGCCGTACTGCTATGAACCGCTAGGCGCACGTTCTACGAGGCGGCGTCGGTGGCATCGACATCGAATAGATCCCAAGTCGTGCGGTGTGCAGCAAGCATCTCCACAGCGTCAACAGGCCGATTCCTCAGCGACGATCAACCCGACGCAGGTACGTGCCTTGCGGACACGACGCGTCGCGATACCTCCACAACTGGCTTGTTTGTATCGCGCATGCCTTGATCGGTCTTCCGACAGAGTAGACACTGCGGGTCAGATGTTTCTCGCCGTCCTTAAATGCTGAAATAGTGCAGCCGATCGAGCTAATTCATTCGTGCCCCTATGGCGGGCTAATTGCAAAGACGCTCAGTGTTAGGATAGACGTGAGTAACGAAACGCCGGGTAAGCATCAGACGCACCGGTCAACCGAGTGGGTAGAAAAGATCCCGTCTGATGTAAAAAAGAGGCCGCAACGAGAGCGGATAAGAAGTGACTTGCCGCTCGCGACTCGCCTGTTCCAGCTCTACGATTCCATCGAGACCGATACCAATTCCGAACCCGGTCGCGACTACATTCGAGCGTTGGCCAACCGGCTTGCGAGCTACAGGTACGTCCCCGGCGACATTGCGATCGCAGAGGCACTCCTAAAAAGGCATGGCTTTTAGCCGAAGGATAATGGAGACTGACGCCGGTCCGGACGATGCCCCGTTGCGCTCACCTTCGTCCCCTTTCCAGGTGACTTTGGAGTCAAATACCGGACAAGCACTAAACTCCCTCGTGCAATGGAGCGTGGCAATTTATCTCAGTGCCCGCTGCCGCCTTTTCCTGGCCCGCTAACGCGCCGGGGTCTTCACAAGCAGAACCTTATGGACGGTGCCCCGCCGTGGTCCCCGTCGTCGAGATTTCTATCCCACCTGTGATCTGGCGTGGAGGCCCGCACCGATACCTCGCAAGCTCCGGTAGGACCTGCGCCCGGGGTCGGCCTGTCGTATCGTTCTCCAACGCCGCTATGCGTCTTCCAACGACGGATAGGCCAGCGCGATCTACTGCACCGATGACATCGGCAAGTCTTGCAGTAGATGCGTCGCGTGTTGAAGGTGATCGTTTCCGATCGTCACGCCGCGCGCCGCGAATGCCTTCACGTCCGCGTCCTGGCCGCTTTGCGCCTCGCTTGCATAGAGCGCGTTGCCCATCCGATGGATATGCAACTGAGAGGTCGCATACTGATAGTCGAAGGCCGGGCCAGACATGTGTTCCAGTTCATCGTAAAGCGTTCGGTTGGCCGGGTCCATCGCTTTCAATAGACGCACGTGCTTCTGATCCGCGATCTGCGTAAGCTCGGCATTTACACGCGTGTGCTCGGCTACCATCTTCTGCCCAAACGCCCGAATTTCCGCCGATGAGCCGCGTTCCGATGCGAGCTTGCCGAGGTCGATCTCCGCCGTACTGACGCTCGCCGCCGTCAGCATGAACTGCTGATCCGTCGGGCTTACTTGCAAACCGGATTGCATCAGGCGGCAGCCCGTTGTCGCAAGCGCCACCGCGCAAAGAAGGCCCGCAAGCATACGGGCCACGCGCGGCCCAAAGGCTGAGCGAGCGACAGCAGCATACCGGTCGCTGCAGGGTGCCGGTTGAGTGCTTGACATGACGTGCGCTCCTTCATCGCAAGGGGTTATAGACGACGCTCGATAGCCGAGCATTCGCTATGCCAATTTTAACGTCGCGGCACTGACAACGGCTCTTCTCAGGCTGGGGAATACAGTTCATCGCATCCGGCTGGCAGCTCGAAAGTTGAAGGTGCAAAGGCATAACGCCCAGCCGAGGGAAACAAAAGCCGTAGCGGGCGTATTGACGCTAGCGATCCGCACCGCTTCGCGCGACGCACGGCGCCGTGCCCGAAGTGCGGACTCGTCCTCCCTGGCTGCGTCCTGCGCTTTCTGTGAGCAAACAGACTCGCCTGCCTGCGCCGCGCCGTTGTCATTACTAGCCCAATCAATGCCCTGGCTCGCCCGTCATCGCTCCGGACCAACGTCGAATCGTTGATCGCATTGAATTCTGAATCCGAATATCCCGGGCATTCAGACTAGCGAGCGGGCGTGGCCATCTCGCAACGCGAAATACGCTGAACTCTGCGAGAAGCTCCAGGCGGCGGTTTGCGTCGCAAAGCGCTCTAGTTCGAGGGTTCGCCGGGGCACCGAAGCCAAAGCCGCGTGTGGGCGCTCATCTGCGTGACCGAGAGGACTGCCCATTGCGCATAGAACCTGAGGTCGTCCTCCGGCGCCCGCCTATCGATTCAACCACGAACGTGCCACCGTGCAACGTCATATATTGCCGCCGAGAGGGTGCAAGGTGTAGCAGGAAAAACAAAACCAGATCGCGCACGCCTGCAATTCTTCAGGCCTGAGTTCTTGGATGAACTGGTGATTTTACATGGGCTCGTGATGATCCTTGGCGCGATCATGCCCGGCTTCGTCGGCTTCGCCAACTGGACGATCCCACGGCAGATCGGTGCAAGTTCGAATCAGTTCCTTCTGGCTCGCGTAGGCGCTGTCGCCGTAGACGCGCCGCTCCCTAGCCATGCAGCAGATGTGGCAGGATGCTTGTCATGCACACCGCAACAAGTCGAAGATTCGCGCGCGGAGATAAGGTCAAGTCTGGTGTACAGGCATTTGATTGCCGGCGACTTCAGGCGGCGAGTTTCTGCTGAACCGGTTGGTCGCCTTGCACCGGTTCGCCGTCCCTGAAGGCAATGCCCTCCAGCAACAGCTCGATCTTTTCGGGGCCGTTGACGCGGCGCCAGGTTTTCTCCGCTTCCTCGATTAGTTTGAATGCCAGACCAAGGAAGGTTGGTCGCGACACGCAGTTGCGCGTGCGCGTCGTACGGTGCCGCACCGTAGCGAACGTCGACTCAATCGCATTCGTGGTCCGCAAATGCTGCCAGTGCTCTGCCGGGAAGTCGTAAAACGCCAGGAGGCTTTCCCGGTCCTTCTTCAACGTTTCCGTTGCCTTCGGATATTTCGCCGCGTAGGCCGTCACGAAACGATCAAACGCGACATACGCGTCGGCGCGTGTGGCGGCCATCCAGATCGCCTGCAGATCCGCCTTTGCGCGACCCTGTTGTGACTTCGGCAGCGCATTCAGGACATTACCCATCTTGTGGAACCAGCAGCGCTGGCCTCGGGTTGCAGGAAACACTTCCTCCAGTGCGGCCCAGAAGCCCATCGCGCCATCGCCGACGGCAAGCAGCGGACCAGTCTGCAGGCCTCTCGATTTCAAGTCGAG
>NZ_JBFUPT010000080.1:0-5770 GCF_041360715.1 Caballeronia sp. RCC_10
CAGAGCGGCTTCAAACAGTTGGTTCGTCATTGTTCGTTTCGTCTTGCATGGTTGGTTGCAGCATTCTGCCGCAACCAACCATGACTCAGCTTATCGAATCAGTGCGCCTCAAGGGTTCCCTGCGCCGAGCTTACGCTCGCCCTTGACCCGCCAAACCACCCACTGAGAATTCAAAAGAGGCTGAAAATTTTAAAAGTTGCGGTGATTGCCGCCTTGTTTGCTGCGGCACCCACATGGGCTGGGTATTTGACTGGGCCGCAGACTAATGCGGTGCGGTCGGCGGAGCAGTATCTCCGTTTCAAAGGGTTTTCACGGCAGGGCCTAATTCAACAGCTCTCATCCGATGCGGGTAATGGCTACGATGTGGCTGATGCCACGGCCGCTGTTGACAGCTTGGCCGTCGACTGGAACGAGCAGGCGACGAGGTCGGCCAAGCAGTACCTCAACATCATGGGCTTTTCGTGCAAAGGCCTCATTCAGCAACTATCCTCGCGCGCGGGAGACAAGTTCACCGTGAGCGAAGCGACTTACGGAGCGCAAAGTGCTGGCGCGTGCTCCTGACGACGCTTGAGGTGTTTGCCCTAGATGAAACAAAAAGCCACCGAAAGGTGGCTTTTGTTTTGCCCTAAGCGTATAGGTTCTCGACATGAATTTGTGTGTTCCGACAGAGCCACTAGCTTATCAGTCGAAGTATGACATTCCGTGCAGTCGGCCACGGACTTTGCAACAGGATTCTTCTGCCACATGGGCCACGGAAGAGGTGGAGGACGGCAGCGGTAATCACACGGTCTGGCCGACCTCTTACAACCGCCAGTGACAGGTTTGCGACATGAGGCAGCCTTTAAGCAGCCGCGGGTCTATCAGTAAACAAACAAGTTTTCAGCATCGCACGCGTGCAATTCCACACATTTGTACAGCGCTGTAAGCCGAATAATTACATGCCGGCACGCATGGTTGCATCTAGCGCAGTACTCCATGCCACCAAGAGCGAAAAGTCCTCCAGCGACTCAAATTAGAACCGTCGCTCGGGAGTGTAAAACAAGGAAGAACTAAGATAGCCGACTACAACTATGATGAACGCCGGATTCGTTTACGTGCTTGCTAACAGTGCAATGGCAGGATTGGTGAAAGTTGGTAAGACAACGCGGTCGCCAAACGAGCGGGCTGCGGAGCTGTCCAAAGCGACTGGATTGCCAAGTCCGTTCATTGTCGTCTATGAACAGTTCTTCAACGACTGCCACGAGACAGAAGCCTTCGTTCACACGTATCTTGAGCGTAAGGGCTATCGCGTTTCGTCAACCAGAGAATTCTTCAACGCACCGGTCAACGAGGTCGTAAGGGCCGTTTCCATGGCGCCCGGTGCAATCGACAACGACAATTGCGTGGCTACGACACACGCTTGGAACGGTACGAAACCTGACGAAGATGACTTGGACCTGCTGACGCTCAAGGGTTCATCGAGTGATGGGTCTCCCCCGTGGGACGACATTTTCATCGATGCTGAGAGCCACTACTGGGGAGTCGGCGACTGTCTCCAAGACCGAGCGGAGGCTTATAGATTATTCAAGCAGGCTGCTTCACTCGGCTGTCTCGCCGCCTACCCGCACTTGGGTCGCATGACGAAGGATGGGGAGGGAGTTCGCGCGGATGAGCAAAAGGCGCTCGACCTTTTCAAGGAAGGTGCTCGCAAGGGCAGCATCTATTGCTATATGGAGATGGCGAAGCTCTTCGAAGAAACGAACCAGACCGAGAACGCACACAAGTGCTACTCAATGTTCGCGAACAAGTTTAGTTACGACCTCGTCGACGAAGTTCAGATAACTGAGGACGAGGTGAGGGCCATTTACAGCGACTGCGCCGACCTTGTGCATCACAAGTGGCATCGCAGAAACCCCATTCCCATTCCGATGCAAAGATTCATAGTCGAAAATGCGATGTACGTTCGAAAATCGGCTGAATCGACCGCTGGATACGCCAAGCGAAACGGGAATACGTCGTTCGAGGCAATCTGGCGTGAAACAGTTGATTTCATCGACGCGTTTGCCAAAAATCCCCGCCTGCTGGCTGACTAGACCGCCGATAGAGGCCATTCAAGGGAGTCATACGGATGGTTTGATTTCTCCGTCCGTAAGGCCATTGCTCAAGGTTCGAGCTTGTGTGTGCGGCCGGGACAAGGCAAGGATTCCGGCCGTTTCGTCCCTTCCTCTTTGGCGGTCGATGCCCGACCGTGCGCGCGAATGCTCACGTGCTCCCGCTTAGGTGAAGAGGCGACGGTTCGGCCACTCGGCTTGTACTCGGCGTCGCAGCTTGTACAAGATGCGCAACGTCACGGCGTCAAGGTCCTTCCGGAGACGTCACAATCAGTCGGTAGGAATCGGTGCTCGAGCATCAAGATGCTCGTACGAAGCCTGCGGTACGACTGAGCTTGTCACTACTGGAAGGGATGAAGAACGGCGCCGCTGAACGAATCGAAGCAGCGAGAGCTGTGGAGCAGTTCACAAGCGTCGGCGACCTGGCGAAACGTGCCCGGGTAGACGCCACTTGGTGTTCTGCGAAAAGCCTCTTCGACGCATCACTCGTGATTTCACTCGAGGCCTTGCTTTCGCCAACGCTCGAAATGACTGCCGGGGTAATTAAGATACGATGGCTTCAGGGTGATGCCCAAATCCGCCGCCGCATCTTTCATCGCTTGCCGTTGCGTTTTTCCGCTCCTCCTAAGCGCGATGGCTCGCAATTTGAACCGCTCTGATTCCGTGCCCGGTTCGGAGCGAGCATCCTCAACAGCGACGTCGGGACGTTCGCTTTCGCCCACTGCAACCAACTCTTTCGCAATGGCGGCGGCGCGTTTGCCCAGCGCCCACAGGCCTGCGTCAATTTCCTTAAGTTGATTCAACTGTGATGAGAACGAGCCCAAGCCAGCTTCGCTCAGCACGTTGAGCCACCATTCTTGATATCGCTGATACGCGCCAATCGAAGTCCGATACTGAATATCGAGAGGATGCTCTGGATTTCCGGAAAGTAAGTTATAGGCGGTCAGCACCCACCGGTCTACCATCGGATAGACTTCGGGGCGAAGACAATGCAGAACAAAGGCAGGAATCACAGCGCTTGCCCAAAGTCCGAAACGCTGGTCGAGGTCGTGAATCCGCGAAATATCGAAGTGCCTCATCTCGCGAACATTACTTGCCCAATCGAAAAATTCGCGTGAACTGAGAATCTCTCGATGTTCATCGCACAGCGTGTTTGGCTTCGTCGTCTCTGTTCTGAACCTTATGTTGGAGGGAGCTGCGGTGTAGGGGCCGTCCGGGTCTAATCTCACCTTCCCGTCCTTCCAAGCGAGAGCCTGGCACAGCGCTTCGCCAAGCTCAATAGGTGTGCAAGCATTGCGCACGCGTGCCAGCACGCTGTAATAAACCTCCGGCGGATACGCCCATGAGTCGAACGCCGCCGCCGAGTCTCGAATAAGTTGGATTAGCATCGACATGAGTGAATGAATGTAGTTGATTCATTCGCTCATTGTATTGCGGAGTGCCGCCTTCCGCAAGCCCGGCCCGCCCCCGAATTTGGCTAGGCTCCAGCAATCGTCCGTGCCGTCCCGTGAGCAGGCGGTCGCACTGGGGAGTCGCCCCGAGACGCGCCGTACTCCGCTGCTACCGCCGACGCTCTACCGATAATGCCGGACGCCATCGCGTTGACCTGAGCTTTGCCGAACACCAGCGCCGGTGAGTATCGTCCCCGCGTTGCATACGAATAGTCATCTCAATCATGGTTTCCGCGGAAGACGTCGCATCGCGCTGAGAGTCATCCATAAACCAGATAGGGAGCTGACTTATATTGCCGGCGTGCATCGGCCGGACGACGCCATTGCTTCCATGCAAGTCGCGCATCAAGACGCACTGCGTCTCGATGCGCGATGACAATTGCGGAGTCGGAAGAATCGACCTCGCAATCCGGCGCGTTTTATAACGAACATGAGGCACGTGGCAGAATGCGGCGCGCAGACGGACTTCGGCTGCGCGCAAACCCAGGAGAAAACGTTCGCTAAGGACCCTAATCTTCAGCGCACTTTTGATGACAGTTGGAACGTCGTCGCCAGTCAGCATTACGTCGAAGTTTGGGACCCGCCCGAGTCTCGTGGTGCAGCACCGTCAAACGTCGGAGGCCAATACGAGCCTGCTACAAAACGCGGCGCCAGCGAAGCGAGCCGCAGTGCGCAGCAAACCGCACGGCATAGTGAAGTCGGTAGCCGCCGCTGCGTGCGTTGCCAGCTACGGAACGGCGCGTTCCCACATTTGATGGCATCCCACGAAAAAGGACGCCGCGAGCCGATGTCTTGCGTGTGCACGGCGACTCGCTGAAGGTGCGCGTCGAACGTTTAAGCGGACGGCGAGCCGTCGCAACAACCGGCTGAGACAGGCTGTAAGAGCTTGGAAGTCAAAGCTCATGTTGCTCGCCGCGGGGGAAGCAGAGTCGCACTCCCGCCTGCTTATACCTAAGCAGCGCTCGGTTGTTTTTCGCTTAGTCACCGAATGGGTCGGTAGCGGATTTCGCTTCGGTGCTAAGGTTGTACTCGGCGCGTACGGCCTTAAGTACACCATCTATGTCGCGCTGAAAGCCGACCGCATTCCCAAAGTGCGTCATGTTCCAGTTACAGCCCGTTCTATCAGGCTCCTGCAACTGGGGCCGCGGCACTCGAATCTTTACGCCGTCTTCAACGATTTCCTGTAAGCGATGGACTCGTCGGTCAACTTCTTGCTGAAGTTGGGAGGCATTAAGTGTCTTGCGTGTTCGACGCTCCTTCTGTCGCGATGCTCCGTTCTACCAAGCTGTGCTCGCGCAGCCGACCGTTACGCCGCAAGTCGATGCTCATAGTATGGTCGGTCTCTGTCATCAAGAATTGCGTACATCGCGTCGAGATTCTTCGGGTCCGGGTTGAGCCACGCATCCACCTTTTCGAGCTTGATAGGAATGATGCAGCGGTCGTGCCCTGCTGCTGCTATCTCGGGAGGGGGTTCGTCAGTGATGGCGGCAAACGAAAGGAGGTCGGGCTGGCCAGGCGCGCTCCATCTGGACCAGAGGCATGCAACATGCATTAACTGGCCATTATTTGGGCGAAACTCGAGGACGACGTTCTCGTCTCGGTCGTGCGTCTCAAGCAGCGTGTTCTCGTACTTCGCCTTCTTGACGTTTTCGTAGAAGACCTCGACGAGCATTACGCCATGTGTGTGTCCAAAGCATGGCCTCCAGAAGCCTTCGAGATTATCGCGCCGCGCGTTGTAAGTCCCCGGGTATTTCACATCGTAGTTCGCCGGTTTGCCGGCGATTCGGCACTGATAGCGCATTGGCTTGACGATGTACTCACCATTTTCCATCACAAGAACAGGTGCGAAGGTACCGGGAAAAATTCGAGAGTCGCGTGGTTGCGGGTCCATTCGATTGATGTCCTCAAGGCGACGCAGCGAGGCTTGGATTTTGTCCGTCGCGATGCGCTTGCTTTCAGTTGCGGCCTTGGTCACCTTTGTCTGCAGCGTACGCTCGGCATCCGCGAGGCGGGTCCGTTGTTTGAAAACCTCCTGCTCGAGCTTAGTCGTCTGTTCGGCGTTGAAACGGTCGATAGCCGTTCTTATTTGTCGCTCTTCATCTGTTTGAGGGTCACGAAAACTGTCGTCTACAGCCTTCGGAATCTTCGCTTTGAGAGGTGGCGCCGTTGGTTCGGACAGTTAGATCGAGTTTATAAGTGGAAGCGCCGGGGTCATCAAGCTGCCGATTT
>NZ_JBFUPT010000081.1:0-5455 GCF_041360715.1 Caballeronia sp. RCC_10
GTCTGGATACGAACCTACGGCAAAATGCGACATCTCTATTTGGCAGAAACGCGACATTTGAACTTGGGACCTACAAACTAAAAGACGATAACGTCTATTATGTCAATTGGGCTTTGCGATTGCAGGGCACTCTTTTCGGTCAACGCGGTTGACCATCAAGGCGTTAAGTTCTACGCGCACATCGCCTTCGATGAGACAGGTCCAGTAGCGTTGGCCGCGGCTCCAGAGCTTGACGCCATTACGAGCGTCTCGCTCGCTCAGTCCGAGCGACGCCGCTCGCGCAAGCGCGTCCTTAACAATCCCAACCTTGAGAGGCACCTTCGGGGCGGGACTGCGCGGTAAGGCGCGCGGGAAATGTCGTTGCAGCGTGGTCACTGCGCGCGCCGCTGCGTTAGCGGACGTTCGCGGAGGCTTCGGCGGCTGCTTGATTTCTCGTGTGACTTCCACTTGCGATGACGTCGAGCGTGAAGCAACCGGTTTGCTGCTTTCGCCTCGGTTCAACTGCCTTCTGAGCGCAGCGAGCTGTTCGAGTCCCATCGTGCGTGCCTGAAATCAGTCGGCCCATTTTACCCGTCGCCTTTCATTACCGTCGTCAAGCCCAATAACTGCGATCGTTCGCCGCGTGACCAGGAAGCCCAAGCTAAGGCGACAAAGTTGACAAACGCGACAAAAGCGTTCAAAGTGTTGGTATGTGTCTCGCACGAGGCCGAACCATGTCCAAGCCAATGCCCGCCATAGATTTCCCTGAAATCACCGCTGAAGACGCTCATCGTTTCGAACGCGCCGTACGCATCGATGACGAGGATGCCTTCATCGCAGAGCTGAACGCGTTGATTCGAGAGAAATTTGCGGAAGCCGCACCCTCGCCCCTCCGGCTCACCACGGACCTGCGAGCGAAAGCACGCTCGCTTCGGGCCGAGTCACCCTGGCAGCCGTCGGCGACCGATGTGCAGCGCGGACGTGCAGCGTTGTTGCGCGCATACGATGCACCCGGGAACATTCCGCTGACGGAGTTCGCGCGGTTCGCACACAAGTCGCGCCAACAGATTTATAAAGATCTGTCAGCACGGCCTCGGCGCCTTCTCTCATTAGACGTGGGTCGTCGGGGTCAGCGACTGCCCGACTGGCAGCTTGATCCGCTGAAGCTGAAATTCACGCGCGAAGCGCTCACCCGAGCGGCGTCGGTTGACTCATGGACGCTCTATCGTGCGCTGTCGTCTCGAAATGATGCGCTCGGTGGTCACTCACCTATCGAAGCCGTGACGCCAGGCAACTTCGATCAACTTGTCGAGGTTGTGCTGAACGCGGTCGGTATTCACGGTGAGGAAGCGGTTTGACTTTGTCGATGCCAGGCCGCGTCATTGCGGCCGGAGAACTGCTCCAACACATCAGCCGAGTCGAATACGCCGCCACGCCGCTCTATTTTGGTACAAGCTCCGCAAATCGATACGATGATCCGACCGGTGACTATGGGGTTCTGTACCTCGGCTTCGACCTTCCGACAGTATTGATGGAATCGGTCTTTCATCAGCACCAATGGCACCGGAGCCGTTCGCGTACCATTACGCTAAGCGAGATTCGTGGACGCATTGTGCGTGCTGTCGGCGTAGTCGAGCGACTGAACTTGGCTGACATGACCGCGCCAGGCGTGATGGCGCGGGAGTTCGGCCTCAATCTCGGCCAACTGGCGAGCCGACGTTACATCCACACGCAGCGTATCTCTCGGCAGATTCACGAAGCGCTCGACAACAGCGGCATCCCAGCCTTCGACGGTCTGCTTTATCCCTCGCGGAATAATTTCCCCGCGACATGCATCGCTCTCTTCTACCGGGCACGAGCGAAAGTCGTGGTGGTCGACGATCTCCCGCTGGCGCAACATGTCGACTGGCCCGCTTTCGTAAGCCAGTATCGCATTGGGGTGGCCAAAGTTTGAGGCCGCCGACCGCCCCGAGGGTCCGAAGTCTCCCCTTTCGCCTGAGTCGATCCTCAGAGCGAGGATGGCGGAAACATTAAGCGGTTCCACTTCTATCTTCGAAAGGTCGAGATTTCAGCCTACGATCTAATATTTATAGTATGCCTACATAAATACTGACCATTCCTTTATGTAAATTGCTCGGCCGCTGCGTTAAGGCTCTCTCCGCGGTCGGCAGGCGCCTGGGCGTAAGGACGAGAGTGCCCACTACCACCTCGATGTAACAGCCAGTCTCGCGACCCCTGTTCGAACTGCGAGAATGACACGCCGTCGGAAACGCGCCAGTGTCCCCTCCGAGTCTGTTATCGCAATCGACGCAGTCCTCGCATTCAGCCTGACAATAGGGCTCGGTCACGTCTCAACGATCTCGAGACTGTTTTCGGCACACCATTGCCTCAGCGCGCTTTCGATAGAGGCAGCTTCAAAGGAGTACCAGCGCTCGAGAGCGCCTTCACGCGCCAGAAGATCCTTGAAGCGCCCATACGCTCCGTGCCGTTGGAAAAACCCTTCGACCAGTTCATAACGCGCAGGCACTGTTGCGCGACAAAGCGCAACGCGAGACTTTTCCCCAGATCGAGCTCGTTCTTATGCGGTATGGCGAGGTAGCGATCCGAAGTCTCCAGGTCGTCAGGATGATCTTCGTCGAAAGCGTCGTCGAAATCGGAAGTCCAATAAACCTTGCCCGTGTCGAGTGAGACATACGCGCTATGCTCCATCGGCGACGCGTCGCTAACAAAGTCGAAGGCCATAGAAAGATCGGCGTACTTGACCGCGATCATGCCTCTAACCCCCATCGGTTGTAGCGTTCAAACTGCCGGGTCGCTGTACCGGCGTAGAGCTGGTATTGCGCATACGCGGGCAGTTTGTCGTCCGTCGGCGACTGATTGTCCATCGACTCAACCCCTGTCGCCGAAGTTCGCCTCGCCGCTGTCATCCAGGCCCGCAAGGCCGTGGACGTCGCCTTCCCGATCAACCAGACGCAGCCATGTCCCCAGGTTCTCGCTGCTGCCGTCAAGTAGCCGGTCAGTCAGGGTATGGTCGTTCGCCTTGCCCAGCATATTGTGAAGCCCGAGGTACGCGACCAGAAGGTGGTACATGGCGCCGCGCAAATAGTCCCGTCCGCCCTGGCAGCGTCGCGCGTGGCGATGCAAGTCTTCGATCGCGCGACCGAGTTTCTCGCCGACGTACGACAACGGCACGCCATGACGGTCCTGCCACGAGGTGTATGCCGGGCCGTTAGCATTCAATGGAAAATCGTCCGCTCCTTCTGACATGTCCCCTCTCCCTAGTTGCGTGGTTAGTCAATGCAGAGTCGGCCCGTTTGCGAGACAGCAATGCTTGTACTTGCGGCCACTGCCACACGGACACGGTTCGTTGCGCCCGACCTTGGGGCCGTCCCGGCGCTGAGGAAAGTGCTCCGGCACGGCCGCAAGCGCCCGCCGGTGAGGCTCAAAATAGCGGTAGATGTGTGTCAGCCCCGCGATCATCGTCTGCAGTATTTCCTCACGCTTTTCGGGAGGAATGGGCGGAGGTCGCATCTGCGGGTCGGGATCCTGCTCATAATGCAGCATCATGATCGGTATCATGGGCCCGCCGTGATCTTCATCGTGAATGAGCTCGCCCCAGCTTGCCGGGCGCGTCCCCACGCCGCGCATGAAACCATGCGCCCAGTCGTTACCGGACGCGACGCCATCTTCTCCTTCGAGAAGCACGGGTAGGTATACGTTCGGCGTGTTCAAGGTCCGGCGCAACTCAGTCGCGATTGAGTTCCAGTGGCGCATGAGCAGCCCCAAGATCTCCGCGGCCTGCTCCTCGCTCTCGAACGCGAAGTCTTCTCCCCATATTTGGGGCAGATACTCGCTCGGCGGGACCGTGTCGGGCCCACAGATCAACGCTGAAAAGTAGCCATCGAGCATTTCGATGTTCATCGCATTAAGATCGCTGGCGTTGAGAAAGTCAGAAAGACGAGCGAACTCGTCGTCAGTAAGCGGCTGATCGGTGGTCAAGTTCACAGTGGCACCGTGTCTTGGGTGTTAAAGATGGGGGCTGCTACTCCGCTTGCGGGCGAAGCCGGTAACCAATAATCGGCTAGCGCCCACCCTAGTCGCTTTGCCGATCGATTATATGACGTCGGGCTCGCTGGGTAGCGCCCCGCGGTCGGTCTCGCCGACTGCGCAGCTGTGGAGGTAGGCTCCGGATAGCGGTCGCAGCGGCATAAACTTACCGGCCGAGAACTTCCTGGTCTCCGATGTTCCGTTGGCCGATATCGTGCGGCAGGTGGCGCTCGGGGCGCAAAACCGTGACGGCTGGGGCGTCGGTCTCACCATACTGACGGCGCTCGCCAATCTCTTGCCCATCTATGGGAGGACGACGTCTATCTCGCGCTGTTCCACGGCGCGCGTCATGTGGCAGCGGACTGCGAGGGCGAGGCGCCGCGGCGGGGACGCGCGCCGCTTGCAAGCCGGCCAGAGTCAGCCGCGCTCAAACGTTGGCTGCGCCGGTGGACCGACGTGCGCCATCGCGAGGCGGCCGAGCGGACCGTGTTGGCGGCGATTGCCGCTGGTCTCTCACCGTCTGTGCTCGCCGATACCCTGCTGGCGGCCAGAACCGAGCGGACTTTCGCCGACACGCCATTCGCTCGACTTCATCAACGAGGCGTTTGAGTGCCTGGATCTGATCGGCTGGGAGCACGCGTCCGCTGCGCTGGCTACCATCGTCGCGCAGATGGTGGCCGCCCGTGGCGCCGAGGAATCGACAGCCTGGCGCCAGCCCGTCGATCCGGTCGCGCTGTGTGACGCAGCAGCCGGCGAAATGTCCAAGGTTTTCGCGGCCCGCCAGGGTGTGCGAGCCTGGTCGAATCACTCGGCCCTCGCGCGGGAGTTGCTTGGAGACGAGCCGGCGAAGATCGTCGATGCGCTGAAGGCGGCGATTCCGCGTGGGCGCCGCTCCTGCCGACCTGGGACAGTCCCTCGCTATGCAGCGGCGCTGCGTGTGGCCCGCTTTGGCAATGCCAACGAACACGCGGACTGCGAGACGGCGCATCACGTCTTCACCCATGCTAACGCCCTCCACCAAATGCTCAGGCGGATCGGGGCCGCGGGCGACGGTTACCTTACGGCCGTGCGGGCCATCATGCACGGAGCGATGGCGCTCTACCTTGCGCGTTATCTGAACGTCCCACCGGCCCGCATCCCGGGCGAGAACAACGATCAGCTCGACGACCTTCCCGTAGATGCAGAGGTCATTCGCGCTGCCTTGCTCGACGCATTCGACCGGCAGCGACAGGTTGATCTCGCAGCAAGACTGGCGGCGAGGCAACTTACGCTCGGCCGTCCGCCAGAAGTGCTGATCGCCACGCTTGCGCATGCGGCGCCGCGCGAAGATGCGGGCTTCCATGCCTATCAAAGGCGTTGTCAGGTTGTTGGGTCGGTCACGTAAGATGATGCGATGAAGAAATCGAAATCGCTCTATCACGGTCACCGT
>NZ_JBFUPT010000082.1:0-2725 GCF_041360715.1 Caballeronia sp. RCC_10
ACACACTGGTTATAGGATCAAGCCTTACGGGCAATTAGTATCAGTTAGCTCAATGCATTACTGCACTTACACACCTGACCTATCAACGTCCTGGTCTGGAACGACCCTTCAAGGGGCTCGAAGCCCCGGGGATATCTCATCTTAAGGCGAGTTTCCCGCTTAGATGCTTTCAGCGGTTATCTCTTCCGAACATAGCTACCCGGCGATGCCACTGGCGTGACAACCGGTACACCAGAGGTTCGTCCACTCCGGTCCTCTCGTACTAGGAGCAGCCCCCTTCAAATATCCAACGCCCACGGCAGATAGGGACCAAACTGTCTCACGACGTTTTAAACCCAGCTCACGTACCTCTTTAAATGGCGAACAGCCATACCCTTGGGACCGGCTACAGCCCCAGGATGAGATGAGCCGACATCGAGGTGCCAAACACCGCCGTCGATATGAACTCTTGGGCGGTATCAGCCTGTTATCCCCAGAGTACCTTTTATCCGTTGAGCGATGGCCCTTCCATACAGAACCACCGGATCACTATGACCTGCTTTCGCACCTGCTCGACTTGTCGGTCTCGCAGTTAAGCACGCTTATGCCATTGCACTATCAGCACGATTTCCGACCGTACCTAGCGTACCTTCGTACTCCTCCGTTACACTTTGGGAGGAGACCGCCCCAGTCAAACTGCCTACCATGCACTGTCCCCGATCCGGATCACGGACCAAGGTTAGAACCTCAAACAAACCAGGGTGGTATTTCAAGGACGGCTCCACGGAAACTGGCGTTCCCGCTTCATAGCCTCCCACCTATCCTACACAGATCGGTTCAAAGTCCAATGCAAAGCTACAGTAAAGGTTCATGGGGTCTTTCCGTCTAGCCGCGGGGAGATTGCATCATCACAAACACTTCAACTTCGCTGAGTCTCGGGAGGAGACAGTGTGGCCATCGTTACGCCATTCGTGCAGGTCGGAACTTACCCGACAAGGAATTTCGCTACCTTAGGACCGTTATAGTTACGGCCGCCGTTTACCGGGACTTCAATCAAGAGCTTGCACCCCATCATTTAATCTTCCGGCACCGGGCAGGCGTCACACCCTATACGTCCACTTTCGTGTTTGCAGAGTGCTGTGTTTTTATTAAACAGTCGCAGCCACCAGTTTATTGCAACCTCTTCACCCTCCTGGCGCAGGCCAGTCAAGCTACAGAGGCGTACCTTATCCCGAAGTTACGGTACCAATTTGCCGAGTTCCTTCTCCCGAGTTCTCTCAAGCGCCTTAGAATACTCATCTCGCCCACCTGTGTCGGTTTGCGGTACGGTCACTATTAGACTGAAGCTTAGAGGCTTTTCTTGGAACCACTTCCAATTGCTTCGCTTCCGAAGAAGCTCGCGCCACGCCCTTGAATTACGCACCCGGATTTGCCTAAGTGCCTTCTCCAACGCAGCGACCGGGACGTCCAACACCCGGACAACCTTCCGCGATCCGTCCCCCCATCGCATCTAACAATGGTGCAGGAATATTGACCTGCTTCCCATCAGCTACGCATTTCTGCCTCGCCTTAGGGGCCGACTCACCCTACGCCGATGAACGTTGCGTAGGAAACCTTGGGCTTACGGCGAGGGGGCTTTTCACCCCCTTTATCGCTACTCATGTCAGCATTCGCACTTCCGATACCTCCAGCACGCTTTTCAACGCACCTTCGCAGGCTTACGGAACGCTCTCCTACCACACGTACTTGCGTACGTATCCGCAGCTTCGGTGACTGGCTTGAGCCCCGTTACATCTTCCGCGCAGGACGACTCGATCAGTGAGCTATTACGCTTTCTTTAAAGGGTGGCTGCTTCTAAGCCAACCTCCTGACTGTTTTAGCCTTCCCACTTCGTTTCCCACTTAGCCAATCTTTGGGACCTTAGCTGGCGGTCTGGGTTGTTTCCCTCTTGACACCGGACGTTAGCACCCGATGTCTGTCTCCCGTGATTGCACTCTTCGGTATTCGGAGTTTGCTATGGCGTAGTAATCCGCAATGGACCCCACAACCATGACAGTGCTCTACCCCCGAAGGTGATACACGAGGCACTACCTAAATAGTTTTCGGAGAGAACCAGCTATTTCCAAGTTTGTTTAGCCTTTCACCCCTATCCACAGCTCATCCCCTAACTTTTCAACGTTAGTGGGTTCGGTCCTCCAGTACGTGTTACCGCACCTTCAACCTGGCCATGGATAGATCACTTGGTTTCGGGTCTACGCCCAGCAACTGATCGCCCTATTCGGACTCGCTTTCGCTACGCCTGCCTTAATCAGTTAAGCTCGCTACTGAACGTAAGTCGCTGACCCATTATACAAAAGGTACGCCGTCACCCCTTACGAGGCTCCGACTGTTTGTATGCATGCGGTTTCAGGATCTATTTCACTCCCCTCCCGGGGTTCTTTTCGCCTTTCCCTCACGGTACTGGTTCACTATCGGTCGATCACGAGTATTTAGCCTTGGAGGATGGTCCCCCCATCTTCAGACAGGATTTCACGTGTCCCGCCCTACTTGTCGTACCCCTAGTTCTTCCACGCTGCTTTCGCTTACAGGGCTATCACCTGCTATGGCCGCACTTTCCAGAGCGTTCAGCTAACAATGCAGATAAAGAGTACAGGCTCTTCCCATTTCGCTCGCCACTACTTTGGGAATCTCGGTTGATTTCTTTTCCTGCGGTTACTTAGATGTTTCAGTTCACCGCGTTCGCTTC
>NZ_JBFUPT010000083.1:0-4514 GCF_041360715.1 Caballeronia sp. RCC_10
TGAGCAACTCGCTGGAGTGCCGATGGCTGCTTAACTCCAGCAAAACGGTCTCCGAGGTTCCCGGTGCGCTTCAGTGCCAATGGTCTCGAAAGCGCATGTCACGGCACTGGCGACCGGAGATTCGTGGCTGGAGAAAGGCGCCACGATTCTCCTGTTCGGGCCCCCCGGTGGCGGCAAAAGTCATTTAGGTTCAGCCATCGGACACGCTTTAATCGAAGCCGGCTATCGAGTGCTGTTCACATGCACGAGCGAGCTCGTCCAGAAGCTCCAGACTGCGCGTCAGAGCCTGCAACTTCCATCCGCGCTCACGAACTTGGATCGGTTTGATCTCATCATCCTGGACGACCTGTCGTACGCGCGTAAGGACCAGGCCGAAACCAGTGTGCTGTTCGAACTGATCGCCGAGAGGTATGAGCGTAAAAGTCTTCTCATAACGGCCAACCAGCCATTCTCGGGATGGAATGACGTGTTCCCCGACCCCGGCATGACGGTCGCAGCCATTGATCGGCTCGTCCATCACTCGAACGATCTTCGAACTGAATGTTGAAAGCTATCGCCGTCGAAAGGCCAGCGACAAACAATGAGCTCGATGCACCTCAACAAATGCGGGACGGGGAGAATTCTTGAAGCCCAGCATCGGCCGCGTGCGCCGCTTGATCGCCCGATGATCTTGGCCAATAACATTGTCAGATATTTGTTCTGGCGAATCTTGATCGTTGTTTAGCGCTCCGCCTTGAGGGCAGCACCGCGGCCAGGTTCCCGCCGCTTTTATCGATTGGCACCGTCTCGGGTTGGGCCGTTTTGCGCGATTGACTTTTCGAGGTGCGCCTCGCCGCAGCCTTGTCACGGTGGGCAGGCAAAAGAAAGTTGACCGTGTTACCTTCCTTGTCGACTGCGCGATACAAGTATTTCCACTCGCCGCGAACCTTGACATACTTTCATCCATTCTCCAGCTCCCGCCGACGGCTTTTTTGGTAGCGGCGAAAGGCCTTCTCCAGAACCAGCAACACCTTGATGGCGCAGCGGTGCACGGTTGAATGGTCGACCGATATCCTGCGTTCCGCCATCATCTCTTCCAGGTGTCGAAGGCTAAGCGGATACGCGACATACCAGCGGACACACGTCAGGATCACGTCGAGCGGATAATGCGAACGCTTCAGCACGCGTGCCAAGGCTGGACCCAGAATCGTCATCAAGCGCCCCGTCGTTCGTATTGTCGATTTCATGATACCCGTCGCTTATTGCGACAAAGCCGTAACGGGGAGCGCTCTGCATGACCTGCGGCGCGATGTGAGGCTGCGAATGGCCGTTGAGTCCGCCCGCTTGAATCGGCCGCTCAGATTCGGTCAAGTAGTAGGACCCATGTGGGTCGAAGAGGTGCATTCGGTCTTGTCGCGCGCAAAGCGGGTCATCGCGCTCGCATTCATCCAGCGTCATCAAATCGGAGGGAGCAAAGCGGCGACGCGCGCAGTCTAGCGACAACGTAGGAGTACATATGAAACGTCGCTAAATTCCTTTATGTAAGGCGTCGGCAGCGCACGCTGTTATGCGTAGCCCCGCGCGGCGCGGCGCAATAATCGCGGGTCGGTTTGCCATTCATCGCGCGCTCCAAGCGTGATTCGTGCGAAGTCTGGATGGCCGGGGTTAAGCAGATAGTTGGTTTCAGCAGGGACGACCGCGCTCGGCACGGCAAGCACCGCGCTCGTTCGCTTGCGCGCCCACATCGCACCAATTTGTTGCAACTCGGCCCGCGCACTGAGTTCCCGCCAGTCGGCCGGCAACTTCGCGGCATCGACGTGTTCGATGAGGATGTCAGGGATCCGGGCCGGAATGAGCACATACCGCGCCCGCAGCGGCGAGTCCTGGACGAGCATTTCGAGCAGCGCGAGCGATTGTGTGTGTGCTGTATACACGAGCGCGACGCCTTTTGGATTCCACCGCCCACCGTAGAGTCGCGCGCCTTCGCCAGAAAAGGCGCTGTCGGCATACCGTTCTGTCACTACCCGCCATGCCGTCAACGTCATGCAAAGATTCCGTGCTCGATGCGCCCGAGCGTATCCATCACGCTATCGGCACCAACGTCCGTATCGAGAAGGCTGAGCGGAGTGGCATCTCCAACCGCCGCTGCCGGCGCCTTGAGCCACCCAATTGCCAGATCGAGATCGCCAAACACTTCCGCCGCGCGCGCCGCAATACGCGCGAGTCGTAGCAGCTTGGCCGACTCCTCGCGGCTGAAGACTCCCTCGCGCTTACGCCGCGCCAAGGTGCGCTCTGGAATATCGAGCGCCTGGGCCAGTTCTGATTGCGAAAGGTCAATGGATCTGAGCATCGAATCGAGCGCCTGCGAGGATATGCCGTGACGGACGATCTCCACCCAATCGAGGCCGGACCGAGGGGCGCGCGGCAGGACTGAGCGTCCGCCCAGCAACGAATCTGCAGAAATTTCGACGTTGACGGTCATGGCACCTCCTGCCAATTGGCATTTATTTTACACCAAATTGGCAGATCGGCTAGCGCTCTGTGCATGTTCGCTGACTGTGCTTCAACATGTCTCGTGACGCCAGCGCTGGAACCATGCTTGCTTAGACGTTATGCGGACGGCTGCTATTGGCGATTTGCTCGACCGGCCAGTCCAAATTCGACGTCATGCAATGAGGAGGACAGACACGTGAAGACCGCACCGCCCAGTAGCCAGACCGAACAGGACGCTAAGGCCGAAGCCAATTCCGGCAAGCCTGCGACCACACCGAGCGACAAGCCGAGCAGCGGACAGCACGCTGCGAATCACACCAAGGCCGGCAAGAATCACGGTGCCGGAGGGGGCGCGAAGCAGCGGCACGGGCCAAGGTAATCGGCGAATGGTGCGCGGATGCCCGGCAAGAATCCGCGTCCGGCGCAGTTGACGCGACGCATCGTTAACTGCGCCGGACACGTGAGGTACAAAGTCGTGCCCCCGCAAGCGGCATAGGTATGATGGGCATGCGTACGGCCCACTACCTTCGACGTGGCTGACCGTCTCCGTCAAGCTAAACGCCCCAATCACGCTCGCCTTACTCGGCATATAAATGCATCGCGCCGAAGGCTCCGGTCCATTTCAGCGGAAGGTTGTCCACAGGCATTGTTCCTCCTAAAGACGAGACGCTGTTGGCGTCGGAAATAGGTGTAACCTTCCATTATCGTCTACACATCTTATCAAGAGCGACGTCCCCGAGAAAATGCGGCGAAAAAAGCAGGTAATATCCGCGCAGACAAATCATGGCCTCTGGCCAGCAAATCGAAAGGCGGGCACAACGACTGCAGCCCCAACAACGTAGATTCATACTCATGCTGTCAGTCAGCTTTCGCCGTCTCGCTCTGCTCTGGACAGTCCGCCGCGTGCCGACGAACGGCGAACGCCCCCGAGTTCTGGCCGTCGATGGAAATCCCGACGGTGCGTTTACGATCGCCGCCTATCTCTCCTTGGAAGATATTGACAGCCGCGCCGCTTTCGGCGGCCGGCAGGCCACCGAGGCCGCGAGGGTCT
This sequence comes from Caballeronia sp. RCC_10, assembly GCF_041360715.1. Classification (NCBI taxonomy): domain Bacteria; kingdom Pseudomonadati; phylum Pseudomonadota; class Betaproteobacteria; order Burkholderiales; family Burkholderiaceae; genus Caballeronia; species Caballeronia sp. RCC_10. The sequence goes on from NZ_JBFUPT010000083.1 coordinate 3,524, forward strand.
GGACGCCGCATGTCATTCTGATGGATGTCTCAATGCCGGAATGCGACGGCATCGAGGCCGCGCGCGTGCTGCGACGCGACTCCCGGACCGCCGGCAATGCCATCATCGCCTTTACTGCTTTTGATGAAGTCGAGGTGCGGCGGCAGTTAAGAGACAGTGAGTTTGACGGCTATCTGCAGAAAGGCGTCGCTCTGACGGAAATGCTGAAGCTAGTCAAGGCATTCATTCAGTGACGGTGGCAGGATGAAAACGCTTCGCAAGAATATGCGAAGTGCCTACCGAGGCCACCTCTGTTCGCTTTCCCGACGTATCGCGGTTTACCGCAGGAACAACTCGCGCAGACAAACCACACTAAGTTTTGCACCAACTGCAGCGGCGCCGCCGGCGCGCACTGGTCGTTGGAGAAGACGACCTTGCTGGCAGCAGCCTGAAATGGAAGCAGCGGAATACGTCTAACGCGCATACTGGCAAAGGGTGACTAAGCTTAAGGCGACGGATGCTCCCCACGAAGGGCGTTGAAAGTCCGCCGCTGGAGATTAGTGAGCTGGTCGTTTTCTTCGTCGAGGTTCTTGCTCGACGAATTTGAGCCTTCGGCATCGGGCGTAATCCGTGTCCCGCATTGGGCGGTATGTCTACAAAAGCATGCGTCGGCGTCTTAGCGCCACGCGAACCTTATGCAGAACCTCGGCTTCAGGGGCCGCATGAATTGTAGACGCTTGCCTTATCACTTCATGAACCAGGGCATCGCGTACCTGCCGAACTCGCTTGGCGCAGAATTTGCGCCGGACGCCGACGCGCATGGCAATCTGACTGTTCGCGTCGGGACCGGATGCGCCAAGATATGCGGTCTGACTGGAACCGATAATCGCCTGTAGCGGCCGGTTACCGACGTGGCCAGATGCCCCCTGATAAATAGTCGGTCTTGCAGAATGCCGTGAAGCCAGGCGCCGCGTGGTAATAGGTGCAAACAGAGGGTTGCGGAACTCCCAGT
>NZ_JBFUPT010000084.1:0-4374 GCF_041360715.1 Caballeronia sp. RCC_10
ACACTCGCTTCCGCAGCTCAACCTCATGGCTCTAAACATTAAATTCGCTGTTGCGCTTCAACCTTGAAACCGCCATCCCAAAACCGGACCACCAGACCGCACGGATTTGCAGTGCCGCTAAGATTCTCAAGAGAGCGTCCCGGGACGCGGATGGCGAACTGGCGCATTTGGAGCAGGTGGTATCTGCAGTACGAGCGTCAACAGAAATCGAGTTGCCAATTGGCGCAGTGTATTGGCTGACGCGAACACACGAACTCCGAGTTCGCTACGAGTTGCTCCCGGTTCAACTGGCCAGGTTGTCTGCTATCGAACATTGCGTGAAGGACTATGAACAAGACAAATGGCGATCCCTGCCGATCCTCCGGCCCGGCGTCGCCTAGCAGCGGGCTGACGAATTCGTCAGCTTCAGGGCTTAGATTGCGAGCGGTAGGCTGTTCCTCGTTCGATGGCGGGACATGCTGTTCGACGACCTCCTCGACCGGGAGAGCGTTCGCGCCCGATTAGCGGCAGCAACGAAAAGTCTGCCAGGCAGCTGAGTTGTGGCAGGCGGACGCTCGCCTAAGGGGCATGGGGGCGTGCACAGCGACTGGTCCCTCGTAAAGGGCGAGCCACCGCGCTATAGGCACGGTGATAGCCATTCACCCTTACGCTGACGGCACTTCGTTGGCAGGTCAACACCGCCCGTCATTCACCAGATTCATTAAGCGATATGCCAGTTCAGCGCCGCACTGGCCCGCTGTTCGGTAAGATGGCGGTTGATCTTAAGTGAGGAACGACGGATGAACAAGCAGGAATTGATTGACGCGGTCGCCTCACAGGCGGGTACCAGCAAGAGCGCCGCAGAGGAAACAATCAACGCCGTGCTCGACACGATTTCGAAGGAAGTGGCCGGTGGCAGTACGGTTCAGTTGATCGGCTTTGGCAGCTTCGGCAGCGGCGAACGCGCGGCGCGCACCGGTCGCAATCCGAAGACCGGCGAAACGCTGCAGATCGCCGCCGCGAAAACGGTGAAGTTCACGGCTGGCAAAGCGTTCAAAGACGCGATCAACGGCGCGTGAGACGGCGCGGGCAAGGACTCGCCCGCGCCTCAGAAAAGTTGGCTATCCAGCGGCAGCAGATTGACGAGTTTTACTGCCGTGAGGCGCTCGGCACCGTCCGGATGGACGGACCGGATCATGACGCGTTGCCCGCGGGCCTCGCCCAACACCTCTACGATCCGTTCCCGGTAGCGGGCCAGCGTGCCGCGAGGCGGTTTGCGTGCGTTGGAGCGGTGATTCGAGCGGGGCATAGGCGTGTCGCGGCGGAGACGTTGACCGATTATGCAACCTCGCGCGCTTCATCGCGACACATTATGTTCACTTTCACCGATTAAATGTCGATGCGTCGCACTGTCGTTCGTTCGTCGCCGGTTCACGGCCGGGGCGTCTTCGCGCTCACGCCCATCACTGCTGGTGATGTGCTGTTCGAGTATAAAGGCACGCTCCGTTCTTGGAAGGAAGCGCAGCGTCGTTACGAGCGTTCGGCTGCGGAGGACGGCCACACCTTCTTTTTCGATCTTGGCGATGGACGCGTGATCGATGGAGGGCAGGGCGGAAACTCAGCGCGCTGGGTGAATCACAGCTGCGCGCCGAACTGCGAAACCGAGCAGAAGGGCAGTCGCGTCTACTTTTACGCACTGCGCAACATTAATCCAGGCGAGGAACTGTTCATCGACTATCGACTGTTTGTCGAGGGACGCCGCACGCTGGCCATCAAGAAGCTGTATCAATGCCGCTGCGGGTCGCGTCAGTGTCGAGGGACCATGCTCGCGCCACCGGAGCATTGACGCGCACGTCAACGGAAGGGATCGGCTAAAGCATCGGTTCGGTGCTTTAGCTAGACAAACCGTGCTGAGCCGGCTCTTTCACGGATGATACTGTGGTGAGCTCGACGAAGTCGACGACGAACGAAGGAGAAACGCTTGAGCAAAGTTTGATTCTTGGATCGGTAGCGATCGTATTCGCCTCAGCGGCTGGGGCAGCCGAGCACTATGTGGAAATCTGGAACCCGCCCGAGGTCCATCATCGCGTGCAAGATGTTGCGCGACAGTCGAAGAAACTCGACAGATCACATAGACGGCATGCGAGCAGGGACACCAATGCGCGCATCGCTAAACAGCGAGTGAGCGCGGCTGACGGCAGCCAAAGGCCAGTGACAAGCGTTTCAGGGGCAAAGCGGCGCCCCAGGTTCGATGATATTCCGCGCAAGATGACGCCCGAGGGCAACGTTCTGCGCGTCAGCCATGCAGCCACCTTTGGACCGCCACTAAGGCGAATTACTTCCGAATAGGCGATCGATCGTCAAGGGTCGAGTACTCGCGTTGTCGGGCGTTGCAGCTGTCTGTTTTTTTCGTTGCAGCTGAGGCCGAGCGCTGCTTACGAAGCCCTAGCCGCTCAACAAGATGGGCGAAGCCGCGCAGGCCTTCCGGCGCAATAAGAGATTTCGATCGGTCCATATTGTCGGAGAGCGATGTACGCGGCATTAGCTTTTGTAACGTTTTGCCGGATTCATTGAGTGCAGCCGATTCAAGCACACAAGACGCTTGTCGCGGCGTCCTTCTCAGATCAAGACATGTAGGCCGCAGCAAAGTGCGCTTGTCGGCCTTTGCGGACGTTCGTCGTTCAGCCGACGTGCGGCTGCTGCATGGCGCTCCGCGGTCGTTGGCGATGCGGAGAGGCTGGATGTCGGCTTTCGCGTACTGGGAACGAGTCTTCACGACCCATAGGCGACGCTCGCACTTCCGTCGTCCCAACGTCGGCTATCGGAAGGTGAGCCGCCCCTCGCATCGTCGCATTAAGTCGCCGCCATCGCCTTGCTCTCGCACGCGATTCGTCAACTCCAGGATCTCGAGGAAAAAAGAGTGATGCGTTGCAAGTGCGAAAACTCGGTGGAGCTGACCGTCCCTCACTACAGCCCACAGCTACTCACCCGGCTAGCCGATGTCACGATACGTTGAGGGCGCGGCGAACAGCTAAAAAGCGGTCGTTCTCATTAATTCCATGCTTAATAGCTGACCGCTGAGCCTCGTGCCGGCTGTCAAACCGGCCCAATAGGCCGCTGGCCACTTGATCACCGCTTGGTAGGCGCACAATCACCATGGCGGCAAATGAGGTTCCGTCCGGCACTGCCAATCCGGTCACCAAGAATCCTTTGAACCCCAACTCGATTGCATTTTTTATCAGAGTCGCCTGTCTGGCGTATCCGTGAATGAAACGGCGTGACACCCCATAGGTGGCGGGCCGGACGTCACGCGGCTCCGCCGTCCGGTGGGAGGAAGGGAAGCGTCTATAAATCCGTCCTGACGAGGTAGGCCGTTTCGGCCAGCCCCATGTAAATTAAGGAAGCTGCAAGCCGGCAGACGTTTGATTGAAGACCCGATTCCAAACGAATCAAAAATCGTCGCTCACCGACTCGCTGGCATTCCTCCAATGTCATCCCGAACCGACACGCTGCCGATAAGAAATCAGCGGCCGTCGCCCCAGGTTGGGTCACTGCATCGATCTGGAAGTTCATCGCGGTGCCGGGCTCAGCTTCGGTCCGCGCTTGTTCGCATGCCATGCAAGCCGTGTGAGCAGTTCCCATGCGTTTAACTCGACCAGGGTCTCGGCCCTCTCATCTGTGTGAAACGCGCCCAACGCCAGCGGCTGAAGCCGAGCGTCGCCGTGACGGCGTAGAGACGATGCGCGCCTCGTCGGCGGACACAACGAAGTCGCATTGCATCTGGCACCCCGGATCGGTTGCAAACCGCACGACAGGGCGAGGCTTCCCACCATCTTGTGAAGCTTCATCAGCGCCTGAAGACTGCGCAAATGCCCGCCGTAGCCAGCACGTAACGCTCGAAGCAGCGCAGGCGTTGCGATCGTCTCGGGCGCGGCGGCTAGCACGCGCTCAACGACATACGTTTCGGACGCACCAAAGCTTGGCCGGGGGGCTCGCTGCTTATAGCGCGGCACCTCTTCTGCCGACGAATACCGCGTCTCCGTGTTGCGCGAAAACGCCCAGGCGACGCGCGATCTCGCGTTCGGATACGGCCCTGAGCTTTGAGCACATGGACTTGCATCCACGGTTCCTTCCGAAGCATCGCCGGCCTTTTGTGCGCAAAAGCCCGACTGTTTTGAGGGGGACTCAGTTTTACGTCGCGAGGGCTGGCCCGTGCTCCTGACGCCCTTTTCCTTGGCAATTTCCCGTCCGTTGACTAAGTTTGGGATTGCGCCCTGGTCGGCGCTGTTCGTTGATCCCCACTTATGGGCCCGCCCCGCTAGTGTCCTGTCCCAGAAATTACTTTACGTAAATGCAGCATGTTCTATGATCAATCTAGAGTGCGCGGGAGACGAT
>NZ_JBFUPT010000085.1:0-4281 GCF_041360715.1 Caballeronia sp. RCC_10
AGTTAGGTCCTTCTATCAACGCTTCAGGCACATCCCGCGATGACCTCTGCGATCAGTATTTCAGCGGCCTGCTAAGACGCACGCCCAGTGGTCGATGGAAGGTTTGGATTCTTTCTCTTGAGGATAGGCGAAGCTCGCAGAGTCACCTGAGCCGCTTGCAGAGCGTTTCGTGCGTTTTCCAACTTTTCCTGAACTTCGCTAGTCCCAATTCCGGGCGCGCTTTAGACGACGACGCAAGCACCGGCCTGCCAGTGAGATGTCCAACGGTCGAGTACGCCCGTTCGCGAGCTACCGATTGACCGTACACTTAATTTATTGCGTTGCAATATGCACTTGCGACGGGCCGTTGCGCCAATAACTGGGCGTTTGTTCCATTTAACCGGGCGTTTATGCCAATTCAACCGGGCCGTTGTTCCAATTGCTCCCCGCAAAGCCTTATCCAGCAAGGCTCCGAGGGTGCCTAAACGGGAAGCGTATTTAAAACGGGCGCGGGATAACCGACAGACGGCGCGGACAAAAAGAAAGCCCGACTTCGAGGCGGAGGCGGACTAACCAAGGCTACGTCAAGCACCCCGGGGAAGGGCGCAACTAGTAGCTTAGCAGGCCGCCGTGCGGGGAGTGACAAAGAAAACCCGCCCCAGAGCAGACCAAAGGGCGGGCTAAGTCCCACGTCCACCGAGAGAGTAGGACAGGGAGGAGACGGGCCAATGCGGGCAATCGTCGTACCTAGCTCGTCGGTTATCTCCTGATGGACAAGGTCTCTGCCCACAGGCCGATGACCCCGGCCTAGGGACAGCCGCTACGCGGTCCGGGACTTGAGCACACTTGAGGCTGACGCGGCCTGCGGCCTTGCCCCAATGAGAAAGACGCCAAAGTCAGAACCGCTGCCCTTGCCAGCGAACCGCTAGTACGCAGAGCATTCGCTCGTTGCCTCAAGGATTTTGCTACCTGTCAGACGGCTGGCAGCGGCCGCCTAAAGACGTTGTCGCTGGTCCGACTCAGCGTCGTCGGAAGTGGCAGGCGCAGGCCAGTCGGCATCCGCCCACCGGGCCTCGGCGGGCAACTCCGGAGCGGTCCCGCTAGCTATTGATAAAATATGTTAGCGATAGTAATAGCCTCGCTATAAGCATCTGGCGGATGCCGGCCGGCGTCCTTCTTTTATGGAATACGATGACTCCGACTGATCTCCCGAAGACCACGACGAACGGCGCGCTCGGCGCGATGCATCTGCTGGCCGAATACGATGGCCAGGATAACCAGTTACGCCAGGTGCGCTTGGAAGCGAGCGGCGACAGCCGAAGCGTCATTCTGATTGATACCGACCGGCGCAAGCCCGGCGTCCAGCGCGAAACCCGCCACGAAATCACGCCGGCCGAGCTGATCGCGCTGCCCACTGATCCGCACGCACGGGGCGGAACTGCCCGGAGAGAGTCATGTCCGACCTGCCAACGCCCGCTGAACCCGCCCGCCGGCTGACGGCCGCGCAGTTTCACCAATTCGCGGCCGTGCCGGCGGAAGCCGAGTGGTTCGCCAATCTCGACAATCCGCGTACGAAAGCGCGCGTATCAGATCGATTTACGGGATTTCTTGGGCTTCGCCGGCATTGCCGTCGAAACCAACCCGGTCAAGGGCGCAAAGCGGCCGCGCGTCAAAAGCGGGGAGGGCAAAACACCGGCGCTCGGCGACCACCAGGCGCGGGCGCTGCTCGATGCGCCAGACCCGGCGACGCTTAAAGGCAAACGCGACCGCGCGCTGCTGTCGATGCTGCTCTATCACGGCCTGCGCCGCGAGGAGCTGTGTCTGCTGAAGGTCCGCGACATCCATGCGCGGCGCGGGGTGCCGCATTTACGGGTGCATGGCAAGGGCAACAAGCTGCGCCATCTGCCGCTGCATTCGGGCAGCGCGGAGCGGATCCATACCTATCTCGAAGCGGCCGGGCATGGCGATATGCCGGGGGCGGCGTTGTTTCAGCCGGCACGGCGCAAGACCGGCGCGGGGCTGACGGCCGATGGCGTTTATACGACCGTACTCGCCTATGCGGATCAGGCCAGGATCGAACTGCAGGGGTTCGGCGTCCATAGCCTGCGGGCGACGGCTGCAACCAACGCGCTTGAGCACGAGGCGGATATCACCAAGGTCCAGGAATGGCTGGGACATGCCAACATCGCGACCACGCGAATCTATGACCGGCGCAAAAATCGGCCGGAGGATTCGCCGACCGTTAAGGTTGCTTATTAATCAGACAACGTTTGCGATATTCATCCGCTGATTATAAACCTCCTCATTCGGCAAATTTTCCCTACATAAATACGAACGATCGATTCGATAAAGTCATTTTAGGCGTTAACCCTTATAACACGTCTATCTGACGCATGTTTTAATCGTTCCAATAGTGCTGGACAAATATTATCAGTTTAAAACCGACGTGTGACTTAGTCGTTGTCGGATCCGAGCGCGGGCCTAAAGGAGTCGCCATGAGCGAAACCTTGATGGGATGCATTGTCGCGGGAACCGCCGTTTTCATTGCGCTTCCGGCCATATTCAAACACTACATTCGTGAGCGTCAACGCGACCGCATTCTGCAGAGCCTGAGAGAACAAACGGCAGTTTCAAGAGCCAGAACCAGATAACCCTAGATGGTTGTCAAATTAATATGAACGTCAACGCTCTGAGAAGAAATGATCTTTCTCACATTGAGGCGGTGTTGACGATTTTGGAAACGTCGCAAAAGGCATTCGCCGTCAATTGTTTAATGGATCGCCCCACTTACTGGAAATCCAGGGTGCTCGGCATTTGTGACGCGAATGCCGAGGCGGATATATTGGAAAGGGCGCAAAAACTTCTCAACCGCCTGGCGGCGATTTCAAGGTAATCGTCAGATTGCCTGAATCAGGCATTGGATTTAATGCAGTTCCCGGCGAAGCTGGATGTTTTAATGCGGCATAGGCAATGCTGGAAGGAAATCATTCCATTGCCTGCAGGCGTCTAGCGTGAACCCTCTCCTGACCAGAATATCTGCCCCAGAGCCGTGCGACGCACCGTCTTCGCTACGCCTGGCGCGGCGCGCCCATCCCCGGCGCGCGGCGTTCGACCTGGCCGCTCACCGTTATGACCACATGGTCATGTCTGACGTGGCGCTGATAACCCTGAAGCCTGGGTGTCTGATTGCGGCAGCCTGGTTCCTTGCCCGGGAAGGGGCGCTATGAGCGACGATCAAAGCCGTTCAGAAGGTCCTTCGGCATTCGCCTTTCCAGCGAAAACCGGCGAATTTTATTTGGCTGTGCTTGCCATCCGCCGGGCGCAAAAAAAGCCCAACCCGTGGGATTTTGAACCGGGAACCCCGGAATGGCAGGCAGCGGTTATCGCGTTCACCGAAGATCTTCTCAATCACGGCTACCTGGCGCAACAGGCCAGGAAAAGTCCCGACGTAAGCGGGCGATAAGAGGATGCAAGCAGGGACGTCGCGCTGAGATCGTGCGAAAGCGATGTTCCTGATTGTCCTACAGACCGGCTCGCGGCTACACCGTCGCTACCGGTTCCGGCACGAAGTAACGCACCAAGGGGCATAGGGCCGCCGCGTCGGTCGGCTTGGCGCAAAACGCGTCGAACCCGGCCTGTTTCGCCCGCTCGAGATCGCGTTCCCCGGCTGCGGCGGAATGCGCAATCAACATGGTTTCCGACGTTTTCTCATTGGCGCGCAGGCGCGCTGCCACTTCCAGGCCAGACATGTCGGGCATCCAGATGTCCAGCAGGACGATTTGTGACTGCCAACGGCGAGTGGCGTCGATTGCGGGCTGGCCGCCATAGACTGCATTGGTATCGAACCCGCTGAAATCCAGAACCATGCTGATGGCGTCGGCGGTGTCGATAAAGTCGTCAACCACGAGGACGCGCGGCGCATCGATGGCGTTCTTTCTTCGGTGCGTCCCGATCGCGCACTTGAGCGGGACGCTTTCACTTCCGGCATTCATGACCACTCTGCGCTAAAAAGGAACTAAAAAAATGCGAAAGCTTACCGCTCAAGCAGTTGGGAGCCGTCACAGCAATGGATAAGCACTTGCGGCAGAGCATCGGTCATTCCCGCATCTGTCCCGGCAGCAACACCGCTGACCACCGGGAACGGCCTTTAAAGCCTCAGACCTTCGCAAGATCCGCTCTTTCTTTAAACGTCCCTGGTCACGCGCCAGTTGCGAGGCGTCTCAAGGGCTTTGTCGCGATAAGGATCGAGCGGTGAGCGAGATCGATATGCGAAGTACTGCTTATATTGCGAGGTTGTAGAAT
>NZ_JBFUPT010000086.1:0-3753 GCF_041360715.1 Caballeronia sp. RCC_10
GTTCTCGATGTTCCATGGCACACCTCACAGAGCAAGTATGCTCTTTTCAAGGTCTCCACCGAACGTGGGTAAGATCACAAGCGCGCTTGCTCGAGCGTACATACCTGATCCTAAAAGGACGTCACAAGCGTCTTGTCTCTTGAATCCGCTACACTGAACGAATCCGGCAAAACGTTACGGCAGCCAATGCCGGTTACATCGCTCTGCGGGAACATGGACCGCTCGAAATCTCTTATTGCGCCGGATGGCTTGCGCGGCTTCGCTCATCTTGTTGAGCGGCTAGAGCTTGGTAAGCAGCGCTCGGCCTCAGCTGCGCCGAAAAAAATGGACAGCTCCGGCGCCCGACAACGCGGGTACTCGTGACCTCTGACGATCGACCGTCTATTGGGAAAGTGATCTCACTTAGTGGCCGCCCAAAGGTGGCTGCATGGCCGACGCGCAGAACGTTGCCCTCCGGTGGCATCTTGCGCGGAATATCATCGAACCTGGGGCGCCGCTTTGCCCCTGGAGCGCTTGCCACTGGCCTTTCGCTGCCGTCAGCCGCGCTCACTCGCTGTTTAGCGATGCGCGCATTGGTGTCCCTGCTCGCATGCCGTCTATGTGATCTGTCGGGTTTCTTCCACTGTCGCGCAAAATCTTGCACGCGATGATGGACCTCGGGCGGGTTCCAGATTTCCACATAGTGCTCGGCTGCTCCAGCCGCTGAGGCGAATACGATCGCTAACGATCCAAGCATCAAACGTTTGCGAAACTGCCTTTCTCCTTCGTTCGTCGTCGACTTTCGTCGAGATCACCACAGTATCATCCGTGAAAGAGTCGGCTCTACACGGTCGCCTAGCTAAAGCACCGAACCGATGCTTTAGCCGACCACTTCCCGTTGACCTCTGCGTCAATGCTCCGGTGGCGCAAGCATGGTCCCCCGACGCTGACGCGACCCGCAGCGGCATTGGTAAAGCTTCCTCAGAGCGAGCGTGCGGCGTCCCTCGACAAACAGCCGATATTCAATGAGCAGTTCCTCGCCTGGATTAATGTCGCGCAGTGCGTAAAAGTAAACGCGACTGCCCTTCTGCTCGGTTTCGCAGTTCGGCGCGCGGCTGTGATTCACCCAGCGCGCTGAGTTTCCACCCTGCCCTCCGTCGATCACGCGTCCATCGCCAAGATCGAAAAAGAAGGTGTGGCCGTCCTCAGCAGCCGAACCCATGGCCTACGGAAGTCCGCCAGAAGGCCGAAGCCTACGCTAAGCTCGAGGGCCATGAACTCGGGATGGCCATCGCGGACAAACCCGTGCCGATTGTGTACGGCCCTGGAGGAGTTCCATTCGCGATCGACCATCGTCACGTTGCGGCTGCGCTTTGGCGAGCGCATGTCAAGAGAGTTCCGTAGGGCGTCTAGCGCAACCGTGAGCCGAGCCGCTGCCGGAAAAAAGAAAGCGATGGCGTGAGACACTTCGTCTCATCGCGAAGCGAGGTTCGAGCGCAGGTCCTAGGGGCCTTGTGCGCCGTCCCAAGACTTTCATGCAAGCAGCGAGAGCGTTTGGCAAACGCTCCTCGCCGGCCGCCATATTTCGACTCGGCTGCGACCCACTTGTTTAGCCGCGTACAACGCCTTGTCGGCTCGCGATAGCACGTCTTCCCGGCGGTCCCCGCTTTGCGCCTCGGCAATTCCTGCAGAAAAGGACAGGTTCAGTGTAACGCCCACCGGCTTGGTCAAAGCTCGGCGTCGTGAATGGTTAACTGCATACCGTTCGGCAGTCGCTTACGTTCTGCGGCGTCCCTCAGTACGTTGATTGCAGTCTTCGGGACTAGCCCCAGGTCGACGTTCATGCTGCTCTCCAACCGTTCGCGCAGGGACAAGCGGCTGAAACACTGGCATGCAACGCAGAGCCTATGTTCTTGCAGTGCTACTTAATCTCAGTATGCACTTGTGCACTTCTGCTTGCCGTCCGTCCGAAACCTTCGACCGTTAGAAAACGGCTTTTCCCATACAGCTTCGATGTGTCTGAGTGCTGTGGCCCGTGTCCACTCCGGTTGAGCGCCATGCGCTAACATCTCGGTGACGTGCAACTCTGCATTTGACGCAGCCTGAACGCCCGTTCATTTCTCAAGGAAGCCATCGATGCGACGTGTCGTGTTCAATCAAAAGGGTGGCGTTGGCAAATCCACCATCGTGTGCAATCTTGCTGCGATTAGCGCATCGCGCGGTACCCGTACGCTAGTCATCGACCTGGATCCGCAAGGCAACGCGAGCCAGTATCTGCTTGGTGCAAGCGCGGGCGACGCACAACCGAATCTCGCGAGCTTCTTTGAATCGGCATTAAGTTATAGCTTTCGCGAGCCTTCGTTCGGCTCGTTTGTCCACGCGACGCCGTTCGAGAACCTGGACATCGTGCCGTCGCATCCATCGTTGGAAACCTTGCAAGGCAAGCTTGAGTCACGCTACAAGATCTACAAGCTGCGCGACGCGCTAAGGAGCCTGGCGGACTACGACGCCGTCTATATCGACACGCCACCCGCGCTGAACTTCTTTACGCGCTCGGCGCTCATTGCCGTGGAGCGCTGTCTAGTGCCATTCGACTGCGACGACTTCTCGCGCCGCGCACTTTACTCGGTGCTGGAGAACGTGCAGGAAATCCGCCATGATCACAATCCCGAGCTGAACGTCGAAGGCATCATCATCAATCAGTTTCAGCCGCGCGCGAATCTGCCAAAGCAACTCGTCGACGAGCTGCGCGCAGAAGACCTGCCCGTGCTCGACGCGCATCTGTCTTCGTCGGTGAAGATTCGCGAAAGCCATCAGAGGGCAAAGCCCATGATCTATTTGGAGCCGCGTCACAAAGTCGCGCAGGAATACGCCGCGCTGTTGGACGAACTGAATCGCTAAAGAACGCCGCGCCGCGGGCTTTTTGCGCTCGCGCGCGCGTCAGATGCTTCACCCCATTGGACTGCGCGGGCGGCTGCAGGACATCGATGCGCTGACTTCCCCAAACGCGAGCGCCGCTCTGCCCACACGTCCGTCAATGTGGTGATGCGTGACGACTCGAAGCTATGCGCCGTGGCTATTCGAACCGGCACTACCGCGTCGGCTCAGGAACCAGCCACCCCCTCGCGCGTGCGAAATAGTGAGGAGCGCATTGCAGAACCCGCGTCTATCGGAGAAGGACCTCGAAGGTCGTGTAGAGCATGTCACTGAAATCGAGCCAACGGACGGTCTTTGGATTGACGAACGCGGGCGGCTTTATCTGAGCGCTATCGAGGACGGCGCGGTCAAGGTCCGTGACGGTGATCGCATCACTACCCTCGTACAGGACAGGCGGCTGCGCTGGCCCGATACGTTCTCGGAAGGACCCAATGGGAGCATCTATGTCACAAGCTCCGCATCCAGGACATGAGCTGGTTCAAGCCCGAGAATGGGCCGCGCCTGGAGACGCAGCTGTGGCGCATTGAACGGCCCGGGCAACCACAGTGATGCGCAGGACGGGGCTTTCTCCTTTCCCCCGGGCAACGCTGCCCTTTCGCGACAAGAGAGCTTCAAATAGCAGTAAGCGACAGGCGGTAGCCGCACGGCCATCTGTTCGGCGAGAGCTAGCTAACGCCGACTCCTCGCTCCGACCGTCGGGCAGCTTTGGGAGTGGAGGAGCCGTTCAAATGGCGCTTCCTACCGTCGACGATTGGCCGTTTTTTGGCCGCTTTGATCTTACCCACGTTCGGTGGAGACCTTGAAAAGAGCATACTTGCTCTGTGAGGTGTGCCATGG
>NZ_JBFUPT010000087.1:0-3409 GCF_041360715.1 Caballeronia sp. RCC_10
CTGGACCGCAACCGCCGATTCCATCCTTCAGAAAGTGGCTCGGTTATGCAAAGTAATTTCTGGGACAGGACACTAGGCGGGCTTTTCTTTGCCTAGTCCCTCGGTTCTGACTTTGCTGTCTCTCTCAATGAGGCGGAGCGTAGTGAGTCAGTCCGTCCGTAGGCCCCCTGTCGCGAGGGGACCTGTTGGCAAGGTGGGGCAACTCGTAGAGTTGTCCGGCTTGTCGATGGGACGCGGGATAACCGGTTCGACAACACGGCGACGCAGTTGGCCGGGAGTCTTTCACGCAACAAACCGCAACGAATAGGTCGATCGCAGGTCAGCCGCGTGGCGAAGTGTTAGGCTGGACAAAAGGTAAGCGACGTGGGTATCCGCGCCCATGTCCGATCCGGCCACCCCGATATGCAACCGAGACCCGCCACCGGTCATCGCTCGAGTTGAGTAGCCGATCTGCCGACGCCCGTTGCCAGCTTACGCCTACCCTCAAACGACATGTTTCGTCGGCAAGAGCTCGCCGCTATAGCTCCGGGTTTGCCAAGTCGCCACTAACAATTTCGTCGCCGCGCCGGTGCGCCGCAGCCGTCGCTTCGGCTTTGCTTGGGAACGGGCCGATTTGCTCGACGCCGTCAAACGGGTAAAGCAATTTTCCGTCCGTCATCCTCACTACTTTCAGCGTGCCATAGTACCCGCTCGCAGCGGTGCCGCGATACGACGCGTATATCCGGAAATCATCTTCCGTCGCGCCAGGCGCCGGCGGAACTCTTTTTGTGGGGAACAAAGCGAGTTTCGGGCGCTTGCCCGTGACATGTGCCATATGGCCCCGACTTGTCTCACTTAGTGATGGCCACCTTTCAAACGCAAGAACGGTGCCGCGCAACCTCGACCCTGTTCGAACATCCAATTCTGAACGATCGCCTGCCAACGTTGGTTCACATTTCGCGTGCGACCGCCTGTTGTGCCGAACGTGTGTCCAACCGCATATGCCGACGTGCTACGCCAGCTGCACTAGGTCGTCGGTGGTGAAGTCAGCCCGCCAGGCACCCCTCTGGGCAGCCGTTGCACGGCTGCCCACGGTCCGCTTTGCGTCGTATCGGGCACCGTGGCTGCGCCGCAGTGGATATTCGGCCACATGCGCGGCGCTCGGGCGACATGGCTCCGCCTCATCTTGGCACCCCATCCGCCATGCGTGCCATTGAATCATTCGACGCTAACGATTACTGCCGGTCAACCGCTTTCGAAAGCGAGTAACCGGCCTGCTTCGAGGGACGAAGCGACGCAATGTGGCATAGATCTGCGAGGGTCCGCAAAGGTTCTGCGACCGCCAGATTCGCCGTCGAGGAGCGTGCCTAGGCGAGAACAGAACGTGAGCAGTTGTCGCGAGTAGCGACGTCAACAAGCAGCGCACGCGGCGGTGCTCGGTATCATCTGAGGGCCGTGCAGAGAGGATGCACGCGACGCCGTACTAAGGACATTTTGAGTACGCTTCAACGCTACTGGACTGTCATTAAAACAGCTGGGCTCTGCGAATTTGGTCGAGCACAGTGAGCGCCTTTGTCGCTGCGCCATCAATTGTAGCCCTCGAGCGGTAATTACTTTCTGGCGGCCTCCCGACGGCGCTACGACGGCAAGAACCGACGGGCTCCTAATCGGGCCTCGCCAATTTCCGGCGTTCAGCCGCCTTGGGAGTCTGGGCGCCGCAGTCCTGACATCCGCAACGCGGCGCAATGAACTTCGGGTTTCGGAGACGGCGGACGCGCGTTGACCACGCGAAGCGTCCCTCGACTCCATATTCTGAGTGGTCGCCTCTCGGCCGGCCCCTGTCTTAGGCAAGATTGTCAACGGGAGGGTGAGGTCAAACCGACCGACCACATGAGCACACTCCTTCAACTTTCGCTGCGGTTTGCTGAAACTGAAATTGCCTGCCCTGTAGTAGGACAAGCCAAGACGGATGACCCGACGGCCCTAAGCGTCGCTACCATGCGGTTCGCTGAAGGTAACGATCCTCTCGTGTATCGCAATGCAATGCCGGACCAGGTTCGGCCTCGATAGAAGGTAGCGCTTCAACGGCGTATCAATGTCGTAGTAATAGATGTTTGCGACGCAGCCGTAGATCGCGGCATCGACCGTGGCCGGCTCGGGCCCGAAGACAAAGCCGCTGTGGCCCATCCGATCGGCTACGACGCGCAGGTCGGCGATGCCGCGCTCGTACACCTGATCCGGCTCATAGCGGCCGATGCCCTGATAGTGGTATCGCAGCCGGTTGTACTCGCTCGCGGCTTCGAGTGCACTCGCAGCGACTTCTGGGTGCGCCGCCATGAAGGCAGAGCAAAAAGCCGGGCGAAAACGCTCGTCGCGCCACCGAGAGAAGCTCATCGGCCAGTACAGGTCGTCCAGTGTGCGTCGCACGAAGAAGTCGAGATTCGCTTGACCTGGTGAAAGCGCTCTGTCGATGCCTAGATCGTTTTTGCGCTTGAGATAGTCGATGATCGCATCGCTATCGCCGATGAATTCCTCGCCGTCGACCAGATACGGCAACCGCCCTCGCGGCGCCGCTTTCGTATCGAGAATGTGCTTATGCTCGAAGTCCAGGCCGCACAAGCGCATGAACGCATAGACCCTCAGGCCGAAGGGATTGTTGTCGGCGACGCCGAACAGGTCTGGGTAGGAATAGAGCGTCGGCATGGAACTCCCCCATGATGAAAACATGGAGCGACCAGCGCCGACGAGTTTGTAGCCGGGCGCAGTGAGCGATCATGACACATGAGCCAAACAGATTGCGGCCCCTCGAACGCAAAGTTTGAATGGACGTGATGAGCGCCGGCAGTGGACAACCGCGGGATGGAAGAGATGCGAGAGATCATTACGGCGTGGCCGTCGATATGGACGGCGTTTCGCAAACGCACCGCTTCGACGAGAGCGTTGGAATGACCGCAACCTTCCCAATCGGACGTCTGATGCTCTAAAAGCGACCGCTCGTTTCTAGCGCCCATGCAACCGGAGGCGCAGGTTCGCAACGCCGGGCGCAGTACTGGGAACACACTTGCAGCAATCCGGGAGTGCTGGCCGCGGGCGCGGTCGTGAACCAGCTTCTCATCGGACGCTGCACGCCTTCGCCAGCCAAAGCGTCGTAGGGGTAAGCGGCATACTTCAAGTCCACTGCCAGCTTTTCCACTGCGCATCTCAAAAGAGCGGACCGCTCGCTTGACGGGTGCAATCGACACAGAGCCTTCATAACCCGATTGCGCTCAGTCGCTAGCCGCGCCGCAAGCAAGAGCGTCTGCTGGAAGACGAAGTAGAGCGGCGCTCGCGAGTCCTCTGGGAGCCGAGTGAGGAGCGGGAGAAGAGGCGGACTGACCCCGGTCCAGTTCGCTGCGCCGACCATCACGCAGGCTAGGCGTGCCCACTCGCG
>NZ_JBFUPT010000088.1:0-3351 GCF_041360715.1 Caballeronia sp. RCC_10
TTGCCAGCCATTATGGCCGACTCGGACCCCAGCTTTTTCCACTTACCGAGCTGTCCGAATTCCCGGCGCCACCTCTGGGCGCCTCGCACAACGAGCGCACCGAGGCACGCAGTGGCTACCGTGCAGGTTACTATGGCCGCCGGCTGGTGACGCGCATCGGCAAGCTAGAGCTTCGCGTGCCGCGTGATCGGCATGGCGAATTCTCAACGGCGCTGTTCGAGCGCTATGCACGCAGCGAGAAGGCATTGGTGGCCGCGCTCGCCGAGATGTACGTACAGGGCGTCTCGACTCGCAAGGTCAAGGCGATTACCGAAGAGCTATGCGGTCACAGTTTCTCGGCCTCAGCGATCTCCGCCATTAACAAAGGGCTCGACGCGACGCTGGCGAAATTCGCGCACCGGCCGCTCGAGGAAGCGTATCCGTATCTGATTGTCGATGCTCGCTATGAGAAGGTGCGTGAATCAGGCGTGATTCGCGCGCAAGCAGTGCTGATTGCCATCGGCATCAACTGGGAAGGTCACCGGCAAGTGCTGGCCGTGGAGCTGGCTAACCGCGAGAGCCAATCGAGCTGGAAGGAGTTCTTGCTGGCGCTGAAGAAGCGCGGGCTCTCAGGCGTGGAGTTCGTCGCCTCGGACGATCATGCGGGACTGAAGAAGGCAATCAGCGAGGTGCTTCCTGAGGCCGCCTGGCAGCGCTGCTACGTGCACTTTCTGCGCAACGCATTGGACTGCCTGCCGCGCAAGGCCGACGACGACTGTCTGCAGGAACTGCGCTGGATGTACGACCAACGCGCTTTGCAGGAGGCGCAACGAGATCTCCCGGCGTGGATTACCAAGTGGCAAGGCAAATATCCGAAGCTCGTAGATTGGGTTGAAGGCAACATTGCTGAGACGCTGACGTTCTACCGGCTGCCGCGTGCGCATCACAAGCATTTGAAGTCGACCAACATGCTCGAGCGCCTGAATGAAGAGATCAAGCGGCGCACGCGTATTGTGAGGATCTTTCCGAACGAGGCGGCGTGTCTGCGCCTAGTCAGGGCGCTATGCAGTGAAACGCATGAAACGTGGCTGGAGGATAGCCGCTATCTGAACATGGCCCTGCTGGCCGAGCAGAAGAAGGAGTTCTTGCGCGCTGCTGCATAGCGGGCGGTGCGGCGTTCGGCGCTGCGGGCTACGCCCTTCGCACCGCACGCCGCACAGAAGGGTCAACTGAAACCACTGGCATCCGGTTTCTGCACAGTTTGGCGCACACAACTGCCGTTAGGCTTGTTTGCGGCGTTCTGTGTGTTAGCGGTCTTCGCAGAAGCCTCCCACTTCTGCCAAGCCTGTAGGGGTCGTAGGGCGCATAGCCGCACACCCTGGGCCGGTCCAACCTTGCGGATGTGATTCTCGTTGATTTCGTCTATTGTGGTCGATCCGTGCCTTTGTCGGTTGCACTGTCGTTCTTACCGACCGGCTGGTCAATCCACATGAGAAGCCACTGCGTCATGCGGTCCAACATAGCCTTGCGATGGGAAGGTTTGCCCTTCTCGAAAAAGTGGTGGCTACCGCCGGGGAAGACCATCATCTCCGCCGGTGTCGAGGTCTGCGTCATGATGCCCGTGAAGAGCTCCTCGGCCTGACACACGGGGCAACGCTGGTCTGCTTCTCCCTGCAAGATGAGGGTCGGTGTCACGACGCGCTCGACGTAACTGAGCGGCGACAGCTCCCGCATTTCCTCACGCTTGACGCTTAGCTCGCCGTACATCGAGTAGGCGTCCGCGTAGTAGCCGCTGTCTGAAACCCCAAAGTGGTTTTCAAGGCTGGTCACCGGCGCAGACACCACCGCGACGCGGAATGCTGTCGTATTGCCGATCGCCCACGCGCTGAGATAGCCACCGTAGGACTTGCCGGTAATAGCGAGTCGCTCGTCAGCGAGATCCTCGTTGCGTAACACGTCCACGGCGCCCAACTGTTGGTCAAGGTCGCATTTCCCCCAGCGCTTGCGGGCTTGGGAGCTAAACTTCCTGCCGTAGCTGCTCGATCCTACGGGGTTAAGGGCGAGTACCGTCCATCCTTGCGACGCGAGCAGATACCAGTACACGTGCCAGTTAAAGCTCAACAGCGCGTAGCTTGAGGGCCCGCCGTGCGCGTCGACAAGAAGGGGGCCGTGCTGCCCCCTGTCCTTAGCGTTAAACAACCAGCCATCGACCAATTCTGTGCCGCCATCGCCGTCGGGAACTTCGAACTGGCGCACGACGATTTTTGTAGCAATCCTCTCGCGCCACCAGGGATTGAAATCCGAGAGCTTGCGCTCGCCGGTGCCGTCGAGGGCGCAGGCCCATACGTCCTTCGGTGATGTCCCATCCTCGACCGCGTACACAAACCCGTCTCCATGGATGGCGAAGGCATCGACTTGCCTGTCGCCAGTGACGAGCCGGGTCAACTGGCCACCGGGAACGGAAACCGACGTGATTTCCTGGCGGCCATTACGCGCCTGAACGAGAAAAACGCTCGACGAGTCTTGCGCCCAGAACACAGTTGCGCCCGCCACCACTTCAATGTCTTCGTCTCCGAGCCCATGTGTTTCGCCGGTATCGACGGTATGTAGCCAGAGTCGCATCTGCGCGTCACCGTCCTGCAGCGTGCCCGTAAAAAGAACGTAACGGCCATCGGGCGACCACCGCGGATAGCTGCAAGTTGCAATCTTCTCTGTCACGCGCCGCGCGTTGTCGCCGGTGCGATCAATGAGCCACAAATCGGAACGATGCGCCAAGCGACCCTCGCGGGTGCGCGTGTACGCCATGCGCTGACAATCGGGA
This sequence comes from Caballeronia sp. RCC_10, assembly GCF_041360715.1. NCBI lineage: Bacteria > Pseudomonadati > Pseudomonadota > Betaproteobacteria > Burkholderiales > Burkholderiaceae > Caballeronia > Caballeronia sp. RCC_10. The sequence continues at coordinate 2,801 of NZ_JBFUPT010000088.1, forward strand.
GACCAGTCAGCGCTATCTACTTCGAAGGGGCCTGTCGTCAGTTGCTTGGTCTTTCCCGTCGCCACCTCAACGGTAAATAGGTGAATCTCCGAGTCGAGCGTATAGCCCACGCCATCGAGTTTGTAGGGAAGCCGCCAGACGACATGCGGCGCGTCCGTTGGCCGGTTTGCGACATCGCCACCGCCGTTTGACGTATCGCCCCGCATTTCCGGGTCGACCGACAGTGCGCAGATCGCAAGCAGGCTTTCGCCATTGGTAGCCCACTCGAATGACGTGATGCCTGATGGCACGTTGGTGAGCTGTCGCGCTTCCCCACCATCAAGCGGCAGGACGTGCACTTGCCGGCCGCCCCCTCTATCGGATAGAAAGGTGAGCGCATTCTGCGTTGGATGAAAGCGGGGCGACGAGTCCGAACCGCTGAACGTCAGTTGGAGCGGCGGTCGGGAGGCGTCAATGTTCAACATCCAGATAGAGGTGCCTCTTTTGAATTCTCAGTGGGTGGTTTGGCGGGTCAAGGGCGAGCGTAAGGTCCGCGCAGCGAACCCTTGAGG
>NZ_JBFUPT010000089.1:0-3293 GCF_041360715.1 Caballeronia sp. RCC_10
CGACAGCACACCGGCTCAGCAACCGCTTGCCGCCTGATCAGGCCGCGCCTTGCAAACACCACAATTGACATTAACTCTGGCTCGACCACCGGTACTGTACTGACGAGGGACGAGTCCGATTGACGCGGCAACGTCCCGGCTGCCACCGTATTGCTTGCCGTCGCCCATTTCAGCGGCAAGCAGACTGGCAGTAATGGGGCCAACTGCGGGCATTGTCATCAGGCGAGTGCCGAGATCATCATCGGCAAGCTGGCGCCCCATTTCCCTGTCCAACGCGGCGATTTGCTCGTTATGGTAACAAAAGTGTGCGTGTAAGCGGTCAAGGATGCATACCATTCTTGGTGGTGTTGGGCGCAAAGTAATAGTGATCCACTCCGGGGTGCGGACTAAAACTTGGACTACCTGGAGGTTATCCTGGGTCACCGTTTCCCGGCCGAGGTCATCCGCGTCGGTATTGCCGCTTTCAGATGAGCTTGCGCGACGTCGAGCAACTGTTCTCTGAGCGCGGTGTGACCTTGACATACGGGACAATATGGTGTTGGTGCGATAGGTTTGGCAAGGGCACGTCGGAGTAGCAACGCCGGGCTGCGTGACGGCCCCGGGTTCATGACCGGGTGCCTCTTACTGTCAGAAGGTGTCCGGCAGCTCGCTCACTGACTCGCGGCCCGTTTCAATGGGCCCGGCGATGCGGCGCAAAAAGCTGCGGTCCGTGCCGCTGGTGGTCTCGGAGTCATACTAGAACCGGGTCTGCGGAGGTTCCAGTGTGCGCTAGATACATTTGCATGTCATTGGAGCGGCCCCACGTATCTGAGGACACAAGGACGCTCTTAAAATAAGGGATAGTCTTGTGTCTAACAGTAAGCCTAGTCATTACGTGGAATCCATCGAAATTCTGAGCGAGCCGGAGCGCCGTCGTCGGCGCACCGCGCAGGAAAAAATCGCCATCGTGCAGGCAACACTGGAGCCAGGAGCGTCCGTGTCGGGCGTGGCACGCCGGCACGGCGTCAACGCCAACCAGGTGTTTGGCTGGCGCAAGCAATACCAGGAAGGCAGTCTGGCGGCGGTGAAGGCAGGTGAATCCGTTGTGCCGCTCGCCTCGCGAGTTTAGACGCGCTGCGGTCTCATCAACCTAACAGTGTCCGCGTGTCCTGAGTTACAGGGGCAACTCCAGTCATCGCCTACTTTCAACCCCTTCGCTGGACAGCCGTTGCCCGGCGCGCGCTCTCGCCTTATCTGCAGGCACCTGAAACAGCGCGTCGAAATCGCCGGCGAATTCTTCGATGCAACCCATCCCACTCAGAAACTTGTCGACACGAATAAGTTCGACAATGCCATCCGCAATGATGAGTCGATACAACTCTCCGGCCTCGTTCCTGATCGCCACGGACATCTTCATGTGAGGCGGCGCGCCACACGGATATTCCGAAATGAACTGGACAATCTGCGCGTCTAACGCCGACGTCTCGGCGCCTTCCACCAATTTGCTATGCATGTCGCCTTCCATGAATAGGAATTGATACTAGCAACGGCACGCGACGTGTAAGCGTCGTCTGAGGGAGAGCCGTCGCAGCAAAACGACGTACCTATGGCGCAGCAACACCAATCTGTCTTCGCTTCGATTACTTCGTCGTGACGATTAATATGTTCATAAGGGCTGAAGCGCCAAGCATGGTCCGCGCTTACGCTTTCAGTGATGTTATGTGGATCCACCGAGTTTGCAAGGTGATTTTCCCGATTGTTGCATTTCCGGAAAGCTGGTCGAACGTTCTTTCAACAGCGTCCCTGACCAAGCCAGAAGTGGGCAGACGCATTGCGTCGTTTGAGAGAGCGACGTTGCGTCAGTAGAAAAGCATGCTGAAAAGCGCTTCCTCCGCAGCGACAGTTCACGTAATCAAGAGCGTTTGGACTACATATCAGTTTAAGAAATTACAAAGCGATAGGTGAGTGGGCGACAGTTGCCCCACCGTGACGCTCGGGGGCGACGGTACGGTGCGTCGTCTTTCCGCGCCGATACGTTAACATGCCATTTGACGATTGTGCGTCGCTTCGGACTACGGTGGTTAAGTTAGACGGCCCAAGTCGACGCTGATATGCTGCGAATCGTATCTGGGCGGTCCGCGATAAAAGCGGGTCGCCAGCACCGCATGTGCGATGTTGAGAGTTGGCTAATTTTGGTCTTATTAAACGATTGAGCGAACGTCCGAGGGTGGGCACAGGGACGGCAGCACCCTAACGCCTAGTAAATGCCCACCCATCGGAACACCCAGTACTGCGCGATGCCCATTGCCTCGTGCAGACGGTGACACGCCACGAGGAAGTTTCTTCGCCGGGGAATGAGCGAGGCAACGGCGCTATCCGCGTAGGCAGGGGCGGGTTGCGTCGACACACCGAATCCTTGAAAGTTGAGCCGCGCGCGGCGCATGTGATAAGCCGATGTGACGAGAATCACGCGATCGCAGCGCATGTCACGCAGAATGAGGCTCACGTACCGTGCATTTTCGTGCGTGTTGGCGCTGCGCGTTTCAAGCTCGACGTCGCGCGAATCGACGCCCAACGAGATGAGCCACGGCCGATAGAGCTGCGCGTCGGAGATGCCTTGCCGATCAGGATCGCCTCCGCTGACAATGACCGTGCAATACCGTCCGCCCCGCGCGCAGGCGTGGTAGACATCAGCGGTCTTCTGGATGCGGAAGAACGCATCGCGCGTAGGAGTCCATGGTCGATCCATCGACGCGCGGTCGGCGCCGGCGCTGAGCAGCACGATGACAACCCGTTCTTGTTGCACCCGCAGCGGATCCTCATCGCCGCCAGAGGGAGCGGCGTCCCATATGCCCGAGCCAATCAACCAAAGGACGGCAAGCAGGGCCGCCGCCGCGAGCCAGGGCAAGCGGCGGTATCCACGAAGCATCATTCAGGTTGCACCGCTCGCCTTCATGTCCGCACTGGTCGACGCCTGCTTCGGCTTCGCGATGATGCCGATGCTGAAGCACAAGCGTGCGGGCAGAAAGCCGAACGGATGCCCCGACACCTCGACGATGTCAAAATACTTCCGCATTTGCCGCACGAGTGCAGCATAGTCGAAGCCCTTATGCTCGTTGCGCTTCACGCGATCCATCCGACCGAGCGTCGCGTATACGAGCTCATCGAAGGTGTAGGCGTGCGCGTCTTTGCTCAGCAACCGCTTGAGTGTCCACTTAGTCAGAAAAACAAGTCCTTAGAGGTGGCGCCGTTGGTTCGGACAGTTAGATCGAGTTTATAAGTGGAAGCGCCGGGGTCATCAAGCTGCCGATTTG
>NZ_JBFUPT010000090.1:0-3188 GCF_041360715.1 Caballeronia sp. RCC_10
AAGTCATAAAAGGCCAGCAGCTCGTCGCGATCCTTCGTGAGCTTTTCGGCCGCCTTCGGATACTTGGCCGAATAGGCGCCGGCGAAGCGGTCGAAAGCGGCGAGCGCTTCTTCGCGTGTGGCGGCTTGCCAAATCTCCTGCAGGCCGGCTTTGGCCCGACCGTGGTGTGATTTGGGCAAGGCGTTAAGAACGTTTCCAGTCTTGTGAAACCAGCAGCGCTGGTGCCGCGTCTTGGGAAACACTTCAGCCAATGCCGCCCATAGACCCATTGCCCCATCGCCGGCCGCGAGCAGCGGACCACTTTGTAGGCCTCGCGCTTTCAGGTCCAGCAAGAGCTCGCACCAGGCGTCCTTCGACTCGCGAAAGCCGTCGCCAATTGCCACACGCTCTTTCGTTCCGTCGGGCTTCACCCCGATGATGACCAACAGGCACTGGCCATCCGAATCGTCACTGCGCAGCCCCGTGTGTATGCCGTCGGCCCACCAGTAGACCCAGCGGGAGCTCGACAGATCGCGCTGATTCCAAAGGGCGTGTTCTTCGGCCCACTGAGCCTTCAGACGGCTGACTACGTTCGGCGAAAGACCCTTGGCTTCTTCACCCAGCAGCACGCTCAGCGCCTCGCTCATGTCGCCGGTCGAGACGCCACGTAGATACAGCCAAGGCAACGCCGCTGACACGCGGGGGGACTTCCGAATATAGGGCGGCACAATGTTCGAATTGAACTTCACGCCCGAGCCTGAGCGATCGCGAACCTTCGGCACCTGTACCGTGACCGGACCGATTGCCGTGACGACCTCGCGCTCCGGCAGGTAGCCATTGCGAATCACGGCGCGCCTCCCGTCGAGAGTCTTCACGTTATCGTAGCGTTCGAGCAATGTCGTCAACTCCGCCTCAATCGCTTGCTGGATGATCTGCCGCGCGCCTCGCTGAATCAAATCGTCAAGGCCGCTGGGAGGTGCTTCCGATTTACCCGAGCTCGTTTCTTCTGTAACCTTCTTCATTGGTGGTGGATTCCGGTTTAGCTGGTTGTTACCCTAGACAAGCAACATTCTCAGCTATACCGCCACCGCCTTCAAACCCCCGCCTCATCCAAACACCAGTTTCGACCATAACTCTCGGGCCAGTGGTGGGGCCGCTTGGTTGTCGGCGAAGAGGAGATTGGGCGCATAGGCTATTGCGATGGCCCGGAGGCCGTGGAACAGGCCGCGCGGGAAACGGGCGTGTACCGGGACCACGTTGAAATTTACCGGTAATGTGCCGAGAAGTGCGCAGAAAGTTCGCAGGCAGGGAGATGCCGAAGGAAGGGGTGGCCGTTGTGTAAGTTGATGAATATCCAGTTCGTCAACCTGCCCTCGGGAGGGCTTGCGCCATGGCCACGACCAAGCGTAGTACGAACCGGCCGCCAGTGGAAGCGCTGGTTGCCGGCGACCGGGACCTGATGAAGGCGCTCATGAAGGATGCGCTTCAGGAAGTGCTCGAAGCGGAGATGACCGAGCTGCTCGGGGCATCGCCCAACGAGCGCACGGAGACACGCAGTGGCTATCGTGCGGGCTACTACGGCCGCGCTCTGGTGACCCGCATCGGCAAACTCGAGCTGCGCGTGCCACGTGATCGGCATGGCGAATTCTCAACGGCGCTGTTCGAGCGCTATGCGCGCAGCGAAAAGGCGTTGGTGGCGGCGTTGGCCGAGATGTACGTGCAGGGTGTGTCTACGCGCAAGGTCAAGGCGATTACTGAAGAGCTGTGCGGTCACAGCTTCTCGGCCTCAGCGATCTCCGCCATCAATAAAGGGCTCGACGCAACGCTGGCCAGGTTTGCGCACCGGCCGTTAGAGGAGGCGTATCCGTATCTGATCGTCGACGCGCGCTATGAGAAGGTGCGTGAGTCGGGCGTGATTCGTTCGCAAGCGGTGCTGATCGCCATCGGCATCAACTGGGAAGGCCACCGGCAGGTGTTGGCTGTGGAGTTGGCCAACCGCGAAAGCCATTCGAGCTGGAAAGAGTTTCTTCTGGCGCTAAAGAAGCGCGGCCTGTCAGGCGTCGAGTTCGTCGCCTCGGACGACCACGCGGGGCTCAAGAAGGCGATCGGTGAGGTGCTGCCGGAAGCCGCCTGGCAGCGCTGCTACGTGCACTTCCTGCGCAACGCACTGGACTACCTGCCGCGCAAGGCCGATGACGACTGCTTGCAGGAACTGCGCTGGATGTACGACCGACTCGATCTGCAGGAGGCGCAGCGAGATCTCGCGGCGTGGATTACTAAGTGGCAGGGCAAATATCCGAAGCTCGTGGATTGGGTTGAAGGCAACATTGCCGAGACGCTGACGTTCTACCGGCTGCCACGCGCGCATCACAAGCATTTGAAGTCGACCAACATGCTCGAGCGCTTGAACGAAGAGATCAAGCGGCGCACGCGCATCGTGAGGATTTTCCCGAACGATGCGTCGTGCCTTCGGCTGATCAGGGCCCTGTGTAGCGAAACGCACGAAACGTGGCTGGAAGACAGCCGCTATCTAAACATGGCCCTGCTGGCCGAGCAGAAGAAGGAGTTCTTGCGCGCTGTTGCATAGCGGCGTGCGGCGTTGGGCGCTGGGGGCTACGCCCTTCGCACCGCACGCCGCACAGAAGGATCAACTGAAACCACCGGCATCCGGTTTCTGCACACCTTGCCGCACACAACTTGCGCTGCCGCAGCGGGCCGCCTGTCCGGCTTTTGTAGTCCCGCGCCCAATCCCCGTTCTACTAGTCGATAGGGAGGGCGGGATTGTTGCCTATTGAACTATTCCGTGTCGCCGAGGGCCTCTCGCCGGAGGCGCATCAAAAGGCGCGCCCGCCGCTCTCGCCCAGAGCCGCGCCCACCTGCCCGCCCGTGCTTTCTCCGTTGGCGTGGTGGCCGCAACCAACCGATTCACCGCCCGGTCAAGGTGGCGCAGCGCATAAGCGCGGTGTGGGGTGAGTTTCGGCATGGCGCGTCGCTCCAGTTTGCCCCGTGCTAGCCAATTTCCCGTGTAATCAAGTCGCGCACGCGCTTGGCTATCGTCGTGCCGTTCTCCACGGCGCGGAGCTTGAGTTACTTGTGTACTTCGGGGTCCAGGTCCAAGTTTAGGCGGACCGGCTTAGCAGGTTGCTGAAATACAGGTGCTTCTGAAGCAGCTTTGGTCTGTCGCCGCGGCCTTTGCCGCGATTTTCGCA
>NZ_JBFUPT010000091.1:0-3147 GCF_041360715.1 Caballeronia sp. RCC_10
AAATCGGCAGCTTGATGACCCCGGCGCTTCCACTTATAAACTCGATCTAACTGTCCGAACCAACGGCGCCACCTCTGATCGAAATGAAGGATAGCGGTGTGGGCATTGATGCAGCAACAGTCGAGCGTGCCTTTGAACCGTTCTTTACGACGAAACCGCCAGGTCAGTCAGCCGGGCTCGGGCTGTCTCAGGTGCGCTCGTTTTGTGAGCTCTCGGGAGGTCATTGCAGCATTGGCGCATCAGCCGAGGGGGGCACGGTAGTCAGCTTGTTCCTGCCTCGAGCCCAAGGCGCCGGCGTGGATGAACAACTTCCCCGTCGCGACAGCTTGAGTGCCGACGAATCAGACGAATCAGCCACAGGGATTCGACTGCTTCTCGTTGAAGACGATGTCATGGTCGCAGACGCGCAAGCGGCGATGTTCTCAACGTTTGGGTATGAGGTGACCCACGCAGCGAACGCCGACGAAGCATTCCGCCTGCTTCATCCGCCGCATCACTTCCAGGCGGTGATTTCCGACGTGCAGATGCCTGGAAAATTGAATGGGATCGATCTTGCTGAGCACTTGCAAAGCCACCAGCCCGATCTGCCACTGGTTATGTTGACTGGCTTTGTAGACCAAGCCGAGCGGCTACGCCGCAGTGGGGTGACCACGTTCCTTAAACCAATCGTCGACGTTTCAATACTGGACGAGTTGATTCGTCGAAGAGTGGTTACTTCAACTACTGCTGGCTAGCGGTTCCTAAGAGGCTTTTCGACGTTTCACATTTCCACTTTGCCGGACATAGAAAACTGCCCTGCAATGCTTGCTTGGAATTTTCATGCACTAAACGAAAAAAAGGAAACGACCTCGCCTTCACGCGAAAATTTTTGATCCATATGCTTGGCGGACGACAAGCGATGTTTTATCAACATCGTCGCGTGCCTTCCGATGTCACTAATAAACACATGCTAAACCGAGAAACCGACTCGCAAACGATGCATCGACCAGAACATCGATCATGATCTTCTCTTGATATGACTATAAGATCCAGTGGGATTATAAATCCGTTGCAACGCTAGTCGATCCAAGTCCGTAACGGCGACATACCATATTTACGCGGCAGTCGCCGGCAAAAATCCCGCCTGCAGGGCTGCGGGAATCGCGTACCAGCAACCCTTTGATAGTTCGAGGGGCAGCACAAACGCCTCACTTCTTCGCCGGCTTCACGGCTGGCATAGGCGGGGGAGGCTGCTTCACCGGAGGAAGATTTGCTCCTCTTTCGACGCGTCCGAGCGGAGGAGCGGGTGTCGTCGGTTTCTGCTTATTCGTCATCGTCGTTACCGTAGTGGTGTGTCAGGTACTGATTGGCGCGGCGTTCTGACTGCTCTAGCAGTGCAGGATTTTCAGGAAGTCCGCCAAGTGGAAAGTGCGCTTTCAAAGTCTTGGCAATTCGAGCTTGTAGCTCAACGCGCGCTTTGCTTATATCCGCTTCGGTTAGCGCGCCGTCCGCGATTTCACACCACTTTGCTTCGGCCCAATTCTGGTGGGCGCGATACTCGTGTGCGCTGGCAGACGCGGAGCGGACACGCGCCGAGAAAGGAAGAAATTTACTCGTCGCCCCGACCATGTGAGTTACAACAATAATGGCGCTCCAAAGCAATGGAAACTGTTTGAAGACGGCCCAAATTCCCAGGCTCCCCGTCGACGTTACTGCAAGCGCCGTGTTCGTCCGACGCTCCATAAGCGCTGAGCGCTGGCAGTAAGCTTCAAGGAAATAACCATGCGATACGAGCTCATAAAGTACTCGCCAAAATCGTTGCTGCGGATTCACTTTCCCTTCCTGGTCTACTTCGCCGGCTTCGCTGGCTTCACCGGGGGCATCGGCGGCGGGTTTTTAAGCACGGGCGGCAACGAGTCACCCACAATGTGACGCGAGCCGACCGCGCTGCTACCGGGATGTTCAGGCCTGTCTTTGATTTGTTTGTTCATTGCACTACTCAAATCCGATTTTTTTTCGCAAGACGCCAATAATGATACCCGAGCGCAGTCAGCCTGCAGGTCTTCGACTCCATTGCTGCCCAATACATGTCCTGCGCGCCTTCAGGCACGACCAAACCGACTCGGTTGCAATTCTGCAGCTCGCGGAACGTTGCCTGGTGTTCCGGATTTCCGTCTTCCGTTGTGTGCTCGTAGGACGGATCGAGATCAAACTGGCTTTCCGGCTCGGGGAAGAACATTGGCAGCCTGCGCAATGTATCCAATGGCACTTTTGCCGGCATCGAACGCAAGCTCGTGAATTTGGAGACGTTGGTCTTGAATACCGGTCTCTGTTCCCACGGGCCAAGCGCTTGGTCCACGTATGCATAGATGCTGCCAGGTGTGATATTGCCGCAAAGGTCAGCCGCCCCGCCGTTAAGTGCGTCGACAACAAGCGAGGTGAAAATGCCGGCCCCGTTCTCTTCTCCCGCCGATTGAGAGTCACGGCACGCAGCCAGAATGGTGACGCCGTCGCTGATAGCCGACATGTCGGGCCGCTGCATGACCGGCACTTGTCCCAGCGCACCGCTGTAACACGAATCGAGAACAATGATCCGCGCACGAATGCCATTTGCGCGGTTAGCGAGGTTAAGTATCGTGCTCAGCGAGATGCCTGGATCTTTTGGCTTGTGGTCGGGCGTGACCAGGAAACCTTCGTCGGTACTTCCCTCAAGCTGCCCGTGCCCGGCGAAATAGAACAGTGCGACGTCGGCGTCCCCGCTGAAAAGCGTCTCGACCGCTTCTATAAGCTGTGATTTTTCAAGCTCCATCGGAGGCGCGGTCATCATGCGGACGTCAAAATTCGGACTGCCGTCACCATTTACACGCAGCGCAGCGGAAAGGCTATATGCGTCGTTCACACAGCCAGTCAGCGGATTTGCCGCATAGTTGTCAACGCCGATCACGAGTGCTTTGCGCATGATCAGGCCAGTTTCCGGATCGCTTGCACGATGCTGTCAGCGTTCCAGTTGACCATGATGTCCGCACCGTTCTGGACCACTGTCGACGTGTTCGTCGCGCCCCACAGGTTGATACCGATGATAGGCTTTTTGAGCCTCTTTTGAATTCTCAGTGGGTGGTTTGGCGGGTCAAGGGCGAGCGTAAGGTCCGCGCAGCGAACCCTTGAGGC
>NZ_JBFUPT010000092.1:0-2835 GCF_041360715.1 Caballeronia sp. RCC_10
CACATTGCGAAAATCGCGGCAAAGGCCGCGGCGACAGACCAAAGCTGCTTCAGAAGCACCTGTATTTCAGCAACCTGCTAAGAACGAAATTTATATAAACAACCTCGCCGCTTTCCATCTGTCTCTCCGCTAGAATGCTCTATTCGATTGCAGACAGGCGTTTAAGCAGCTTGTCGGCCCGCGATTCGACGTCTGCCTCGACGCTGTGGGCGCGCATTTCGAGGACGCATGTCTTCCAGTATTCAGGGTCCGTACGAACGAACTGCGAAAGACGATTTTTTCGCCAGAGGATGTTTCTAATCGTGTCTAAACGGCTTCGATGTGGAGAAGCCCGCTTCGGGCCAGTGCATTCGCGTTCATTAGGCGCCCACGCGAAGAGGAGTTATTCAGCTGCATCGACCGTTGATGACAATGCGTAATCGCGCAAGCGTCGAAGCAGAATCTCGCGTTGGTGTTCGCGAACATAATGCTGGAAGATCAACGGGATGGATACCAGCATTGCGGCGCCGGAAACCGCGCATCCAACAAACGTCTCTGTCATGGGCATGCCTCGCTATCGCACTTGTCGACGCTGCGGTTACTTCTCGCGACGAAACCGGGAAAATTGGCGCCGACTTAATCCAGACGTTTGAACCTTTTAATCCAACAAAAGGTCTGCACAGGAGATATGGTTCCGGGTTTACCCGGCACAGTTCAATAAAATGCTTTTGCTCGCTATTAACAAACGACCTATCGTTAAAAACAAGTCGCTAATTACTGATACGCGCGAGAGTATTTTATTAATGATACTGAACAGCCTCTATTATTGGGCAATCGCTCGACTTGGACGAAACGAGCTGGTTCCGGCTTTCAAATGCTCGATAGCCAGCATGGCGTATCGGCGAGCGCTGGACAGCGAGTAACGGCGGAATATGAAGGCCAACGCGGACGACTTGCAACGGTTTCCCGGAAGACGCATGGGCGTCTGCCGCGGCAGCCATGGAGAACGTGGCCACCGACAACTCGACCGTTTGCGTCCGCGACCGGCATATGGAGGTGCGCGCCTGGGCTGCTGAAAGGCGCGATTTAATCGAAATCCGACCGGCGGTGAGGCCGTTGAAGCGCTTGCTTGAGAACATCGCCCGCCTTAAGCTCGTCGGCGGGTCCGCGTGGCGCATATCGACGCCAGCTAGTTTCGCTAAATTTGGTGAGTCGGTTGGCCGCCTGGCCGGCTCTGGAGCCGCTAGACTCTGTGCGGTACTCATATGTAATGTACCTTCTTTCGGAACTCGCTTGAGAGAGGGCGGAGTTAGGCGTTCGAAGTTTTCGTCGATTGCCTTTGCGTGCGGTCGTCGGAAGGCTCCGGCCTACGTGTTAGCAGGCGATCCCGTGCCAACGCTTGGACCAGGAGGGCATCCGTCGGCGCTTTCAACGAGACTGTTTCATGGGGGAACCATGCGCAAGCTGTTCTTCACGACAGGATCGCCGTTCGCGCGTGCCGTACGCATCGTGCTTGTCGAGAAAGGGCTTGACTTCGAGCGGGCGGAAACGTACACGACACCTAGCGCCGACGAACGTGCGAAGGTGGCGCCCACCCTGCAGGTGCCTACCCTGGTTGACGGCGACCTGACTTTATGGGATTCCGCCGTGATCATCGACTATCTCATCTCCAACTATGCCGGTCGTCCTGCGCAACAAGGCATGGCGCCGCTGGCCGCTGAATATGTCCGCGCTGCGGAAGGCTGGCACGATAAGCTTGTCCTGGCCACGTTGCAAACCTTCGGCGTTTCGACGACGACGGTGTCACAACTGCAATGGTCCGGAGTCCGGCATGAAGAGAATGAACACGCCGCGCGATGTGCCATTCGCAATCAGCATCTTCTCGATTGGTTCGAGGATCAACTCATCGGTGTCGACGGCGCTTTCGTCCCCGGCGTCGTTTCGGCTCAGGACATCCTGCTCGCATGTTTTTGCCACTTCATTGAACGTCGACCATTGAGACTATCGTGGCGAGATCCAGGCCGACCCAAGCTCGAGTCGTTGGTGGCGCGAATGGAGAGACGACCGTCTTTCCGGCAGGAGGGCGCGCTTTGGTGGGAACCGGGCGTCACCTATGCAACCGCCGCTGAGGTGGAGTGGGCGAGCCTTAAAACAATCTACGACGGGCCCAGCTTCAGCGATTGGGCATCGCAGTCCGCAGGTTAGCTGAGACTTCGACAGCGATCGAATCACGACCCCATCCACCCGAACCTTCAGGCGCAATCCGGCCATCTAGGGACGCTGGGCTCCGCCACACGACGTCGTTCGGAAGTCGCGTCCGCACGCGGATGCAGTCGTTCAAAGATGCCGCGTCGAGCCGCAAAGCGGGTCGGCGTCGGCCCGTTGATCGGCACATTCGCCGAGAGCTGCAGGCAAGCGTGCTGTGCCGTACGACGACGTACCGACAGGCGAGTTGATGGGCAATAATTTAAATTCCCCTCTGCTTTGATCTCGGCAATCTCGTGCCGGAAGCAACAGGGCCAAGTTGCCTACAGGATGGGTTCATGAAGACACGCAAATGCGCACCTCATTCGCGGCAGTCTCTGCTCGTGAACCTCGCGGTCTTGATTTTGGCATTCGGCCTTTGCGGGCAGGTATTAGCGCAGTGTCGGCCCGTCGCCGAGAGGACACGGGAAGTCGGATGAAGTACGCACTGCCGACTGTCCGCTTCCGAGCCGCTGAATTCGAGTGACCGCTTTTGAACGACGAGTTCGAAGTGAGCTGCCTGGCGAATATCGGGCCGGTTGAAACTTGAGAGAATGGCTTCCAACGGAGGAATGGAAGTCATGAAGAAGAGCCGATTCACGGAAGAACAGA
>NZ_JBFUPT010000093.1:0-2356 GCF_041360715.1 Caballeronia sp. RCC_10
CTTCAACACATATTGTTTCGAGCGAGCTTACGTCCACGCCTGTCGCACGCGTCGAAAACGCCTTGTGCAGACGCTCCCTAACGGCTACATCGTGAAGCCGTTTTCGGAGGCGGCATTGGCCGACAAGCTCGCGCAAGTCGCCCCACTTCCGGCCAATTCCGCCCCGACGGATCGCGGCACCTCCGTGTTCGGCGCTATCTTCAACACGACCACGTAACCTGCTCGACCATCAGCCCCGAGACGTTGCGCGTTCGCAAAAAACCCGCAGACGCCTGCAGCATGAGCCGGGAAACGGGAAGAATACAAGTGTTTATCAACCGTCATAGTCGCCCTCGCGGGTGAGTTTTCGATAGTCTGAAGGACTGCTGCCGGTCCACTGCTTGAAAGCGCGGCAAAAACCTGTGGAATCCGAAAAGCCCAGATCGAATGCTAGCGCCTCCACGCTCGTGTTCGAAGTCGTCAACCGATGAACGGCGATGTCCCGCCGCAATCCGTCTTTGACCGCCTGAAAATGCGTCCCTTCGTCAGCAAATCGACGGTTTAGCGTACGGACCGAGGTGTGAAACGCATACGCCAAGTCCGTTATTGTCACGGCCTGTGCGATTTCTTTTGCGAGATATTCGCGTGTTCGGGCCGAGATCGATGCTCGATGGAGCGCACTAAACGTCCAGTCCTCCGGGGCGCGCTTGAGGAACGCCCAGAGTTCGTGTTTCTCGCGCTTGAATGTTTCCGCGCAGTCTTGGTACCTGAAATATACACTCGTCATGCCAGCATCGAAGCGTACCTCACAGGGGTACAGAAACGCATAGTCCTCCGCATGCTTAGGCTTTGCGAAATCGAAATCCACCCGATGCAAAGTTATTTCCCTGCCGATTAGCCAAGATGCTATGCCGTGGATCAGTTTCATCATCAACTCATGCCCAAGCGGCACGACCGTCGTCCCAAGCGCTCTTTCGATGAGAGCAAGCCTTACCAAATCATTCTTAGTCGAGATTTGCAGGCGGTAATCATCGAGCAGCAAGTTCCAGAAGCGGACGAAACGGTACAAGGCTACGAGTACGGTCGGCGCGTCCAGGAGACTGGGCATGAGGTACTTTAGCGTTCCGGTACGAATTGGGCGAGACCACAATCCGAGCATCTCGTCATCGAGTCTTGCCGCGATTGCCCTGTACAGCGCAGCGTACTGCTGACGCGTCAGTCTCGCTTCGGACTGTTGCAACAACGCCTGTGGAATCGCTGCACCTGCGAGGACCTGCGTTGCTTCTGCGACGATTCTCTCTGCAGTATCTTCGACTTCGCCGATTCTGACGCCTTCATCAGACACGATCGTCGCGGTCGCGTTGATGCCACGGCGGTTTTCGTCGAACGCTATGGACGAGGGGTCGATACGAAAAGCCATCCAACTTCTCCATCGGTAGCGGCCAAGCAAGATGCTCGGCCCACTACTTAGGGTACCGACGCGACAGTATTGTCAAGGCAGCGCTGACGCGTCTTGGATCTCAGTGGGACGTGGTTTTGCCGGCAGCGATCGCCTTCGCAAGTTCATCGGCAAGAGCTGCTTGCACAGAGATTCTCGTCGCACCGCTGACGTGGGACATAGCCGGAGTACCGACAGGAAGCGTATCGGCACTCTCGCGAAGTCAAGCTACAGTCGTGCGGGTGAGAGCGTGGCTGCAATCGTGTTCTCCCGGCACCGCGTTACTGCGCCAGCGCCACATGAGCATTGTCGCGCTTGCCTCTCAGCGACCCGTCCGTCCACTAAAGCCGTGTGGACGAAATTCCGTTAAGCGGGTAGCCGGGTGGAAACCGGCACCGTCAAGACTTCGCCCGCAGTAGCGGGCATTTTTTTAATCAACGGGACTCAGCCGAGAAAAGAGTGCCGATCACCACGATTTGGAGTAGGTGATCGGGTGATCGCCGGTTTCGGCCGGTCACGGACTATATGGATAACAAAAAGATGCTCAAACTGGACAAACGGGCGTTCCTCGAGGAGGGGTCCGTCTCATCGCAAGAAGCCGAACTGATCAAGTCGAAGGTCCAAGAATTGGGCCGCGCAAAGATGACGTCGTCATCACACGGCTATCGGCCCGACGATGACCGGCCAATCATTGATTTTGCGAGAGAAGGCGAGCAGCGGTTCGCACGTACAAGCCGCGACAGCTCTGCGATCGCCTTGATGGACGTCGTCCTTGCAGCCAACCGCGATTACAACAGCGCGGTGAAACCTCACGTAGATGCCATGCGTGACCGTTACAAAGGTCTGACTCTCAGGCAACTCGCTCTTAAAGGCCAGTTCAAAAAGCGCGCTCCGTTCGGCTGAAGATGTTCCAGCAGACGAGTGCGCAGGCTAGCTTTA
>NZ_JBFUPT010000094.1:0-2163 GCF_041360715.1 Caballeronia sp. RCC_10
TCTTCATGACTTCCATTCCTCCGTTGGAAGCCATTCTCTCAAGTTTCAACCGGTCCGATATTCGCCAGGCAGGTCAGGAGCCTCCGGTTCGCCAGGAAAATCTCTATGGTCTTCCATCTTGACACTCCTATGCCGTTGGCCCGTGAGGCTCCACTTTTTTCCGGCTTCCACCGCTCACGGGTGGGAGGCGTTCATATCATTTCTCCCGGTTGCTCAGGAGTCGCGGGCCGATGCCCATTTCTTTTCTTATCAGTTTGTTCGCCTTCTCGGGATATTGTGCTCTAGCTGCAACTGCCGGAAGTCGCGTTGAAGCGATTCGACCTGTTGTTCGAGTTCTGCTCGCTCATGGTCCGGCGCTGGCTTCTTTTTACGTTTCATCGATGCTGGAACCTCTCGGCCGAGTAGCTGGTTCTTCCAGTTATACAGGGTTGGCCTGCTCACGCCTGTTTCTCGGCAACGACGCGCGCGCTTTTGCTCTCTGGTGCACAGCTCGAAGACTGCCGCCCGCTTCACTTCTTGCGGTTTTCGCGAGCTGCCGACTGCTCTGCCAACGAGACGCTTTCTGACGTCGGGACACACTTCTTCGATCCACGCTGCAAGCGTCTCGCGACTCGGCGTATGCTTCCCCGTCAAGTAGACATCGTCATGTAGACGTTTCAGGCCATGGTTAGCCGCGGCATGAATTGCGCCGGCGGTAGGCCGCCCAGAAAATCACAAGGGCGATATTCGTTGTAGTCGATCAACCAGTTGTCCGTAATGCTTTGGACTGCCGCAAGTTGTCGAGCAGGTGAACATCCAGCACCTCCATTCGACAGGTTCGGTTGAAGCGCTCGATGAAAGCGCTTTGGTTGGGCTTCTCAGGCTGGATGTAGCGCACCGCAATGCCCTTTGTTTGCGCCCATTGAGTGAACGCGTGAGAGATCATCTCCGGGCCGTTATCCAAACGAATCGCCTCGGGCATACCGTGGCAGTCCACAAGCCGGTTCAACACGCGAATCAAGCGAGCCGAGGGGATCGACGTGCCAATCTCGATTGCCAACCATTCGCGGTTCGCTTCGTCGATCACATTTAGCGTTCGGAATCGCCTGCCGCAACTGCTCTTCCACATGTAATAGGTGGCGTTACTGATGCCGTGCGTGCGGCAAAATTCGGCAACCGGGACAACCGGCTTCGCCTTCTTTGAGGACCGCGACGATCTGACTTTCCGTGAATCTGCTTTTCTTAAAGGCAATCTCCGATGCATGGAGGCCCCCGAAATTCTACAACTCAACGTCTAACCGTTAGGGAAGCATACGTCGGATACCCCAAAGCCCTCAAGGTCGCGGCAGCACAACACTCTTGGCTCAGGTAATACTCGACGGCCACCTTCTTCTGCTCGGGCGAATACCTCGGCTTCGACGCTTCGACCGGACATAGCCGGTCTATAGATCACGACACCGCCCGTACTCTCGATGCCAGGCTATAAGGGAATTCTTCGTCGGGTAGCCCAGTTCCCGAATAGTCGCCATGATGCGCCTACCCAACTTCAAGTCGAGCTGAACCGCTCGAAGACGGTCCTCGGACAGTACATGAACCTATGGTCGCCTATTTTTGCAACACCAATCTTTGACGTTGTGGTTGGCCTGCTCGAGTCTATACGGCGTCGTTGTAGCGAATCTTCCCCGCGCACGATGAGAGTCGCGCCCGATAATCCTCAAAACTACCGCGGCTTTGACAAGCCGGCTCATGTATCAGGTTCTTTATGGGGCCGTGATGCCGCTTACGTCATCAAATTTCAGCGGTCGCAAAATAGTTGGGTGACTTTGGCAAAGCAGAAGTGCGTTGGCCAGATCAGGCTGACATCGTTGCTAGCCGGATTCAAACACCGTGTGATGGGCTGCCAGTGCCCGGCTGTACGCGCGAACTTGTTGGACAGCGCGCATGCGACAACGCTGGAATGTCGTCGAAGTGAGCATTGGTCTGACCCACTCTACCAGCCGACCGGTCTGCCGGTCGATGCGTTGCATATAGGCCCTTGCGCATTGAACTGCAGGCGTCGAATTGTTTTGTTTCCACGCTTGCTTATGCCAAGCAGGTTGGCTCGACCGAGTTATGGTCGAAACTGGTGTTTGGATGAGGCGGGGGTTTGAAGGCGGTGGCGGTATAGCTGAGAATGTTGCTTGT
>NZ_JBFUPT010000095.1:0-1838 GCF_041360715.1 Caballeronia sp. RCC_10
CACACTCGCTTCCGCAGCTCAACCTCATGGCTCTAAACATTAAATTCGCTGTTGCGCTTCAACCTTGAAACCGCCATGCTACGAGTGAAAACAACGCCAACCATTTCATTACTTGCGTCATTGCATTCCTTTCAGTGTCGGGCATCGTAAGTGCCGGTAGTGAACAAGTTGTGTTCACTTCTTCTTCGCGATTTGTTCTCGATATCCAAGAATTCGCTAGCAGCGTCTCGGTAATTGCAGTTATTAACTTTTTCGCAAAGCATCGGCGTTTTGCTCAGGCCGCCAAGATTGAATACTAAAGACATTAATGCGTCAAATTCATACTGATACAGAGGTGCAGTAATCTTCGCTTTCAGTCTGTGCTCGTGTTCAAGAACATCCGCATCAAACAGAGCCAGTGCATCCCTCTTCGGCATTGTACTGACTCGATGTCTATATCCGAGCTGCTCGCACGACTTCTTCGCAATTAGATGCCCCCAACCTACCGTGCAGTACCCTTTACTATCATCGTAGTACAGCACGTTTTCTCTGCTTACATCAAAGTAAACGCCTTCCCATTCTCTAATGAAGGCTTTGCCCTGATCGGACGTACAAAGCTGACCGATGGGCTTTCGATCGCCAGTTTGCTGCGGGGCAGGACTGGAAAGAAACGTTGCGCGATATCCTTGTTGAAGTATGCTCAGGGGATCGATGAGGTCTCCACGTCGTTGGAACCCGTGCGAACCCGGCTGCGACAGTGAAGGTGCCACACTGAACCCTAATGCGCCAGAATAGGCTTCGAAGTGAAGCATGGAAACGTTCTTGTGTCCTACAACGTTCAGCGGACGACCAGCGTCCAGAAGAACTCCACTCTTCGCAATAATCTGGCCCTGTTCAACTCGCTGCCCCACTCTGACAGTGATTGAAGACGGATCTACTTCCCCGTAGCGAACAATGAACTGTTGACCATCGGACGCCGTATGATGGATCGAAACTTCATTAGTACCCATGTAAAAGGCAGAGCATCGAAGAACAACGCCGGGCGCGATCGCGACTATCTCGGTATTCTTCTCAACGTATAGATCTCGCCCAGCGTGCAGGCGCCCCTTTGCACGCTTCGTGCCGAAGCGAGCTACGGGCCTTCCTCCTTCTGTCAGCGCCTTGTCCCATGAATAGTCGCCTTCTCGTCCCACGTTTGGCTCACCGTAGATCGCGTGCCTGTCATTCAAGGGCCGTGTGCGAAGCGGGAAAATGATTGGAGGTGCAGCCCGTTGCGACGTATGCGTCGGTGCCCCGTTGGTATTTTGTTCTTGAACTGATACAGGTACGTGCGAAGCGTTAGACGACGATGACTCCCCTTGCCCAGGCACACGGTTAGCCGGCGCGCTAGATGACGGGGATCGCTGGGTGTCGGAGGGAGCACGAGGGCGAGGCGCATCAGCGCCCCGGTTTTTCACAGGCGGCACTTTTAGCACTTGTCCTGCAAGAATACGGTCGGAGTCAAGCCCATTGACATGTTTTAGAAAATCAACGCTCGTGCAATGAAGCTTCGCTATGGACGTCAGCGTGTCTCCCTTCTTCACTAGGTAGGTTCCACGCCGGTAGGTCCCCTCGCCGTTTGTATCCACTCGCGTACGCACTTTATGGCGCGTCTTAGGGCTAGTTAGTTTGAAGTCAACAAGGCTTGCGTCAACCCGAATTCGCGCAATTTCCTTCATGCTGTCATTAGTCCATCGCTTCACGTACACCGCGAGTTCATCTCCCTTGCGGGTTGCAAATTGCGGCTCTTTTGAAAACGGAGTGGGTAACGGCCTTCAGCGGGCATGCGAGTTGAAGGCGGAGAAGTCCAGTTTGCCTGC
>NZ_JBFUPT010000096.1:0-1671 GCF_041360715.1 Caballeronia sp. RCC_10
AAGCTCACGAAGGATCGCGACGAGCTGCTGGCCTTTTATGACTTCCCCGCTGAACACTGGCAGCACTTGCGAACAACGGATGAAATCGACAAGCCCGGTAGCCGATATTTTTTTACTCGCCGGGCCTGCGTGGGTGGACGCCGTCATTGAGAGCGGGAGTTTTTGGGACCGGCCTGTTTCCAGCGCGAAAACAACCGCTGATAAGTTCGCTCTGCCTGCTCGGCCACTGCGCGTTCCTGGTCCCGTACGCTCTTTAGGTTATAAGCGGCGGCTGATCCCTTGCGACCTCCGCGCTGTGAAGACAGTCCGGCCTGCAGTTCGAGCGAGCGCAGCTTGTGAGCCGTGAGCGCAGGACGGTCCCACGCAAACGCCTCATCACGCGTGAGCACGTACCAGACAGTAATCGCAATTTTGCGCGCGGTAGCGACAGCGGCAATCTGCTGTCCGCGTCGATCCTTTATGCGCAGGAAGAAGGCGCGCAATGGCCCGGCCGATTGCGCCGCCGCCCACGCCGCTTCGACTAGCATGGCACGCGCATAAGAGCGGCCCCGCTTGCTGATATGCCCGTGCCTAGCCGGCTGCGATCCGGACTGGTAGACACAGGGATTGAGACCGAAATAGCTGACAAGTTTCCCTGGCGTACGGAACCGCCCGATATCCCCAATGGCAGACAGCAGGCCGATAGCCACCGTCGTGTTTATACCGGCGATCGTAAGCATCTTGCGTAGTCGCCCGTCCTGCATGACCGATTGTGCCAGCACGCGCTCGATTTCGCGGAGGTCCTCACCAAGCCTATCGAGTTCGCGTAGCCGTTGCTCGACGCCCATCCGCTCGTCGGTGGGCAGAGGCTGGGTACTCAACCACGCCCGCCCTTTCTTGCCGAACAGGTCCGTTGCCGGGCACCTTTCGATCAAGTGTGCGGCGAGTACCGCATGGATTTCATTCTTCAGGCGCGTTCGCTGGCGCACGATCTGCGCGCGGCGCGAGACCTGCCGACGCATGGCCTGCGTTGCTTCATCTGGAATCCATACTTCCGGCAGGAAGCCGCTGGCATACAATTGGGCCAAGATGGCTGCATCGATCTTGTCCGTCTTGACCCGCGCTTCGGCGATCAGCCGTACTTGCAGGGGATTGGCGACAATCACCCGCCCGACATGCGCCTGCAGTACGCTGACAATAGCGGCAGTGTTACCAGTGGCCTCCAGCACTACATGATCATCCGGCCGGAGTTGAGAGGCAAATTGCTTAAGCTCGTCGCGTCTTAATCCAACGCGACCGCCGGATTTCAGTGTTCGATTCTCGAGATACGCGACTTCGGCCACCGATCTCGATACATCCAGACCAATGATTCGCATAACCGTCTCCCATGAAACGTTACCTTGGGAGCCGGTGGGACAGCACGACAACTACGGATTCGCGCTCGCAGCGCAACCGGGCGGGTCGCAGGGGCGGCCAACTACTAACACGAGCTCGCGGCTCATCGTACGATCAACGGCCTGCCCACCCGAAGTGCTCCCCGGTGCCCCTGTCCCGGATGGTCGCACCATACGCCAAAATTGCGGCAGGGATGGATGAGGCACCAAGCCCTATCATGCCGGCTACCAATCCGATTGAGTCAACCTTTGCCACCGTTCGGCATCGAACAACCCGCACGCGCAATTGCGTATCGCG
>NZ_JBFUPT010000097.1:0-1597 GCF_041360715.1 Caballeronia sp. RCC_10
ATGCTGCCGCTAAGTTCAAATGTCGGGGTTCCCGCTAAGTAGAGATGTCGGGTTTCGAACCAATGTTTCTGTTCAGGTGTGGGGTTGGGGCGGCGCAGCCGCCCCCCGTTCCCTCATTGCTTTTGCGCTGACTTCGAGAATTGCTTCGTTCATATCGGCAATGCTCAGCGCACGTTGCTTCTTCAGTCCTTCAAGCGCCTTCTTGGCTCGAACCTGTTCACCGCGGTGCGTGCGTGACGGCGCATCACACGCACGACGATCGTCTCGTTTGGCTTGCAGCAATCGTGCGGCTTCGAGTGCATGCGCCAAGCGCTTGTTCTCGACTTCCGCGCCCTGATCAATCCGCGCAATACGGTCGTAAGTGCCGCAGGGAAGCACCTCGCCGCCCGCCTGTACCTCGACGCAGCCATTCGGGTATTCGACCACCTCGACTTGCTGGTGAATCAATAGGCGATTGGCAGGCGTGTCTTCCAGCAGATACATCACCCGGTCGTATTGCACCGTCAGCGCATGCGTGACCTTGCGCCAGACGCGATGGGCCAACAATTGCGTCAAATCGTCGTCAGCATGGAGGGGCCGATGAGCATCGTGGTCGCTACGTGGCGGCTTACCGAAACGTTGATTGAAATTGGCGATGAAGGAGGGCGCATAGGCATTGGCTCCTTCCCAGGTGCTGATCTCGCGCAAGCGTAACTCCTTGACCAGCCGGTCCTGCAGGGTCAGGTTGGCGCGCTCCACACGCCCCTTGGCCTGACTACTATTCGCGCAGAACGCATCGATGTTCAGTTCGTACAAGGCTCGCCCGAACTGCGTCACGCCTTTGCCAGCGGTCTGCGAGCGGCTCTTGACGTAAAAGACGCTGGCCTTGTCGCTGTAGAACGCGACGGGCTTACCGTGCGCGTGCAGATACTTCGACAGCGCCTCGAAGTAACTGAAGGTCGATTCTGTCGCGGTGAAATGCAGCGTCATCAGCCGGCCGGTCGCATCGTCGATAAATACCAGCAGCGTGCACGCCGGCGCGCGATCCTCGAACCAGCGATGATCGCTGCCATCGATCTGGATTAACTCGCCCAGACACGAGCGGCGATTACGCGGCTGGTGAATCCGGGGCGGGCGCTGCTTGCGCGGTACCCACAGGCCCGCGGCCGTCATCAGCGCGCGAATGGTCTCGACGGCCAGTTCAGTGCCATGGCATTCCCGTAACTTCTCGCACGCCAGCGTCGGACCAAAATCGGCATAGCGCTCACGGATTAGTGCCAGCGCCCGTTGCGCCACGCCGTCCGGCAGCCGGTGGTTACTCGCGCGGCCGCGCTTGCCGGACACCAGACCGCGGGCACCGTCCGCACGATAACGCAAGACGAGCCGCTCGATCTGCCGCACGCTCACGCATAGCCGCTCGGCGGCACGGCCTGGCTTGAGTTGGCGTTCGGCGACTGCCTGAATCACTCTGAGTCGGTCCAGTTCGCGCATCGACATCGTGATGGTCCCAGTCGTGTTCATGGTCCGCGCTCCAGATCCGCTTGTCTGGATACGAACCTACGGCAAAATGCGACATCTCTATTTGGCAGAAACGCGACATTTGAACTTGGGACCTACA
>NZ_JBFUPT010000098.1:0-1556 GCF_041360715.1 Caballeronia sp. RCC_10
ACTATGAGCAACTCGCTGGAGTGCCGATGGCTGCTTAACTCCAGCAAAACGGTCTCCGAGGTTCCCGGTGCGCTTCATCTCACGCTGCTTTCAACCTATCTTGGCCATGTCAATCCAGCGACGAGTTACTGGTATCTGTCAGCAGCTCCAGAACTGCTCATTAAGGCGGCCGAGCGTCTGGAGCGTCCGCCGGGAGAACAAGCATGAGCGCACTGGCCATCACCCTGCAAGCGTTCTTCTCAGACCGACTCCTGCGGGAGCGTCACGCGAGCCCGTGTACGATTTCGGCATATCGCGATACATGGCGATTGTTGCTTCGCTTCGCCGCGACGCGAACAAGCAAATCGCCATCGGCACTCGACTTTGCTGACCTTGACGTCTCGCTGGTCTGTGCCTTCCTGGACCATCTAGAACAAGATCGGAATAACAGCGTGCGTACTCGTAACGCCCGGCTCGCCGCCATCCATTCGCTGTTCCGCTACGCGGCATTACGGCACCCTGAATTCGCAGCCACCATTGCTCGCGTGCTGGCGATACTACCGAAGCGTTTCGAGCGCACGATCGTTACCTTTCTCACCGAGCCGGAAGTGCAAGCGCTCCTTGCTGCGCCAGATCGAACGTCGTGGTCAGGGCGACGCGACTATGCGTTGCTACTGGTCGCAGTGCAAACCGGATTGCGGATCTCCGAGTTGATCGGTCTGCGGCAAAGCGACGTTCACCTCGGCGCTGGTGCGCATCTCGCCTGTCACGGCAAGGGTCGAAAGGATCGCATCACGCCATTGACAGTCCCTGTCGTCAACGTGCTGCGCACGTGGCTCGCCGAGTGTAACGTCAATCCGCCCGCGCAGCTGTTTCCAACACGCACCGGCAAACCACTCAGCCGAGACGCGATCGAGCGCCGCATTGCACTCCATGCATCTACAGCATCTGTCGCCTGTCCGACTTTGACAACGAAGAAAGTAACTGCACATGTGTTGAGGCATACCTCTGCAATGAGGCTTCTGGAAGCGGGCGTCGATCCCACGGTGATCGCTCTATGGCTCGGCCATGAACATGTCGACACCACCACGATCTATCTACACGCGCATCTGGGAATCAAGGAGCAAGCTCTCGCCCGGGTTCGCATGCCTAACACCCAGCCCGGCCGGTATCGCCCCTCGCATACGCTTCTCGCCTTTCTGGAGTCGCTTTGATTATGCCGATACCTAAAGTGCGTTCGCCGCCAGCAGCCTGGTATTGCAGCCGGACTTCGGCATAATCCGGACATCGGCGTAATGGAACCAGCAGCGCTGGTGCTGTGTCTGGGGAAACACTTCTTCAAGCGCTGCCCACAGCCCCATCGCGCCATCGCCGACTGCGAGCAGCGGCGGCGCCTGCAGACCTCGTTTCTTCAGATCGAGCAGCAGCTCTTTCCAGGATTCCTTCGATTCGCGATAGCCGTCGCTGAGCGCCACTCGCTCCTTGCAGCCGTCCGGTTTCACGCCGATGATCACCAGCAGGCACTGCCCGTCCGAATCCTCCGCGCGGGCCTGCGTATGGATGCCGTCGGCCCACCA
>NZ_JBFUPT010000099.1:0-1451 GCF_041360715.1 Caballeronia sp. RCC_10
CTGAACTGACCCCCTGAAGTTGGACAGTAAAGGCTAGGCAGCCAAGGGCTGAGTCCTGTATTGCACGGGACTCAGCCCATTTAGTTTGAGCTTGATGCGCTCATGGTTGTAGTAGTGGATGTATTGCGGCAAGCTGGCCTGCAACTGCTCGACGCTTGAGAAACGGTTCAGCCGGAAGAACTCAGATTTCAGCGTGCCGAAGAAGCTCTCCATCGCAGCGTTATCGAGGCAATTCGCCCTGCGCGACATGCTCTGCGTGATGCCGTGCACGGCTAGCGCCTGTCGCCAGGCGGGCATCTGATATTGCCATCCCTGATCCGAATGCAGCAACGGCCTGTCGTGACTGCGAAGCCGCGCAAGCGCCTTCTTCAGCATGCCGCTGACCAGATCAAAGCTGGGCCGACGCGCCATCTGGCAGGCCACGATCTCGCCGTTGTACAGGTCCATGACCGGCGACAGATACAGTTTCTCGCCATTGACATTGAACTCCGTCACATCGGTCACCCACTTCTGATTCGGCGCATGCGCTTCGAACTGTCGCGCAAGCAGATTGGGCGCCACCCGACCCACCTCACCGCGCCATGAGCGATACCGCTTCGGCCGAACCAGCGACTTCAGCCGCAACTCGCCCATCAGTCGCTGCACGGTCTTGTGATTGACCGTCTGACCGGCGTTGCGCATCGCTGCGGTGATGCGTCTATAGCCGTATCGTCCCTTGTGATGGTCGTACACGGCGCGGATCTGCGTCTTGAGTTCGACGTGGCGCTCGCCGGCTTCGAGCACGCGCAACTGGTAGTAGAACGTGCTGCGTGCAAGCTGTGCGATCGTCAGCAGTGCAGCTAGCGGATGGCGCGTGCGCAGCGTGTTCACGATTTGCGTTTTTTCTTTTGCGCTGCTGCCTGCTTTTTCGCCTTGAGCAGCGCATCGAGCTTTTTTAGGTACGCCACCTCCGCGCGCAGATACTCGTTCTCCTTGAGCAACTCGTCGCGTGTGCGCGTGTCGGGAGCTTCGTCTTCGGTAGGCTTTGGCGGCTGGGTGTCAGTCATCTTCGGGCGGCGCCCGCGGCGGCGGGGCGCAAGAGCATCGATACCGCCCTCATCATACAGACGCGCCCAGCGCGCCACGCTGCCTGCATCACGGATGTCGTAGCGCGCGGTGACCTCGCGCAGCGAAAGCCCTTCGCGCCACATGTGCTCCAGCACCTGTAGCCGGAACCGCGCGTCGTAGTGGCTGAACTTTTTGTCCAGCGCCTGCCCGCCATGCACCCTGTACGCAGCCACCCAACGTCGCAGCATCGAAGGGTCAAGCCCGTAACGCGCGGCAAGCGACCCATACCCAATGCCGCCACCCAAATACTGACCGACTAACTCCCGCCGAAACCGCTCATCGTACTTCGTCATGAAAAACACCCCAAAGGTTGGATCGGTGTCCAACTTTTGGGGTGCAGTTCA
>NZ_JBFUPT010000100.1:0-1417 GCF_041360715.1 Caballeronia sp. RCC_10
GTCTACATGAACGTCCCCCTTTGCGCCGGACTTTCGAGTCTTCGAAAAACAGGATGGGCTGCAGCTCTACATCCGGCCTTGTTGCAGCCTTACTCGCTGCGGGCCCCTATGAAATCCGCTGACTCACGCCTCATTCACTTCGCGAGCTTGTCAGGCTCAGACAACTTTTCAGGTTTGGTGAGTCCCAGGTCCTACCCGTTTTGTCATCACACTCGAATGCCACCGCAACTTTTGACGTTCCATCCCGCCCAGCAAACCTTCCGATAGACCAGAGAACTCACCCCTGTTTCATGCTTTCGTAATCGTTCCGGTAGGGGCGCTGATGTGCCAGCATCGCCCATATTATTCGGGCGAGCTTGTTTGCCATCGCGACGATGACCACGTTCAACGGACGCCGCTGTTTCATTTGTGTTACCCATGGACCTGGTTCTTTCACGCGGTAAATGATGCTACGCGCGCCGTGAACAAGTAGCGTTCTGAGGTAGGTATCGCCTCGCTTGCTTATCCCCTGAAGCTCTATCTTGCCGCCGGAGCCGGTCTGTGCCGGCACTAAGCCGAGCCACGCTGCGAACTCGCGGCCAGACTTGAACGCTTTTGCGTGACCCATCGTTGCCACTGCCGCTGTTGCAGTCAACAGGCCTACGCCCGGAATCGCCGCAATTGCCTTGGCTGACCGATCGTCTTTCATCCACTCATGCAATCGCCGCTCGATCTCGCAGATCTGACGATCCAGATTGTCCAGACCTGTCCACTGCTCACGTAGGGTGTCGATCAATATCGAAGGCAAGCGTCCTGACAACCTTTCCAGCACTCCCCCTACCGCTTTATCCAACGCGGCCCGACCGACTCCCATCACTTCGCCGTACTCGGTTAGAAGCCCGCGCAGGCTATTTATCTGCATCGTACGAAACTTCACCAGTTGCTGCCGCATGCGATGCAGTGCGAGCACTGCCTGTTGAGTCTCAGTCTTCACAGCAACTTCCTTGCTGTCCATCTGCGTAGCCATCCAGATCGCGCGCGCATCGGCGGCGTCGTTTTTGTTGCGGATGTTGAATGCCTTGATAAATTTGGCTGGCATCAGCTTCACCCGGTGGCCCATCTCGATCAAGCGCCTAGCCCAGTGTTGAGATCCGCTGCAGGACTCCATTCCGACAAGACAGGGGCGGCGATTAGCGAAGTATTCGAGAAACGCCGCCCGTTTGACAGGCCTATTAACGATCTCGCCGGTTTCGGGATCGACCCAGTGCACCTGCATTACGCTTTTTGCGATGTCCACACCCACGATCGTATGCGTCATGATGATTACTCCGGCTGGTAGGCCAATATGATCGCCTTTTTCTATCCCGGAGCGATCGCCGGCCGGCGATGTTCCAGTGATGCCGTGCGTAGCGATGGGCGGGGGGCGTTCATATCATTC
>NZ_JBFUPT010000101.1:0-1329 GCF_041360715.1 Caballeronia sp. RCC_10
TCTTTGCAGCGGTGTATAAACCGGAGACATGGGTAACACCTGTTCCAGGACATAGGTAACACTTCGGACGAATGGTTCGTCCGGAGTCGAGCATGTCCTGGGATAGCAAAAACACCATGGAATTGCGGCTTGAATTCGTGCAGTTCGCGACGCAGCAAGGCGCCAATCGGCGCGCCTTGTGCCGCCAGTACGGCATCAGCGCGAAGACCGGTTACAAGTGGATCCGACGCTTCGAGCAGGGCGATACCGCCTTGGCCGACCAGTCCCGACGTCCCCGCAGCAGTCCGGCGCGCACGGCGACCGAACTCGAAGCGAAGGTGGTCGACATGCGTGAGGCGCATCCCGCGTGGGGCGCGGCCAAGATTGCCCGCCGCCTGAGCGATGTAGGGTGTGTCCAGACGCCTTCGCCCAGCACCGTGACGCGTATCTTGCATCGGCATGGCCTGATCACGGCCGAGGCCAGCGCCGATGCCTCGCGCTGGCAGCGATTCGAACACGCGCATCCCAACGATCTGTGGCAGATGGATTTCAAGGGCTGCATCGAGCTCGACCATGGCCGGCGCTGCCTGCCGCTGACGGTGCTCGACGATCACTCGCGCTTCGATCTGGCGCTCGATGCCTGCGGGCGCACGCCCACGCGGGTGGTGCGCGAGCACTTGCGCGCGGTGTTTCGCCGCTACGGGCTGCCGCTGTGCATCAACGCGGACAACGGGCCGCCGTGGGGTAGTCCATCGAAACCGGGCCAGTTGACCGAGTTGGCGGTCTGGCTGATCCGGCTCGGCATCCGGATTTCGTACAGCCGGCCGAGGCACCCGCAGACGAACGGGAAGGACGAGCGGTTTCATCGGACGCTGAAAGCCGAACTGCTGGCGGGGCGGCACTTCAGGGATCTGAAGAGCGCGCAGCGGGCCTTCGATGCGTGGCGTCGCGTGTACAACTACGAGCGCCCGCACCAGGCGCTGGGCATGGCCACGCCGATTTCGCGCTATCGCCCGAGTGCGCGCGCGTATCCGGAACGGCTAGCGCCAATCGAGTACGGCGAGGCCGACGCCGTCGTTCGGGTAGGCACCGACGGCGAGGTGCGCTTTGGCGGGCGACGTTTCAAGGTGTCGAATGCGCTGGCGAATCTGCACATCGCCTTCAGGCCGTGTGCAGAAATCGACGGTGGTTTCGATATGTACTTCGCTCATCACCGAATCGATACGATCAGCTTGAAGGGAAGCGCTGAACGGAGTTGAATGTGTTACCTATGTCCTGACACAGGTGTTACCCATGTCTCCGGTCTATACACAGCGGCAAAGAAAGTGACCCCCGCCCCGGGGAGGGGCG
>NZ_JBFUPT010000102.1:0-1322 GCF_041360715.1 Caballeronia sp. RCC_10
CAGATTCTCAGCTGAAACCTCCACCGCCTTCAATCTCCCGCCTCAACTCCCCCGTACACCAGTTTCGACTTTAGCTCTCGCGCGCGGGTCGAACATGCGTTCGCCGTAGTCAAGCGCCTGTGGCGTTTGACCAAGATGCGCTACCGGGGCTTGGCGAAGAATGCAAACCGTGCGTTTGTGGCGCTCGCGCTCGCCAACGTTTACCTGTCGCGTAAGCGATTGATGGGTTCAGTCCGCCTGTAAAGGGCGAGAAGCCGGCAAACCGCCCACGCCTCAGGCCCTCAAGGGCCAAAAGTCGCAACTCAAGGGCTTATTTGTGTTCCATCAATCGTCAATCGACAGGAGCCCGCGAATTCAGTGTCTTGTTCAGCATTGCCTTAGGTCGCACAGTAGCGAACCCCATGCTACGCACACCACTTTCATCAACCAGCTCCTTAGTTAGGCCTGGGCCATCGGCAGCAGTCGTGCCGATACCAAGCGGAAGCCGCGCGATGGTTGTGCCTAACGGCACCGCCCGACGCTCAGCCATACCGGAACAGCGCTTGCTCCGTGCACTCCGGCAATAGAGACGCGGAAATATGGCAGACCGGCACAAGCCCGGCGAGAAGCTCGACCTCGGGCATCTACAAGGTGGTGAAAGAAGGCGACGGCGCCTCGGGGTTTGAGGTGGCATGCGTCGAAGGTGAGCATTCTCGCCGACCAAGCGGCAAAGGTGCTCATGACCAGTCGGTCTACGCGGGCACTCATTGCCACAAGACCAGGGAACTGAGCAGCAGGCGACAAGTAAATTGCGAGTTGCAAGATGGCGGTGTCAGACGAAGGGCTCTTTGCGGTCTCGGTTACCGACATTAGGGCGTTACCAGGCAGGCCGGGAAAAGTCACCTTTTGGTTGACGAACGTCTCGAGTGAGCCGCTGGAGTTCCTCAAAAGCGCACTGGAAGTCCAAAGACGGCTGCCACGAGGACGCCACACGCTTCCAAGCGCGGGCCGGGGGTACGTGGTAGTTACGGCAATTGAGCCGGGGATGACGATTGACGCATTTGGCGAGTTGCCCGTCATCGTCAACATCGATCGGCGGACGGGTTTCGGCGGGCTGATCCCGGTCGAGCCGCCGCCCGCGCAAGATCCACACTTCTATTTTCCAGCCCGGCTTTTCTATCGCCGATCGACCGGCGAACTTTTCGAGACGGGGGTCTATCGGCGGCTTTACTATCCGAACCTTAGTTTTTCAGTGACGGAGACAGCGCACAGAGGTGGCGCCGTTGGTTCGGACAGTTAGATCGAGTTTATAAGTGGAAGCGCCGGGGTCATCAAGCTGCCGA
>NZ_JBFUPT010000103.1:0-1317 GCF_041360715.1 Caballeronia sp. RCC_10
ATTCAACGTCTTCATCGAGCTTCCAGTCTTGTGTCTTTCCGCACATCATAGCGGAACGCCTTACTGCAACAGAGCCCGAGGACGTACGTCAATGGCGCGCCGCACGCGCGGCGATTCTCTTGATGGGCGATTCCGGCCTGCGCCGCGCCGAAGCTACCTTGGCTCGACGGGACGATCTGCGTCCAGCGGAACATCCCGACGACCGGCGATCATCGGGGCGCGGCGCATCGGCGACCCGCGCATCGACGCCCAACGCATCGATGGGTAACGCGGCGCCACAAAAATCGTCATCGGATCCGTCGCTGAGCCCCGCGCAACCGACACCCCAAGTCTGGACCTTGACCCTGATCGGGAAGCGCCGCAAGCAACGCACGGTGCCGGTGAGCCGCGCGACCATCGACGCGCTACGCGCGCACTGGCGGGACCGGGGCCGCGACTTTGATGCCGCCGCGGCGAGCGGGCCCCTGATCGCCCCGACGTGGATCCCCGGCACGCGCGCGGCGCTCGAGCGGCATGACGCCCGCCCGGACGATGCGGAGGAAACAGACGAAACGAACCAGACGGGCAAAGCGGACAAAGCGAACGAGATGCCCTATACGGTTGACGCGTTGGGCCGGGTCGTTCGAATGGCGATGCAGCGGCTGAGCGCCCAGATGGCGGCACGGGCCGAATTCAGCACGGAGGAGATCGTGCAGCTTGCCAACACGTCGGCGCATGCGTTCCGACATACGTTCGGCACGCGCGCGGTCGCGCGCGAGATGCCGACCGACGTCGTGCAAACGATTCTCGGCCACGCGTCGTTGCAGACGACCTCGATCTACGTGCGGGCTGAGCGACGCCGCATGCTCGACGCCGCGGCGCGTTACTACGCTGACGATGAGGTATAGGGGGGGCATTTTTGCCCAAGTGCGCAACGCAGTTCGACCCGTTCGGCTGTTTCTGGCGCCCAGCCGTAAGATCGCGCGACGTTGCATTGAGCAATGCGAAGTACTGCTTATATTGCGAGGTTGTAGAATTGATCAGCGGCAGACAGATGCGCTCCGCGAGCGAACTTCATCTGTCCTTTCACGATCATGTGCATCAGTTCGATTCGGGCCAAAAGGTTGCGATTCGAATGCAACCCAAAAGCAAACTGGGTCGGTGTTTCACTAGCAATACGTGCTATTGCTGATTGGGATCGGTGAGTGGGATTGGCTGCTGCTCGTATAGGTAATGGAAAGGGCGCTAGCGGCTTACTTAAGCTAGTGTCCTGTCCCAGAAATTACTTTGCATAACCGAGCCACTTTCTGAAGGATGGAATCGGCGGTTGCGGTCCAG
>NZ_JBFUPT010000104.1:0-1306 GCF_041360715.1 Caballeronia sp. RCC_10
TGGTTGCGGCAGAATGCTGCAACCAACCATGCAAGACGAAACGAACAATGACGAACCAACTGTTTGAAGCCGCTCTGGGAATCAAGGCCCCGTGGTATGTACAAAGCGTCGACTTTGATGCCGGCAAACGCCAGCTCACGATTGCCGTGGACTTCGTCGCGGGC
Source organism: Caballeronia sp. RCC_10 (assembly GCF_041360715.1). Lineage (NCBI taxonomy): Bacteria > Pseudomonadati > Pseudomonadota > Betaproteobacteria > Burkholderiales > Burkholderiaceae > Caballeronia > Caballeronia sp. RCC_10. The sequence continues at coordinate 165 of NZ_JBFUPT010000104.1, forward strand.
AGCCGGTTCGGTTATGCCAGCGTCGCCGGCGAGCATCCGGTGCACGACACGCAAATCAAGCGTCTGCGCCATCTGAATTTCTTCCAACACGAGTGCTATCTGGAAGTACGGGTGCCGCGCGTGCGCTTGCCGGACGGCTCGGTACGGTTGGTGGAACCTGATTGGGTCGGCCAACTCAGCGGCTTCACGTTGCTGTTCGAGGCGCTCGTGCTGATGCTCGCTCAGCAGATGCCGTTTGCTGCCGTGGCGCGCATCGTCAACTTGTCGTGGCACCGGGTCCACGCCATCTGCTCGCGCTATGTGGAACTGGCGCTCGCGTCGGCGGACCTGTCGGATGTGACGATGGTGGCGATTGACGAAACCTCGTACCGGCGCGGTCATGAGTATCTGACACTGGTTGCCGACATGCAGGCGCGGCGGGTCGTGTTCGTGACGACCGGCAAGGATGCCAGCACGATTGAACGCTTCGCCGCCTATCTGGGTCAACGCGGCGGCAAGCCCGAACAGGTCGGCTCGGTCAGCATCGACATGTCGCCGGCTTTCATCAAGGGCGTCGACGAACACCTACCCAATGCGCGGCTGACCTTCGACAAGTTTCACGTCGTCGCGCACGCGTCCAAGGCGCTCGATACAGTGCGTCGGCAACAACAGAAGGTCGACCCGGAACTTAAAGGCATGCGCTGGATACTGCTGAAAGACGCGAACAAACTCAATCTGGCCCAACTGACCGACCTCGAGGCGCTTATCAGTCAGTACACCACCAGCCGCACGGCCCGCGCCTGGCTGTATCGCGAGCAACTGCGCGAGATTCTCGAGCGCAAGCAAATCAATGTCGTCTCCGAAATGTTGCAACAGTGGTGCACCAACGTCATGCGCTCGAAGGTCGAACCAATGAAGGACGTGGTGCGATTGATTCGCCGGCACTTCGACGGCATCGTCGCCTGGACCCAGACCCGCCAGACCAACGGCTTCATCGAAGCCATCAACGGACTGTTTCAGGCCGCCAAACGCAAGGCACGCGGATACGCTCGCTTCGAAACCATGCGAACGGTCCTGTTTCTCATCGCAGGCAAACTGGACTTCTCCGCCTTCAACTCGCATGCCCGCTGAAGGCCGTTACCCACTCCGTTTTCAAAAGAGCC
>NZ_JBFUPT010000105.1:0-1280 GCF_041360715.1 Caballeronia sp. RCC_10
TGCTGATACTGAGTTCTTTCGTGCATCGCAACACCTTATACGAAACGGGTGTTGCACTTCAGATTTGAGGCTGCCGTACTAATGTAGGCTAAGCCGCACCTTTTGGAAAACGGTATGGATTGACCGTGATATCGCTGCTCGCGAAGAGCACGGGAAAACGCTCAAGCAACCTCCAGCAACAGCTGCGCCGCGGGCACGTAACATGGATCGGCTACTAATCCTGGCAAGCAAATACCGGCGAAAACGTAAAAATCTGCCCGGGCCACCGTGTATTGGCGGGATTAGTGCACCCAGTAGCAGAATTAGCGCACCTCAACAACCGATGCACGCTATCTCGCCCACCTGTTGCGGCTCGGCATCTTGCCCGAAGGCACCATCTTGCCGCCCGAGATACGCATGGTGCGCGATCTCGCACGCAAGCGGCAGCAACTCGTGCGTACGCGTAGCCAGCAAATTCTCGCGGTCGAGAACATTACCGCCCGCTACCAGGGCAACAGAATTCCTAGCAACCAGGTCAAGCGGCTGGACAGGGAAACCATCGAGCAGTTGCATCTGCCAGACGACGTATCACTCGCCCTTCAGGCCAACGTCGCGGTCATCACGACGCTCTCTGCCCAGATCGTGATTTTGGAAAAGCGTCTTCAGGAAAAAGTGCTGCTTCGACCCGAGTATGCATTGCTGATGACCGTGCCTGGTATTGGCCTCACCCTTGCCACCGTTATCCTGCTGGAAATCGGTTCGATCGAGCGTTTCGCCAGCGCTGGCAACTTCGCTTCCTACGCGCGCTGTGAAAGCCAGCATCTGAGCAACGGCAAGAAGAAAGGCGAAGGCAATTCTAGGAACGGCAACAAGTATCTCGCCTGGGCATTCGTCGAGGCAGCTAACTTCGCGCTGCGCGTTTGCGATCCGGCCCGGCGCTTCTATGAGCGCAAGAAGGCCAAAACCAATCCGGTCGTCGCCCGCAAGGCCCTGGCCCATAAGCTGGCGCGCGCGTGTTTCCATATGCTGAAGGAGCGCAAGCCATTTGATATGACCCGCTGCTTCGCATAGCGTTACGACGGCGACCGGCAAGCCCCGTTCCACGGATGGAGCCACAGCCACTGGTTTGAACGGGATACCGATTCGCCGTCGCCCCGTCGTGCAGTCAAAACGGATCGTCTGCGATGCGAACCACCCACAGATTGGCGCCGTTTGACCGGCAGCTGGGCAGCGACAATTGTTTTGGCCGGTCGTTGACGATCGTTTTGGCCGGTGGTGAGGAGTCGAAGGCGGCGCAGCCG
>NZ_JBFUPT010000106.1:0-1277 GCF_041360715.1 Caballeronia sp. RCC_10
CAGTATCGATTCGGGCAGCATCGCCGACGGAATGCTCGGCTCGGCGCGCGACTTACTGCAAAAGACGCCGACACACCACAAGTAACACGAGGTGACCGCTTGCCCAGCGAGCGCACTTCGCAGTCCCAACAACAAACCATCAGAACACTAAAGCGGGCCTCCGGTCGGTCGGCACGACCGGAGCGGCTGCCTGTCGCAAATCTGCAACAGATAATGAAAATCTCTTTTCGCAATGTATCCTTCAGTCCGTCGTGTATAGCAATATTTCAAAAGAATTTACGCGTGGAGCGAATCGAGATGAAGAAAACGCAAGCAGCGGTGATTTCCCTGGCACTCATTGGCGCAGCCGGTGCGGCTAACGCTCAGTCCAGCGTGACGCTCTACGGCGTTCTGGACGCGGGCCTGGCGTACGTAAGCCACTCCACCAATCCGGACGGCACGGGTGGACAGGTTTGGGGCATGCAGAATGGCAACCTGTCGGGCAACCGCTGGGGCATGAAAGGTCAAGAGGATCTGGGCGGTGGTCTGAAGGCAATTTTCCAATTGGAAAGCGGCTTTGACCCTGGCACCGGCCGTCTGAACCAAGGTGGCCGCGAGTTTGGTCGTCAAGCATTCGTCGGCGTGACCAGCAACCAGTTCGGTACGGTTACTCTCGGTCGCCAATATGACCCGTCGGTCGATCTGGTCCAAGGCCTCACCGCTGACAACTATTGGGGCGCAGCATTCGCAACGCCGGGCGATCTCGATAACTACGATAACAGCCTGCGCGTGAGCAACGCTGTGAAGTACGTCTCGCCGGTGTTCGGTGGCTTCCAGTTTGAAGGTATCTACGGCTTCAGCAACTTGGCAGGTACTACCGGCCAAGGCAAGACGTGGGGCGGCGCTGTCGCATACAACAATGGCCCGCTCGGTTTGGCGGCAAGCTATTTGTACACGGACAATCCGTCGGCAGGCCGCAACGCAACGACGTGGAACAGCCCGTCGTCCGACTCTCTTACGTACACCGTAATCAACAACGGGTACTCGTCGGCTCACTCGATCGGCATCGCACGCGGTGCAGGCCAATACGTGTTTGGCGCGTTCACGGTCGGCGCATCGTACAGCTTCGCTCAGTACAAGCCTGATGCGTTCTCGTCGTTCGGCTCGCAGGAGAAGTTCCACGTTGCAAACGGCTTCGTGAACTTCCAACTGACGCCCGCTGCGCTGCTCGGCCTTGGCTATACCTATACGCATGGCCAGGGCGACACCAACGCGACGTACCATCAAGTGAGCATTGG
>NZ_JBFUPT010000107.1:0-1266 GCF_041360715.1 Caballeronia sp. RCC_10
ACACATATTGTTTCGAGCGAGCTTACGTCCACGCCTGTCGCACGCGTCGAAAACGCCTTGTGCAGACGCTCCTTAACACCAAGCCACGAAAGTTAACAGCCCCAGAATCTAATTTCGCAACAGCTTCTAAGCCGCTTCTGTTGAGTGCGCCCACTGCCGCACCTCTGCTCCGTAGCGGCCGCGAGGACGGGGAGCGCCTGGTCCGCTACGAGGTGGGGGACATGGTCAAGCAACTCCATCAGCTCCGGCGTCGGCTGGCTCTCATCGAAAGCAGCGCCTCGCAAGAGGCGATTGAGTCCGTCGTCAAGGCCTGCGTCGAGTTGGACGAATTCCTTCGATCGGATGGCGCGCGGAAAGCGTCGGATCGGACGGCTCATCCGTGACTGCACTGCTGAGGGGCGATGCCTTTTTAGGCGCGTCCCCGGCAGCCAAACACTGACCGAATAACCACCGGCACGAGGACATGAAGACACACAACGACAGCAGATCATCGAGACGCGAAGTCTTCGGCTGCACCGGACAGCAGCTTGACGCGATCATGCAGTTCGCTGAGAAGCGCTGTTACGACGAGCGGCCACTGCATTGGGTCGTCGCACAATACTTCCGCTTGCCTGCACATAGCGTGATCGTGTGCGGTGCAGCTTGAAGGTCGCAGCCTCGAACAAAAGGAAAGGAAAGGGAAGGGTTTCACCGATGGCATATGTTGATACGCGCTTGTTGGTGGTCGATGATTTGGCCACCATGCGCAATTTGATTCGCAAGATGCTCAAGGCGATCGGTTATTCGATCATCGAAGAAGCAGAGGATGGGGTGGCTGCGCTGGAAAAGCTCAGAGCACAGCAGTTCGATCTGGTGATCACTGATTGGAACATGCCCAATATGGACGGGCTGTCCTTGCTGCACGAGATTCGCAAATCCGAGGAGCTGGCGCACCTGCCGGTACTCATGGTCACGGCTGAAAAAAAGCGTGAAAACGTACTAGCGGCAATCCAAGCCGGTGCGAACGGCTACATCGTGAAGCCGTTTTCGGAGGCGGCATTGGCCGACAAGCTTGCGCAAGTTGCCCCACTTCCAACCGATTCCGCCCCGAGAGATCGCGGCACCTCCGTGTTCGGGGCTATCTTCAACACGACCGCGTAACTGGCCGCTCACACATTGTTTCACTTTGTTTCAATTGCACGAGTGCCCGGCCGGATAAGGGTTTCGCGCACGTGCCGTGGTGGTCGGAGCGCCGCACGCCTTGCAGCATGGTAAAGATTTCAACGC
>NZ_JBFUPT010000108.1:0-1165 GCF_041360715.1 Caballeronia sp. RCC_10
TCGCGTATGTTGCCTTCATCGTTGACGTGTTCGCGCGACGCATCGTGGGTTGGAGAGTGTCAAGTTCAGCGCGTACCTTATTGGCGCGAACGCTTGCTTGGCCTGGTCAACACGTTTAATCTCCTTCCCCAGCAATCCGTCGCCATTAAGGAACTGCTGCGCCGACTTGATCGTTACGACGATGTGAGGTACAGACGTTGACCACGGTTTCGGCCGCTGCCACCTCGTGCGCCAGTTCAATCGCCTACAGGCGATTATAAGAAAGAAGCGACGATTCGCCCCCGGCGACCAAAAGGAGACCAATAACAGCCAACTTCGCGTGGACAACTTCTCAACAGAGCCGCCATAGAACCGTGCGGACCAAAATCCGTTAGGTGTACGCCCCGAAGCGGCCGCTGACTTCGCTCTGCTCGAGCGTCCGCAATCGCCGAGAAGCGCGCGTCACGCATCGGACAGGTTTCGGAGCGGACTAGCCGTTCGAATGACCGCTGCATGGCTCATGCAGCTCAGGCGAACGACGGATAGTGGCCGGCAAGCGCCTGCTCGCGGGCCAACAGCTATCAGACTTCGGTTTGCTCGCCATCTAGAGCGCGTCATCTACCTCGATACCAAGGACATACCAGCTCTATCTCGTATAGAGCGCGCCAGGTGCCTTATCCTGGACGTACAGCTTCCCGGAGTCTTGGGGCCGACTCTCTATGCACAACTCCGCGAACCGCGCCCTCCGGCCATCTTCATCACGTCGCACGACAACGGGGCCACGCGCTTGGCGGTAGCGAACGCTGGCGGTGTGCACTTTCTGGTCAAGCCCTTCGCCGGCACAGACTTGCTAAAACTAATAGCGATGTTGGGGGCGCAATGAGCGAAACAAACGTTGCCCCGCAGCCTTCCATGGATTGAATCCATACGCGGTTGGGCCGCAGGGTCGAGCGACTGATTGCCTACGCTCAGCGGCCCTTGCAGAAAGAAATGGGCACGCGCCCAAAAGGGCGCTTATGGCCGCCTGCTGCCCGACGCGTTCGGCATCGTGTGCCGCAACTTCCCTGACCACCGTTGGCGTTCGGGCGTCGAAGACCACATCTCACCGGCGAAGTGAATGATATGAACGCCCCCCGCCCATCGCTACGCACGGCATCACTGGAACATCGCCGGCCGGCGATCGCTC
>NZ_JBFUPT010000109.1:0-1162 GCF_041360715.1 Caballeronia sp. RCC_10
TGATCTTACCCACGTTCGGTGGAGACCTTGAAAAGAGCATACTTGCTCTGTGAGGTGTGCCATGGAACATCGAGAACACAAGCGATATAGCCGCGAATTCAAGTTGGAGGCGGTACGTCTGGCGGCATTGGGTGAGAAGACCAAGGCACAGATCGCCCGAGAGTTGGGAATTCGCGTGAATCTGCTGCGCAACTGGCGACTTGAATTCGAAGAGGAAGAGCGCTGCGGCACGCCTAAACGTCAGCCTGCGCAAGAAGATGATCTGGCGAATTTACGACGTGAGAACGCCCGTTTGCGGGAGGAGAACGAGCTTTTAAAAAAAGCGGCCATCTACTTTGCGCGGGGCTCGATGTGAAGCATCGATTCATTGCCACGCACCTGCGTAGTTACCCGGTGAGCGCAATGTGCCGTGCGTTGAGCGTTTCGGCGAGTGGTTACTACGCGTCCCGAACCCGAGCACCAAGTGCACGTAGCGCCAGGCAAGTTCTGCTGACGTCGAAGATTCGGGCAATCTACATGGCGAGTCACCAAACCTATGGAGCGCCACGTGTTCACGCCGAACTTTGTGCCCAGGGCGTGGCATGCTGCCTCAACACAGTAGCCAAACTGATGCACCAAGCGCAGATCATGCCCAAAGCCATCCGGCGGTATCGCGTGACGACGGACTCACGGAACACCAGGCAAGCTTCACCGAATCTGGTGGATCGTGTCTTCTCAGCAGATCGGCCGGACGCCTGTTGGCTCAGCGACATCACGTATATCCCGACGCGAGAAGGCTGGCTTTATCTGGCCGCGATCCTGGATTTGCATTCCCGTGCCGTGGTGGGCTGGAGTATGAGTAAGACGCTCGATTGCCGGCTTGCGGTAGATGCGCTGAACATGGCAATCGACAAGCGCGGAGCCGTCCCGGCCATCCTGCATTCGGACCAAGGAACAACCTACTCAGCTGTCGACTACAGGGCATTGCTCAGCCGACATTCGATTCGCCAAAGCATGAGTCGTAAGGGCAACTGCTGGGACAATGCTCCGATGGAGAGCTTCTTCCATACCCTGAAAACGGAGCTGGTCATGCACTGCGACTACAGAACTCGTGAGCAGGCGCGTGCCAGTCTGTTCGAGTACATGGAGGTGTTCTATAACCGCCAGCGGCGTCATTCGACGA
>NZ_JBFUPT010000110.1:0-1104 GCF_041360715.1 Caballeronia sp. RCC_10
GGCAGCCTCAAATCTGAAGTGCAACACCCGTTTCGTATAAGGTGTTGCGATGCACGAAAGAACTCAGTATCAGCAGCTTCAACCTGAAGAGCGCCTGACCATTGCCAGCCTGCATTTGCAGGGTTCGAGTATCCGGGCCATGGCCCGGATACTCGGCCGCTCGCCAGCCACGGTAAGTCGTGAGCTGAGGCGAAATCATTCTCCTGCTGGCTACGCATCCGTTCCTGCAGAGGCGCTCAGCGCCGCGCGTCGGAGTGCGGGTCGTCGTCCCACAAAGCTCGGCCCGCAGAGTGTGTGCTGGCGCGTCGTTCTTACTCTGCTCGAGTGGAAATGGTCACCTCAGCAGATATCGGGCACACTCAAGCGCATGTATCCGACTGACCCGACCCAGCAGGTTTCGCACGAAACCATCTACACGGCCATCTACGCCCAGCCGCGCGGCGAACTGCGCCGTCAGCTCATCGCCTGCCTGCGCCACGGCCATAGCACGCGCATGCCGCGCACACGGGGTACAGACCGACGCGGAAAGATTCCCGACATGGTCAGTATTCATGTGCGGCCGCCCGAAATCGAAGACCGACTGCTGCCCGGACACTGGGAGGGTGACTTCATCAAGGGCGCCAACAATGCGTCTTCAGTCGGAGTGCTGGTGGAACGGACCAGCCGCCTGGTGCTGCTGGCGAAGATGGAAGATGCCACGGCTGCTTCCGCGCTGGCAGGCTTCTCTGCCAAACTCAATTCGATTGCCAAGCCATTGCGGCAGAGCTTCACCTACGACCAAGGCAAAGAACTGTCGCGGCATGCAGAGCTCACCGCCGCTACCGGCGTGAAGGTGTACTTCTGCGACCCGCACAGCCCATGGCAACGCGGCACTTGTGAAAACACCAACGGACTGCTGCGCCAGTATCTGCCCAAAGGCACCGACCTTTCGGTCTACAGTCAGGACGAACTTGACGCCATTGCCGACAGTCTGAACAGCAGGCCCCGCGCCACTCACGCCTTCCATTCGCCACTCGAGGTCTTTGCCGCCACACTCGCTTCCGCAGCTCAACCTCATGGCTCTAAACATTAAATTCGCTGTTGCGCTTCAACCTTGAAACCGCC
>NZ_JBFUPT010000111.1:0-1065 GCF_041360715.1 Caballeronia sp. RCC_10
TTAAAGCTAGCCTGCGCACTCGTCTGCTGGAACATCTTCAGCCGAACGGAGCGCGCTTTTTGAACTGGCCTTTAAGATAGTCTTTTGAAGTCCTTCATGGCCGCAGACTGGTAGCCTCCGAAAGCAAATGGCGCAGCGGAACAAGCGGGTGAACGCAGTACTCGACTACCTTTCCGGTGGCGCCGCAACGCAATGCACGAGATGAGTTATATCTCGCCAAATCTTTCCTGAAGGGGGAGTTTTGGTCTGACTTCTACGCTTTCCCTTGCTTGATTGCATGAAGCTGAATTTAAGCGGCGCGGCATCAGAAACCTCATTCCTGCGTCGGGAAAACGTGATGGGAGCCGGCGTCGTCCGACGCGCAGCCGTCCGACACACGAAGCAGATCGTGCCGGTCCATCCAGTTGTACGACTCGGTTTGATGCGCCCACGCCCAGTTCGCTCCGTGAGCGCGCTCGGCTGACTTCCACCTCCAGCGACGGTCCTGCCCCGCAGCAACTTCAGCCTGCTCGTTAGTACCGTCCTGCTCGCCGGCACCGAGAAAATCCATCGCGTCGTTTCTCATTTGCTTCCTTCCAAAATGCCTACTCGAGACGGCTACGGGGTCGATACTGGAGCTGGCGTCGTCTCTCTTCAGGTCTCGGACATTGCCTTTGAAACCCGTGTGTCGAACATTAAGCCATCTCGCGGCCTACTCGGACGACGAACTGAGGGAGATCGTGTCGGCTAAGGTGGTAAACCCCAGCCTTACTCGCGATGGAATCAAGCGACTACTGAAGATCCGTCAAGCAGCTTGAGCACCCACTTGAATACCGATATCGATAAAGGGGCGATCAACCACTAGCGCTATCCTGCACGGGGTCACGCAAGGTTCTGGCCAAAAGCGTTGCCCTCACTCCGTCCGAGAAAAATGCGATGCGATCGTCGAGGCCTCGCCGACAACACCCGACGAAGAGGAATATGATCCGCATTTGATAGAGCAACGGCAGCTAGTGTCCTGTCCCAGAAATTACTTTACGTAAATGCAGCATGTTCTATGATCAATCTAGAGTGCGCGGGAGACGA
>NZ_JBFUPT010000112.1:0-971 GCF_041360715.1 Caballeronia sp. RCC_10
TTGTTCAGGCATCCAAGGTTAACCGTTTCGAAGAAAAGTAAACAGCCCTTCCGAGCTCTTTTTGAACTGGCCTTTTATAGAATCCGACGCAGATCAGAAGAGCGCCGGCGAACGCACTGGCGTATCGTCCCACCCAGTGCGCGCCCAATTTATCCAGGTAGATGCCGAGCCGGATTTTGAGTTGAAGAATCCGTGCTCGCAATCCTCGATGCTGGCAAGGCAACGGGCGAATGGCACTCCAGCTCGGCGATCGTCGAGTCGCTGACCACGGTCGTGAATGAGCACGATCGCCACATGAGAGAGGTGCGATACGGCCTAGTTTTGGCTGCTTTCGATGACATCGCGACATCACCCTTCGAGTATCAATTCGAACTGATATGCCACATACCCGCGTGGGCGCTCGAGGCGTGGACGCGGCTACGCGCAAATTCCGAGGAAAGTGAACATGACGTCGACGCATGACCAGAGACGACAAGAAACGACAGACCGAGCAGTTTCGAATGGCTGACTACGAATCTGTCCGTCAAACCGGGTCAACGTCACGCAGCCACGGGGTGCGATTCCGCGCCCGCGCGAACCCTCACCAGGGTTCAACAACTGCGATGCTGTCGCTCGGCGCAGCCCCGGAAAAGCTCATCATTAAACGGGGCTACGCCACCAGGTTTGGCCGTGACAGGGGGCCGTTGGTTTCAACCCAATGGTTCTCTCTTTGTCGCGGAGTCGCCCGTCCGGGCGTTGCCGAGAATCGCCGGAAGCGCTCTCGCGTGTTTGGGCGCAACGGCAGAAGTCTAGGCAAGGGTACGCCGACGCGCAGTAGCGGGACTTCTCGGAACTACCAGAAATAAAACTGCGACAAGCTGTCGCTTTTTCCGTGTTTCGACGCCACGAATTGGTTAAGGAAGCTCTGCGTAATCCCTTCGTGTAACATCGCTTAGGAATGCTACCATAGTGGCTACGACCCCTGGAGGCAT
>NZ_JBFUPT010000113.1:0-848 GCF_041360715.1 Caballeronia sp. RCC_10
CGCGCTGAACTTGACACTCTCCAACCCACGATGCGTCGCGCGAACACGTCAACGATGAAGGCAACATACGCGAAGCCTTGCCAGGTCGCGACAAGGGTAAAGTCGGACACCCACAGTGCGTTGGGCTTTGACGCCTTGAACTGACGCTGAACATGATCAAGCGGACAAGGTGCGTTTTTATCGCTGACGGTGGTTCGCATCGACTTACCCCGCCGTACACCCTGCAGACCTAGCCGCCTCATCAACCGTTCAACGGTGCAACGCGCAATTCTGAAACCTTCGCGCAGCAACTGTCGCCAGATCTTACGCGCACCGTACACTCGAAAGTTCTCTTCCCAAACGCGACGGATATGCTGACACAACAAAGCATCACGCTGCTGCCGCGCTGGTAGCCGACGGGGATCGGCGCGGCGGGAGGCGTACAGGTAGTAAGTCGACGGGGCGATCGGCAATACTCTGCAGATCGGCTCGACCCCGTAGACCGATCGGTGATCGTCGATGAAAGCGATCATCACTTCGGTCGGCGGTCGAGCTCCGCCTGTGCGAAATACGCCGAGGCCTTGCGCAGGATCTCGTTCGCCTGGCGCAGTTCCCGGACCTCTCGTTCAAGCTCGCGAATTCGATCTTGCTCTTGCTTCGAGGGGCCTGCTCGCACACCACGATCACTCTCAGCCTGACGGACCCAATTTCTAAGAGTCTCGCGCGAACAGCCCATCTTCGCGGCGATCGACTGGATCGCTTCCCACTGCGTAGCGTATTCCGAACGGTGCTCGAACACCATGCGAACCGCGCGCTCGCGAACCTCGGTCGGATACTTCGGCGCAGTCTTGCGTTTTGCTTTGTCGATG
>NZ_JBFUPT010000114.1:0-830 GCF_041360715.1 Caballeronia sp. RCC_10
GGCGTTGTCAGGTTGTTGGGTCGGTCACGTAAGATGATGCGATGAAGAAATCGAAATCGCTCTATCACGGTCACCGTTTCCCGGCCGAGGTCATCAGTTGCGCTGTCCGTTGGTATTTCCGCTTTCAGTTGAGCTTGCGCGACATCGAGGAACTGCTCTTCGAGCGCGGTGTGACCGTGACATACGAGACAATCCGATGCTGGTGCGATAAGTTTGGCAACGGCTTCGCTCACCGGGTGAAAGCCGCGCGAAGCAAGCCGGGTAGCACCTGGCACCTCGACGAGATGTTCGTCACGCTGCGTGGCGAACCGCACCTGCTGTGGCGCGCGGTCGACCAGCACGGCGCGGAACTCGACATCTTGCTACAAAAGCGGCGCGACAAAGCCGCGGCCAAACGCTTCTTCAAGCGTGTGCTGCGCTCGAGCCCGGTACCGCGCAAGATCGTCACTGATCAGTTGCGCAGCTATCCGGCGGCAAAGGCGGAGATCCCCGAACTTGCGAACGTGAAGCACGTGTTCGTCAAAGCGGCCGCCCGACTGAACAACCGCGCAGAGAACAGCCACCAACCGACCCGCGAACGCGAACGGCGTATGCGCGGCTTTCGCAACCCGAAACGCACACAGAAATTTCTCTCGTGCTTCGGGCCGGTCAGGCAACACTTCGCGCTCAAGCGGCATCTGCTGCGCGCTTCACTCCATCGGAAACAACTCGAAGGGCGATTTGTTGCCTGGCGCGAGTTCACCGGGGTCACCCGAAATCCGTCCTGCGCCTTCTGAGGGACGCTTTTTCTTGCCGTCTTTCCGACTCAGTGTCGACAAGTTGACAGAGCC
>NZ_JBFUPT010000115.1:0-809 GCF_041360715.1 Caballeronia sp. RCC_10
GGCGGATTCAACCGGTCGATGCAACACCTAAAATTTGCGTGAGCAGCGGAGGTGTTGCAAATGAAGCAGCGACCGAGAATCTATTACTCTGAGACCCAGAAAGCGCTGATGTGGGAGCGATGGCGGAAGGGCGATACGATTCATCAGATTGCCAACCTGTTCAATCGAGGCCATTCTTCGATTCAGGGGATACTATCGGAGACCGGCGGCATCCAGCCGCTGCAAAGGCACCGCGCGGCACGGGTATTGACGCTCGCTGAGCGCGAAGAGATTTCCCGCTCCCTGGTGTCCGGATTATCGATTCGGTCGATCGCAACCAGGCTGGGGCGCGCTGCTTCCACTATAAGTCGCGAGTTGCGGCGCAACGGGGGTAGCCGAGGCTATCGAGCGAGCCAGGCGGATGCGATCGCCTGGGAGCGGGCACGTCGGCCGAAGGTTGGCAAATTGGTGCAGAACCAGACGCTGGCGCGAGTTGTCGCTGCAAAGCTGAAGCTGCAGTGGTCCCCTGAGCAGATTGCTGGTTGGCTCAGACATGCGTATGCGGTCAACAAGGATTATCTGGTGTCGCACGAGACAATCTATCGGAGCCTCTATATCCAAGCTCGTGGTGCCCTGAAAAAGGAATTGCTTGAGCACTTGCGACGCTCTCGAACCATGCGCCGGTCTCGTCACCACACACTGAAGACTGAGGGCCGCACGAACATTCGCAACGCCGTATCGATCAGTGAACGCCCTGCTACGGCGGAGGATCGCGCAATACCCGGGCACTGGGAAGGCGACTTGTTGTATGGCAACGCTACGAGCCAGAT
>NZ_JBFUPT010000116.1:0-801 GCF_041360715.1 Caballeronia sp. RCC_10
GTCCCAGTGACCGCATGCGCACGAGGTTATAGGCGGCCATGTTCAACACGAACATCTGGTCAACCTTCTCCAAACTACGCACCATCACTTGGCGCATGCGCCCCACGGTCTTGGCCCACCCGAAGCCTTGTTCGATCAACTTGCGCTTTCGCTGCGAAATGGAATAGCCCAGGCTTGATGCAATCGCGTCGGCCACCGCTGAACGCCGCCCAGAAGTGTTTTGCGCAACGTGCGGGGTGACCTTCATTTCCTGGCAGGCTTCAATGAATTCCTGTGCGTCGTAACCCTTGTCTGCACCGAGCGTGATTTCTGCGTTCGCATCTTCTGCCGCTTGCCGCGCATCGTTGATCATGATCTTGGCCGCTTCACGCTCGGCATGCCCATCAGCGTGTGTCACGCGAGCGTTGACCACCAGGCCGTGCCGATTATCGGTCAGCGTATGGCCCATGTACCGCAATTCGCTGGCCGTTTTGCCTTTGCGATAGAGCCGCGCATCAGGATCAGTCTTGGACTGATGTGTCTCGTTGCTGCGCTTGCTGCCTTTGAAGTCGCCCGCGCTGCCGTCATCGTTGTCCTGATCGTCACGGTCCTTGCGCACGAAGCTCTTGTGGCCCGCCCACGCCTGAATCAAGGTGCCGTCCACGCTGAAGTGCTCACCTGAGAGCAGGTCCTTCTTCTCGGCAATGGCCACCACTTCGTTGAAGAATTTGATGACCGCGTCGTGCTTGATCAACCGCTCGCGGTTCTTCGTGAACACGGTGGGCACCCACACCACATCATCCATTGCCAAGCCGACGAACC
>NZ_JBFUPT010000117.1:0-769 GCF_041360715.1 Caballeronia sp. RCC_10
GTCGAGCCCGCTTGCTCGCGCTTTTCGATGCCTTGATAGCCGGCGTCGGCATAAACACTCGTTTCCTCCCCGTGCAACAACGCAGGTGCCACATTGATGTCGTGCACGTTAGCGGCCGTGCCGATGACCGTGTGGACCAAGCCTGACTCTGCGTCCACACCCACGTGCGCTTTCATGCCGAAGTACCAGTTGCGGCCTTTCTGGGTCGACTGCATCTCCGGATCGCGTGTGCCCGAGCCGTTCTTGGTCGAACTGGGCGCCGCAATCAACGTGGCGTCGACAGCCGATCCGGCCTTGAGCATCAATCCCTTGTCGCTCAATAACTCATTGACCACCGCCAGGATCTGCGCAGCGATCCCATGGGCCTCAAGCAGGTGCCTGAACCGCAGGATGGTCGTTTCGTCCGGAAGACGGGTCATTGCACCGTCGAGACCCGCGAATTCGCGATACAGCGGCACATCGTAGAGGGCCTCTTCCATCGCTGGATCCGACAGACTGAACCATTGCTGGATGAAGTGAATGTGCAACATCGTCGCAACGGGAAATGGCGGACGGCCAGTCTTCCCCTTTGGATAATGCGGCTCGATCAACTCAATCAGCCGCGTCCACGGCACCACTCGCCTCATCTCGTCTAAGAACTCCCGCTTGCGCGTGCGCTTGGTTGACAGGTTCAAGCCGAGATGAAGTTGCGTCATTGCTGCCTCCAGGTCGTGACCAATATAGTAGCATTCCTAAGGGCCATTACACGCGCGAGTTACGCAGAGTTTCC
>NZ_JBFUPT010000118.1:0-755 GCF_041360715.1 Caballeronia sp. RCC_10
CTAACACCCAACGAGTTCAAGCAGCGGTATTGTTCAATTGAAGCAGCCAAGGCCGTTCTTCAAGATTGAAACGGTCCCGAGAAATCAGGCAGGTCAGCATCACCACGTGTTCCCAGTTTCCCCTCACCCGAGGCTTCGCTTCTGCAGCGCGGGTCAACATTGACGACTTCCGTCAATCGGCGCCATCGACGAAAAGTGCGTCCATCGCCTCGGCCGCTATTTTCACGAAAATCGGATAAGCGGAAGTCTTGCAAGGTCTGACCGTGGGGTCGTACGAAAGGCTAGCCATGTCTAATAGACTCTCTTGGCAGGCCTCGGGAGACCCGGTCGAACCATATTCATATGTTTCGACAATTCGAAGGCGCGGTGCCACCTTGGTCGATAGATCGCTCGACGCAGCATACGGTAATCCGGGACCGCAAGGGGCACCGGGACGCGCTCCTTAGCGGGCATGGCGTAGTTGAGCGGATACTCGCGGGCCCGCGCGGAGATTCAGTTGCTTGCTCAAGAGTTCTTTGAGTCGAGTAACTCAATGGAGTTGAGTAAAAGGAGTTGAGTAAATGAGTGTAAAATTCAAGATCAGCCCGAGCAAGGTCAGCTCCGCCGACAAGCCCGCAACCCGGGACGAGTTCGTTTCTGACGCGGCCCTCGTGCAATCTCAAGCAGGCACACGCCTAACAGGCCGCTGAAATACTGATCGCAGAGGTCATCGCGGGATGTGCCTGAAGCGTTGATAGAAGGACCTAACTTGCCCC
>NZ_JBFUPT010000119.1:0-732 GCF_041360715.1 Caballeronia sp. RCC_10
TCTGTTCTTCCGTGAATCGGCTCTTCTTCATGACTTCCATTCCTCCGTTGGAAGCCATTCTCTCAAGTTTCAACCGGTCCGATATTCGCCAGGCAGGTCAGAGGCGCGGGTAAGCGAATTTCATCGAGGCCCGTAGTGCGCGTCTTGCACTGCACCAAGGTCGGATATACAGCAGCAGTCCATCCACCTGTCAGCGCTCAATACTGCTTCGCAAATGGGAGGCGTTCATATACATGCGCATGTTCATCCGGTGCGCGGGCATGCTCTCTCCGGCAAAAGCCGGCGAGCATAGCTCGCGTGGTTGATGTCATGCGCAACGCCAGTCCTGCCGTCCGGTCCGATCGGTCACGTCCCCGGAACGGACGGTCACGTTGCCGAAATCGCCGGTCACGATCCCGAAACGGCCGGTCACCTTCGTCCGAAATACGCACTCGGGCATGTGACCGGTCTAGACTCATCACGTCACCGATATCATTCGGCGCACTATCGCCAATATGTCTAGAGGCCCGGCAGCGCATAGGTCGGCCCCATTCATCAATGTCGGGGCCACTGGCGCCGGCCACCACGTTTTGTGGCTCACGCCAGTCGATAGCCGACGCCTCGAACAGTCAAGATCTCATCCTCTCCTATCTTTCGCCGCAGCGTGTTGACGTAGACCTGTATCGCGTTGGTCCGCTCTTCATTCTTGTCGCCGTATATTCTTTGCTCGATCTCCGCCCGGCTCAACACGCG
>NZ_JBFUPT010000120.1:0-710 GCF_041360715.1 Caballeronia sp. RCC_10
CCGAAGAAATCCGTCGCGCTGTCCGGCGTGACGGCGGGCAATACCGCGCTGTGCACGGTCGGCAAGACCGGCAACGACCTGCACTATCGCGGCTACGACATCCTCGATGTCGCGACGACCTCCGAATTCGAGGAAATCGCGTATCTGCTTGTGCACGGCAAGCTGCCGAACATCGCCGAACTGACCGCGTACAAGGCAAAGCTGAAGGCGTTGCGCGGACTGCCCGCGAACGTGAAGGCCGCGCTCGAATGGATTCCGGCGTCCGCGCATCCGATGGACGTGATGCGCACCGGCGTCTCCGTGCTCGGCACCGTGTTGCCCGAAAAGGACGACCACAACGTTCCCGGCGCGAAGGACATCGCCGATCGCCTGATGGCGTCGCTCGGCTCGATGCTGCTCTACTGGTACCACTATTCGCACAACGGCCGGCGCATCGAAGTCGAAACCGACGACGATTCCATCGGCGGTCACTTCCTGCATCTGCTGCATGGCGTGAAGCCGTCCGAATCGTGGGTCAAGGCGATGCACGTCTCGCTCAATCTCTATGCCGAGCACGAGTTCAACGCATCGACGTTCACGGGGCGGGTCATCGCGGGAACGGGTTCGGACATGTACTCCGCGATCACCGGCGCAATCGGCGCCCTGCGCGGCCCGAAGCACGGCGGCGCGAACGAAGTCGCGTTCGAAATCCAGTCGCGCTATCAGACGCC
>NZ_JBFUPT010000121.1:0-699 GCF_041360715.1 Caballeronia sp. RCC_10
GTTCTCGCGCTGGGAATACGCGAACGTTGTTGAGGGTGGCGAGAGTTTCGAGGCCCTCGCATCGGGATTGCAGAACGCGCTGTGGCAGGCCGGCGGCTGCCCGCGCGAACATCGCTCTGACAGCCTGTCGGCTGCCTTCAAGAATCTGACAGAGCAGGAGGACTTCACGAAACGTTACTCAGCGCTGCTCGACCATTACGGCATGGAGGGCACGCGCAACAATCGAGGCCTGGGTCACGAGAACGGCAGCGTGGAGTCATCGCATCGGTATCTGAAGGAAGCGGTCGACCAGGCCTTGATGCTTCGCGGTCATCGCGACTTCGCTGAGCGGGGCGCCTACGATGAATTTATCCGTGAGGTGGTGATGCGCCGGAACCGGCGCAACGCTGCGGCGTTTCGTATTGAGCGCGCACAGTTGCAGGATTTGCCCGTACGTCGCACTACTGACTTCGTCGAGGAAGAAGCACTCGTGACCCGCTGCAGCACATTCACCGTGCGCGGCATCCTGTACAGCGCACCGTCGCGCCTGATCGGCCATAGGCTAAAGGTGCGGATCTATGGTGACCGGCTCGACTGCTATCTGTCGGGCGCGCTGGTGCACAGTACGCCGCGAGGCTCCCGTGCAGCCGACAACCGCCACGCGCTGGACTATCGTCACTTCATCGATTCTCTCAAGCGCAAGCCGCAGGCGTTCAGGGG
>NZ_JBFUPT010000122.1:0-686 GCF_041360715.1 Caballeronia sp. RCC_10
AAAGGCCAGTTCAAAAAGCGCGCTCCGTTCGGCTGAAGATGTTCCAGCAGACGAGTGCGCAGGCTAGCTTTAAGAAAGCTTCGTGAATGTCAGCGCGGCGTTCGAAGCGAGTGCGGAGGCGACGGAAACCATGGAGCCAAGAATGAGTCCGTTCGACGACCCAACGGAATTTGCCGAGGCCGCTGCCGTGTTCCGTGCGACGCCTGGCGATAACCGGTTGGATGCCGCGCTCGCGAAGCCGGCGGCGATGCGAGTCAGAATCGTAACCACGGTCGGCGTAGATGACCTTGGGCTTGCGAAGCGGTCGGCCGCGAGTGCCACGAATCGGCGGGATGGCGTCGACCAGCGGAAGCAGTTGGGTGACATCGTTGCGGTTTGCACCGGTCAGAATCGCGCTGACTGGAACGCCGTTGGCGTCTACGAGGACGTGGTGCTTGGAGCCTGGTCGCGCACGATCGGTGGGGTTTGGCCCAGTTTTTGGCCCGCCCCAACGGCTCGCACGGACGATGAATCGACAGCCGCACGTGAGAAGTCGAGCTGGCCCGACTCGCGCAGCTTGTCGAGCAGCAGCCCATGCAACCTGTCCCACACCCCGGCCTGCTGCCAGTCGTGCAACCGACGCCAGCAGGTCGCGCCAGAGCCGAAGCCTAGCCGCGTCGGTAGATGGTTCCAACGGATACCTGTCT
>NZ_JBFUPT010000123.1:0-678 GCF_041360715.1 Caballeronia sp. RCC_10
CACGAAGTCATACGCCCAGACATGTCGTGCCGCCGTAGCTGGTTGAGGCCGGGGTCGATGCATCGACACGCGTCGCCGCGGGCGCTTGCGCGGCACCTGCAATCCCGCGAGCCGCCACAGCCGCCAAGCCCGGTCGGCACTCATCGGATCGCCTTGTCGATCCAAAAAGATCTGGATGCGACGGTAACCGTAGCGCGGATACTGCGCCGACAGGACACGCATCGCCGCCAACACCGGCGCGTCACGCTCGGCCAACTTCGACTGGTAATGCAACGCCGACCTCGCGACTGACATCAGCGCGCACGCACGCCGCTGCGACAGGCCTCGCGCTTTCGCGTAGGCAACCTGCAGGCGGCGAGCGGGCACGCTCACCATTTTTTTGCGTTGATCTCCCTCATTACATCGAGTTCGAGATCACGCTCTGCCACCATCTTCTTCAGTCGCGCGTTTTCCTGCTCAAGCTGCTTAAGGCGCTTCACGTCGGCCGCCTCCATCCCGCCGAAATGCTGACGCCAGTTATAGACCGTCTGCTCGCTGATCCCGTGCTTCTTGGCCACCTCCGCCACCGACGTCTTGTCCGCCTCGCGCAGCATCGTGACCATCTGTTCTTCCGTGAATCGGCTCTTCTTCATGACTTCCATTCCTCCGTTGGAAGCCATTCTCTCAAGTTTCAACCGG
>NZ_JBFUPT010000124.1:0-655 GCF_041360715.1 Caballeronia sp. RCC_10
TCGCGATGGCCGCGAAGCATCAAGGCCTGGTCGACCGCTTCCTTCAGATACCGATGCGAGGATTCCACGCTGCCGTTCTCGTGACCCAGGCCACGATTGTTGCGCGTGCCCTCCATGCCGTAATGGTCAAGTAGCGCTGCGTAACGCTTCGTGAAGTCCTCCTGCTCTGTCAGATTCTTGAAGGCAGCCGACAGGCTGTCAGAACGATGTTCGCGCGGGCAACCGCCGGCCTGCCATAGCGCGTTCTGCAATCCCGCTGCGAGGGCCTCGAAACTCTCGCCACCCTCAACAACGTTCGCGTACTCCCAGCGCGAGAACGCCAGCACGAAGTGATACAGCCGGTGACCGAATGGGGCGCCGCCGATCGTCACGCACAGCTTGCTCATATCGGTGAAGTCTGACAGTCCGCGCACGCCCGGTTGATGTTCCTGGGGGAAGAACACCTCCTGCGTAGGCCCTTCAAGGGCCGCCACTGGCGGATACGTCGCTCCAGCGTGCGCCGCATGCTATCGGGATAACGATCCGGGTGATCATCCTGCAGCTTGCGCAGGACCGTGATGCCCATCAGGTTGGCGCACTGCGCAGCAGCGGTACGACTTCGCTCTCCCATACGTCGACGAAGGGATCAGCTCGGGTCCGCCATGTTTGCCGTGGT
>NZ_JBFUPT010000125.1:0-625 GCF_041360715.1 Caballeronia sp. RCC_10
AGAGGTGGCGCCGTTGGTTCGGACAGTTAGATCGAGTTTATAAGTGGAAGCGCCGGGGTCATCAAGCTGCCGATTTGATCGCTGGCAGTGTCGCGAAGTAGGCCTCATCCGGCGTCTGATCGGACAGACTCGAATGAGGTCGTTTCTGGTTGTAAAGATTCAGGTAATCGCCAATAGAACGGCGGGCATGGCTGACCGATTCATAGGCCCTCAGATACACCTCTTCATATTTCACGCTGCGCCAGACACGCTCGACGAACACGTTGTCGCGCCAGGCACCTTTGCCGTCCATGGACAAGCGAATGCCCCGGCGGAGCACCGCGTCGGTGAAGTCTGTCGCTGTGAACTGGCTGCCCTGATCGGTGTTGACGATCTCCGGTTGACCGTATTTCGCGAATGCTTCCTCCAACGCCTCGACAGCGTGCATCGCTTCCATCGTGATCGCCACACGATGGGCCAGTACCTTTCGGCTGGCCCAGTCCACCACGGCGGTCAGATACACGAAGCCCCGCGCCATCGGGATGTAACTCGTGTCCAGTGCCCAGACCTGGTTTGCCCGATTGATCGTCATGCCGCGCAACAGATAAGGCCAGATCTTGTGCTTCACATGACGGCGGCTCGTGTT
>NZ_JBFUPT010000126.1:0-587 GCF_041360715.1 Caballeronia sp. RCC_10
AATTTAGGGACGGGACAAGTTGCGAGGGCCAGCGCGATGCAAGCTGTCAACGTTGCGCAAACCGGATTTGACATCGGTTGGGATTTCGCCCGCTTCGGTCGTGTCTTGGACTGCGCATCGAGCGAGCCGAGTGTACAGGCTGGGTACCGCGCGGGCCGCCTGCATTTTCGCGTTCCGCAGCATGTCCCCGATCGCTTCGTGTCCAAATGGTTGCAACTTCGGCTGAACGCCTTTCGCCGCCGCCGAATTCTCGACGAGGAAGTAACTCCTGCCTACCTAAAAAAGATCGACTGCGCGATCTGTCCGATCACCTTGATCGCCATGACACATGCTGCTTTGGTCGAAAGCGACTGGTCGGTCGATAGGATCAACAATGATGGAGCCTATGCACCCGGCAACCTTATGGTGATGTGCGTAAAAGCGAATCGAGCCAAGGGAGCGAAGGGTCTTGAACAGGTCATCGAACTGGCGTCGGGAAGCGCGGAGGACACAGTGCTCGGTCTTTCGAAACGCGAGTGGGCACGCCTAGCCTGCGTGATGGTCGGCGCAGCGAACTGGACCGGGGTCAGTCCGCCTCTTCTCCCGCT
>NZ_JBFUPT010000127.1:0-561 GCF_041360715.1 Caballeronia sp. RCC_10
GAGGGTTGCGGAACTCCCAGTTCCAATATGGAATTAGCCTATGTTCTGGGAGTGAGAAGCGCCGATGAGCACACCGGATTTCTTCCGCAGCCGCCTGGATGCAATGATCGATTTGCGGCACCCGCTGGCCGTACTGGCTAACCGAATGCCCTGGACGTCGATAGAAGCGACGTTGACACCGATCTTCGAGCGGCGTGCTCGCGAAGGCCGGCTGAGCGCAGAGGTCGATCTGTTCGGCACGGCGCCCAAGCTGGCGGGCGCGGGCCATAGCGCTGCCGGACGTCCGCGCCTGTCGGCCCGGCTGATGGTCGGACTGCTCTACCTGAAGCACGCATACAACGAAAGTGATGAGTCGGTTTGCGAGCGCTGGGCACAAGACGTGTACTTCCAGTACTTCTGCGGCGAGGACTATTTCCAGCCGCGCCTGCCATGCGATCCGACCAACCTCGTGCGCTTTCGGCAGGCGCTGGGCGAAGCCGGCGTCGAGGAGATGCTCGCGACAACAATTGCGGCGGCCGTGCAAATGAAAGCCGTAAGGCCGGCCGAGTTCGAGCGCGTGAT
>NZ_JBFUPT010000128.1:0-535 GCF_041360715.1 Caballeronia sp. RCC_10
GCCTCAAGGGTTCGCTGCGCGGACCTTACGCTCGCCCTTGACCCGCCAAACCACCCACTGAGAATTCAAAAGAGGCCTAAATCTCTTCCACAAAGTCTTCATCGCATCGTGATCCGCTACCGCGTGCGAGGCGAGGTATCCACGCGCGAAACCGGCGCCCGCTGCCGTCTCAGGCTTGCTCTCTCCTAACGACCGGAGCAGTCCGCTCGCTACGACGACGTCGTTGCGCCAACCCAGATCGTCCTGCAGATCGCTCAGCGCAGTGACGTAACGCTTCACTTCGCGTCGATCGAACAGGGAAGAGAAGAACTCAGTCGCATAGCGCAACTTCTTGGCCGCGATGCGCGCGCGATGGCGTGTTTCATCATCAAGCTCGGCCAGGCGGTGGCCCCGTTTGAGCAGTTTCTTGTGGCGGCGCTTCAGCGTCTCACTCGCAAAGCTGGTGATTCGGTCCTGAAGTGAAGCGCACCGGGAACCTCGGAGACCGTTTTGCTGGAGTTAAGCAGCCATCGGCACTCCAGCGAGTTGCTCATAG
>NZ_JBFUPT010000129.1:0-532 GCF_041360715.1 Caballeronia sp. RCC_10
TAAGGAGCGTCTGCACAATTCGTTTCGGAAGCATGCGACAGGCGTGACGTAGACTGGATGGAAAGATTTTGCATTGGGCTCCATTCTCCTCACCGCGCACGAGTTGTCGATCCCGGCCGGTCACGAGGTCGATGCGATCAAGAGGTTGTGACGCGCGGCGATTGGAGGAAGGTCAAGTTCATCGTGCGCAACCTCTCTACGATTTTTGCAGCGCTTTTCGCATCATCCAAAGATTGCCCAACGCAAATAACGTAGTGATTTGAGCAGTGTTCTTCGCCAGCCCCCGGTATCGTGTCTTCACATAGCCAAATTGGCGCTTGAGGATTCGGAAAGGATGCTCGACCTTCGCCCGAATGCCCGCCTTCAATCGTTCGATCTTGTCGTATATGGCATCGACAGGGTCACTCAGGTTCAGTTTCCTTCGCTTGCTGGGCCGCATCGCAACGTGCCATCGAGTCGAGCCCGCTTGCTCGCGCTTTTCGATGCCTTGATAGCCGGCGTCGGCATAAACACTCGTTTCCTCCCCGTGCAA
>NZ_JBFUPT010000130.1:0-502 GCF_041360715.1 Caballeronia sp. RCC_10
AGAAGCTCGAGACGCAACTGACGCAACGCCAGGCATGCAAGACGATCGTAGGGCTGCTCGAACTCGCAGGACATCACGGCGTTGAGGCGTTGCTGGCCGAGCGGCTCGACGCCTTGCTCGAAGCAGGCGAACTGCCCGATCTGAAGCAGTTGCGCGATGAATTCGCGCCGCGTCAGGCCCGATGTCCCGAGGTGGTAGTCGAAATGCCGCCCGTCGCGGTCTATGACGAGCTTCTCGACAAGGTGGCAGCATGAACGCCCCTGCCCATGACAACGGCCGTCTGGCCCTGATGTTGAACGAGTTACGTCTGCCGACCATCGGCAGGTTATGGCCCGAGTTCGTTGAGCGCTCTGATAAGGAAGGCTGGCCGGCTACGCGATTGCTTGGGGCGCTGCTTGAGCACGAACTGGCCGAACGTGCCAAACGACGCATCGAGCGGCATCGTACGGAGTCACATCTTGATCCGACCAAGACGCTGGCCACCTTCGACTTCAGCATGGTG